>JBAZJQ010000001.1:0-647740 GCA_041651235.1 Candidatus Pacearchaeota archaeon
TGAAAAATTAGATGATTTGATAGATTACGAACACGCTGCATAATTCTATACAATAAAATCTTGAAATAATGTTTTTTATCCAATTTTATACTCACTAATCTTTCAGCAGGTTCTTGATCTTGTTATTTAACCATAATCTTTAAAAAACTTAATTCTAAGTATAGTTATGAGTGTATCAGAAGAATTAGGTTATGACTTGAAGGCGCATCTTGAATATCTTGCAAGAGGATGTCAACCTTTGGTTAGTGAGAATGAGGGAGATACTCAAAGACTTAGAAGTGCATGCGAATTGAGTTTGGGTCTTAGAAAATTTGTTAAAAATATGAATACTGTGCTTGAAGAAATTGAACAATCGCCTAATCCTCTTGTTTCTCTTAAAACTACTATATGGATTATGGAAAAAAAACTTAATGGATTATATTTAGAGAGTCATCTTGAAAATAACATTAATTTTAGAGAGTATACAGAATAACATCTAAATCTTTAAAAGATATTTTTTGTTTAATAGATATATGAATTGGGGCAAAAAATTAGGATATAAGCTTTGAAGATGAGATGATTAAAATGTTTATGAGATTATAAATTAACTTTCAATTTCATCACATAGTTTAGTATTGTTTCCATATCTGAAAACTTCTGCATAGCCTTGATATACCATTTCTTTGTTTACAAAAATATTTGCACCATTTTCATCAATATAAGCATATCTTAGTAATCTTCCATAAGCATCTTTGTCATCAACATCACTTGTTAAAACAAATCCGTGATCAATTTCTTTGTATAAGATTAAAGATTCTAAGAACTCTTGGGATTGTTTTCCTGCATCTGTATTAAGTTCAGGTGCATCTATGCAGATTAATCTCACAATATCTCCATTTGATAATTCAAATGTATCTCCATCAATTACTCTTGCAACATAATCATTTTCAAAATAAATATAATCTGGGTCAGAATATTTATCAAACTTAGATATAAAATAAGCTGAAACAGAGATTATAATAATTAAGATTAAGAGAATTATTAGGATTAGATTAGATTGTTTCCTCTTTTTCATAAAAAAATAAGTGGAATGAGATATTTAAAATTAATTAGTTTTTACACCTTTCCTTTTTTAAAGAATTGGTCTAATCTATAATCATAGAAAATTCCATTAAAAGCATCTACGATTAATCTGCCAAACATTTCTGCATCAGTTTTGCTAATAGATCCAAAATCTTCTGAATCTTTTTGAGATTTTATATGCAATAAAGAGCAGATATTATATCCATTTGCTCTCCAGTCAGGAGAATCCCTTGAGTTCTGTTTAAAATCCGGATAATAAAATAAAATTATAGGTTCTTCTTTCTTTTTGTAAATATTATAATCGTGTTTTCTTTTAGATGATTTTGGCATTGGAACATATACAAATTCTTGTTTTTCAAAAACAAGTTCTATTCCCTCTGGTTTTTTTTCAAATCCTATTTCAAAATCAAGTGACATAATTATTAATATGCTTTGAAGTTTATTAATATTTGCAGAAGTTATTCTTCTAATGAAGTTCCTATGTCTTCATTTCCTCTTCTATTTAATCTATCTCTGAAATTCTTGTATAACATTAGATATCTGTTATTTTTCCAGGGAGCATTTTCAGGGCCTTTTATGTATGGTTGTATCCATTTAATTACTGGCTGATTATCTACATAATATCTATGGTTATGCCCCATCACCCAAAATCTGCAGTTTACTGTCCATTGATTTTCTTGATGGTCCTCTGGTCTTGGGTAAACTCTTTTTTTTATTTCTAATAAATGATAAGGCCTGAGTTCTCTTGGAGGATGAGTGCTGTTCCCTCTAATGACTCTTGTTTGAGGAGTTATCACAACATTTTCTGCTCTTATGTGATCTAAAATATTAATAGCTAGATTAGGCATTTTCATAGCACTAAGATATTCATCTTCTAGTGTTTCTATATTCTCTAAGGGTATATCATCATTCCATTGATGAATTCTTTCATCTTCCTCCCCCCGGAGCAATAGTAAGTGCTGGTGATATTCTGAATGATGTTTAGAACCTAAAGGGTCCTGTGCTTCATTTACAAGAATAAGTTTTGGTTCATAAAAAAAATGTGCTTCATGGAGAGGGCCCGAAGCAAAAGCATCTCTCGTGTTACCAAAAGTGTAAACACTAAAACCTTCTCGATTCCAATCTTCTGGAGTTAAGTGCGAAGCACCACTTCTCGCTGAAAGATCTCTTCTTAAAGAAGTAAAAAGAAAGGCATTAATACAAAAATCATCATTAATTTTTCCTTCTAATGTTCTATATTCTAATCCAGTTTCAAATTCAAAGAACATATTTGGAAAAGGAAGTTTGGATAATTCTGGATTATTAAGTATAAAATTATAATCTCTATTCAATAAACTATCTTTCACAAAATCATCTATGTAAAATATTTTAGATTCTCTTAATACACCGGGCAAGTGATTCATTCTATTGTGGGGATTTGGACTTCTGAATCTATCTAAATTTCTCATATATTGATCATAGAACATTTCTCTGTTGAGGTTAGGTCTTCTTTCTCTTGCCATTTTAACCAATCACCTCAAAATTAATTGGTTTATAATCTTTTCTTTTTATATCTCAATATAATCAAAACTATAATAATTATACTAAGGATTGTTAGAGAGCTGTTTAATAAATTAATTTTAATTCCAATAAGATTTAGGTAGAAAACTGCAAGAGGAACAATTGCTATGCTTAATGCAAAGCTTAATGCAATTCTTTCAATCCAGTCTATTTTATCTTTAGCAAAGAAAATGTAAGATATTACAAATCCTGGAATAAAAAGCACATAAATGCTTCCAAACACAATTCTCAATGATTCAATTGATGTTAGTGATGAGAAGAAGGAGATTGCTTCTGAGATTATGAATAAGATGATAATTATAATTGAAATTATATTAAAATATTTAGGGAGCTTCATATAAAAATATGGTTATTGAAGTATTTTAAAGTTTTGGGTTTAACCAGCCATCATAACCTGATTGGTCAATTCCATTATCATCTCTTTCTGATTCTTCTGGTAATTTTTGTTTTTCAGGTGATTTTAATTCTAGTTTTAAGAATTTTTTACCAGTTTTATTACAATAATCTTCAAGCATCTTAATACTTCTTATTATTGCTTCATCTCTTTGTTCATAACTTACACCCATGCCTGTTTTTAATCTGTTTATCCCAAGTCTTGCTTCTTCTCTTATTCCTTCTATATTCAAACCAAGCTCATGTGTCCAAACAGGTCTTCCAACTAGTTTCTCTAAACCTTTATGAAATAATGAAAAATCAGTCATTAAAATTTCTTCAAAAACTTGATACATAGCTATTTCAACAGGGTTTTTGCTTTCCCACCAATAGTTCTCGCCATATTTTAGCATTGCATTTCTAATATTATCGATATTCTCTTGGGATAAATCCTTGCCAAATTTTGCTCTAATATACTTGTCATTAACCTTATCCATAAGCTAGGCATAAAACTAAGCTATTTAAATCTTGTTAATTTAGGGATTTTATGAAAAAGCTAGATATTTTCTTGGGTATTTTCATTTTAACCCTCGCCTTTTCTAAGAAATTCGCCTGCACTAGGCTCATATATAATTCCATTGAATTTATCTCTAACTAATCTAGATATCCTTTCTGCTTCATCCATTTCATCACTAAAATTAATATTTAACAAAGATACTAGATTATATCCTTCTTCTTTCCATTCTGGATTTTCATCTGGGTTTTGATTAGGATAATAAAATAAAGTAGGCAAATCGTTTTCTACATTATCATAAACCCTACAATCTTTTTTTGTTGATTCTTTATCTAAAGCATATCCTTGTTTTTTTAGAAATAAATCTAAGGTTGCTGTTTTTGGCCTTGTTTCAAATCCTACATCTATATCAAATGTCATTTTGTATATAAAAAACATCTTAAAAACCTATTTAAATCTTGTTAATTTAGGGATTTTATGAAAAAGCTAGATATTATCTTATTAGTTTTATTGATTGGGCTGGCTGTTGTTTTGAATTTTATTCCTCATTTAAGCTATAAAATGCCTTTGCATGTTGATGAATGGGTGCATTTTCAGTTTTCTAATTATTTATCAAATGATGCTAGTTTGTATTTTGGAGGAGAGCATACAAATTTAGAAGCTGGTTTTCATTATATTTTGGCAACTTTAAATGCTTTGGGAGTTCCTTATGTGTTTATGTTTGTTTATTTTGCAAGCATTGTAACAATACTTATTTGTTTAGGAGTTTTTATTTTAACAAGAAAAATGTTTAATGAAAGAGCAGGTGTTTTTGCTGTTCTTTTTATTGCTTTATTACAAAGTTCTGTTATGATATTAGGGCCTGTGTTTTTTGTTCCAATGGCAATTGGAATGTTTTTGATTGTTATAGGATTATATTTAGTTGAATTAAATTCTAAAGCAATAATTCCTGTTTTATCTGCAATATTAATTATCCATCCTCCAAGTGCAATGGCATTTATTCTTTTAATTAATTTAAGTTGGATAATAAAGAAAAGCTGGATTAAAAATATTAAATATCAGTTAATTGCTGGATTAATTGCTATACCTTTTTATTTTGATATTTTTGCAAGACAAGGAGCTAGTGCTATTAATAATCTTAGTTTTAGTGTTATTTCTTCTGCTCTTTTTGTTCCAAGAGAGCTTGGATTAATAATAACTGCAATTGCTATTATAGGGATTTATTTTTCATTAGTTGAAAAGAAATATGCAGTTAGTGTTTATAGTGTTGCTTTACTTGCTTTTATTTTATTATTTTATCATTATAAATTAGAAATATTTATTCCATATAGAAGAGCTTTAATGTATTTATTTTTGATTTTTGCTGTTGCTTTTGGTGTTGGTTTTGATGAATTAATTAAGTTAAGCAAAAACAAGAAAATTCAGATAGGTATTGGAATTGTTTTGCTTGCAATTGTGTTAATATTTAGCTTGCCTGCAAAATTAGAATCTAATAATAGAATTTATCATATTATTAGTGAAGAACAATATAATGATTTAGTTTGGATAAGAGAAAACACAGATAAAAATGCTATAGTTCTTGCTGATCCTTGGATAGCTAATGCAGTTACACCAATTGCAGAAAGACAAGTTTATTCAAGAATTGTGCAAGGTCCAAATGAATTTTATGAAGCAAGAAATAAAGAAATTTCTGATTTCTTTAAAAATAATTGTTCTGATATTAATTTCTTAAAAGAAAACAATATTGGTGTTGTTTATGGGGATTGTAGTAATTCAAATGTATTAATAGAAGTGCATGAGAATGTGTGGGAGACAAAATGAGTTTAAAAGAAACACTAGATGGGATAGGAAAAGTAGTAGCTGGAATAATTATGATTGTAATAATGATTCAATTTTTATTTGTATGGACTAAATATTGTCAAAATTTTCAGGACAAAGATTATGATGTTTCTGTCTGCATAGAAAAATTAGTTTTTTTAATAATCCCTACAGAAGTATCAATTGCTCAATTTTTAGAATCTTCTCCTTATTTATTGGTCATTGTCTTAATACTATATTGGATATTTGTCTCACCACATTTAGAAAAAGGATAATTAATTCTCCTCTTTCTCAGTTAATATCAGCCAGCTTAAAAGAATTATTATTATTCCTCCTAACATTGAAATTAAATAAGATATCCAACCAAGTGTTTTTAATTTTAGGAAAATTATAACTGCTCCTAAAATTCCTAAAAATATTATTAAATATAAGTCTTTTTTTGTTGGGTTTCTTTGTAAGTCAAAACTAAATTCTCTTTGTTTTGGAGGAAACAAAATACTTATTGCTCCAATAATAATAACTGCAAGCATAAACCAGTTAATATTAATTAAAGAATCAATAAAATCTGGGTAAAACTCTCTTGTCAGCAAAGTTACTAAAAATAATATTAACAGGGTTTGAAATACATAAGAAAAAATATGCCTAAGATGCTCTAGTATGTATTCTTCTTTAGGTGTTAAGTGGAGTCTCATTTTATTTCATTTATCATTTTATTAATATAATCTTTTGCATTAATTGATTCTTTTGCAACAATTGTCCAGTCCTGAGCTTGTTCATTGTAAGTTAAATCTGAATTAGGAATTACTATAAAATACAATGGAGGATATTGTCCATTTTCTCCAGAAGTATAAACTCTGAAAACCTGCCATAAAAATGAGTTTTCAAAATAATCTACATTAGGAGAATAGATTATTATTGTGTTTTGAGTATTTGGGTTATAAAAAATTTCATATTCAGATTCTGTTTTGTAAATTGAACCTGTTCTTTTAACTGCATTTTTTTCTGTATTAGTATCCTGAGATATTTCTTCTTGCAATTTATCTGAAACATTAATAAATCTTTTATCATCTTGATATATTGCAAGTTCTATTGGAGTGTTTAAGTCAGTTATTTTATTGTCATTTAATAAAATAGTTCTGTTTGGAAGATAAATGTCATAATCTTTTAGAACTAAGCCATATGCAAATTTTCCTAGTTTTTCTGGGTTTTCTGCATCTGCTGAAAACTGAACTTTAAAATAAGGTTTGTTTTTGTAGAAGTTATATGTATAAACTGCATTTGTTACATCTGAATCTGAAGTTAGAGTTACTACTTCTGTTTTTTCAAGCCAGGATTTATCTTCTTTAATTGTTATTTGCTCTGGTTTTGTAAACCATCCTACTTTTGTTACTGTATTTGGATTTGTTGTCAGAGGCTCTATTTTTATTTCATTATCTAAAGAAATATATGTATAAGCATTTCCTTTTTCATCAAATATAACTTTTTTATAATCTTCTTTTCCAAAAATCCTGTCTTCTTTGTTATTATAGGTTATTTTGCTTTCCCATCCTGTTAAAGCAAGTAAAGAAGCTTTTTCATATAAAATAGTTGAACTAAAAGCTGTTTTGTTGTTAATAGTTACATCAAGTGGTTTAAATGAAGCTTGTTTTGCTGGCTGAGCAAATAAATAAATTATACCTAAAATTAATATAACTAGTATAACTGAAGATAGGATTATCCAGTGTTTTTTTATATAAGCTTTTTCTTTTTCAGCTTTTTTAATTATTGTTTCTATTGCTTTTTCAGCTTCATTATTTGCCATTTTAAAGAGAGGGATATCTGTTTTTAAGGGTATTTATTAGGTTTTAAAGTTTGTGATTACTGAGTATAGGTGAAAAAACAGGGGTTGAGGAATATTAACAAAAATAAATATTAATGAATATATTTTTAAATACCCCAATAGTTATAAAAGTAGAAATAAAAGAGGTAAAATGGAATTTTATAAAGATTATGCTGGTGCATTATTTTCGGGTCTTTTATTATTTGGTGGAGCCGGATATATCTCTCCTGATTTAATACAAGGAGCAATTCTGGGCTTTTTTATAATAATGATAGTATCGACTCTCTTATGGAGAATTGTGGTTAATAGAAGAAAAGATATATACTTTTTAGCAATTTTCGGAGCAATTTACTTTCTTTTTTCAGTTATAAATTATAATAAAGGAGGAGTTATGGGATATATGGGGGCCTCTTTATATCTTTCATTTGCTATTATAAGTGTAAGACAAGCCCTAACCCAAATCGCAGATGAAAGAGATTATTAAAAAGCATAGTAAACCAAAATTTTCTAAAAGACAGAGGTTTATAATTGTTGGACTTATATTGAATATTTTAGTTTATATATTATTAGTCTTTTCAAAAAATCCTGTTTGGTTAAAATTCGCTTTTGATGGAACCTTAATTATATTGAGCATAGATAAAATTAAATCTATTTGGTTTAGAAAAGAAAACATAGATATTGGGGTTGAAAATAAATAACTTAAAGTTACCTTTAAAAATCTCTTTTTAATATATATTTTATGAGTATTTTAAAAAACAGCTCAATTATTGTTGCAGGAATAATAATTTCTAATGCATTAGCATATATCTTTCATATTTATGTTGGAAGAAGCTTGGGGCCAGCTGATTATGGTATTTTCGGGGCTTTGATTGCTTTAATGACAATTCTAAGTTTGCCTTCTTCTGCTTTTGGAAGTGGAGTTGTAAAATATAGTGCTAAATTAAATGAAAAAAAAGAATATGGGAAAATAGGATTTTTAAGGAGAATGATGCAGGACAGAATGCTATTATTTGGAGCAATTGTTTTATTGTTTATTGTTATGCTATCTTCTGCTATTGCTAATTATTTGAATATAAGCTCTAATGTTTCTGTTATGGTAATGGGAGTTAGTTTGATTTTTGCATTAATATCTCCAATTAACAGAGGAGTTTTGCAGGGAATGAAAAAATACAAAGCTTATTCATTAAATGCAATAATAGAATCAAGCTCAAGATTAGTTTTAGTTATTGGTTTATTATTTTTAGGATTAAAAGTAAATGGAGCTGTTTTAGCTTATGGATTAGCTTATTTTATTGCTTTTCTTGCTATATTTCCTTTAATTAAAGAAACAAAGAAAAAACAGAAATTTGAAATAAATGGATTTTACAGATTTGTTATACTTGTATTTTTTGTTAATTTAATTATACAGCTTATAATAAATGCTCCTACAATTTTTATTAAGCATTTTTTTAGTTCTGAATTTACTGGATTGTGGAATGCTGCTTTAACTCTTTCAAGAGTTTCTATTTTTGTTACAACAGGGATTTCTTTAGTTATGTTTTCAGAAGTTGCAGGTTCAGATAACATAAAAAGAAAAAGAAGTATTTTCAAGAAAACATTATTTTTAACAATAGTTGCAAGTGTTGGAATTGCATTAATATTCTGGCTAGTTCCAGGCATATTTATTTCTTTATTATATGGAAGTGCTTATCTCGGTGCTGTTCCCATTTTGCAATGGATGTCTGTTGCAATGATATTTATTGCTGTCATCCAATTATGTGCGAGTTATTGGATGGCTTCGCTGAGGGGAGAAAATGGTAAATAAACAACTTTACAAAGATTATTCTTTGGTTATTTTCTTGTTTTTGTTTATGGGAGTATTATTTCTTATTAATTGTTTTCAAGAATCTGGAATGAATGATCCCCTATCGTTTATTAAAAACAATCCTTCAAATCTTATTTTCCTTGTTGTTCCTATCCTATTTCTATTTTTTATTATGATTAAAGGATATTCAAAAAAAGATTTTTTTGATTTTATGAAATTTAGATTTATGAAACTTCTAGGAAGATTTATGGGATTTATTATAACTACTTTTGCAGCTTATTTTATATTATTCCCATATAAATTTAATGATATTTGGGATAATTTATTATATTTATTTATTTTACTCACTGTATTCATACTATTTTCTTTTTCATGGAAATTTGAAGAAGATGAGATCCCCCCATTATCTAGGAAAAGAGCAATTAAACTAGGAAAATTTTTACTAAGAACGTTTTTGATTATATTCATACCTTTTATAATTCTTTTTTGGGTTATTTACCCATTCACAAATTTAAAAATTGCGGTTTTTAGTTCTTTTATATATAATTTTTTAATAATTTCTGGGGCCTCTCCTGTGAACAAAGGAAAATTACGGATTATATTCAATTTTATCGGAATAATAATAGTTCAATTAATAATGTTTTATCTTGCAACTCATTTTATCCCTGGTCTTAACACTGTGAATATGATTGGATGGATTATTGCAGGGACTATTTTATTTGGACTATCAATGATAATCTCCCACATATTAAAAGAAAATAAATATTTTATTGCATTCAGAAAGGATTTTTATCGATATGAGTAAAATTAATCAATTTTTCAAATAAAATTTAATAATAATCTAATGGGAAAATATTCAAAACAATAAATATTTAATTAGTCAATTCTATTTATCTTAATGGTTAAAGGAGCAGGGATTTTATTTAAGAATGAAATAAAAGATCCTTTTAAATGGATAATTATTTCCTTATCAATTGTAGGTTTTCTTTTTTTATTAAAAAATTGGAATCCCTTATTTTTTGCTTATTTTTTATCTGCATTCTTGATAAGTTTATTTGGCTATTCTTATCAAAATAAAGATTGGTTTCCTTTTTTTTCATTGGGCTTGCCCTTTTTATTATTAATCTTTTCTCTATTTAACAATTTAGGGAAACAAAAAGATTTAATTATTTTATTGCAAATACTTATTTTTGGGGGTATGATCTTGCGTTATGGGGGCTATTTGTTTGAAAAAATATGGAATTATCGGGATGGGTTTATTAAATCAAAGTGGAATAATTTAGAAAAAGAATCTTTAAGAAAAAGATATTTTGAAGTGGCATTTGGAATATATTCTTTATTATTCTTTCATTTATCTTTAGTCATCCTGTCTCTAATCTCTAATCAAGGATTATTCTTAAAGGAGCAAATAGGGATAACTTCTTTATTTTTTGTTATGTCTGTTTGGTTTTTTAAAAATAGAAAAATAATCCCCTCTCAACCAAAAAAAATTGCTTCTGCAACTTTTTTCCTAATTGTGATTATGATAATCTTTGATATTATCCTTGCTCAAATAATTTCTTTAAATGATAAAACAATCTTGTCTGGTTTTATCTGGGGAATTATAATTGGAATAGTCTCTCTAATTAGAATAATGATTAATCCTACTTACTCAAAATTCACTACCTCATCCCCTCTCTCAGCATCTCCAAATTCAGCTCTAAAAAATCTTTCCAGCATTGGAGATGAAAACAGGTAAATCTTGTTATTTTCTGTCCTTTTTTGTCAATTATCATTGCCCATTTTTCATTAAAATCATTTTCATTAATTTGTTTTCCACATCTTGCACAGAATTTTATTCTTATTATTTTGGGCATTTTTATCTCTTATTACTTATTTAAGTATAACCTATATAAGTAAGTGAGTATTTAAATATTTAGGTAATAAAGTATAACCTATAAAAGTAGTTTTATAAATATCAAATTCTTATAATTATAATGGGAACAATCACAATCAAAGTTAAAGGGTATAAGTGTGAGAGATGTAAGCATGAGTGGGTGCCGAGAACAAAGAAAAAAGAAAAGCCAATTATCTGTCCTAAGTGCAAGAGTCCTTATTGGGATAGGAAGAGGAAAGGATAGATTTTTAATCCCTAAAATATTTGGATTTTTATGAAAATATATGCTATCATCTTAGCTGGTGGAATTGGTAAGAGAATGAATTCTCATACCCCAAAACAATTTTTAGAAATCTCTGGAAAACCAATTATACTTTATTCGCTTGAAGAATTTGAAAAGAATAAAAATATCAATGGAATAATAATAGTAATAAATAAAGATTTAAAGGAAAATTTAGAGAATATATTAAAGAAGTTTAAAATAAGCAAACTCAAAAAAATAGTTCTTGGGGGAGAAACAAGACAAGAATCTGCTTTCAATGGATTACAAGCTCTAAAAGATGTAAATCCAGATTATGTTTTAATACATGACTCAGCAAGACCTTTTTTAAGTCAAGATTTAATAAATAGAATCATAGATTCATTAAAAAATTCAATTGCTGTAAATCCTGTTATTCCTATAAAAAGCACAATTATAAAATCAGATAATGAGATTATTAAAGAATTCTTAGGAAAAAAAGATTTATATGAGGGGCAATCTCCACAGGGATTCCATTATAATGAAATTTTAAATGCACATTTAATTGCTAAAAAAAATAATATAATTAATGCAAGTGATGATTGCATACTTATTCATAGATTAAGTAAAGATATTAGAATTGTAGAAGGAGATAATAACCTTATTAAAATAACAACTCCTGAAGATATTGAAATAGCTAAAAAAATATGGGGAAAAATGAAAAATGGAAACAATTGAAGAATTAAGAAAGATATGTCAACCCGAAAAGGTATTAAATAGAGGAGATGAATCTTGGTATTCAAAGTATTTTGTAAGAAAATTTTCGATATATCTCACATATTTTTTTATAAAATTAAAAATCTCCGCTAATCAAATTACCTATCTTGGTTTCATATTTTTTATTATTGGTTCGGTTTTTTTAGCAACTTCATTAAAATGGTTAGTTTTATTTGGAGCATTATTTTTTCATATCTTTTCTATTTTAGATTCTGTAGATGGTGAATTAGCGAGATACTATAAAAAGAAAAGTATTCTAGGGGCGTATTTAGAAAAGATGAGTCATTCAATCATAATTCCTGTAATGTTTTTATCTTTAGGAATTAATTCATATTTAATCTCAGAAAATATATCTTATTTATTTTTCTCTATATCTGCTATGTTAGCTTTTTTATGGAGTTTTGCAGTTACAGAAAATAAAAATTCTCTCTATTTTGAAAAAAATATTAAAAATATCTCTAAAGAAACAGAACAAAAAAATAAAGTGCTGAACTTAGGATTAAAAATATTTGGACTAGCAACAATCCTTGTGATTATATTTTTACTTTCAATTATTAATTTAGTTTACAAGTCTATGTTTTTCTACAATATCCCCATATTCGGATTGATTTTGATATTTTATGGTATATTTGCTCATATTCCTTGGGTATATTCCCTGATTAAGAATATTGTAAATGATAATATCAGCAAATTAACAACTTTTTAATTTGAAAAGATAAATTTGATTATTAATTGAATGAACTAAATCAAAATATTTTGATTCCTTGAATTCTTGTATAATTTCTGTGTCTTCCAGATATACGGGCTGATAAATAGGTATTTCTCTTTTTGTATCTTTTGCCCATTGTATAGATCTCCCAGAAATAACTAAAAATATATCTTCTTTATCTTCAAAAAGATTACATAAACTCGAATAACTCTCAGAATCATTTTTATTTAAGATTATATTTTTTATATCAAACATATATTCCTTAGGTAGCATATTCCCCCCAAATGAGAATATCCCAGAGATACCTGAAAGTATTAATTGTTCTCCCGGGTCTGAAACTATGATTGAATTTGAATTTGCATTCTTTTTAATAAATTCACCCATTTCAAATTCGTAATAATAAAATGAAGATACTGTTCCGTGCAATACTTCATTGGGATAATAATTTTTAAATGACTTCTGAGAAGATAATGGGAGAGCGATTAGAATAACTATCAAAAATAGAGCCAATAAAAATAATTGTATATTCTTTTTATTTGAAATTAAAATAATCCTTGATACAAAATAACCTACAAACAGAGCTATAAATAAGTGAAGATATACCGATATCCTTATACTTGCGGAGATGTTTAAAAGGAGAGTTATTAATAAAATGATAAATATGTTTAATAAAATTAATAGTTTTTGGTTCTTGCGATCTTTTGTTAATAATACAAAAAATGAACTTATTAGAGCTAATGTTAAGAATATACCATACCAACTATTTAATAGACTTATTTTATATTCCTTATTAAAATTCAAATCTTGAAATAAAGATAAATTAAGATTTATATCAAAAAAATAAATAGAAATTAAAATTATCAGTAAAAAGATAGAGTATACAAAAAATAATCTATTAAAAGATTTTATTTTTTTAAAACCAAATGACAAAAGAGCATAATAAAGTGATATGCCCAATACTACTATAGATTCAAACCTATGAATAAATTAATAACAAAAGTGAAAAAAAGATTAATACGATGAGGGATTTTTTATTTTCTTGATTTTTTGTTAGTTTGTCTACCCAAATTATAAAAGATGGAAATATTAGCATTAATAATGAAGAACTGACTAATGAAGACAATCCATTAACATGCGAAAACTCCAAAGCCCAAAGCCCAATAATAACTCCAATTATCGCCGCGATATTACTTCTTAAAAAATATTTAATAAATCTAAAAATACTTAGAGAATATATAAGTGATAGCATAAAAACTCCTGGCCAGAAAATATTTATTGCATAACTATTTGAAATAAAACTGGAAATTGATAAATTTAAATGAAATATTGGTAAGCTAAATCCCCTTAAATACATAGTTGGAGAATAATCCTCTGTAAAAAGATGAAATTCATTAAACTCGATCATCCTCTCAGCAATAGTTCCATAAACAAAATGATCCCAAGAAGGCCCTAATGGAAATGGAGTATAACTTACAAAATAAATAGAAAAAATTAAACTCAATATAGATATTAAAATTATAATTTTAAATTGCTGTGGTGCAATTCGAATATATTTTTTTTCTGATAAAATAATATTAGCTATACAAAATGAGAATAATATAATGGACATTACTCCGATATTAAAAATGTGGAGAAAATATAATATTAAAGCTATTATAAATAATACAAAAATTCCAAAGACCCATTTAAAAAAATTCCTAATAACAAAATCGATTTGGTCAAAAATATCCAAATTAAATAACCTTCTTAATAAAAATAAGATAAATGTTCCGGTTTCAAGAGGTAATATCAAAAAAAGACTTAGGCCAAAAATGCTTTTAATTATGCTAGGAGAATCATATAACCTTGAAAAAATAAATCCGAGGAATATGTAAGAAGCTAATATTAAATACATATATCTTTTGGTTATTATTTCTTTAGAATTGTTTTCCATTGTTGTATTATTTTATTCCAATCAAATTGGGATTTGATTAATTTATTTAGAGCTATTGAATATTTAGTTTTTTCTTTTGGATGATTAATATAAAATTCAATTGCTTCTTTGATTTCTTTGGGATCTTTTTGGTTTATTAAAATTCCTGTGATATTGTTTATAATAACTTCATTTGTTCCTCCAACATCTGTTGCAATTACAGGCAAACCAACTGCTCCTGCTTCTAAAACTGATGTTGGTAATCCTTCTGAATAAGAAGGATTAATGAATAAATCTGATTTAGATAATAAATCTAAAACTTCTTTTTTATTTTTTTCTCCTGTGAAAATTATTCTATTGTTTAGATTTAGTTTTTTTGTTAATTCTTCTAAATCTTTTTTATATGGGCCATCTCCCACAATTGTTAATTTTAAATCTTTATTTTCTAATTGTGCAAAAGCATTAATTAAATCCTGAACTCCTTTTGCATAAATTAATCTTCCAACAAAAATTATATTTTTTATTTGTTTTTTTGGAGTGTATTTTGGAATATTTGAAAGTTCGATTCCATTATATACAACTTCCACATCTCTATTAACCAAACTCTGAACAAATCTTTTAGAATCCTTTGAAATACAAATAACTTTATCTGCATTTTTCAATACTTTTTTGCCAAAAGTAAAATCATATAATCTTGAACCTAACCAAACAATAGGATTATTTGTTTGAACAAAACTTGTTCCATGTTCTATATGTATCCAAGGAATTTTATTTTTTTTAGCAAATTTCATTCCTATTAATGATGTATGGAAAAATCTCGTGTTAGTAATAATTAAATCGAATTTTTCTTTGGATAATATACTCAAAATTTTATTTTTGTAATAGATTATAGGATAAACTTTCATTAAATCTATTGCTTTAAATCTTATAATATTTATTTTCTCTAATGTTTCAGATTCTTTATAATTTTCAGTATTTGGGCAAGCAATTGTTATTTCATTTCCCGCTTTTATTAATTTTTGTGAAATCTTTAAAACATAGGACTCTAATCCCCCTGTATGAGGATAGAAATATCCTGCGAAAATTAATATCTTCATTTTTCATTATCTCTTTTTAGGGATTTTAATGCGAGAACTCTTGTGAGTTCGCTTATTCTTTTTTCGTTTTCTTTAACAACTCTGAATAAATAGAATATCATGAATAAGAAAAACATGAATCCAATAATTGTATATAAATCAAAAATTCTTAGGATTTCTAAATCTGCTAAAAGGGTGTTTAGATTTTTATTAAAATAAATTCCAATCATTCCTGCAATCCATATAATAAACCAGAATATTGCAGATAGTTTTGAAAGATGATTTCTTTTATATGAGATAAAAGTCAAATATATCATAAAAAGCAAAAATAAAATTGCTAGTATTTCAAATCCTTGTAACATTTTTATTGTTTAATCCTCCATTGCAACATATTTAGTGCAATTTTTATCCCATCTAATGGAGTAGTCCCCTTATAATTATCATTATAAATTGTTTTAACTTTTACTTCTGTATGAGCAAGGTTATGCTTCTTAATATTTTTTAGCATTTCTGTTTCAACACCATAATCAGAAGAGTTCCAAACTATTTTAGGGTAAATACTTGTTCTAAATGCTCTATATCCTGTTTGAGTATCTGAAACCTTGCTTCCAAATAAAAAATTTGCTAGTTTAGAAAGAAAAATATTTCCTGCTTTTGCTTGAATTGGCATTGTTTTATCAAATTCTCTTGCACCAATTACTAACTCATATTTGTTTAATTTTTCTATAATCATGGGTATCTCATTTGGATCATGTTGCCCATCTGCATCAAGAAGAATAATTGCATCTGCACCTAACATTATGGCTCCTTCACATCCTGTTTTTAATGCTGAACCTTTTTTTAGATTTACAACATGTCTTAAAACAATTGCACCAGCTTGCTTTGCAAGCTGACTTGTGTTATCTTTAGAAGCATCATCAACAACTATGACTTGATTAACATACTTTTTTGTTTGGGTGATAACATCTTTTATGTATTTCTCTTCATTATGTGCTGGAATAACTGCTATGATTTTCATTTTAGATATATCAAAATCATTAGTTTTAGGGTTTTTTATCATAAAAAGATATGGGTTTTGAAGTATTATAAAGCTTATGCTTTTTGTAACTTGAAAGGAATTACAAAGATATGCTATGGATTATATAATTTAATTACAATTATTTATAAATCTCTCAAGATTATCTTAATAAGTTATAATAAACATTAATAAAAAGGAAAAATGAAATTAAGAAATATTAATTCTAAAAGAGTCTTAAACGCTTTTCTCAAAATGGGTATGCAAATAAAAAACCAGAGCGGAACTCATGTAGTTATTACTGGCATCATAAATGGAAAAGAAAAAACTTTTGTTATTCCTATTCATAAAAAAGAAATTCCAGTTGGAACACTTACAGATATCTTAAATCATCAAGCAGAAATATCAAGAGAAGAATTTTTTAAATATTATTAATCTAAAGGAAAATTCTTGTTGTCATTAAGGGTTTATCCTTTAAAAGTGCTTTTTTCTTAGATGGATCTGCTTCGATAAGCATTTTCATTCCTGTTCTTAAATTCTTTATTGCTTCTTCAGGAGTATCTCCAAAATCACTCATTTTAAGCTCTTCGCATCTTGCTAAGTAGACTATATGATTATCCATCTCTTCAGTGAGAATTGATACATTACAACTTAATTCTTCTGCCATTTTAGGTAATATTATTTAGTAAATCAAAGATTATAAAACTTTCTGTTTTCAAAAAATTAGACGGGGTAACTGGAGGGAAATTACAGAAATGTAGACAAAAAATTTAGGTGTATTTAATTGTAGTCACCCGGGTGACTACACCTCTTGATTTTGTAGGCACCTGTTTAACTTATTCCAAGATTCTATTACTTTTGGGTAACAATAATCTTTATAAAGGGGTTTTATATTGGTTTTTTATATATAATAGCATAAGCTGGTGATTCTAATAATTTAGGTGATGAAGAGGTTTGTGTATAATGGAAAAGATTATTAAAAATAACAGAAAAAATATAAGTAAGATTTTCTCAATTGCTATAACTGGAATTATACTTGGTTTGCTTTTAATTTCAGGACCTGCAAATGCTTTTGAATTAAGCTTAAGTTCTGATGTTGATAGTGTTGAAAGTGGAGATAAAATTATATTTACAACTTCTGTTAATATTAATGATTATGAAAATCTTCCAATTGACTCACTTACACTTAAGTTAAATGGGCCTGAAGAAATTTCATGTTCTTTTGATATAACTGGAGAGAAATTAGATTCAGATACATGTCATAATATTAATATAAAGAAAATAGCAGAACCTTCAATAGGAGAGGGTTATGGATATGGCTATGGTTATTATAATGGATATGGATATAATTTTGGCTATGGTTATGGATATACAGAACAAGTATTAACTTATGAAATAACTGTTCATACTCAAGATCATGCTGTTGGAGATTATGCAACTTCATTTATTGTTTCTGTTGATGGAAAAGAATTTGTTAAGAACGGAAATGATATTACAATAACTGCAAAAAAAAGTGATTCTCATTCAAGTTCAGGAAATACAGTTAATCATTCTGCTGTTAAGCCAGATACTAAAAATACAGAGACTACTTTAACATTTAATAATTTAGAAGATAGTTTGGATAATAATGATGAAACAATTAATGTAGGTAATACTCCTAAAAAAAGCTTGTTTTCCAGAATAACAGGAGCTGTTATTGGAGAAGATGGAGCTGGAAGAGGAGTATTTTATGTTATTGTATTTATTTTAGGAATTGCAATTCTTAGTGTTGTTGTTGCTTTAATAAGAAGAAGATAATTGGCTAAGACAACCTAACGGTTTTCTTATATCACAATTTTCTCTTATTATTTTTATTTATATTAGTTAAGAGCAAATTGTTCGCATCAACTTTCCCTAGATTTTGTTTATAATGTAAATCTATTAAACAATGTTTTATCTGTTCATCAAAATATTTTTCATATCAATTAAAAAATAATATCCTAAACATCTTAATCATCTCATCTGCAAATCTTTTGTCTTAATAAGATATAGATAAGATTAGTTTTATGCTGAATATCTATTGTTTAGATGTTTTTATTTATTTTTCTTAATAATTTTATTTTTTCTCTTCCTTCTTCTGTTTTTAGAAGCTCTGAATAAAATCTTCTAGCCATAATAAACTGGCTGTCAATAAAGGGTTTTAATTCAGCTTTACATTTATCGGGATTATCTCTACAGTATTTTGCCCATCTTTCAACCTGCTCAATATGTGTTTTGTCTCTCATTTTTATATCTAAATTTTTTTATTTTATTTTTAATTTCATTTATTTTATTGTTATCTATCTGTCCTTCATAAATTATTCTAAGGTGTTTTGCATCTTCAATATCTTTATCTGTTTTAAGATACTCTTCTTTAAATGCAATATTAGATTCTATACTTGAAAAATAGATATTTAGCTGTGTTAAAGGAAGTTTTGTTCTTTCCTTTAACTGCTCTAAATCAAGTTCATCTTTAGGAAACTTGATTTTCATTTCAGGAGGAAAATATCCTTTTTCATTTATTACATATCTAACACTATTTCCTTTAATTAAATATTCATTATAAATTACCTTGGGATTATCTGACTGCATACATGCAAATTTATTTTGAACTAAATCATTATGCATTTCTATAAATTTCTTTTCAGATATCTTCTCTATTATCATATCAATATCTTCTGTTCCTCTTGTTCTCCCATGAGCAATTGCAACAAATCCGGAACATACAATGTATTTAGCATGTTTTTCAATAATTGAGCATATCTCTTCTGCAAATTTATCAAGTATTGTTCTGTCATCAACAACTCTTTTTTTTATGTCTTTCATAACGATTCTCATCATTAGAAAGATATAATCTTTACTATAGATATGCAGGTGTTAACTGACGTACCTTATTTTTACTCCTTTGAAATACTCAAATATGGTTTTTTTGAATTTTTTGAATTTTTTTAAAAAATATATATCAAAAAATTACCACTCATTTTCGGTAAACTATATTTATATATAAGTTATGCATAAAATAACTAGAAGATTAATATAATCTTGAAAGAGAAAAATATTAAAAAAGAAAAAAGATGGTAAATAAAAAAGAAAAAAGCGTCGCTGTAATTCTGACATTTTTTGTATTGGGCATTTTGCTTGCATCTGGGCCTGCTGATGCATTTACAATAAGCTTGAATATTCCAAACAATGAAGTTGTTAAAGGAAAAACAATAAATTTTACCAGCTCAATTAATATTAATGATTATGAAAATCTTCCAATGGATTATCTCTTATTAGAATTATCTGGGCCTGAGAAAGTCTCATGTAAATTCCTCCCAAATGGAACAATTATCTCAGGATGCAAAGATATTAAAATTGATTTGTTAGAAAGTCCTGGTTATGGATATGGCTATGGATATGGGCAGTATAATAATTTAAGCTATAATTTTGGATATGGATATGGATTTTCAGATGGGAAGTTAATGTATAATTTTACAATGAGGACAATACATTATACATTTGGAACTTACAAAACTTCACTAAAAGTTGTTATTAATGGAAATGAATTTTCAAATAAGGGAAAGAACATAATGATCAAAAGTGGCGGAGGTTCTGGTGAACAGGACCTTAATATTAATGGGTGCTCCATAAGAGCAAAGAATGGAGAGGTTTACATACAAGGAGATTATCTTGGAGATAATAGTAAAATCAGCTTTAATTTTAATTTAAAAAATGCAGTTAATGGAAAAGGAACTTTAACTGCTCAAAAAGGCAAAACAAGAATTTCTTACAAATTCAATGTTGTGGAAATATTAGACAGTAATGATTCAATTATTACAATAAAAGTTAAAGGGGATTATAAGGTAAACAGAAGCAAGAAAATACAAGAAGAAGCTGTTATCTATATTGATAAAGAGATTAATACAATTAATTTAGTTGGAGAGGATATAGAAATTAATGACATGTTTGTTACATTTAATACTAAATGCAATTTATTTAATCCCTATGTAGATTAGTTGTTCTCTAATCAACATATGTTTTATTATCATAGTTATTACACTGTAAATTTGTTTATAAATGAAATTATTTGAGAGTAGTTATGGTGTACAAAAAAACAGGAATTGCATTTACATTAATTATAGGATTATTATTAGTAAGTTTATCTCTTAGTCTTGTTGCTGCAGATACATTACAGCAGTTATGCTTAACTAAAGGACAAAAAGCACTTTTCTCAGAGTGCAATTCTGCTATGGAAGATTATTATTGTGGAGTTGATTTATGTCCTATGTGTGTTACACTAAAAGATAATGGGGTTTATTGTCCTGCAAGTTTAAATGCATGTAATGATGCAGGAATAGATTCATGTACTTATTCTGATCAAGCAATAGAACCTAAACAACCTACTATTGATTCTGCTGTTGTTGTAATATTAAGTCCTGCTAATAATTCACAATTAGATGCAGGAGATATAGCATTTGCATTTAAAATAGGAAGTCATAGATTTCATACTTGTAATTTAATAATAAATGGAAATTCAGTAGATTCAAAGGTTGGCTCAAGTTCTTTACAAACAAGAAAACAATACGACTTTAATAATCAAACATTAACAGATGGAACTTATCAATGGAAAGTTCAATGCACTGAAATAGAGACAGATGGAGCAGATATTTTTGAATCTCCAATTCAAACATTGATTATTGGTACTGGAGATAATGGAGATGATACTGAACCTCCTGTTATTCCTCCAGTTGTTGAAAGTAAAGATATTATATTAGTAAGTCCTGCTCATGGCGCTTCCTTTACAGGAGACCAGGAAATAACATTCAACTATGAATTTAACAGCACTATTACTTTATCTAAAGTAACTGCATGTGATTTTATTATTAATTCTGAAACTAGTGCTATTAATATCACTGGACTAGCTCTTAGTAATAGTTATGTAAAATCATTGACAGTTGGAAGTTATGACTGGAAAATTCAATGTATGTATAATGGGAAGCAAATAAACTCTACAACTAAAAATTTGGTTATTAATGCTGTTCCTGCTCCTGCATCTAGTGGTGGAGGCGGTGGTGGCGGAGGCGGTGGAAGCTCTAGTATGACTTACACTTTGACTTCAGAACAATTTAGTTCAGGAGCAACTAAATCTCTTAAAAAAGGAGATAAGTTTAAAGTTACAATTGAAAATGAAACTCATCAGGTATTAGTTGATGCATTAACTACTACATCAGTTAATATAACTGTTTCAAGTGAACCTCAAAAATTTGAATTAATGCTTGGAAATATGAAAAAAGTTGATGTTGATGGAGATAATGTTTATGATTTATCAATAACATTAAAGAATATTGCAAGCAACAAAGCAGATATTGAAATCAAAGCTTTAACTGAACAAATTGAAGTTCAAAAATTAGAAAATGAAGAAACAAACTCAAGTGGAAATGAAACTGCTGTTACTAGGACTGGAATTACTGGTGCTGTAATTGGTGCTGGAAATTATGTAAAAAACAACTTGTTTGTTTCAATAGTTGTTTTAGTAATTTTAGTATTAGCTATTAGTGTTTATGGCTTGAGAAAAAAGAAAGGAATTGAAGCTGATGGAAAAGAATAAAAGAAATAATTTTTATTTATAATTTATCTTGGCCTGTTATCAGGACTTTCATAATGTTTTTTATGAATCCTATGTTTAAGATATCCATATCTTGATCTTGTTATTGGTTGTTCATCTTTTAAATAACGAGTGATATTCCCTAAATTAGTTAGTATATCTGTCATTTGTTTTTCTGTTAAATGCTCTTGATCAGAATCAGCAACAGTTTCATAATATTTTGCAATTTCTTCTCCTATTTCATTAATATGAGGAATAGATAAATTAATCACAGCTCTAAATATTTTATTTTCAAGTAAGTCTCTGTGTTGTGGAAGAGTTCTTCTATTAAATTCTCCGAAATTATTTATTCCTCTATTATTAACTAATTTTTCAAGTTGTTCAATAATTTCTGCTTTGTCCATGGGAATTATATTATAAAAATTAGGTTTAAAAGGCTAATGTTTTCTCAATAGAAAGATTTATAATCTATAGTGCGCTATAGATTACTATGGTTACAACTATACAAGTAAATGAAAGTCTTAAGAAAAAATTAGATGAAATAAAAATCCATCATAGAGAAACTTATAATGATTTAATCGAAAGATTAATTGAAAATTCTGCTCCTATAAATATGGACAGAGAAAGTCTGATTGCAACTATAGAAGTTTTGTCTGATCCAATTACAATGAAGAGTATAAAAGAGGCATTGGAAAGAATTGATAAAGGAGATTATGGTATTCCTATTGAGCAGGTAAAAAAAGAATTAGGAATAAAATAAAATGTATCAACTTAATTTTGACAGAGATGCTTTAAGTTCTCTGAAAAAACTAAAAAGAGGAGAACAGGAAAATCTTTTGCAGAGGATAGATAAATTAAAAGAAAATCCTTATTTAGGAAAAAGACTTTCAGGTAATTTATTTGGGTTATGGAGATTAAGAGTGGATAAATACAGAATTTTATACAAAATAGTAGAAGATAAATTAATTATAGTAATTCTAGATATTGGGCATAGAAAAGATGTTTATGATTAAAATTGTTTTATTGTAATCTATTAGAGCATAAGATTTGCAGATGATAAAATTAAGATGTTGAGGATAAATTATTTATAATTATTTTGTTAATATTAAACAAATAAGAGAAAAACAGATAACTTGTTGATTGTTTTAACAAGAGATAGATATGCGGGTTAATTTTTATAGTGAAATTATTTTCATTAGTTGAAAGTAGTAAGATACATATATAAAGAAAAAGAAATTACATTCATTATTAAAAAGAATCGGGAAAAAAGAGTGTGATGCAAAAAAATATGATAAATGCATCTGAAAAGAGTAGAAAGGGGTTATTATTGATAGTTGTTCTAGTCTTATTTATTGTTATTAATTCTTTTATATTAATTTATTATTCTAGCTTAGATAATTCAGAAAAAGAATTAACTATTGTTGGAAAAAATATTATTGTTGGTGATTCAATTACAGAAGGGGATTTAAATGATGTTGTTTTAGTTTCTTCATCAACTAGTTCCAGTTCTTCTTCGTCATCTTCACATTCGTCATCTAGTTCTTCTTCATCCTCAAGCTCTAGCATCTCTTCATCATCTATCTCTCCTTATTGCTCTGCAAATTGTGATTGGGAAGAACATCCAGAAGAATTATGCAAAAGATATGGATTTGATTATCTTGTATCAGAATGGACCTGTGAAAGTGATGACTGCAATGAATGCAAGGAAAGATATAATTGTGATACTTGTGAAGATTGTGGAACTAAGTGCAATTCAGCTTGTGCATGGGAACTAATAAGTGAAGATGATAAAGGAACTTCTATGACTGGAACTTGCTGCAAAGCTAATTGGGATACTGGAATTAATGCTGATGGTATAGCAGTTTATGTTTTTGGGGGGAATAAACCTAATCCTTTTTCATTGAAAGGAACAAATGGAACAATGGATTTAAGAGAAAAATGCACAGGAGATAAATATGTCTATTTTTGCGGAAAGGGGCCTATATGCGGTGATGGAGAAATAACAGGAGATGAAATATGCGAGGAAGATAATGATTGTAATGATGGAAATGTCAATACAGATGATAAATGTATTAATTGCAAGTGTGAAAATAGAATAATAGAATGCCGTAATGAAATTGATTGTGGAGAAGATGGATGGGTTAATGATTTTTGTGATAAAAATGATTTATTTGGGACCTGGATAGATTATAAGTGTCTTTATGGAAAATGCTATAATTCAACTGCAATAAAATTAAAAGAAGATTGCGGAGAGTCTTCTAGGTGCACACATCCTTGGCTTTGCGGGTGGGGCAAAAATTATTGTGAAGATAATGATGTTTATAGAAACAAGAGCGAGATTGAAAGAGGTTGCGCAGATAATGCTTGTTTTTCAAATACTACTATAATAAAAGATAAAGTTGATGATTGTGGAGAAGATGAAACTGGTGCCTGGAATTATTATTGTTTTGATAATGATGTTTACAAAAATAGAAGTGTTTTTGACAGAGGATGCTTAAATGCAGGATGTTTTTTAAGTTCCAGTGTTGAAACACAAAAAGATGAAGAATGCGGAGAGGATTCTTATGGTGATTGGGAAAATTATTGTGTTGGGGATGAAGTATGGGGGAAGAGAGATGTATATGATAAGGGGTGTTCAGGTGATAAGTGTTTTGTGAAAGAAGATGAGGAAAACAAAAAAATAAAAGATTGTGACCTTGGATGTTCAGAGGGAGAGTGCAAAGAACCATTATGTGGTGATGGAATAATAAATAATGATGAAGAGTGTGATTTAGGGGCTAATAATGGAAAAATTTGCACTCCTTCTTATGATGGAAGCTGCACTTATTGCTCTGAACAATGTATGAATATAACTTTAACAGATGGTTATTGTGGTGATGGAAATATTGATGATAGTTATGAACAATGTGAAGCAGATAGTGATTGCGATGATGGAAATGAATATACAACAGATAGCTGCAATAAGTGTTCTTGCATTTATCAAAATCTAACTTGTGTTACTGATTATGATTGCGATAATGGATTATATTGTGATGGAGAGGAAAAATGCATTAATAATGAATGTGTAGATGGAAATGCAATAAACTGCAATGGATTTGATTTAGAAGAAATTTTTAACTGCACTTTTGATTCTAATGAATACACATTAGAAATATTCCCTGGATTTGAATCTATATGTGATGAAGAAGAAGATTCTTGCACAATGAGTGTTGTAAATGTTACTAGTTCATGCAGTATTGAAGAATGTGGTGCTGAATGTGAAACAGGCGGAGATTGTGGAGATATTTGCACAAAAACATCTCATAAATTATATCCAATTAATAATTGTGTTGATTGTAAATGTAAAGGTTCTGGAGGAGAAAAATGTGTTGTTGGAAAATGCGGAGCTGTTTGTGATGAAGATAGTGACTGCTCATGTTCTGCTGATTACTGCAATGAAACAACTCTTTATGATTATCCTGAATATTCTGAATGTGGAACTGCTGGTGAAAATGCTTGTTTATGTTCTGCTTGCACTCCTGTTTTAATTCCAAATTCAAGTTTATGTGGCTATATTGAACCATATTGTGGTGATAAAATAATTAATAAGGATGAACAATGTGAAATAGATTCTGATTGTAATGATGATAATAATTATACAATTGATACCTGTATTGGTTGTGTTTGTGAACATAAAGATATAAACTGTTTTGAAGACAGTGAATGTGGAGAAGATGGATGGAAAAATGATTTGTTTTGTGATAGTGAAGATGTTTTTGATTTTTGGATAAATTATACCTGCATAAATGCAGGAACAGCAGATAGTTATTGCATAAGCAATGAATCTATAAAGTTTAAATTAGATTGTGGAGAAGATGTCTTTGGAAATTATACAAATTTCTGCAAGGATAATGATAAATGGAAAAGCAGAAATATTGTTGATAAAGGATGTTTAAATGATGCTTGTTTTTCAAATGATTCTGTTCAAGAAGAACTTGTATTAGATTGTGGGGAAAATAGTGCTGGCAATTTTACTTACTATTGTTATGATAATGATGTTTGGAAAAACAAAACAAATTATTTGAGAGGATGTTTGATTGGAGAATGTTTTGAAAGCTCCAATGTTACAATATTGAAAAATGAAGAATGTGGTGTTGATTCAACTGGAACTTGGAATTATTATTGCAAGAATGATGATGCATGGAGAAACAGAACAAATTATTTGAGAGGATGTTCTGATGACGAGTGTTTTGAAAATCCTGATTTTGATGATGAATTATATGAAAATTGTTCATATGGATGTGCAGATGGAGAGTGCAAAAAACAAGAGTGTAATTATTCCTGCTTTATTCCAAATACATTAGGAGATAATACTACTGAAATAATTAATATGGATGTTAATAATGAAACTAAACTGCAAAAATTATTAGATGATGCAGGTTATTCAATTAATGTTATAAATGACCAGACAAATATCCAGGCATGGGATTCTACTCAGATAGTGGAAATAGAGGTTCTTTATTTAGGAAAAGTTGCTGATTATGCCCATGTATTTGGTTATTATTTAAATGGAGATAAAAATACTTTTGTTCCTTTGTTTGAAGACAAAAATCATCCAGGATATAACAAATCAATTGCAAGTATAGGAGATACATTTACAATTAATGTTGAGAAAGGAGATAGGCTTGGATTTGCAATAAAAGAATATTACCTGGATAAGAATGAGTCTTATTATACTGAAAATGCATTAAATTGGGATGGATTAGATCATGCGATTGTCTATGATTTATGTGATGAGTTTGTTATTGGTTTTGAAGACAGCTATAAGGATTGGGATTTCCAAGATTTAGTTGTTAGTGTTAAAAGATTAAGTTGTGAAGCACCTAGATGCACTAAAAATTCTGATTGTGGAACAGATGGCTGGGTAAATGATTTGTTTTGTGATAGTGAAGATGTTTTTGATTTTTGGATAAATTATACCTGCATAAATGCAGGAACAGCAGATAGTTATTGCATAAGCAATGAATCTATAAAGTTTAAATTAGATTGTGGAGAAGATGTTTTTAGTTCTTGGAATAATATATGCAAAAATGATGATAAATGGAAGCAAAGAAATGTTGTTGATAGAGGATGTTTAAATGATGCTTGTTTTGAAAATAATTCAGTTGAAGAAGAATTTGTAATTGATTGTGGGGAAGATAATATTAAATTTGGAAACAATTACTGCTATGATAATGATGTATATAAAAATAAAAGCATTTTTGATAGAGGGTGCTTAGCTGGAGAGTGTTTTGAAATATTTAATTTCTCTGTAATAAAACAACAGGAATGCGGTGAAAGTGAATCTAGTGACTGGAATAATTATTGTTATAATAATGATGTTTGGAAAAATATAACTAATATCGACAGAGGATGTTTGGGAAATTCTTGTTTTGAACATAGTTCAATCAATATGACTTTTGTTGAAGATTGCGGAGATAATTCATATGGAGAATGGAATTATTTCTGTAAAGATAATGATAAATGGAAAAGCAGAACAGAAATAACAAATAGATGCTTAAATGGAAATTGTCTTGCAGATAATGAAACAAAGGAATTAAAAGTTGAAGATTGCGCTTATGGATGTGCAAATGGAGAATGTTTGCCTGAATGTAATGAAGATATTGATTGTAAAGCAGATTATTGTGAAGAAGATTATTTTTGCGAGTTAAATAGTTTATATAAAACAAAAACTTGCTATGATTATAGTTGTGTTAATCAGCAATGCGAAGTAAAAACAAATTATAACCAGGAATTTGATCATGAATGTGAAGATTTGTGCATATGCGGACAGTGTTTTGATTTAAACTGCTTCTGGGGAAATTGTGATTTTACATTTAATTTTGGATGCAGTAAACCAGAAGTTATTTGTACTGGGGAAGAGTGTTAGATATATTACAAAGCAACTAATCTAAATGATATTTGTAGATATAAACTTCTTAGTATAATCATGTTTAAAAGCAAAATTACTATAAAATAGTAATATGAAAAGTCAATTATTTGTCTTTAGTTTAGTTCTTATTTTAAGTTTTAGCTTAATTTATCCTGTTTTAGCTACAACAGCTGCTGCACAAGGACAAGCAACTGTTCATGTAAGTCCTGGAGAAACAATAGATAGAGTAATTAGTGTTCCTAATCAAAATGATTTTCCAGTAAATATAATTATTAATGCTTCTACAGATACAAAAAACATAATAAAAATTAAAACTCCTGAATTTACATTACAGCCAGGAGATACAAAAAAAGTTGAACTTACAATTAAGGTATTAGAAGAAGCAAAATCTGAAAACAAAATAAATGTTTTATTTAAACCCCTAAATGAAAGCCAAAATCCTGCAGGAATTGTTGTTAAAATAACTACTATTCCAGATAAAAATGAAGAAATTGATGAAGAAGATAGTAATGAAATAATAGATAATCCTGATAATACAGAAGATGCGGATACTAATTCTTCAATAACTGGAAATTTGATTAATGATATGAAAGAAACAATTAATATTCCTATTACTCCTATAAATCTTGCTATTGGAATGACTTTGATTACATTAATATTATTTATCGTGGCATTAATATTGTTGTTTAGAAGAACTAAACAGGGAATAGAACTTGTCGAACAAGAAAAAGAGGAGAAAAAGAGTAAATCCAAAAAGAAAGTGAAAAGGAATGAATAAAACCCTTGGTTTTTTATTTGTATTTCTTCTTTTGCCTAGCTTGCTGGCTGTAGACGTAGGTTTTGTTGTAAAAGATTCTGGAAATCCTAGCAGCTATAGTGTTATTACTAATTCCATTACTAGTTTAGGTTATTCTTATGAATTAATTGATGATTCTCAAATAAATAATGTTAATTGGAATAATTATCAGATGATTTTAGTTTGGGAAGAAACACTTTCAAATGTTAATTCAATCCCAATAAAGCAAAAAAAGAGTTTAGTTGCAAATCATTATTATGTTGAAAACTGGGGAGTGGCTGATTATGCAAATTGCATTGGTTCAAATAATTATGAATACGGGAATATATTAGTTAATAATCAAATTACAGAAGAAGTAACAAATCCAATTAAATTTTATACTAGTACGATTCCTGTTACTTGTGTTTTACCTTATAATTACAAAGAAAGAGCATCTGGGTTATCAAAGATAATTACTTCTAATACAAATGACAGGGTAATTGTTGGAACAATAAATAAAAATGGAGCTTTATATAGTGGAGGAGTTGCAGGAGATAAAATTGTATTTTTTGGTGCAACAGAGACAAACTATTGGACTTCAAGTACAGAAAGATTATTTAAAAATTCAATAAGATGGTTAATTGGAGAAGATAAAGATGGGGATGGTTATTTTACTCCTCAGGATTGCAATGATAATGATGCTTCTATTCATCCTGGAGCTAATGATGTTTTTAAGAACTGCATAAATGACAAGCCAATTATATTTTCAATGAATAAGGTGATTACTGAAGAATCTGAAACAGCTGAAATTGTTGTTGATGCTATTGATCCTGAAGGAGATGAACTTACATATTCAATAAATGATAATAGATTTGAGCAGGATGGAAATACTTTTTACTGGGAAACTGATTATGGTGATGAAGGAGTTTATTATTTTACAGTAATTGTTAGTGATGGAGAATTTTCAGATTCAATAGAAGTTGAAGTGGATGTAAGAGACAAAAATCAGGCTCCTGTTTGCGCTAATATTCCTGCATTACAATTTAATGAAGATCAGAGCCTTTCTATTGATTTAAATGATTATTGTTCTGATGCTGAAGGAGATCCTTTAGAGTTTAGTGTTTATGATAGTTCTGAGGATATTTATTTTGATGGGAATATTTCTGCTTCAGAAAACTGGAATGGAAATGGATGGATTATTTTTAGTGTAACAGATGGCTGTGATGAGATTTTAACAAATAAAGTCTCTGTAAAGGTTAATCCTATTAATGATAAACCTATTTTAATTAATTATTCTCCAAGAGGAGTTCTAAGAATTTTAGAAAATGCTGAACAGCTGCTTTATGCTAACTTCTTGGATATTGATGGAGATGATTTACATTTAACTTGGTTTTTGGATGGGAAAGAGTTGGATAATGCAGAAGAGGAATATGAGTTCTCTTCTGGGGAAAAAGGGACTTATGAATTAGAGGTAGTTGCATCTGATGGGGAATTTGAGGAGAGCCATACATGGAATATTTTTGTTGGAGAGCCAAGTGATTTCACCTGCTCTGATATTGGCGGATTTGTTTTTGAAAAAAATCAAAGATGCACTGGAGAAATAATAGGAGTTAGGGATACAAATTATTGTTGTTCAATTGAACCTGAACTAGGATTTAATGACATAAACAGATGTTCTGTTAAAAATTCAGAAGTTACAATTGATTTCAAAGATATATCTGAAAATGATGAGTTTGATGTTGGAGAAACAATGAACTTCAGAGTTAAGGTTAAGAATTATCTTGAAGACAGCATAGATGCAGATGTTGAAGTTTATTTGTATGATTTAACTGCTGATGCAGTAGTTGAAGAATATGATGATTCAGTTAGTTTAGATGAAAATGAAGAGTCAATAGTTAGTTTTGAAATTAAGATTCCAGAAGATTTAGATGAAGATGATGGATATGCTTTGTTTGCTAAAGTTAAAGATGAAGAATGCAATGAAAAATATATTAAAGTTGATATCCAAAGGGAGGACCATAATCTAATTATTGATAGTTTTAAATTTAATAATGAATTTTCCTGCGGGGATTTTGTTTTAATTGAAACTCTTGTTAAAAATCTTGGAAGTGAAGATGAATCTGCATATATTACTATAACAAATAGTGAGCTGGGAATAAATGAAAGACAGAATTTTGATATTGAAAAATTCGATGATAAAGATGAAGTTAAGAGTAATTTCCAAATAAAACTTCCTGAAGATGCAGAAGGAGAATATGAATTAAGAGCAAATGTTTATTTTCAAGGAGGAAACAATTATGTAACTGCTCCCTTGAATGTTTATTGCAAAAAAGTGAATCAAGAGGCAATTGAAACAAATGAATTAGCTTTAATTAGTTCTAATACTGAAGTTGGAGATAAAACTAATATCTCTGGTTTGTTAATCGGAGGCATTATTGTTACTGTGATTTTATTAGCAGGATTTTTAGTTATGCTGTTTTTAACCTTGAATAAAAAGGATTAATTTTTAGATATTTTCCACATATGTTCAAAATAATCTTTTAGGCTGTCTGCAAAAGATTTAGATTTAATTAAAATTGAAAAAATTGTATCTCTCCACGAAACAATCAAGACTTTATCATTAAGTATATCTATATTTCCAGGTATGGGGGTTTCTATAAACGCCATAGTTAAGAACTTTGATTTATTTGCAAACCAGGATTTTTTATATTCCTTATTAACAATCCCCCTATTTTTAAGCTTACTAGAAAGCTCTACAATACTGTTATAAAAAAGATTAGAATCTTCTCCATATTTTTCATCGTGAATGTAGAAAAATAATAATTCATCGCCTTTTTTTGAATTTTTTAATAGCTTTTCATAAGCAGTTCTTAATCCTTTTTTTCCAATAAATATTTCTGCTTCCTGATGGGGTTTTATTTCCTGAAGTTTTTCTAAATCTGGAAGAATTTTATTTAAAGATTGTTTTTGCTCTAATATTTCTGTTTCTTTTTTGTCTAAATAATCAACTAAATTATATGGAGATGATGCTTGAAAATACTTTGTTTTATTTTTTATAATAAAACTTACAACTCCTTTATCTATAAGTCTGTTAAGTATATCATAAACATTAGAATAAGATACTCCTGACTTTTTTACAATAAATCCTGCTGTTGTGCTTCCTAGCTCACTTAAAGCTAAGTAGACTTTTGCTTCTCCTTCTGTAAGTCCTATTTTTAATAAATTAAAAATTTCATTATTTATCATGGTTGTTTTAAGGAATTATAATATAAAAATCTTTTTATTACTCCTACTGTACAGGGGAACTAATTATTATAATTAAACTTTGCTAAATATTATGGAGGGTTAGGAGGAAACATGCCCATATGCGGATTTAATCAAAAAATGCTTGAAGGACTAGAAGCATTTAATCTTGGGCTTATAGAAAAAATGCCATTATGCGGATTTAATAAAAGAATGCTTGAAGGTCTCACAAACTTGAATGAAGGATTAGTGGAACATGGATTATTTTCAAGAGCTGAAAAAAATAATGAAACTTTAGACCAAGCAATAAAACGAGAGATTTCAGATATGTCCAGATTAATTCTGGAACTTAATAGGATTGATGATACTGCTAAGAGAATTTTAACAGAAGGCATAGTAAAATATGCTATGGGATTCTATTTAATTATGAGAGCAAATGGAGTAAATAATATTCAAACAAATTATAAAGATATAATTGAGGGACTCAGCAATTATTTTTTTGAAATGGATAAAAAATATTATGGAGAATTAGAAGGCAAGCCAGAAGATATGAAAGAGCTTGCTCAATATCTAAATCAAATGAATTTACTGGAGAAATAAAAATGCCGCCAAGTGGGTTTAGCCAAGAAGCAATAAATGGATTATTAGACTTTGTTGGGGATATTTATAATAATACATTAACAAAATATAAAGGACAAAATCTTTCTGAAGAGAGATTTCTAAATCAAAGTATAGAATATTTAAATAGTATAGTAGAAAAGTCTATCCCTATAGCTTTAGATGGAATTGTTTCAGAATTAGGGATAAAGGGTTTACAAGCATTTGTTTCTATAAACTTTAAAGATTTAATTAACGAAATTCATCAGGGCAAAAAATCAGAGGGAGAAGCTATGCAGACAGAAATAAAGCATATTGATAGTTACTTATCTAAATTCAAAATTTGATTAGATTATTACAAATAAAAAGCCTTAAAAACATTGAAATTCTTGTATTTTTGTAGACAGGCTGGCGCGTTAGCCCTGCGCCATTTGCAAGTGGGCTTTAGGCAGGCTTAAGGGAGGAAGTGATATGAACTTCAGAGAAACCTAAATTAGACGTTGAGGTTTTGTCCTTTTTGATCTTGCTGTTGTGAAATGAGTCAGGCCTTGATCGGAGCAGCTCTAATCAGTAGTTAAGATGCTTAGAGGGTAGCGAAACTGAGAAAGATTTAGATAACTTTTCTAAGGTTTGTTGAGCAACCTCCTGGTCTACTTTTTATTTTAGTATTTTTCATTAAATGTTTCTGTATTCTACAACCGAAACATTTAAATAGTATTATGAATATATATTCATAATTAAATTGTATGAATAGGAGGAAAAATAAAATGCCAAATATGGATGGAACTGGACCAAATGGAATAGGGCCTATGACTGGAAGAGGATTAGGGCCATGTGGAGCTGGTCTTAGAGGATATGGAAGAGGCTTTGGTAGAGGATATGGAAGAGGATTTGCTTTTAGAGCAAGACTTAATCCAGTAAATCTAACAAAAGAAGAAGAAAAGAAAATTCTTGAAGCAGAGCTAAACGAAGTTAGTTTGGAAAAGCAAGAAATTGAAAAAAGATTAAAAGAAATCAAGTAATTTAATATGGTAAGACCAAGATTATGCAGAAGAGTAAGATTTAATCCTAATGTGACTTATTTTAAGCCAAGAGGGATCCCTTTAAGACAGTTAAATGAAGTTATTTTAACTATTGATGAATTTGAAGCAATTAGATTAAAAGATTTAGAAAGCTTAGAACAAGAAGAATGTGCTAAAAAAATGAATATATCTCAGCCAACTTTTCACAGATTAGTTGTAAGTGCAAGAAAGAAAATTTCTGATGCAATAATTAATGGTAAAGCAATAAAAATTGAAGGTGGAAACTTTTCTTTTAGATAATTTTAGTTTCCTTGCATTTCCTAAAAACTTTTAAACCATGGATTTTTTAGGGTTTTATGGAAGAAGAAACAAATATACAAACAGAGGCTGCTGAAACAACAGAAAGCCCAACAGAAGAAATAACAGAAAGTGCTGAAGAAACAACTTCTACAGAAACTTCTGAAACTTCTGAAGCATAAAACTAAACTGATATGTTTTATGTATTTTTAATTTTTTATCAGGGCAGGGGGGTGGGATTTTTGTTTTAGAAAAAATTAATTATATTGATAAGGTTAATAACTAATACTCTTGCTGATGAGGGAATTAAAATGTTTATGAGATTTCTTTTTATATTAATTATATTTATATATACTAATATATTTAATTTATTATGAATAAAAAGGAGAAAACTTTCTTAGGAAAGACAAGTTTTATCAAAGAATACCTTTTTCTGAAAAAAGGTAATCCAAAATCAACTTTCTTATTTGAAAATAAAAAAGGGCAGTTTTATCTGGTTGCAGCAATATTAATTGTTATGATACTTTTTGGTATTTTTAGTGTTAGAAGTTATGCTGTTGTTAATTCAGAACCAAGAAAAGTGCAAGATATAAGTAGCGAATTAAAAGAAGAAACAGCAAGAATAGTTGATTATGGTATTTATTCTGCATCAAATATAACTCAGTTATATGAAAACTTTACAGATAAGGATTATTCTGAATATTTTTTAAAGAAAACAGAACAAACTAATGTTGTTTTTATTTATGGAAATAAAACAAATCTTTATAGTATTCAGTATCTTCCTACAGAAACAGGAACTGTTTCTGCTACTCTTGGGGGAGCCTCAACTGTATGGAATGAAGAAACAACTTATATTAATAAAACAAAAATAATTCCTATTGCTGGAAGTACTGTACTTACTGTAAATCTTTTTGATAAAGAATTTAAATTTGATTTAAGAGAAAATCAAATGTTTTACTTTATTGTTGCTCAACAGCAAGAAGGGGAAATTTATGCTGAAAGAAATTAAAAAGAATTAAATAGGAGAAAATACTGATAAGAAAATATATTAATAATCCATTAAGACACAAGCTAAGCTGAGGATATGATTAAGATATTTAAAATAAAATAGAAAATAATATGAAAAAGAGGATGAATAAATTGGGGCTGAGTTTAATTGTTTCATATGTACTTTTAGTTTCAATTGCAGTTGCACTTGGTGCAATTTCTTATGTATTTTTAAAAGAATATCCCAGTATAATAAAAGAACCTGTTGATTGCAAAGATGATACTTCTATAACATTAGTAGGATACACAAATTCCAGCACAGAATTAAAACTAATAATAAGGAATAATGGTTTGTTTAATGTTAATGGATTTATGATTGCTGTTGGAAATATAACTGGAAGAGTTCCTATTGAAAAATTATGGAGTGCAGATGGTTCACCTACAAATCTAACTAAAGGAAGTTACAATTTTAAAAATCCTCTAAGACCTGAAGAATCGATTCAGACTATTTTTGTTAAAGAAGCTGGTTATGATGTAAAGAAGATACAACTGCAACCATTTATTATTGGAGAAAATGGAGACCAGATATTATGTTCAAAAAAAGTTATAACTCAAAAAGTTGATGCTTCACTAACTCCAATAGAAACCTGCGGGGATAATATTAAAGACCCTGGAGAAGATTGTGATGGAAGTGATTTTGGTGCGAGTTATGATGGAACTTGTGTGAGTTATAGTTCATCTGTATATTCTTCTGGGGATTTAAAATGCACTTTTGGTTGTTCAATTAGCACTGTTAATTGTGTTTTAATTGGAGCTCCAGAAACATGCTCAGATGGAGTTCAAAATCAGGGAGAAATAGGAATAGATTGTGGAGGGCCTTGTACTGCTTGCACGACTGCTCCAACATGTTCAGATGGAATTCAAAATCAGGGAGAAACAGGAATAGATTGTGGAGGGCCTTGTACTGCTTGTTCTCCAGCTGGCGCTTATATAAAATTCAAGACAAGTAATTTAAATTATCCAGATACTTCACAGATATACTATAATAATGGAACTTGTGGAATTAATTTAACAGAATATAGCCGTACTAATACTTGGTATAATGATGCTGGTGTAAGTTGCGATAATCAACTTGGTGCAGGAAATTTCCTTTTCAGTATACCTGGAATAGATATGTTCACTTATTCAGGTAAACCTCTTTGCTCAAATTTAAGATTATATAAAGACGGGGATTTCCTTAATGTTTGTGGGAATAATGGAAACTATATTGGATACAAGAGATTTACAAAAACAGCGAATAAAATATCTCGTTTTTCAACAGATTCTAGCAAGGAAATAAGTTGCACAGCAACATGCTCAGATGGAATTCAAAATCAGTATGAAACAGGTATTGATTGCGGAGGGCCTTGTACTGCTTGTGCTTATGTTAAATTCAGGACAAATGATTTAACTTATGATACTTCAGGATCTGCAATAGCATATACTACCTCTACAGAGTGCAATGGTTTAACTAATTTAGAAAAATTTATTGGGGGAGCTAAAATTAATGACGCAGGAACTTGTTCGAGTACTTTTAGTTCTGCGGAGGGATATGTATTAGTATTTTCAAATATTCCCGGAGATATATCTCCTTATTCTGGGACAACTTATTTATATAAAATAAATAGTCCTTCATATGGGACCTATGCTTGGGTTTGCACTTATGATGCTTCACTAGGTAGACATATCTATAAAAAATATACTAAAGATGCTGGGACAATCTCCACAGATAGGTTATCAATAGACCCAACTAAAGAAGTATCCTGTTAATCAAAAATCTTTATATAGGGGAGTTGGTTTATTATCTGAAGATAATAAAAGAGCACTAAAATAGTAAAATAATATTGAGACAGCAAAAAAGAGATGGAAATGAGAAAGATTAAAACAAAAAGAGCAGTGAGTCCTGTTGTTACAACAGTTCTGTTAATTGCTATGGTGATTATTATTGCTATTATAGTTCTCTTGTGGTCAAGGGGTTTTCTTAAAGAAAAAATATTAAAACAAATTGGAGGAGCTAACAAACCAATTGCAAGTGTTTGCAATGAAGTAAGTTTAAGAACATTTGCAAATGATGATGCAACATTTGGATTTACAAATATAGGAAATGTCCCTATTTACGGCATTCAATTGAAATTAACTGAATCTGGTTCAGGAAGTACATACACAGAAGGCATGGTTAGAAAAGTAAATCCGGGATTATCAACAACAATTGAAACTTATCCTTACACAGATTATACTAATATTGAAATAGTTCCTATTTTGCTTGGAAAAACAAAAGGAGGAGTATTAAGAGAATACAATTGTTCTGAAAATGGATTTAGGGTTTAAAAGAAAAAAGTTTGGTAAAGGTGCACAGTCAGATGTAATATCAACTGTTTTGTTGATTTTATTGGCAATAGTTGCTATTGGAATTTTATCTGCATTTATTGTTCCTTTTATAAAAGACAGACTTTCTTCTGGAAATTGTCTGGATTATGTAGGTAAATTTGAAATTGCAAATAATCCTGCATATACCTGCTATAATCTTTCTGGTTTGAATAATATGAGTTTGAAAATAGATGTTGGGGATATTCAGAATTATAAGGGATTTGCAGTTGAATTTGATTTAGGAGCTACATCAGAAACTTTTAAAATATATAATGGAACAACAGACCCTGTAAAGATGTATAACGGTTCCAGTTCAATTAAACTCCCTGATAATAATGGAGCTGAAACTTATTTAATTGCAGTAAATCCAAAACCTGAATCAATTAGTTTGTATATTATCCTTGAAAGCGGGGAAGTATGCGACACTGCAGATTCTTTAGAGTTTATTTCAGATTGTCCATAAACATGAAAAATATTAAATCACAAATTTGGGTTGAAAATGCAATTTATATCCTTATTGCAGTAATTATAATGGCTGGGCTGTTATCAATAGCTTATCCTCAAATAGATAAATTAAAAGACAAGAATATTATGAAGCAGACACTTAGTGCCATGAATGTTCTCGATGATAAAATAATAAAACTTCAGCAAGCAGGAGAGGGAAATGTTAGAACAGTTGATTTCAAAATATCTTCGGGGCAATTAGAGATTGATGCTCCTAATAATACTCTAAGATACATACTAGAAGATACTAGATTGGAATTATCTGAAATTGGTCAGGAAATAGAATATGAAAATAAGATATTTATTAAAACAGAAAGATTTGGAGATAATTTCAAGATAACTGCAAGAAAAGATTATTCAAATATCCTGAACATAACTTACAAGGGACAAGAAGCAGTAAAAACACTTTATGCTGGAACAACTCCTTACTCACTTGTACTTGAAAATAAAGGTTCAGATATGGCTGCTGGAAAAACAAACATAGATATAAGTGCATAAAATTTGAATAATTTATTAAGGCATAACAAAGATTTTTTAAACTACAAAACATGTTATATTATACAAACTAAAAGAGGAAAAATGAGCTTAATAGAAATTAATTTAAATCCCAGTATCCCTGCATTGCCTAAAATAGAGGATAAAACAAAGATAAATATAAGGTATGCTCTTATTCCTCCTTATGCAAGTGTTCATATTTATTGGGATAAAAAAGAAGGAGAATTAATTTATCATCTTGAGGAGCCTATTTTAAATAGTTATGAAAAACAATTATTAGAAACCCTTGAAAGAACCTTAGGAGAGATGGTTAATGTTAATGTTTTAATTGAAAAAACAGTTGAGTCTATGATAGCTTATATCGACCAAACTTCAAGATTATTAATTGAAGAATTAGCATTAAAAGTAGATACTACATCTTATAAAAAAATATTTTATTATTTGTTTAGGGATTTTGTTGGATTAAATAAAATTGAGCCTTTAATGAAAGATTATTTTATTGAAGATATAGAATGTAATGGAATTGATACTCCTGTTTACATTGTTCACAGGCTATACAGGAATATGAAGACAAATATTGTTTATAATTCACTTGATGATCTTTCTAGTTTTGTTGAAAAAATAGCACAGAGATGCGGGAAATATGTTTCTTATGCAAATCCTTTGCTTGATGGAAGTTTGCCTGATGGAAGCAGAGTTAATGCAACATATACTAAAGATATTACCAGCAGAGGCCCTACTTTTACTATAAGACGTTTTACTAAAACTCCCTGGACTCCAATTCAATTATTGAATATGAAAACACTAAGCCCAGAAATGCTTGCTTATTTCTGGATATTATTAGATTATAAATCAAATATTTTAATTACTGGAGGAACTGCTTCTGGTAAAACAACTTTGCTTAATGCAATTGCATTTTTTATTCCTCCTGAATCAAGAGTAGTTTCAATTGAAGACACAAGAGAATTAAATCTCCCAAGAGAAAACTGGCTACCGAGTGTTGCAAGAAGTGCACTTGGAACAGGAAGTGTTGGAGAAGTTGATTTATTCAGTTTATTAAAAAATTCATTTAGACAGAATCCAGATTATGTAATTGTTGGAGAAGTTAGAGGAAAGGAAGCTTTTGTATTATTTCAGGGAATGGCCTCTGGACACTCTTCTATCAGCACTATGCACGCAGATTCAGTTGATACATTAGTTAAAAGGTTAGAGACTCCTCCAATTGAATTATCCCCTACTTTGCTGAATACTTTGGATTGTGTTGCTGTAATGACTCATGCAGTTGTTAATAAACAAGAAACAAGAAAATTAAGAGAAGTTATTGAAATTGTTAATGTTGACAATGCAGGAACTGCACTAACAAATACTCCTTTTATATGGAATGCAAGAGAAGATGTATTTTATTTTAAAAAAGACAGCAGAGTTTTTCAAAAAATATCCAAAAAATTTGGATTAACATTTGAAGAATTAAACAGAGAATTTGACTTAAGAGCGAGATTATTATATGAAATGCAAAAAAGAGGAATTTCTGATTTCAACAAAACTCAGAAAATAATTAATGAATATCATAAAAATCCTCAGGTAGTTCTTCAGACATTTGGCATAATGGGCAGTCCAGCTGGCAGCCAGCAAACAGAAAATTCTGGTGAGAGTATTCAAGACAGTATGAAGGATTTTATGTGAATCTTTGATGTTTATAATCTATTAAGACATAAGATTTGCGGATGAGAAGATTAAAATGGTTATTATTAATTTGATGTTAGTAGATTCTTTGATTGTTTTATTAAGATATAAACATTTTAATTTATTATTAATCACAATTCAAATTCTTCGATAAAATTAACTATTGTTTTGTATTTTTCTATGAATTTAAATCCTTTTTCAGTTAGAGAAACAAATCTCTGGTTTTTTGCTGATATTTCTTTAATAAACCCTCTGCTTAATAAATCTAAATAATATTCTTTAAATCTACTTGAAGATAAATTAGATTTTCTTAATAAGGGAGTTGATTTTATATAATTATGATTATCCTGAATTATTTTTAAAATATCCCTCATTATTTCTAGTTTTCCTCTCTTCATTTTAGTTGCCTGTTTTTTTAATTACTTTAAATAGAATTAGCAAGAAAATTCCTGTTGATGCAAGATAAATAAACAGCTGGAAATTATTGAAAACATCTGGAATTAATATGTCCAGGATGTTTAATATCCAAAAAATAAATAGTAACAGATAAATCATGTATAAATTATTTTTCTTATGTTTGTTATTGTGAGCAAAATAAAGCATTATTGAAATGGATATAACTAATATTAGATTTAATAAAAGATGGATTATAGGGTTTCTCGTTATAATACTTATCACCGCAATTAAAACAGCTAATGCATGGAAACTATAAATTTTATTTGAATTATTTGATTTCCACATAACACTATATAACAAATAAAATATAGACATTGCACTGAAATACATAAATAATAACAGAGTTAGATTTCCAAACTGATTAAAAACTTTTGGTGAAAAATCAATTATCCGGTTTATCCCAAAATACAATAAAATAACCTTGATAAATGACCTGAAGAAATAAGCTAATGCAAAAAACAAGAAACTTAATCTAAAATACTTTAATCCTTTGTAAGAACTTAATTCGTAAAGTTCTTTTGTTCCAAAATAAATAATTAAGCTGCATGCAATTATAATAAAAGAATATAAAATTTCTGTTCCAAACCCAGCTACAAGAAATTTATCTGCTAGTTGATTCCCTAGAATAACTTTTCCTGAAATTGGTGGCATTTTAGTTAATTATACATATTCTTTTTATATTTAAGTCTTTATAAGACCTATGGATTTTTAATCCATCTTCTTTAAATAAGAAATTTTTCTAATAAAATTATGAAATTCATATCAATGAAAGGAGGTAAAATGGAAAGAAAATATGTACTAACAATAATGGCTGTGTCCCTTGTTGCTATTCTTGGGGTTGGAGCTGTTTCTGCATTTGGTTTTGGAAATGGATTCTTTAATTCTGCAACTGATGAAGAAAAAGCTGCTATGAAAGAAAACCAAGATGCAATGAGAACTGCTATTGAAAATAATGATTATGCGACATGGAAAACTCTAATGGAAGGACAAATTGCACAAATGCAATCTAAGATAACTGAAGAGAATTTCAATGATATAGTTGCAAATCATGCAAAAATGTCTGAGATGCAGTCAGAAATGAATACTTTAAGACAAAAGTATGGCATGGAAAGCGAAAATCCTGGCATGAGAGGCGCGGGAAAAGGTGAAGGGAAATGTCCTTTTGCTGAATAAAATTATTTTTTTTAATTCTTAAATGGATTTGAAGTCCATTTGGCTTATAAATAAAGATATCTAAATTGGATTATGAAAAATAAAATTGGGATTATCTTGATAGTGATTATTATTGCTGTATCCCTTGTTGGAGGATATTTCTTAATAAATAATAAACATAATCGCACTGATTTTCCAGGTATACAAAACAATGAATTTGACAAAAAGGGATTTAATCAAACATTTAATGAAGACACAAAAAGTGAAATAATTTCTTTTTTTGAAAATAATGAAGCAGAGAGTATAAAAGATTATTGTAATAAAAATCCTCCTTATTGCATGTATTATTGCAGAGAAATAGATTCTTCAAATGAAATCTGTTCGCAGATGCAACCCCCGGACCCAAGAAAATGAAACAGGATACGATTATTAGAATAGAAAATGTTTGGAAAAAATATGAGATGGGGAAAGCAGAACCTCTTGTGGTTTTAAAAGAGATAAATCTAGACATTAAAAAAGGAGAATTTGTTGCAATAACCGGCCCTTCTGGAAGTGGAAAAAGTACAATGGTGAATATTGTTGGTGCTTTAGACCGCCCCTCCTGGGGAAATGTGTTTTTAGAAAATAAAAATATAGAAGAAATGGATGAATCTTCTCTTGCTTTTCTAAGAGGAAAAACAATTGGATTTATTTTTCAGCAATTTAATTTACTTCCAACTCTAACTGCACTTCAGAATGTTATGCTCCCTATGGAAATGACTGGTGAAGATGAATTAGTCGCAAAACAAAGAGCAACAAAATTATTAGAATCTTTGGGGCTGGGAGATCGATTAGATCATAAACCCAATGAATTATCTGGGGGACAACAGCAAAGAGTTGCTATTGCAAGAGCCTTATCTAATAATCCCAAATTAGTATTAGCAGATGAACCTACAGGAAATCTTGACAGCACAACAGGGAAATTTGTTATGGATTATTTAGGAAAATTAAATCAAGAAGGAAAAACGATTGTTCTTATCACCCATGATTTAAATCTTGTGAAATATGCAAAAAAAATTGTGTATATTAAAGATGGTAAAATTGAAAAAGAGGCAAAAAATTAGTGGATCTCGGGTCCATTTTATTTATAAACAAATTTTGAATGATTAAAAAATGAAAAGAGAAAAAAAACATATAATAAACCTTTTTACTATTATATTTTTAATTGTAATTTTTATGAATTATGTTTCTGCTTCATATTCAGGTACTCCTTGCAGTTTAACGGTTAATATGATTAATCAAGACCCTTATCCGGCTGTCCCTAATGAATACGTAGATGTTGTTTTCCAGGTAAGCGGAGTTTCAAATACAAACTGTGAAGGAACTATCTTTGAATTAATACCTACCTATCCTTTTTCACTTGATGGTAGCGACGCAGTTAAAGTTCTTGAAGGAAGCACCTGGACTTCTAATTCAAAAAAAGACTGGATGATTCCCTATAAATTAAGAATTGATAAAGATGCATTAGATGGAGATAATGAAATTGAAATTTATTATACTGAAGGAGATAATACTCCTAAAACTCAAATAACTAAAATATTTAATATCACAATACAGGACTCAAGAACAAGTTTTGATGCAGTAATTCAAGAGACAAGTGGAAGTGATGTTTCGATAGCTATTGCAAATGTAGGAAAATATGCTGCTAATTCAGTTATTGTAAAAATCCCTGAACAAGATTCATTTACAACAAGCGGAACTAATGGGCAAATGGTTGGAAATTTAGAAAGTGGGGATTATACTTTAGTTGGATTTACAATTACTAAAAAAATGGGTATGCCTAATGATTTTAAAAATAAAACTTCTGATACAAATATACAGACAAATTCTGATACATTAAAATTTGATATTTATTATACAGATAATATTGGAGAAAGAAGAGTAGTCAATATGGAGTTACCCTTGCAAATTGCAGGCAATTCTTCGATGGCTCAATTTAATGGAAATTTTCCTGGAAGAAAGACAAGTTCCTGGTGGTCTAATTGGTACATCTTACTGATAATTTTAATTTGTGTTATTATATTTTTCTTTATATACAAGAGATACCCTAGACAAACAAAAGACTTCTTAAATAAACTAAAAAGTAAATTAAAAAAAACATCAGAAAAAGAAGAAGAAGCAATTATTAGAGATTTCAATAAAGTATCTGCAAAAATACCTGATTGGGTTAAGAATTCAAAGACAAAGGAGAAAAAATAAATAGTCTCTTTTAAAATGAGATTAAAAAAATCTTTTCAACTGGCCCTTAATATTTTTGTCCACAGCAAATTGAGAAGCTGGTTAACTATTATTGGAATAATCATTGGAATTGCTGCAGTAGTTAGTATTATTTCTATGAGCCTTGGTGCTCAGCAGCAATTAGAAGAAAGACTTGGAAGTCTTGGAGCAGATATTCTTACAGTCAGCCCAGGAATGTCAAGAGCACAGGGAATTGGATTTGGAGGAGGACCTATGGAGGAAAGAAGTTCATCTAGTTCTACTTCTAGTGACTCAAAAAATTTAACTGCAAAAGATGTTATGGTTTTGAAAAGTATTTCTAATGTAAAATATGTTATGGGAAGTGTATCTGGAAGAGCAGATGTAACTTATTCAAGTAAAACTGCAAAAGACCAAAGCATTAGCGGGGTTGATACTTCTATATGGAAGGAAATTACTACTGAAACACTAAGTTCTGGGAGATTTTTAACAGAGGGGGATATGTATTCAGTAGTGATAGGAGAAAATTTAGCTGAATCTACTTTTGATTCTGAAATATCCATAAACACTAAAATAATTATTGAAGGCAAGTCTTTTAATGTTGTTGGAATTCTTAGTGGAGGCAGAACAATCTACATGCCTATAGGTGCTGCTAGAATAGTCTTAGAAGATGTTGGAAATAATGAATTTAATTCTATCTCTGTAAAAATAGAAGATGTAAGTATCTCTGAAGATACAGTAACTGCGATTACTAAAAAATTAATGATGGCCCGGGGAATAGTTTCTGAAAAAAAAGTTGATTTCTCGGTTACAAATCCCTCATCAATGCAGGAAACTATGGAAGAAACAATGAATACTATGACTCTTTTCTTGGGAGCAATAGCAGCAATTTCTTTATTAGTTGGAGCAATTGGAATTGCAAATACTATGTTCACTTCGGTTTTGGAAAAAACAAAAGAGATAGGAATAATGAAAGCCATAGGTGCACAAAATAAAGATATTTTAGCTATTTTTCTTTTAAATTCAGCGTTAATAGGATTAATCGGGGGACTGGGAGGGGTAATTTTAGGAATAATTTCTTCAACTACTATAAACAGTTTTGCAGGAATAGGAAGTTCTGTTAGTGGTCCTGGAAGAGGAATGTTAGGGGCTCTTGGGAGCTCTTCATCAATTAGTTTTACACTTATTTTTGGGTCCTTGTTCTTTGCAGTTATAATTGGGATGATTGCCGGAGCAATTCCTGCTTATAGAGCATCTAAATTAAATCCAGTTGATGCTCTTAGATATGAATAAAAACAAATATAAACTCCTTTTTAGATATAATATAAAAGAGGAAAATGGGATTACAGGACATTCAAATTTTAGCGCAGTTATCTGATAATTTAGATATAACCCTGCGAAGATTAGAAGAAGCTTATGAGAAAAAGGATAGTGAAAATTTTTTTCTTGCTAAAAAGGAGATTCTAGAGACACAGAAAAAAATCTCAGAGGTATTAAAATGAGTCTCGAAGCATTAAAAGAAAATATTGCACATTCTAAGGAGATAATTCGGGAAATATATATCTTCTCAAATCAGTTAGAAATAATACATGCTTTAGAGAGCAAAGGCAGAAGCGCTATTGATGAAAATGAGAAAAGACTTTTAGTAGATGCTATTAGCGGGTTATGGGGGCAATTAAGAATATTAAATGGGTCAATTCCCAGTTTAGTGGAGAATATTGGATTTTACAAACAACTTGAAACAACTTCTGCAAATGTTTCTGAAAGAACTGAAAAAATCCCTAAAAAGTTAATCCAGATTAAATATAAACCTGGGGAACAGCAATCGGATATTTCTTTAACTATTAGTGAAAAAGACAGAATGGCTTTCCTGGAAAATTTAAGCAAGAGCAATCTTTCTATAAATCAATTAAAAAAGAAATATGGTGTTGAAAAACCAACAGGATCAACTTTTGGGAAACCAAATTTTTATGCTAAAATATCTAATAAACTTTTTCGAGAATTTTCTAATAAGTTATTGCAAAAAGGAAAGTTAGATAAAATAAACAAAGATTTAAGAAAAATGAATTCTCCTTTTTTAGTTACTACTTACACTTCAATGATATTTTTTACTATGATTATTACTTTAGTTGCAAGTATCTTTATTTTTATTTTATTATTATTTTACAACATTGGATTAACATTTCCATTTTTAAGTCCCTATGAGGGAGATATCTTGACCAGAATAATCCAAACTCTCTGGATAATTATTGTAATCCCCTCGACAACAGGAATATTAATGTATTTATATCCTTCAAGTGAAGCTAAAAATATTGGCGGGAAAATTGATCAAGAACTTCCTTTTATTACAATTCATATGTCTGCTATATCTACTTCAGGAGTAGAGCCTCAGAATATATTTAAAATTATCCTTAAGAGCAAAGAATATAAGTATTCAAATATGGAATTTAGAAAATTAATTAATCTTGTTAATTTCCAAGGATATGACTTAGTTACTGCATTAAAGAAAAGTGCTAAATCTTCTCCTTCTGTTAAACTAAGGGAATTATTAAATGGATTTGCTACTGCAATTACTTCTGGAGGAAATTTACATGAGTTTTTAGACAAACATGCAGATACGCTGCTTTTTGATTATAAATTAGAAAGAGAAAAGTATACAAAAACTTCAGAAACATTTATGGATATCTATATCAGTGTTGTAATTGCTGCTCCAATGATCTTACTAATGCTGTTTATAATCATGGGAAGCACAGGAATGAACTGGATGGGGATTAGTTCTTCAATTATGGGATTTTTAATTATACTTATGATTGCTTTCCTTAATGCTGCTTTCCTGATGTTCTTAAAATTAAAACAACCGGTATTTTAAAATGAAAACTGATAAAATAATAAGATTTGTAAAAATAAATAAACAAAAAATAATAGCGATAGTTATTGCTTTAATTACCGCGATACTTTCTTATATATTCCTAAATGGAAGCGACATATTTTATTTTATCCTTGGAATAGCTTTTGTAATTGCTTCTTTGCCTTTTATTATCTCTTTAATTTTAGCAGGTGATGCAGAAAGAAAAAAAGATGAGATGTTTCTAGAGTTTGCAAGAAACTTAGTTGAGAGTGTTAAAGCAGGAACTCCAATAAGCAAGAGCATCTTAAACATAAGAAACAAGGACTTTGGTCCATTAAATCCTTATGTGGATAAATTAGCAAATCAAATTTCATTAGGAATACCAGTAAAAGCTGCATTAGACACTTTTGCAAGAGATATTGGAAGCCAGACAATAACCAGAGCAGTAACTATTATAAGTGAATCTGAAAAGGCAGGAGGAAGAATAGAAGATATTTTGGACTCTGTTGCTAAATCTGTTTCTCAAGTTGAAATACTTAAAAAAGAAAGAAGAGCAACAATGTATAATCTTGTTGTTCAGGGATATATTATATTCATGATATTTATTGTAATAATCTTAGTATTGCAATTTAAGGTTCTTCCAATTGCTGCTCAATTAGGAAGTGCAGATGTAGAGGGAGCTAATATTCCGGTTAGTTTGGGGGGATTTGGAGGAGGGAATGTTGCAAGTGTAGAAGACTTAACGAGACCTTTTATTTATTTATTATTAGTCCAAGGATTTTTCGCGGGATTAGTAATTGGAAAACTATCTGAAGGAAAAATAAAAGCAGGACTAAAACATTCATTTGTCTTGATAATCTTAGCTATATTAATTTCAACAGGAGCTAAAGCATTTTTATCATAAAATGAAAAACTTTTTTTATATTTTTTAAGTGATGATAAAATTAAGAAAAGTTTTTTAAAGTAGAAGATAATGATTATGTTATATAAAAGGAAATGATATGAAGAATAAACTTAATAAATTAATAGAGGATAAGGGTGCACAGGCGCATGTAGAAATGATTTTATCAATTACATTGTTTGTTGGATTTTTGGTTTTTATTTTTATAATATTGAATCCATTTGGTGATTCAAAAAATGCCTCCTTTATCGGAAATGTTGAAAGAGCGGTTATGACAAACATAACTGAAAATTTTGGCAAATTAAGTATTATAATGGATGTTGCTAACACTTGTTATAGCAGTATTCCTCCAGGATATCCTGGAAACTATCAAGGAAAAAAGATTAATGACCGATTATATCATGTTTATTTTTCAGATTCCTTTTCAAATAATCTGGGCTGTACTGGCCCCGATGGAACTTATAGCATTGGAACTTTTTCAAATGAAGAAATTGTTAGTTATGATAATTTACAAAAATTAAAAACAAATTATGAAAATGAGTATAATAGATTAAGAACAAGTTTAGGCTTGGGAAATGAATTTACATTTACTATTAGAACATTGGAGGGATTAGATATTGGATTAAATCCAATTGTTAAAAATCCTCCAAAGGGAGTTAATGTTGAAGCAAAAGATATTCCAATAAGAGTTATTAACTCCAGTGGAGATATATCTGAATTAATATTAAATATAAAAGCGTGGTAGGTGTATAAATAAAAGAATAAACAATGAAGCTACTGATATTAAGCTTAATCAACAGAAGTTAAGATGTTTAAATTTACATATTACCAAAATACAACAAGACAAAATGGCAAAAAGATTTGATAGAAAGGCGTGGATAAAAATTGTAGAGGCATTTTTAGCTATTTTAATCATAAGCACAGCCTTGTTAGTTATTTTATCTGAACAGCCTAAAAAAATAGATAACAGCGAGGATATTTATTTATTGCAAAGACAGATTCTAGAAATTATAAGCAAAAATAATAGTTTAAGAGAAGATGTTTTGGGTTTAGATTATGCTCCCATTAATAACACCATAAGAAAAATGCTTTCACCTGCATTTGATTTTGACACTAAGATATGTGATTTAAAAGAAATATGCAATCCTTCAAATCTTCCAACAGATAAAGATGTTTATTCAACTGAAATTGTAATAACCGCTACATTAACACAATATCAACCCCAAAAATTAAGATTCTTTGTCTGGGGAAAATAAGAAGAGAAAATAATAAAAGAAATAATGATTAATAATCTCTACACTTAGATAGTTTGCAGATGAGGAGATTAAAATATTTTTGAGATTATTTATTGTGGAGAATATATAAAATTATTTACAACAAACCATATATAAAACATTTTTAGAGCCAGAGGCATCTCCATCGTCTGCTAAACATCCATTATCATACATTGATGCATCTAAGTCATCAGTGCCTACAGCTAGATGAACACACCCCGTTCTCATCCATCCATTTTTACAGTTCATACCAAATGAAGGGCCCACATCAGGATCTGAATAATCATTTACTTGATCGATAATATTAGTTATTGCTCCAGGATTTGAACCAGTATAACTAACCATCGTTGCAGTTCCGTCTTCAACTCTTTTTAGAGTAACACAGCTTAAACTACTTGCAGAACATTCCCACCCATTTCCTGCAGAATTAACTTTTAAATAAGTTCCTGCTGTACAACCAACTCCAGAGGGAGCAGAAATCGCACTCAAATCATGACCTGGATTTTCAGCAACTCCCGGAGACCAAGAAATTACAAACCCCACACTAATCAAAAAAATCATTAAAGCTCCTAATAGAAATAAATTTCTTTTTTCAAGTTTTAAATTGATATTAATGCTTTTTGCCATCTCTTTTCTAAAATATATAGAAAACTATTATTTATAAATATTGGGGTATTTTGTTATTTATGAAGAATATGGGAAATTTTGAAAATAAAGATAAGTTCAAATTCTTAGAACATACAGCAGATATTAAGTTTCAGGCATTTGGAGAAACACTTGAAAAAGCATTTGAAAATTCTGCTTATGCATTAAAAGATATTATAAGCAAAGATAAAACTAAGAATGAAATAATAAAGAGGATTAAAATTAATGGGAAGGATCTTGAAAGTTTGCTATTGAATTTTTTAGAAGAATTTTTGATTTTATTTGACATGGAAGGTTTTTTACTTTCAGAAATCTCAAAGATTAAAATAGATAAGAATAATTTTGTCTTAACTGCAGAAATTTTTGGAGATTATGCAGGAAAATATGAAATTAGAAATCATGTTAAAGCAATTACCTATAATGAAATGTTTGTTAAAAAGCATAAAAATACTTATATAATCCAAGTTGTAGTTGATGTGTAATGTTCAGAAAATTGATTTTGTCAATAAGAAATTTATATTCTTTTTTAAAAGAAGTAGACAATCTATGCCAAAACGTTATAGAGAAAAGAGAATATATTAAACCAAAACGCTTTTATTCTATGACCAGAAGAGGAAAATTAGCAGAATTAGACTATAATATTGAAGTCCCTGATGGAGGATTTGTACACAGAGGGAAATATGATGGTAAAAATTATTTTACATTCACTGAAAATAGAGTTATCGGATTAGAAAGCAGATGTGAGAATAGATAAAATTAAATAATGAATTTTTCTTGATAAAATATGGAAATTTTAAAAGAATTAAATAAATTAAATCTTCCAAAAAATCAATTTGCAGTTTTTGGAAGCGGGCCTCTTACAATTAGAGGCATAAGAGAAAATAAAGATATAGATATAATTGTTAAAAAAGATTTATGGGATAAATTAATTAAAAAATACCAGATAATTGATTTTAAAAAAATAGATATTGAAAATATTGAAATTTATAAAGATTGGAAGCCTTGGTTTAATGATGTTGATAAATTAATTGATGATGCGGATATTTTTAATGGAATAAGATTTGTTAAATTAAAATATGTTCTAAAATGGAAAGAAGAGTTTGGAAGAGAAAAAGATAAAAAAGATATTAAATTAATTAAAAAATACTTGGAAAATGGAATTAAAGAAGATATCTGATAATGAATGGGAAATCCCAAAACAAAATGGAATGAATGTTCCTGGAAAAATATTTGCTAGTGAGAAACTTCTTAATGACATAAAAAAAGACAAAACACTTGAACAAGTTAAAAATGTTGCAAAACTTCCTGGGATTATTGGTTCTAGCATAGCACTTATGGATGCTCATCAAGGCTATGGATTTAGTATCGGAGGTGTTGCTGGATTTGATATTGAAAAAGGAGTTATTAGTCCAGGAGGTGTTGGTTATGATATTGACTGCAGTGTTAGATTATTAAAAACTAACTTAAAATTATCTGATTTAAAAAAAATTGGAATAAAAGAATTAACACACTCTCTTTTCAGGGCAATTCCTTCTGGTGTTGGAAGAGGAAGCAAGATTAATCTTAAGTATAATGAATTAGATGAAATTTTAAAAAAAGGGGCTAGATGGGCAGTTGAAAATGGATATGGAATAAATGAAGATTTAAAGCATTTAGAAGATAATGGAAATCTTCTTCCTGCAAATCCAGATGATGTTTCTAAAAGAGCAAAATCTCGTGGAATTGGGCAATTAGGAACATTAGGAGCTGGAAATCATTTTTTAGAAATTGGAATTGTTGATGAAGTTTATGATAGAGAATTTGCTAAAAAATTTGGATTAGAAAAAGGACAAATTACAATTATGATACATTGTGGATCAAGAGGATTAGGACATCAGGTTGCATCAGATTACATTAAATTAATGGAAGATAAATATGGCTGGCCTGAATTTGACAGGGAGCTAGTTAATGCTCCAATAAAAAGCGAGCTTGGAGAAAAATATTTCTCTGCTATGAATTGTGCTGCAAATTTTGCATTTGCAAACAAACAGGTAATTACTCACTGGATTAGAGAAAACATGAAGCATTATTTTCCAAATGTAAAGATTGATGTTGTTTATGAAGTATGCCATAATATTGCTAAATTTGAAGAGCATAAAATTAATGGAAAATTAAAAAAAATATTAGTTATGAGAAAAGGAGCTACTCGTTCGTTTCCGAATCAGCCTGTTTTAATTCCTGGAAGCATGGGAACTTCTTCTTATGTTTTAGTTGGAACTGAAAATGCAATGGAAAAAAGTTTTGGAAGTACTGCACATGGTGCAGGAAGAGTTTCATCGAGGACAGCTGCACGAAAAAACTTGCATGCTGATGAAATTAAAAAAGAATTAAGCAAAAAAGGAATTGAAATTGAAGCTGGAAGTTTTCAGGGAATTGTTGAAGAGGCTCCAGAAGTTTACAAAGATATTGATGAAGTTGTAAGAGTTAGTCATGAAGCAGGCATTGGAGATTTAGTTGTAAAATTAAAACCTCTTGGTGTTGTTAAAGGATAGGCAATATTTATAAATATCTTATATCTTTATAGAATATAAAATGAGGTGGAAAATATTATTTTTAGTTGCAAGTTTATTATTAGTTATTCAAATGAGTAATCTTGTCTGTGCTGGAAATTGTTCTCCTGAATTTGCTGCATTAGGTGCAACAATCTGTGATGAAAGTGGGAAGCCGATAAGTATTGTTGGACTTAAATCCTGTAAAGTATATGAAACTTATACAGAATGGATTAATTCAAGTGGAAATTTTCCCATATTACCTAATGGAAATGAAAAGTGTTTTGTAGATACTGCTTTGGAACTTGTTGAAAGTTCAGATACTTGCTGTCCTGATGAAAGTGAGTGTGTGACTGATCCTCCTACTGCAGGAGACTATGGGATGTGCAGAGTCAGTCTTGCAGATATGTGTATGGACTACCAAACTGAAGAGGCATGTAAAGGGCATTCACAATATTCTGCAGATAATACAGAAAATGCTAAATATGGGGAAGGATTTTGTGGAACTTGGGGAGATTTAGGTAATGGATGTTTTTCAGAAATATATTGTAGTTGTGTTTGGAATGCAAGTGGAGGAATATGCCAAGGACAATTTGATAATCAAACATTTGGTGATCCTGCTATTTGTACTGCTACTTCTGGAGGATGTAAAGATTATGCTGCTAATTGGGATGAAGAATTTACAAGTCAATGTGAAACAGGAGATATAGTTACAATTCATTGGGGCTCTGAACCTTGGGGGAATTATTCAACTAACCCCCTATTAGCTGCATTATGTGTTGCATCTGATATTGAATATCCTTGTTCTATGGGCAAGAAGCTTCCTTTTTTCACTTCATTTAATTTTATTCTTAGTATAATTTCTATAATGGGGATATACTATTTTTTAATAAAGAAGAATAAGATAAAATAATTTTTTAAGTATTCGGAATATATTTGATTTTCTAACTTATTTATAATCTATTAGGACATTCGCTGATTTGAGGATAGAATTAAGATATTTATGCTGTTGATTATGGTTTATGAATAATATTCATCTTTAAATAATCTGCAGATAGTATAATTAAGATGTTAATGACAAAATAAAAATTAACTGAGGTTTTATTAGGATATAAATATTTTTTATTTCTGAAATATTTATAAAGATGTTTTCTATGTATATTTATGAAAAAGGGGTTAATATTAAGTTTAATTTTTATTGTGATTTTATCTGGGATAGTTTTTGCTGATATTCAATTAAAAAGTTATACTTTAGAAAAAACATATTCTCCAGGTTCTGCAATTAAAGGAACAATAATATTAGATATAAAAAATGTTTCTGAAAATACATTGTTTACTGGATTTAGTTCAAATATTAGTTTAATTGATTTCTTAGATGCAAATGATGCAAGTTATACTTGTTCTCCTAATTGTGAAGTAAAATATTCAAGAATTGGAAGTGCAGGTGAGACAAAACAAATTGCATTAACTGCAGGTGAAACAAAAACCATAGGAATCAGGCTTGTTGGGAATATTACTTCAATAAATGGTTTAAAATTTGATATTACAAGCAATGCAGAAAGTTCTTGCACTCCTCCGTTAAAAATAGATATTTTAAGTGATGAAGCAATGGATTGGACAGCTGCAAATGGAGTTGAAGATTTTATCTGCCCTGTTTATCGTCCTTTTGGATGTTATAATGATTTAAATTTCAGCGGTGTTGTTGCAGATTTAAGTTCAAATTGGTATTGTGAAAGAATTAATATCCCTCCTTCAATAATCTACAAAGTTGGAGCTAATATAACTAAAGCCTATGATGGAGTTGAGGATGTTGATATTTACTTTAGTGTGATTAGTGAGAGTATAAATGTTGGTTGTGATAATTCTACTCATGCAAATGGAGAAGTAAGCTGCATTGTTCAGATTGATAATGAAGAGTCTCAAGAGGTTGATGTATGCATTAGTGTTGATGAAGAAAATGCAGGAAAATATAAAATAAGAACAGAAGAAGTTGAACCTTGCGGTTACACAGATAATGATGAAGGAATAGACTTTCCGATTTTTATTAGGCCTGGAAAATATGGAATGTCTGGAAGCTTAACTTATAATGAATCTATTGAAGATGAGATTGATGATTATATTTCTGAAAAATATAATTATGATTGCAACCCTGAATGTATAATCCCAATTAGTTTTAGTGGGACTAGCCAAACAATAAGTGTATCTAATTTGAATTTAAAATATTCAACTAAAGTGGATTTAACTGAAAAAAATATTTATGATTTGCAGGAAGTTTCTCACTTGATAAGTTTAACTTCGGAGGATTTAGATTTATCGAAAGGAAATTTTATAGTTCCTTCTACAACCGGAATCAAAGAATTTAAATTAAAATTAGGGGACAAAGAACTAATTAAAGAGAATATTAATATAAGTGCTTCCAGTTCCAAGATAAAATCTATAATCCCCTCTATTACTGGAGCATTAGTCCCTACTTATTTTGCAGTAATCGGAGATTTTTCAACTAATACCACTTATTCCTGGGATTTTGGAGATGGGGACAAAGAAACAACTACTTCAAATATTGTATTGCATCTTTATCAAGAAATTAAAGTTTATGATTTAAAAGTTACTGCTAAAAACAGCCAGGGAGAATTCACTAAAATAGTTTCAATAAATGTAACTAATCCAAAAACTTCTATTCCGATTATACTCTCTAGATATAATGCTAATTTAGATAAAATACAGGCTAAATTAAATGTTCTTCCTGCATGGATTAAGACTTCCATTGGTTCGCAAATAGAGATAACTGAATTAAAAAAAGAATTAGGAAATTTATCTGCGAGGTATAATTCTACAACAAGTAACGAAGGTTATATTGATATTATGGAAGATTTGCTTTTATTAGATATTCCAGATTCTTTAGATGAAAAAGAATTAATTAAATCATTCCCATTACTTTTAGTAACTGAATCATTTTATTCAGATGTTATGTCTGAACTAGGATTAGTTTCTGTTGATGAAGATTTGTATACTAGTGCAGTTAATTCCTGGATAATGGAAAATCTTAATATGAAAGTGGATGTAAAAACTTATTCTCTTGATTATGGCTATGATGAACCTGCTTTGTATTCTTATCTTAAGGTGAGTATCACTCCTAGAACATCTCTGAGCGAATTTTATTTTATTGTAAATGATTATCCTGATGAAGTTGTTTTTGCAGAAGATTATGGACAGGAAATAGTTGAAAGCAGCAATGTTATTTCTTATACAGGACTAGATACAACAAAAACAATTGAATTTTTGTATCCTAGTGAGATTAATGTGGGATATTTTCCTGTTTATATTTTTGCCCCTGAAATTGATGTAAGTGAATTTATTGTTGGAGAAGAAACTTGTGGGGATGGTTTTTGTGATAATGTGGGTGGAGAAGATTATAAGAATTGCAGAGAAGATTGCAAACCAATAGGATGGACAGTTTTCTTATTAATCGGTTTGTTAGTTGGTGCATTTATACTTTATATAATCCTGCAGGAATGGTATAAAAGACATTATGAAAAACATTTATTCCCTGACAGAAATCACTTGTTTAATTTAATTAATTTCATGAATAATGCAAATAATCAGGGGGTTAAAAAAGGCGATATTTTTAGTGGATTATATAAAATGGATTGGAGAAGAGAGCAAGTTGGTTATGCATGGAAAAAGTTAAATGGATTAAGAACAGGTATGTGGGAAATACCTATATTTAAATTTGTTGAAAGGAAAGAAGTTAAAAGAGAATTAGAAAAGAGAACTGGAACTAATGTTAGACCTAATTTTAAAGGTTCTATGTTAAGGAGATAAATACCCAGAACTATATTCTTGGTAATGTCAAAATTTTATACCTTATGCAGATGATATAGTTTAATGCCAGTAGATAATATGTTTGCTTTAATAATCGGCTATAATTATTAAAGATGTATAGTTTATAGGCATACTTTAAAACAGTTATAATATTCGAGTATAGAAACCTTAATAAATATAAACTTTCTTTTTACAAAATAGAAAAAAATTAAAAGAAATGGCAATAACAATTTTAAAAAATTTCACAAAGAGGATGTTTGCCCTGTTTTTCAGGAAAAAAAGAGATATAAGTATAGGATTTTATGGGCCCCCAAATGCAGGAAAAACTTCTCTAGCAAACAGAATCTGTAAAGACTGGACAGGAGAAGAAATTGGCAGTGTAAGCAAAATTCCTCATGAAACAAGACATGTTCAATTTAGAGAAGAAGTTGAAATAAAATATAAAGAAAAAACTTTGAAATTCAAATTAATTGATACTCCTGGAATTGCCACTAAAATTGATTATGAAGATTTCATGAAGATGAAACTAAAGAAAAATGAAGCTCAAAAAAGAGCAAAAGAGGCAACACAAGGAATTGTCGAGGCGATTAAATGGCTGGATGATGTTGATGCTGTTGTAGTTGTTGTTGATGCAAGCCAGAATCCTTATTCACAAGTAAACATTACTATTGTTGGAAACTTAGTTGCTAGAAAAATACCTGTTTTAGTTGTTGCAAATAAAATTGATTTAAGAAAAGCTGATGTAAAAAAAGTAGAAGCAGCTTTTCCTGAATATGATGTTGTTGGAATTAGTGCAAAAAGCGGCAAAAATATGAATGAGTTTTATGAATCAATATTTAAATTAGCTAAGAAAGCCTGATTCATAAAAATAAAAAACATTTAAAAACTAAAATATATATTAGATAATATACATACTAAAATAAAAAGAGGAAAATGGCAAAAGATAAAATAAAAGGATTGACATTGCAATTTATGCCTTTTAGTGAAATTGCGAAGTTAGACACTGTTGAGAGAATAAAAAAACTTCTTAAGGTAATATTAAGCAATAAAGTAATTGTCTTGCAGGGAAGATTAAAACCAGAAGAAGAAACAAGATTAATCGAAGATACTATGATTATGGTTGGAAATTTAAAGGGATTTAAGGGAGTTGAATTAGCTGTTATTGAATCTGGTTCGGAACAATCAGGAGTTATGCAAAAAATGAAATTTGGATTAGCAAGAGCATTAACAGGAACTCAAAATGCGCTTACAATTATTGGACCTGCAACTGTTGTTAAAGAAATGAAAAAAGATCCTACAAAATTAGAAGTTATGATGAGGTGATTAATAAAAGTGAAAGGAGGTAAAATGAAAAAAATAATATTAAGTATTTTAATGATTAGTCTATTTAGTGTTGTATTGGTTTCAGCTTTCTGGCCTTTTGATGGAGCTTCAATAACTGGTAATGCGGTAGTTTCTATTTGTGAAGAAGTTAATGGAGGAATTGTTATGAAATCAGTTAATAAATATAATAATTTAATTGTAGAACCAATAACTTATAACAAATGCAGTTCTATAAGTAAAAAAACTTTAATTAAGTATTCTTGTATAGAAGGTACTAAAAAGCAAACTGAAAGAATTAAATGTGAAGGAGAATGTGCAATTGATCCAGAAACTTATCTAGCTTATTGTAAAGATGAAGCTATAACTTGTACTGAACTTCAAAGTGGAAAGGGAGTAAAGGATCAAACAGGAAAGAAATATGAAAATTCTTGCAACAATGATATCTTTAATGGATATACTTGTGTGGATAATATCCCCACTTTAGCTACTCCTCAATATTGTAAAACTCAAGGAAAAGTCTGTACTGAAAAAGGATGCAAAGGAAAAGGAGAATGTTTTATGGATGAAGATAAAATAATGGCAATTGCATCAACAGGAATTATTGAGCTTAAATCGAATACATGCCAAGATTCTACAAATGGGTTTAATTATGAATGTTCAGCTACTGGAAATCTAAAAGAAACTGCTGTTAATTGCGGTTCAACAAAAGAATGCCAAAAAGTAGAAGGTATTGCAAAATGTGTAGCTAAAACAACCCCTACAACTACACCGACAACTACAACTCCTACTACAACCCCTACAACTACACCGACAACTACAGCTACTCAAACAACTGACGAGAAATTAACTGCTTTGATAACTGCACTTTGTACAGATGCAAGTTTAAAAACAAAATTAGGGAGTCTTTGTAATTAATTTTTATTGTATTTCTTTTCATTTATTTTTTTATTTATAATATAGAGAAATCCATCGAGAAATATTTATACAAACTTTCTTTAAAAAGACAAGTTTGAACAAAGCAATCTTTCTTTTTAGAAAAAATACAAGCTTGAACAAAGAAAAACTAAGTTTGATACAAAAAGTTAAATCAAAAGCAAATAAATATTTCTCGAGAAATATTTATAAAGTGTTTTTATATTGATATAATATGGAAAAGAGGGTAATTGGAATATTTATTTTTTTAATAGTTTTAGTTAGCTTGAATTTTATAAGTGCTGATGTTGGAACCTGTACTTACCCTATACTTTATATTTCAAATACAACAAATGCTCATGCATCTACAACAGGTAGTTATTCTCAGAAAGTTTGTCTTCCAGGGACATCTAGTCCAATAAATGGAGCAGGACCAATTGCATTATACTTATCTTCTGCTGGAAATGCTCATGCTTCTTATTCAAATAGTGCCTGGACTCCAATTCAAGTTGGAAGTAATTATTCTTCTTGTCAATTAGGTGCAACTTGTACTGCAGAGCAAGATTGCTTGTTAAGTTTATCTTCTCAAGATAATGCCCATGTAGGAAATTGTGCTGCATATCCTTCAAATAAAATTTGCTGTACAAAAAAAGTAACAACCTCCTGCACTACAGAAAACACAGCAGCAGGAAATTGCGCTGATGGAGTTGATAATGATTGTGATGGATTAACTGATTGTGGAGAAACTACTGATTGTGCAACAGCAGCTAATTGCGTTGCTGATTGTGAAATAACAGATGCTTATTTTGTAGATTCTGATGATAATGTTTTATTGGGTGATGCTGAAGTTTATTTGGGAGATAGTGTTTATCTAACTGTTGAAGGGTCTTCCGGGTGCAATGGAAAATCTGTAAATTTCTCTATAAAAGAAGCTGATTGTGTTTTAGGAATTTGCAGTCTAGCTAATACTCCTTTTACAATTGCAAATTCTGTCTTTGGAGCAGATAATACCTTGCAGAAGGAATGGGCAACTCAATGGGTTGATGATTCTGGAGGAACAAATATTAATCCAGAATATGTTTTTATAACTACTTTACTTTCTGATGCGAGTGAAACAAAAAATTCTAAGGATTATAGTGGTGGAAAGTCAAGTATTAAATTATTAAAATGTGGTGATGGCACTTGCTCTGAAACTTTTGGAGAAACTTGTTCTAATTGTCCTGGAGATTGCGGGGTTTGCACTTGTACATACACTGTTTACCATAATCATACTGCATGTTATGGAGATAATATATATTGGTATGATGATTGTGGAATTAAAAATGATCTTTTCCAAAATTGTGGTACAGATACTTGTACTTGGAGTGCTTGGACTTGTTTAGATAGTGATACAAAAACTCACTCACGATCCGGAACTAATTATGGATGTTCAAATAATGCGTGTACTGTTGGTTCATGTACTGGAACTGAAACAGAAAACTGTCTTTCTGGGCAAATCTGCAGTTTAGGAGAATGTATTACTCCGCCATCTGACAGATACTGGGCAAATACAAATGGAATTGAAATAGAAGATGCGCAGTTGGGAGATACTGTATTGATGATTGATGAATCTTTAACAACAGGAACTCATTTATTTGAAATATATGAAAAAGATGGCTTAACAGCAGATGAGGAAATAAGAACTGGAACAAATGGAATTAATTCTGAAATAATAAATGGATATGCTACTGGAACTTGGAAGATTTTACAAGAAGACTTAGCAAAAACCTCAGATTATGATAATTTCGAGTTTGAAGTTGACGAAGGAGCTAGATCTAAAGACTTGAAGATACTTGCATCTGTTTCAAACTCAAAACCTGTTGCAGTTATAACTGCCCCTCCTGCAAATAATAAATATTCAATTAGTAAAAATAGCCCTAATCCTTCAACAGGAAATATTGATTTCAAACAAGAAAGCTATGATGCTGATGATTTATTAAATATAAGATGGGATTATGGAGATGATTATAATGAAAGTTGTACAGATTATAGTTTACTTACTCCAAATAAATGTGACAAAATTCATGCATATACTTCAAGTGGTTCAAAGCTAATTAAACTTACAGCAAAAGAAATGACTAGAATACAATCAGATACAGATACAAGATATGTGTTTGTTTATCAAGAAGGAATAAATGTATTTTCAGTTATTAGTGACCCAATTACTTATGGGAAAGTTGCAAAAATGTATGGAGGAGATAGTTATGTTAGTGATTGTGATACTGCTACTCCTTGTGATACTAGTAGTGGTGAATACCAAGTTAATCCTGTTGCTGGAAGCGGAAATCCTGTATTATGTTGTAAAGATAGGCCTAAACCTGAAACTGGAGGAAATTATGACTTTTTAATGCAATGGATATTTGATGGAGATTCTACTAAAGCAATACTTGGAAAATGGACTACTAATTATGATAACGTTGTTAATTTTACTTATTTTTTTCAAGAATCAGGAGAACATGAAGCAAATTTAAAAATTGGATTTATACCTTGCGGCGGTTCTTGCCCTTAATTAATATTTTTGAAATCAATAAAGCTTATTAACTAATAAAAGCATTTAGGATAAATAAAAGAGAAACAAATACTTAATTTTATAAAATGGGTCATCAATGCACACATTGCGGAAAGATTTATCCTGATGCATCTCAGGAGCTATTAACTGGATGTTCTTGTGGAGCTCGGTTTTTTTATTATATTAAACAAGAAAAAATAGAGCAATTAGAAAGAGAAACTCAGAATAAGATAGAACTTCTCAATCGAGCAGATAAAATACAAGTTGAAAAAGATATTAGAGAAATAACTGGATTAGATGAAGAACCAGATAAGCCAGTTATATTAGATTTAGAATCTATTAAAATACTTGAACCAGGAAAATTTGAAATCGATATTATTAATTTATTTTCAAGAAATCGTCCTTTAATATACAAATTAGAAGAAGGAAAATATATTATTGATTTATCAAGTAGTTTGAAAGTAGATACCGATGAAATTAATAAAAAAATCAGAAATCCTGATTTGTTGAAACAAGAAGAAAGAGAGAGAAAGGAAGAAGAAAAATGAAAGCTTATTTGAAGGTATATGGTATTAGGGAAGGGCAATTTTCAAATGAAAATGTTGTTAGATGTACGACTTTTACTGGTTCTGAAATATCTGGATTTTTTGATAAAAGGTTTATATGTCCCTTGGGTTTAGAAGTGAAAGTTTTGGATAATCAAGGAGAAGCAACTTGCATTGTCCCTCAAGGAGGAAACTTCTTAGAAGAAAATAATCCTATTTGGGTTAATTCATCTGGTATAACTTATGAAAACTAAGTTTTAAATAATATATTTCTTTGTGTATAATATGAAAATTAATGATATTCTTAAAGAGCAAATTGAATTAATCAAGCCATCTTTGGAAACTCAAGATAAAATAAACAAAACTACTAAGGAGTTTATGAGTTATCTTGATAAAAATCTAAAGAAAAATAAAATGAAAGCAGATGTTTTTCTTGGGGGAAGTGTTGCAAAATCAACTTTAATCAAAAAGGAAATCTATGATGTTGATATTTTTATCAGATTTGAAAATTCAAAAGATATGGGTAAATTGCATAAGATTTTGAAAAAAGCTAAAAAAGTCCATGGTTCAAGAGATTATTATCAATTAGAAGTTAGTGGGGTTGTTATGGAAATAATCCCTGTTTTGAAGATTAAAAAACCAGAACAAGCTGAAAATGTAACTGATTTAAGTTATTTTCATGTTAAATATGTTTTAGATAAAATTAAGAAAAATAAAAGATTAGCAGATGAAATAAGACTAGCAAAGACATTTTGTCATGCAAATAATTGTTATGGTGCAGAAAGTTATATTCATGGATTTTCAGGTTATGCATTAGAATTATTAATCTGTCATTATAAAAGTTTTTTGAGTTTTATTAAAGCTATTGCTAAGATTAATATAGATAAAAAAGAAAAGTTAGTTATAGATGACTCTAAGTTTTATCTAGGTAAAAACATTATTTATGAATTAAATGAAGCTAAAACCCAGAGCCCAATAATTTTAGTTGATCCTACATTTAAAGAAAGAAATGCTCTTGCTGGATTGAATCATGAAACTTTTTTTCATTTTCAGAAGACATGCAAGGAATTTTTAAGAAAACCTAGCAAGGGATATTTTATCAACAAGGATATTCATGAGGAATTAACTAAAAAATACCAAAACAAATTGAAAATTGTTTCGGTTAAAACAAGCAAACAAGCAGGGGATATTTCCGGGAGTAAATCTCTTAAATTCTTTTATTTTTTTGTAGATAGATTAAACAGAGAATTTATTGTTAAGGTTTCTGAATTTAATTATAACGATGAAAAGAATACTGCATACTTTTACCTGGTATTAGACAAAAAGAGAGATGAAATAAGAAAGGGGCCAAAAGTTGTTGATGTTAATAATTTAACCAGATTTAAAAAAATACATAAAAATGCATTCATAAAAAATAACGTTGCTTATGCCAAAATTAATCATAATCTAAGTTTTGAAAAATGGCTTAAAGAATTTAATAAAAAAGAAAAAGAGATTATAAAACAAATGAGTGTTAAAAAAATAGACTTAAATAATATATAATCAATCTGATTCTTCAGAATCTAGAATGTTCATTCTAGATAAATAAATTTGATTAACTCTTAATGAAATAGTTTTAGATAAACTAAGATGATTATTACTCATTATGTTTCTATCCATTATCAACCCTCTAATTTCATTGAGTCTCTGCTCTAAAATTTTTTCTTTTTGTCTTTCACTAAGAGATCTAAATCCATTGTTTGCTTCTTTTCTCATTCTTCTTAAATTATATGCTAATTCTTTTCGTAAGTTTAGATATTCTGGATTAATATTTTGTCTAATCTCTCTGCATTTAACTTCATCATCATAAGAAGAATGCCATTCTCCAGACTGTTCTCTGTGTAATGTATTTGTTCCTGCAGAATATCCAAATTCTTCTGTTTCCATTTTAATCTATAATATCTTCTAATCAAAAATATCTTTTAAACTTATTCATTAAATGCTTTGTCAAATAAACATGACAATGCTGAAGTGAAAAAAGGAGTATTAAGCCAAACAGCTAATTCTTCTTCGGGATTTCCTTTTGAAATTGTGAATAATACCTGATCATTATCTGCTACATAGAATTTAGCGTCGATTGTGGTTGGTTTTGCTTTTATTTTGAATTTTGCATTTATCTTTTTAATTTCCTTATCATTACCTGACAAAGCAATTTTTATTTTAATATCATTCTGATTTAATCTGTCAAATATTGCTGCAAAAAATCTTGATTTATTCATAACTTCTGCAACAGATGTGCAAATTATAACTTCTTTTTTTGCATTTTCTAATATTTCCTTTATATGAGAATAAATTGTTGATTTTCCTTTTATTGCTCCGGAAATATCTTCATGTCTTACAGGCACTATCCCGGTATTGTAAAGCTGTTCCAATTCAGAATATTCTTTTGTGTTCTTTAAATCTCCTAAGACCTTGATTTTTTCATCTGCATTTCTTAAGGTATTTGATTTTAACTTTTCAATAATTACATTAGGTTTAACTGCAACATATTTAACTGGTTTTCCTAGTTTCATTATTGCAAAACCTTGTTTTTCCAATGATTCAAGAACATCATAAGTTCTGCTTCTTGGAACTCCGGACATTTCAGCAATTTCTCCTGCAGAAGCCACTCCTTTGCTAAGCAGTGCTAGCCAGACTTTAGTTTCATAAATGTTTAAGTTAAAGTGTTCTTTAATTTGCTTAACAAGTTCTTGTTTAATTATCATATTCCCTATAATGTTAAAAATTAAAATCAGAACCTATTTATAAAGCTTTCTAGTGTTGTCACTGATGAATTAGAACAAAAGCATAAAGTTTAAAAACAAGAATAGACAAAGAATTTTATGGCAAAGGAAAGAACTGGATTTGGAGTGGGATTTGGAAAAACTGAACCTCCTAGAACAATATATGAGGATTATATTGGTAAACTTATAATTACAAATAACTCCGATGGTAAAAGCATTGTTGGGGTCTTACAAAAAATTGATAAAGAAAATAATGTTGCTGTTTTTAGTCCGTTTATGGGATATAAAGGAGATGATTCAGCATATGTTAATAAAGAACCTGCGATATTAGCGTTGCCTTTAACTGCAATATATCCTGGACAATTTGATTTAGGAGAATATGTTGCTGGTTATAATAAAAAATTAGAGCAAAGAAGTCCAAAATAAAATGGAAAAATTCACAGTTGATTTATCTGGAATAAGCAGACATATAGATGGATTTGAGAAAGAATATGAACAGATATTAAAAGGACAGTTATTAAAACATGGGTTTTATAATAAAAATTGCTTGTATTCTGTTTTTGATGATTTTTTTACAAAGAAGTTAGAAGAAACTGGAACTTATAGATTTAACAAATCAGGAGAAGCAAAAAAAGGAATTTTTGCTTTTAAAAAACAGGATTTAATATGGGCTCCTGATGAAAACACTAATATCTGGTTTTATATTGAATCACAATTAAACCCTGGAATTGCTATTTATGACAAAAGACAATTTAATAATGAAGATGATGATCCGAGAAGCCCATATATTTTTAAAAACCCTAATAAGAAATTAGATGCTTTGCTTGGAATAGCTTCAATTAAATTTGTTGATTAAAATTATATTTATTTAAAAAAGAAGCCAGCTGATAACCATTCCAATATACATTGCAATTGTTAAAAAAGGCATGGCAGGATAGAACTTACCTTTCTCTGAATTAATTAAAAGATATAATAATCCTAATGATGCACTTAATGCAATTATTAAAGCAGAACCTACTCCATAAACTTTTAAGAAAACACCTGAGGCAATTATTGGGAAAACTATGTCTCCTCCGCCTAAAATAGCTAAATTAATTTTTATCTTTGCTTTTTTGAATGCATTTTCCATTATTTTTTCTGATTTGCCTTTGTATTTTTGTTTTATATTTTTTATTTTTACTCTATCATGTCTTTTTATATATGGAATAAAAAATCCTCCAAACACCTTCAATGTATTCATTTGATATTTCGCCATTTTTTGCATAAATCCTGAATGCCAAACTGCCCATATATCATAAAGAGAAATTGCTAATAACAATAATATAATTCCTAGAACTCCTAAAATTGAAACAAAAACAGCTGCAATTCCTGGATAAATCATTAGTTCTGTTATATTATGAATTAAGATATTTCTTTTAAATATCTTAAAGAAAGCTAATGGCAATGCAATTACAACTGCAATTATAGAAGCATGGATTAAATTCATTTTAAATAAAACTACATTTAAAGTCAAAGAAATTGCTAATATAGTTACAATAAAAAACCAGGCTCTAAGAAATTTCTCTGCTTTTATCTTTGTTAAAATAAATAATAAGAATATTGCAAATGCAAAAGAAATCATTATCTGAATTAAAAGTCCTGTTCCTTCTACTTGTTTTATCTCTTCAGGAGGCTGCATTCCATAAGGAAGAGTTTGAGTTTGGTAAGAATTAACAATCCAAATTCCGATTAATTGAGTTATCAAAAACATTGCAATAATTATTCCAGTTATTTTCCAGTTATGTTTCATGGGCAAGGGGACCCCCCTTCCATATCCCCGAAGTTATTCTCATGGTTTTTCATCTTTTTATTATATTTATTTATAATCTATTAAGACATAAGTTTTGCAGATGAGTTGATTAAGCTTAATCTTTATCCTCTTTGTTGTTTGTCTTAATAAGATATTGATAAATTTTATTATACTTATTAAAAGTAAAGATAGTTTTTAAATTATTAGTATATGATAATTTATAATAAAGCTTAAAAATAGAATTCGGATAGATTGTTCATGCAAATATTAGAAAGAAAAAAAGAGGAAGTTGAAGCTAAGGCTGAAAAAATGTCAGATTTCTTAAAAATGGAGTATTTAGAAAATTGTTTAAAGCATAATATTGATATTGCTGCTCAAAGATATTGCTGTATGGAGCTTTCTAAAGTATATGAAAAAAGAATTATGTATCCTCAGGCAATAAAATATTTATCTAATCTTGAAGGGCTTGGAATTGGAGACAGAGAAAAAATAAGCATTTATCTTAAGCAAGCAGAACTAATGATTAAAGCAGGACTTTATGAGCAAGTTAATTATCCCTACAAAAAAGCTGCTTCTATAATAAATGAAGGAGAAAGACATGAATTAAGAAGAAGAATAATCGGATTCTATAAAGCACAAGCAGAAACACTTGAAAAAACAAGGAAGATCGCTGCAGCATTAAAACTTTATGAAAGATTAGTCCATCTTGTTACAGATGCAGAACAAATAGAAGTTAAGAAGAAAATGCTTGAAAGCTATAACAAATTAGGAAAAGTAAGAGAATATGTTGAGTTGAAAAAAGAATTAGAGAGACTACCTCAATTATAAAAATAATCTTGCTAAAATAAAGAATCCTATAAAAATTAATTATATTTATATAATCTAAATTAATAATTTTATTATGAAAAAAAGAGGGCAGAGTCAAATTATTACAACTATTTTGATAATCTTATTAGTCCTTGTTGCAATTATTGTTATTTGGAATGTTGTTTCAGGAGTTATAAAAACTAGTTCTGATAAAATAACAATAGCCCCGTTTGTGAACCAAGCTGAAATTGAATCTTTAACATTACAAAACGGAGGGGTAACTGCTTTAGTTGGAGTTAAGAGAACAGGGGGAGATGATGAATTAGCTGGATTAAAAATCATATTTGAAGATGGAAATAAAAATATTTATATTTATGAAAATTTAACAGATTATCCTAAAAATTTAGAAACTAAATATTATACTATCCAAAACACAGATACTAAACCAGAAATTTCTAATTTCAGTATTGTAGAAAAAACATCTGTTGTTCTTTTAGTAATGGATAGTACTAAAGATAAAACCAATTGTACTGCTGAAGCCAATGTTATTACTTGTGGGACTTGGGTATGTGGAAATAAAATAAATAATTGCGGACAAAGTGTAAGCTGTGGAAATTGCAGTGGAAATTGCAATAATGGGAATTGTGAATTGATTAATATTGGATATTCCAATAATATCACCCAATATGGAATTACTTGGCATTTTGATAAACAAATGGAATTTGGGACTTATGCAAACGGCGACTATTGGGTTGTTGGTCCAGTGAATATTACTCAAATTGAACCGGAACCTGTTTGCGACATAAGTAATGGAAGGCATGGAACTATGATTAATCCAAGATTTAATAACCAGCAAGGATATGATGCACGAGCACCAGGATATAATCTTACCTTATGCAAAGTAAAAGCTAGTGCATCTCCAGGAGATTCAGTTATTTCAACAATTAGCTTGCCTAACCAGATTGGATTTACATTTGTTAAATCTGCATCTGTATTAACTATTGTGGATGTACCTCAATCTTCAGATAAATTCAGACCTCCTTATACAAGACCAACAAGAATAAAAGAAAGCTCGCAAGATAATTTGGTTTATTCCTCCAATAATATTAATTATGAGCTTCTTCCAAAATTAATGCCAATTTCAGCTACCCCCCTTTTATCCCAAACAGAAAAAAAATTTGAAAGAGTTTGGATAGAGCATTTTGAAGGATGGGAACTTGGAAGAATCCAGCCATATGATAATATGGCAGACTATGGCAGAGAGAATAGTGTGGATGTATCTGAAGCATCTTTACAATTACTTCTTAATTATTCAAATCAGGACAAGAAAAAACTTTTAATTGGATTTATGCAATATGGGATCGATCTCTATGGAATTTATCTTGATAATGGAGAATGGCATCCGGATGGAGGTATATTTATGGGGAGAAAGTGGCCTTTATTATTTACTGGGATAATGTTGAATAATTCTATCAAAAATATAGAGATGAATCCAGAAAGATTTCAAGAAGATGGCCAAACCTTTTATGTTAGCCCCCCTGAAATTTATTCTATTCCCTATTATTTAAATTCAAATGGATTATACTCTACATTATCTGAAGGGAAAGCAAAAATAACAAATTCAAGTAATGTTGTGGAGGGGATAAACACATTATGGAAAAGTTCAGGTATAATCGAAGGAGACAGCATAATTGGAACTGATGGAAAAAAATATACCTGTATAACTAAACATATTTCAAATGAATCTACAAGGCCTATATCTGGCAATGTCTGGCAAAATTATTGGATATTGAATAATAATGCCCAATATGTCTTTAGCTGGGCAAATAATTCAGAATATAAAATTGCATTTTTTGGGGTTGAAAATGATTCTTATGAGGCTTATAACCCTAATGGAAAAGCTCACGTTATAAGTAAAATAATCGACGATACTCATCTTCTTCTTGAAGATAACTATCGTGGAAATACAGACTTGAGCGGAAATGCAAATTTTAAAATAGGAAATATTTTAGTTTATTATGGTCATGGCAATCCTTCTAAAGTATTTGACTTTACAGAATATACAAATAATAATCTTGGACTTCCTGAGTGGGGATTACAACATGCAACTCAGCCGGGAATTGATGGATTAAATTGGTGGGATGCTGATTATAGAACATTAAATGGAGCTTCTTGGCCAGGGACTATTCTTGCGGTGCTTATCCTAGACCAAAATACTTCTTCAAGAAAATTATGGGATCATAATTCTTTATTTGATTATCAAGATAGATATATGGAAGTAGAATCTATAGATTTTAGTATCTGGGATGGTGTTGGGAAATACAATCGAGCTCTAAAAAATCAGTTTATTGAAGGTATGTGGGATACATATAGAAAAAATTATGGATGTATTTGGGTTAGAAACAATAAGACAGATATTTATTCTCAGGGGCATTATGAATGTGAAAATAAAAATATTTCATGCGCTTGGCAAGCTGAAATGTGTGTAGGGTGTATCCAAGTTTCAAGCTGTCCCTCTTATCCTAACCAAAGAGCATATGATTATGACCCTTGTAATTTGGGATGTAATTAACAAAGACATTAATTTGATTTACCTCAATTCGATAAATCAAATCTTGGTTTATATTTTATTGCTAATTTGATTTACCTCAATCTTAAAGTCTCTAGATTTCTTGGGACATTTGTTTCAATGTGATGTAATTTGTATATGCTGGATGCTAAATCCATGCATTTACTTTGCTCTCCATGATTAATAATAATTCTATTTGCTCTTGGTTGAGTCCTATTTGCAAATTCTAGTAATTCATTTCTTCCTGCGTGAGCAGTTAGTCCTGCGATTGTAGTTATCTGCATATTTACTTCAACTAATTCTTCTTTTCCATCAATATTCATTTGAACTTGTTTTGCTCCATCTTGTACTTGTCTTCCTAAAGAACCAACTCCCTGATAACAAACAAAACACATTCTGTTATTTGGATTTGTTGCAAAATGTCTAAAGTATTCTACTGAAGCTCCTCCAACTAACATTCCTGAAGTTGCAAGAACAACACAAGGTCCTCCTTCAATAACTTGCTTTCTTTCAGACGGGCTTCCTACTCTCTGAAAAGTATCTGAAACAAAGGGGTTATTATCTTGGAAAATCTCTGTTCTTACATTTGCATTTAAGAAATCAGGATAAGCTGTATGAATTCCATTAATATCCCAAATCATACCATCAATATAAATAGGAACTTTTGGAAGCCTGTTTTGCCTCATTGCTTCTTCTAAAACAAGCATTGTTTCCTGAGCTCTTCCTAATCCTAGTTCTGGAATTAAAACTTTTCCGCCCTTGTCAATTGTTTCTTTAATATTATTAATTAATTCATCTTCTGAATCTTTTCTTGGAGGAAGAACATCATTTTTGCTTCCATAAGTTGATTCAATAATCATTGTTTCTAGTCTTGGGAAATTTGCAATTGCTCTTTCTAATAGTTTTGTTCTCTGGAACTTCATATCTCCTGTGTAAAGCAAATTATGAGCTCCATTTCCAATATTTATATGAACCATTGCACTTCCTAGTGCATGTCCTGAATTATAAAATGTAATTCTCATGTCAGGTGCAATATCAGAAACTTCATTATAATCAAGACAAATAGTATGCTTGACCATTTCTTTTATATCTGTTGAAGAAAATAAGGGTGCTGATGCTTGTTTATATGCAACTCCAATAAAATCTAATGCTAATAATGCGGCAATATCTCTTGTGGGTGCAGTCATATAAACTGGACCAGTATAACCCATTTTAAATAAATAAGGAACTAACCCTGAATGGTCTAGATGAGCATGACTTAAAATAATTGCATCTAGCTCGTTTATTTTAAATTCACTTACATCTAGATAAGGAAATTTTTCTTTTCCTCTTCCAGCAACATCAATTCCACAATCTAAAAGGACTTTGGTGTTTTGAGTTTGGAGTAATAAACATGACCTTCCAACTTGTCTTCCTCCTCCAAGCATAGTTATCCTAATCCAGCCTTCTATTTTTTCTGGATTCCATTCTTTGTAAATCTTTTTTCCAACTGAATTTAAGAATTTTTTTCTTGAATTATTATTTGCATATAAAACAGCTCTTATGCTTTCTGTTATTTTTGATTTAATTGCAGGACTTCTTTGAACCTGAGGAGTCCATAGTGATTTATCTCTTATCTCTTTAAGAATTAATCCATTTCTCCCTATAACTAAACCTGGTCTTTTTGCCTCAATTACAACTATACTTCTTTGAGTATCAAATAAAATATCAGTTAAATCAGCTTCTGAGGGAATTTCAGCTCTAATTATTTTTTCTGTTTCTTCTTGAGTTTTAAGAACAGTTGTTTCTGCTCTTAGCTCAATTCTCTTTTTGAATTTATTAACAAGCTCTTTAATAATGCCTCCGTTATCTCTGAAAAAATCCAAATCCTCTGTGTATACAACTATGTTTGCTCCTTCAAAACTTGCATTGCTTATTACCTTTGGCAAATCTTTTTGTATATCCTTTAGAATATCTGTTGACATTTTTATACACCTCAATAAGTATGATTTTACTCCCTGTTTTTGTATTCTGGAATAATCTCTTGACTAACTACATGTTTAATTCCTTCTTTAGTTAATGAATACACATCTATTCCGCTTCCTGATGCAACATCTCTTTCAGAAGAAGATTTCAAGGCTTCAACTGCTAATGCTACTCCTTCGCCCACAGAAAGATCTTCTTTATATTGTCTCTCTAATAATCCCCAAATAAACATCATTCCACTTCCATCTGCATCATAAGTGTTTATTTCTTTTATTGCTCCATCTGGTGAAATATTGTATAATTCTGCTTTACCATCTTCATTAACTCCTGCAACTAAACTTGCAACAATTGCTGGAATCATTGAAGGCTGCCTTATATTTTGAAAATAAAAAGATGAAATAAAATGAGCAGATTCTTTTACAGAAGCTCTTTTTTTAGATTTTAATTCTTTTAGTCTTAATTGAGCTCCAACCATTTTTAGAGCCATTTGAGCATCAGAAACCTGCCCTGCAATTGAGACAAGTAAATAATCATTAACTTTGTAAATTTTCTGGAAATTTTTATGTGCAATAATCTGGCCTCCTAGAGTCATTTTTCTATCTGCAGCTAATACTACTCCGTCTTTGCAAACAATTCCAACTAAACTTGTACCAGTTTTTAGAATATTTTTCTTTAAATCTTCATCCATTTTATATGTATTAAAATCCATAATTCGTTTAGAATCTATAAATTTGATAAAGATTATGGGTTTATAAAGTTTTTTGTTGAAGGTATTCAGCTACATTTATTGCTCTTTTGGTTAGATTTTTCAAATCTTCATATATATTCCTCTGAGCTGTCATAATTAATATTCCTTCAGCAATTGCAAAATCTTTTACTCTTATATCCATATCAGCTAGATGTCTTATTAATCCCTCTTGAGAATCTTCGTAATGAGGAATCTTACTAAAACATAATTTATTGGTTACATTTCTTATAATATCTCCATGAAGTATATAGGTTTTAAAATCTGATTCTTCCATTTTGTTTTTGCCTGCATCTTTTTATAAAAGACGCATCAGAACTCTTTTTCCCTTTGGGCTGATTTTAATGATAGTTGGATATTTATAAAGTTTTTTGTTTAGTTAAAATAAAACATCAATAATCTCTTCTGTTGATAAAACTCTTATTTTATCTTGGGCTTTTAATAAAGAGTCATTACTCCAAAGAAAACAGGAATATTTTAAGCATAAAGCAATAAATTCTGTATCTCCTTTGTCGGGGGATAATTTTTCTGCTTCTTTTAAAAAATCATAATAATCTTTTTTATCTATAAAATTAATTATCTCTTTTAAATTGTTTATTTCTATATCAAACTCTTTTCTTGTTAGATTTGTTTTATTTATTATTTCTTTGGAATATTTTTCTAATTCTTTTAAAGTGATTATTGGCGATATAAGTTCGAGATTAGAAGTAGTTAAAAGTTTTCTTGTTATAGATTTTTTCCAAAAAAAACTAAACAGAATATTAGTATCTACTACTATTTTCATTTTCTCCCTTCTCTTACTAAATTAACTGCCCATTCATTAAACTCTTTCTCTTTTTTTAGCTGGCTTAATAGCTCTTCTTTTATAGCAAGTTTTCTAGCTTTCTCGCTAATACATTGTCTTACTAAACCACTCCAATTAACTTCAGGGAATTTTTTCATTAATTCTCTTACTTCTTCTGGAACTGATATTGTTATGCTTACCATTTTTATGTGTAAAAACATAAATACGTTATAATATTTAAACCTTTCTCTTTAGATAAAATTATAAACTAAGAGATTTTTGTAGGAAAATGGATAAAGAAGATGAAATAAGGAATTTTATTGAAGAAATTACAAATAAGATTAAGCCTGTTACAAAAGAGGCTCAGTTGTCTTATTGGAATGCTGCTCTTTCTGGGAAAAAAGAAGATTATGATAAATATGAAGAATTGCAAGTAAAACTTGAGGAATTATTCCATAATAAAGAAGATTTTGAAAAATCTAGAGAATTTTTGAAACAAGATGCAGATGAATTGAGCAAAAGGCAAATTGATATTTTGTATAGAGCTTTTCTTGGGTCTCAGGGAGATATTAATCTTATCAAAGAGATTATAAAAAAGTCAACTGAAATAGAAAAAAAGTTCAATACATTCAGAGCAAAGGTTAATGATAAAGAATATACAGATAATCAAATAAAAGATATACTAAAAGAAGAAAATGACTCTGAGAAACTTAGAGAGTTTTGGGAGGCAAGTAAAAAACAAGGAGAACTTGTTGAAAAAGAGCTTATAGAGATAATAAAATTAAGAAATGAGCTAGCAAAAAGTCTTGGATTTGAGAATTATCACACAATGTCTTTAGAGTTAAGTGAGCAGAAAGTAGAAGATATAAGTTCTGTTTATGATAAGCTTGCTGAATTAACTGAAATTCCTTTTAGGAATTTAAAAAATGAAATGGATTCTATTTTAGCAAAAAGATATAATATTGAAGTGAGTGAATTAAAACCATGGCACTATCATGATTTATTTTTTCAAGAAGGTCCAAGAGTGTATAAGATTGATTTAGATGAATATTATTCTGAAGATGTTATTGAATTTGCTAAGAAATTCTATAAAAGTATTGGTTTAGATGCTGAAGATATTTTAGATAGAAGTGATTTATATGAAAAACCTGGAAAATATCAACATGCATGCTGTATAGACATAGACAGAGAGGGAGATGTAAGAATTATACAAAACACAAAAAATGACTATCATTGGATGAGTACTACTTTACATGAACTTGGGCATGCTGTTTATGACAAAAATATTAATAAAAATCTTCCTTATTTTTTAAGAAGTCACGCTCATATTTTTGTTACAGAAGCTATTGCCATGTTAATGGGAAGATTAGTAGAAAATAAAAATTTTATTGAAAAATATTGTTCAAAAGAATTAGATGAAGAAATCTCTAGGGAGATATTTAAATCTTTAAAATCAAGACAGCTTGTTTTTGCAAGATGGGCTCAAGTTATGTTTAATTTTGAAAAAGAGTTATATAAAAATCCTGAACAGGATTTAAACAAATTATGGTATAATATTGTTAAAAAATATCAGATGCTGAATTTTTTCAGAGATAAACCTGACTGGGCTTCAAAAATACATTTTGTAAGCTCTCCTGCTTATTATCATAATTATCTTTTAGGGGAATTATTAGCTTCTCAGTTAAATAATTACATAGCTAAGAATATAATTAAAACAGATTCTCTTAAAATTGATTATTCAGATAATAGAGAAATTGGGACGTATCTTAAAGAAAAAATATTTTCTCCTGGAAGAAAATATAAATGGAAGGAATTAATTGAAAAAGCAACAGGAGAAAAGTTAAATCCTGAATATTTTGTTAAAGAATTTGTGGATCCTACTGGATGATATTATGTTGCGATATAAATGATTTTTATAATATACCATTCTGATACATTTTGCAGATGAGAAGATTAAAATGGTTATGATAAACAAAAAAGAAACAGATGGCTTGTTGTTTGTTCTATTAAGATATTAATATTTTTTATTTAAACTTCTACTTTAGTTATTCCTTTTTCTTTTTTAAATCTGATGATATTATCAACAAAACCCTCTATTTTAGGTTCATGAGAAACTAAAATTAATTGTCCTGCATTTAATTCATCGAAAACTTCCCTCATTTTATCCAATTGTTGAGATGAGAATCCATCTGTTGGCTCATCTAAAATAATTAAATTTCCTGTTTTAATTTTTGAAAGCAATGAGTTTATTACCTGATTTAGTGAAAGCCTGTATGCTAATGCTATTGCTGTTCTTTCTCCTCCTGACAAAAAAGCATAATCTAATTCATAATCCTGCTGTTCAATTATTGGAGAGAAATCGTCATCTAACTTAGCTGTAAGAGAATCAGAAACCAGTGTTGAAAACCATTTTGAAAATAATTTTGAAAATTCTTCCTTTAATGTTAAAAGAACTTGCTTTTCAGTAAATAAAACCAAACCCATAAATCTTTCTGAAATCCAGTATTCTATTTCTCTTAGTTTTTCTGTTTTCTGTTTTATACTCTCTTTTTTGTTTATTTGCTCTTGTTTTTCTTTAATTTGAATTTCTGAAAACTGAACTTCCTTATTTGCTTCTGCTTTTTTAATGGCGCATTGATTTTCATTATTTTTAGCTTCAATTAATTCTTTATTTCTTTCTTTAAATAAAATGTCATACTTTTCAAATTCAATAATAGAAATATCTAATGATTTCATATGTTTATCTAGCATTTCTAAATCTTTTTGTAATAAGTTTTTTTGTTTTTCAATTTCTAAGATTCTTTGTTCTTTTTCTTTTATATTCTCAAGTTTAATTTTTGCAAGTTCAAATTCTGATTTTTGTTTTTTGAAATCTTCTTTAATTTTTTTAGTTTGTTCTAGAGAAGCATTAGTTTGAATCTTTTTTACATTTAATTCCTGCAATTGTTTTGTTATTGTTTCTAGTTCCTGATTAATTTTATTAAAAATATTGTCTTTATATCCGCTAGACACTTCCTGAAGGCAAGTTGGACAGTTTTGAAGTTTTGAAATTTTATTTTTTAAATCATTAGATTCTTTATTTTTATAATCTAAAGAATTTATTGCTCCAATTAGCTCCATATATTCTTTTTGAAGTTCATCTTGCCTATTTTCCTGAAATTTAATTCTTTGATTTAATGCATCAAATTCCTCCAGATTAAAAAAGATCTTTTTTCCTTCTTCTAGCTGTAATTTTAAGCTTTTAATGCTGTTTTCAAGTGAAGTTATCTGTTGTTTTTTTTCTGAAATTAAAACAATTGATTTTGCTTTTTCTGTTTCTAGTGCTCTTTTTTCATTTATTTTCTCCTGGATTTCATTTAGTGCCTGTTCCTTTAGTGTTTTAAATTCAGTTACTTTTTCATAATCTAAGATAGCTTGTTTTTGTTTTTCTTTTAACAAAACAAGATTCTCCTGCCTTTGTTGTAGAATCTTTTTTTCTTCTTCTAAATCATAAAACATTCCTTCATTTAATCTTATTTTTTCTCTTAGTTTAGCTGTTAAAAAAGCTGAATTTTCTTCAATTCTTTTGTATTTGTCTACTCCAAAAACATGCCTTAAGGTATTAAGTCTTGTATCTCCTGATTCAAGAATAATTTGCTTCATTTCTTCTTGAGGAGTGTAAACTGTAAATTTATACAACAAATTTGTTTTTTTAGCAAATTCAGAAGGATAATTCAGCAATTGCAATACTTTTGTTTTTATTTCAGTTACACTTCCTTCGAATTTATCTCCCTCTATGGTTATTGAAGCATAATCCTGGGAAATTGACTTGTTTTTCTTTAAAGTTCTTTCAATAATTATTTGTTTATTATCAATTTCAAATTCCAAAATTACTTTGCAATTATCTGTTCCATTTCTTAATAAAGAAGAACCTTTTTGACTGGGCTGCAAGCCAAATAAAGCAAATTCAATTGCGAGTAAAATGCTTGTTTTTCCTGAACCAATATCTCCTGAAAGAAGAGTTGAACCTTTTGGAAAGATTATTTCTTGTTTTTCGTAACTTCTCACATTTTCTATGTATAATTTTTTTAGTAGCATTTTTTATTTGAATTTGTGAGTAATATTTAATTTATTTTGATAATCTATTAGGACAAACTTTTTGCAGATGATAAAATGAATATATTTATGATTAACTGCGTTATTTATTAGATTGTATTTATTATTAATTTTTGTCATATTAATTCTATTTGAAAGATTTTATTTATTGTAGATAATAATCTTGATTCAAAAATAGCTGTCTTTTCTCCTTCTTGTTTTTCAATTCCTAATGCTTCCATTAATTGGGTTATTTTTTCATTAAAATTACTGGGATTTTCTTTCTCATATTTTTCTATTAAAACTTCTTCTACTTTTTCCATTTCAGAAGCATCTAATTTAACTTGCATTTCCTTTTGTTCAGTTTCAAGTTTAGAGGTATTTTTTAAAAAGCAATAGATACTCTTTTCTTCTAAAAATTTCTGTATTTCGGCGAATTTGATGTCAGAATTTTTTCCCTGAGTTATTGTTCCCCTTAACTTAAGAAGAACTATTTTATCATTTAAATCCCTTTTATTTAGCTCTAAAATTATCTTTTTAGTTGCAGTCAGTGCATTATCAATTTCGATATCAAAAACTTCTATTTCTTTTAATTTAATTTCTTTTTTTATTATTTTTGTGTAACCTTCAACTTCAATAAGATAAAAACTCCCATACCTTAGTTCTTCTAATTCTTTGAAATTATTTGGAAATGTTGGACCTGAATAAATAACTGGCTTTCCATTAATCTCCTGCTCAAAATCAATATGAATGTGCCCTAGTGCATAATAATCTGCTTTAGGCAAATCAGATAAACAAACAGATTCTATTGGTAAACTGCCTTTTACTTCATCTATTGTTGTATGAAGCATCAATATCCTAAAATTATTTTCATAAGGTTCATTTATCTGGATTCTTCTTAGATCAGGGACTTCTAATCCTGATTTTTTTCCAGGATAACCATAAAGATAATTAGATTTGTGGATGCATGGTTTCAAGATTATTTTTTCTGCTTGTTCTTCATATTTACATATATCGCAAAAGTCTGCTTTTTCTAAAACATCTAAAAAAGTTTTTCCTGAAACAGAATAATCATGGCTTCCAGCAATTAAATAGCATTTTATTCCTGCTTCTTTTATTTTTCTAAACTCTCCAAATGTTTCTTTTAAGATTTCAATTGGAGGAAATGCTGAATCAAATAAATCTCCTGTAAAAAGAATAAATTCCACTTTTTCTTTAATACATGTGTCAATCGCTGCTTTAAAAGAATCTAAATTAAGCTGCTGTAATTCTGGCTGCCGCCAGGCTCCTAAATGACAATCAGATAAATGTGCAAATTTCATTATACCTCTTATTTAAGGCAATTTTGAAGATTATATAAGGATAATTGTGATAAAAATTAGTATTTTAAAGGGGTTAGAAAGCTTTTTAAAATAAAAAATAATATAAAAAATGGGGGTAAAAGATGGCAAACGATTTTGAAGACTTCGAAGATTTTGATGAAGAAGATGAAGAAGTCGAAGAAGATGAAGAAGAATAAAATTTAATTTGTTTTATTTTTTATTTTTAATATATATAGTTGTTCAAAAAATAATTTTTGATTAGATAATTCTTGGGCATGATAATTATATCTTTTTAGATATTGTTTTATTATTTCGGGTTTTGATAAACTAGATATAAGTAGTAGAATGATTCCTTTACTTGGTAAATAGGATTTTGCTTGCTCTAAAAATCTGATTATAATTTCACAACCTTTTTTTCCTCCTGTTGTTGCTAATCTAGAATCTTTAGGTTCTCTTTTATCTAAAGGAAGATAGGGAGGATTAAATATAATTAAATCAAATTTTTCATATTCATTTTTGGATTTTTTAATAGTTTTAAATAAATTAGAATGTATTGATTGAAAGCCTTGCTGTTTTAAATGATTTACTGCTTCTTTATTAATATCTGCTGTTAAAATATTCTTAAAACCTAAATCTCTGCAAGTTTGTGCTTGTATTCCTGAGCCACTTCCCATATCTAAAATACTAATATTTTTATTTTTTAGTTTAGATAAATAATCTATTAATACTTTTTGCAAAAGGTAAGAATCTTCTCTTGGTTCATATATCATTTTATTGTTTTTGCTTTCTAAATTTCAAAAAAAGAAAACTAGCTATGATTATTAAAGCTATTGGAATTAATAACAAATAATAATTCTTAGAATTAGAAAGTATGCTTTGAGTATGCAATTCTGAATTTAGAGCTACATCTGGAAGATTCTCATTGTTTTCAGAAACTTTTTTTTCAATGTTATCAAATATGTTTTCTTGTTTCTTTTCATTTGCTAAGTTCAATTGCCAGTTTAAAAATTCTTCATTCTGATTAAAAGAAACTATTTCTAAATCATTAAAAGCATATTTAGGAAAAGAATTTTTTAATTCATAAGATTCTAAGTATTTATTATTAAAATATTCCAGTTCTTTTTTATTTGGATTATTTATTTTATCTGATTTATCTTTATCAAAATATGCATAATTTTGATTATAATAACAAATAGTTGACACATGACTGTCAAAAATAAGAGAATAGCAATTTAGTTTGGGATTATAAGCATAAAACATAGATAGAAGCAAGACACTGAAATCCTCACAATCTCCTGATTTTAGAGACAGGGTTTGTAGGGGGGTTTGCCAGGAATTATCCTCTTCTTCTTTGTAATCAATATTGTTACTAAGATAATTTGCTATCTTAGATAAATCATTTTCAGGTTGATTAATCAAATTTAAATTATCTATATTGTCTTTGACTTTTTCAGGTTGAATAAACCCTAAAAATTCTCTATTTACAGGATTATACGGAGTTATTTTTGTTTTAAATTCAAAAGAAGAATCTCCTAAAAAATGGTATTCTTGGATATTTGGTTTAATAAATTGGATATCAAAATATAAGTCTGGATTTTCATTAAAACATTCCCCTAATTTTCCAAAAATAGAAAGTTTATCGGATTCGTTAAAGTTTGTTATAAAATTAGAATAAGATAACTGGAACTCTTTATTTTCTGTTTTGCCAATTGGATTATCTCCAATAAAAATATATCCTCCTAAAGGACAATTAGTTGTTTCATCATAAAAAGATAACTTAACATTTTTTTCTGGTTCATTTACCAAAAATCCAGTAAACTTAAATGCTATAAGAGGGATTAATATTATTAAAATCATTATGCTGATAAATAATAATGTTCCTGCTCTTTTTTTCATGATTTAATAAGAATTATAGAGTATAAAAAATTAAGCAAACCAGGCTATTATCTTGTCTTTAAATAAAAATGTTGTAATTAATAAAACAATTAAAATTACAAGGATTATTAACAAAATTATCTCTTTAGAATGAGATTTTTTTGGGCCTATTTGTCTTAATTCTCCACTTAGTCCTGAGTTTGGATTTGGAAATACAAATTGGGGTGATGGAGGATTAATTTCTTCTGGCTCTTCTTCATTTTGAGAGATTTGCATTTGTTGAGGAGGCTGTATTTGTCTTTGTTGAATTTGATTTGTATATTCTTTTTTAGTTGGCTGTGTCCCGGGAATATTAAAACTCAAACCTTGATTTGATTGCTGGTTTTGCATAGCAGATTGTGGATTATCTTGTTGAGATTTATAAGGAGCAGTATACTGGGAGGTTTGAGTTCTAGGAGTAGAATCTTGAATTATTGCTTGCTTAATTATCTGAGATTCTTGTTTTAACTTAGGGTTAAGAGGATTATTTTGAAAGTTTGATTGGTTGGAAGGCATAGAAAGATGCTCGTCTGGTTTTACTTGATAAGCAGGCATAATCCCCCCAACAAATCTAGAAGCTTCATTAACTTCCTGAGGATTATAACCGGAGTTAATCATTATTTGTATTGCCTCTTGCAAGCTATCTCCGTGTTCAATTGCATTTCTTAGAACTGTTACTATTTCTTCATTCACCATCTTTACATTATATAATACCTTCTTGATATTTTAAATTTTTTCAAAACGTCAGTTTTCCTTCATCATGTATTAAATGAACATTTTTATCTTTTTTATAACCCATTTCTTCTGCTAATTCAGCCATAGGTGCTATTTTTTTATGATCTCCATGGGCCGGGACTATATGTTCAGGATTTATCATATTGATAAAATCTCTTAAATCCTCCCTTCCTGCATGTCCTGAAACATGAACATTGTTAAACATTCTTATTCCTCTTTTTTTAAGTCTAGCATCTAATTTCTCTCGATTATCTATTGTTTCCGGTGTAGGGATTATTGAAGATGAAAAAATCAAGTGGTCCTGGCTTTGAAATTTAAATGGCAACTTATTTCTTGAAATCCTATCTAAAATACTTCCCGGCTCTCCTTGATGTCCAGTACAAACAACAACATATTTTTCCCTTTCTTTATCAATTCTTTTTAGTGTTTTCTCTAATTGATTTTTGAATGTAGCTATCTGGATATCTCTCCTAAATGGACACATATCTACTCTAACAGCAGATGAAACATATTTATTTAAACTTCTTCCTAAAAATATAACTTGTCTGTTTAGTTGTTTTCCAAAATCTACAATTGATTTCAGTCTTGCAATATGAGAAGAGAATGTTGTAACAAAAAGTCCTGCATTATCATTTGTTGTTGTAAGCATAACATCTTCTAATAAAGAACGTGCAACTTTTTCACTTGCTGTTTTTCTTTCATCTCCTGAATAAAGAGAATCTACAATTAATGCTTTTACTCCCTGTTTTCCAAGTTCTTTTAGTTTCTCATAATTTGGTTTTTGTCCTAAAATAGGAGAATTATCAAACTTGAAATCATTAGAATAAAGAACAATTCCCTCAGGTGTATGGAGTGCTATCATAGATGTTTGAAGCGTTGAATGAGTTATGTTAACAAAATCCACTTGATATTTCCTATTTTTACCTTGAACATAAGTAGATGAATTTGGATGCACTGTTTTTAAATGATTTCTGATTTGTATTTTTTCGTCATTTAATAATGTTTTGAGAACTTCAATTGTATAAGGGGTTCCAATTATATCTGCATTATATCTATGAGCTAGATAAGGTAGTCCTCCGATATGATCTAGATGAGCATGGCTTGGAAGAATAGCTCTTACTTTGTGTCTTAAATTTAATTTGTCTAAAATATCATCTGAAGGTATTGCTTTTATTTCTCTTAGTCTTTTTTCTGTATAAACTTTTTCTGATTCTTCTAAAGCTACAATTGGAGGAAGAAACACTCCACAATCAAAGATAATTACATCATCTCCTAAATCCACTGCAGTCATATTTTTTCCTACTTCATCAAATCCGCCAATTCCATAAATATTCATTGTCTTCTTTACTCTTTTTTAATTATATCTTCTTTTTATTAAAATAATAACAGAAATCTGGTTTAAATAGGTTTGTTTGAATTATTGAATTTAGAAATTATCTTTGTTTGGAAGATTAGTTAGGCTTTTAATATAATCTTTACTAACTAATCTATATTTAAAAATATTAACTAATATATAAATATTGTGTAACTATTCTTTAATTACTATATATTTCTAATTTATATTTGTTTTGGCTCAATTAACAATGTTTTTATAATCCAGAAATTATTTTTATTAATGATTAAAAGAGGAATTAAGATCCATCATAACTGGAAGTTGTTATTGATAATTATCTTATTGATAATACTAAGTATAACTTTATTTTACTTTGGTTATAAAAACGAAAAGGGATATTATTTATTAAATAATGATGGATGTGTAAAAATATATGTTTCTGATAAGGAATTAAATAATTATGATAAAGTTTATACAAATTTAGATGATTGTGAAAAAGAAATAAATACGTGTTCTGTGGATAGTGATTGTGTTCCGGATAGTTGTTGTCATGCCCAATCTTGTGTTTCATTAGATAAAAAGCCTGTTTGTGATAAAGTATTTTGCAGCCAGGTTTGTTCAGGACCTCTTGACTGCAATCAAGGTTCTTGTGAATGCATAAAAGGAAAATGCGGAGTTAAAACAAATGAATAAAAAATGGATTTTAGGATTTATTTTTGTATTTATTTTAATTGGAATTTTTTTAGTTAATTCTGAAAATATAAAAGAAAATAAAATCCAAAAAGAGGTTTATGAAAATTTAGAAGAAGAAACTCCTGTAATAATTGATGTTAAGGAAAATGTAGACAATAGCAAGATAATAGATAAATTAGATAATGAAGCAAGAGAATCTGGAGATCTAATTTCTGTGGAAGTTTCTAAGCAAGAATTAAAAGAGTTATCTGAAAATTCAGATATTGAAAAAATTTCTTATGTTCCTAAAATTAAAGCATTTTTGCAGGATGCTATTCCTTTAATGAATGTAAGCAATGTTTGGGGTACTCAAATAAATGGAGTTAATATAACTGGAATAGATGAAACTGTTTGTATTTTGGATACTGGAATAAATTTTGCACATACTGATTTAACTGGAAAAAATAAAACTTGTATTATTGATTGTTATAACCAAGATTGTGTTGAGAATTGCTCTGTTGCAGATGATAATGGACATGGAACTCATGTAGCGGGAATTGTTGCTGCAACAGGAGGAATTCAAGGAATAGGAAAAAATATTAGTTTAATTGGAGTAAAAGTTTTAGATTTGAATGGAGATGCTCATGAAACTCATGGGGTATTAGATATAAAAAATGCAATTGATTGGTGCATTGCAAATAGGGTAACTTATAATATTTCTGTAATAAGTATGAGTTTAGGAACAACTAATGTTTACACTACTGCTTGTGATTCTACATTTTCAGATACATTTACTAAGTCTATTAATAATGCAACTTATTATAATATTTCTGTAATTGTTGCAACAGGTAATGCAGGAAGTTCTATAGGCATTGCATCACCTGCCTGTATTCAAAATTCAACTGCTGTTGGGGCAACAGACAAAAGTGATGTTGTTGCTAGTTATTCAAATAGAAATAGTTTAACTGATTTATTTGCAATAGGAAGTTCAATTAATTCTACTTTTGCAGGAGGAAGTTGTTTAATCGGATGTAGTTGTTCTGGAAATTATATGATTTGTTCTGGAACTTCGATGGCAACACCAATGGTTGCAGGTGCTGCTGCATTATTAAAACAATTTTATAGATTACAAGAAAATAGAGTTGCAAAACCTTCTGAAATTCAAAATCTCTTAAACTTAACTGGAAAACAAATTATTGATGCAGGTTCTGGATTAACTTTTTCAAGGATTGATGTTTATTCTGCTTTATGGAATATAACGAAAATTCCAAGCATAACTTCCAAAAGTCCTGCAAATAATTATTATATTAACCTCGCAAATCAAAATCAAACTTTTATTTGCAATACAAGTAGTATTAATTATAATTTAAAGAACATAACTTTTTATTTGTGGAATTCAACTGCATTGGTTAATAAATCCAATCTAAGTATAACGGGATTAACTAATTCTTCTATATTTTATTATAATTTTACAATTGAGGATTCATATAAATGGGATTGTGTTGCTTATAATATTCAGAATTTTTCAAATACCTACTCTAATTATACTATATTTTATGATTTAACAAAACCAGTAATTAATTTGACTTCTCCTGCAAATGCAACAACTGAAACATCTTCAAATAGTATTACATTTAGTTATAATGTTTCTGATTTATCTGTTAGCAACTGCAGTTTAATAATAGATAATGTAATTGATCAGACAAATGATTCTATTGAAGTTAATTCAATTAATTCTTTTACAAAAACAATGAGTAATGGAAATTATTTATGGAGTGTTAATTGCACTGATTCTGCTAATAATATAAATTCAAGTGAAACCAGGAATTTGACTGTTAGTTACACTGCTCCTGTTGTTAATGACAATGGGGGAGGCGGTGGTGGGGGAGGAGGAAGTCCTAAATACAAAACCTTTGTTGTAAGTGCTGAACAAGTTTCTGCTGGATATTCGAATACTTTATCTAAAGATGATAAAATAAAATTTGTGTTTTTTGATTCTTCTTCAGGGGAACATACATTGACTTTAAATGAAGTTGGAACTAATTATATTAACATAACTTTAAGAAGCAATCCAATTAATTTAAAATTAGGAATTGGACAAAGTGCAAAATTGAATTTAACTACTTCGGATTATTATGATTTGTATGTTAAATTAAATTCTATTTCCAATTCAAAGGCAGATATTACCATTCAAACAATTAATGAAAAAATACCAAATACAATAACGGGGAATGTTGTTAATGAAGAAGATAATGCAGAAAAGGAAAAACCTACTTCTGAAAATGGAAAGAATTATGTTGCTATTATCAAAGATATCTTATTAGTAATACTTATAATTGCTGTTGTTGTTATATTATCTATAAAAACAAATAAAAAACAAGAAGCCTTAAAAAAGTATAAAGAAAAGTTTAAAGAGATGAAGAAAAAATGAAACCATTAAAACCATCACACAGAGAAAAGAAAAGATATCTTTTGATTAAAGGAAAAGATGCAGATAAGAAAAACATAGATGAATCTATATTAGAATATATTGGTATTTTGGGTTTTGCAGAAGCAAGTCCTCAAGTTATCAAAACAAATAAAGGTTCAGTTGTCCTTGCTATTAATAGAAATTCTCTTGACAAAATTAGGGCTAGTTTTGTTATGGGTGGAAAGGATATTTCTGTTGTTAAGGTAAGCGGAAGTGTGGGGAATTTGATATAATTATTTTTTAAAAAAATCAAATATCTTTGAGACTAATCCCTTTTTAGGGAAATATTTAGTTACTAAAAAATTATTGGGATTTGCTTTATATTGTTCAAAGTCTTCAGTAGATTTAAACTCAAATAAGATCTCTGATTTTACATCTTCTAATTCTTCATGATTACCAAGACAAGAAACAAGTGAATCTATAAATGCACAATTTGGCTGAATTGCATAAAATGGTTTTTGTTTTTTTGATTGAGAGTCATAATATGCTTTTGCTACTCTTACATTATCTCGGGATTTATAATTACATTCATTTTGTATTTTAGAAGCATCAGGAATTATTGTTGTCTGAAAACCCATTAGATCAAAAATAGTTTTATTAGAATAATTACAAAATAAACAATTTTGACTAAAAGAACTTGGATCTGCTAATCCTCTTTGTTTAGACATTTCAATAATCTCGTTATAATAATCTAATCCTCGATTAATTAATTCATTAGTAGTTATTGCGTAAACTTGATCATTATATTGAATCACTAATTTATTAGCAGATTTGTTTATTGGTCTTTTTTTGGGGATTGGACCAACTGAAGCTAAAACTTTCATTTCTTGAGGATTTGTTCTAGAATTAAATTCATTAGGATTAGTCATTAATTTCTATTCTAAATTGAGTTTAAATAAATTATCATTTTATACTATGCAAATAGTCTAGATTCGATTATCGCAATCTTTTTAAACCCTTTAATCCTATGAAATTTATAGGAGAAAATACAGTCTGATTTCAAAGGAATAACTTCTTTGATTATTTTCCTGAAATTGAGACAAAATAGATTATAATATGGAAATACCAGATATGCAACACCAAGTAATGGGTTATGATAGAAGTGCTACTATGTTTGCACCTGATGGACATATTCTTCAAGTAGAATATGCAGAAAAAACAGTTAGGCTTGGAAGTGCAAGTATTGGAATAAAAACTTCTGATGGAGTGATAATTATCGCAGATAAAGGTAAGAAAGATGACCTAATTATACCTGAATCAGCAGATAAAATTCATGAAATTGATGAACATGTTATGACTAGTGCTGCTGGAATATTATCTGATGCAAGAGTTTTAATTAATCATGTAAGAGTTACTGCTCAACAACATAGAGTTACTTACGATTCTCCAATAGATGCTGAATCAATTATAAGAGAAATTTCAGATATTCAACAACAATTTACACAACATCCTGGTGCAAGACCTTTTGGAGTAGCTGTGATGGTTGCTGGAAAAACAGGAAATGAATGTAGATTATATACCAGCGATATAACTGGAAATTATTTTGAATATAATGCTATTGCAATTGGGGAAAACGATACTAAAATAAAAGAATTATTAAGAAAAAAATATAAGAAAGATTTGGAAATTGAATCGGGGATAAAATTGGGGTTAGAAATCTTCAATGAAGTTCTTGGAGACAAATTTGATTTAAATAGATTTAATGTAGCTTATATAAAAAATGATGAATCAAAATTACACAGAGTGAAAGGAGAAGAATTAAACAAATATAAATAAGATGAAAACATATGTTCAATTATACAATATAAAATCTAGTCAAGATAGCCCTGCAGTAAGTAATATTTCAAAAAATATTCATCAAGCAATAAAAAATTGGGAACCAGTTAATGATTTTATTAGAAGATTTTCAGATGTAGATATTGTAGTTATAGCAAATGATAGACTTTCTCTTAATACTCACAAATGTTATTTTCAATTAAATAATGTAAGTGGGGAAATTGCGATTAATTTTGAAAAAAATGTTAGTCAGACAATTATCCCTTTATATGGAGAGTCTTTTGAAGAAGCAGTTTACAAACCTCATCATTCTTCTATTAAATTATTTGGATCTGAAAAAGCAAATGTTGAAAAAGTTAAAGAAACATTAGAAAATAAATTTGGAATAGACCTTAATAGGTTTTTAGTTGGATAAAATGATCCTTCAAGAATTATACAAACCAAAATTAGGTAACTTAAACCTACCTGAAACGAGAGAGTTTATTATTACTTATTTAAAATCTGAGGTAAATAAGAACATTTATCCTATGTTTCAAAATAATCATGGAGTATATTCCTTAGATAGTCCTGCTGGAACTTCAATAAGAATTTTAGATGATGGAACCATTAGAATAATGAGCAGAAAACAAAGATATATTCATAGAGCTAAATCTAAATTATTAAAAATGATAAACGGGTTAGAATTAAATTAAAATGACAGACACAACAGCAAGATTAAGAAGAGGAAGCAAGATTTTTGAGACAATGGTTAATTTAGAATCAGCAATGAAATTGAGAAGAGGCGAGGCTGTTGGAATTAGTGAAGTTTCAAGAGATAATGCAATTTATACTAACTTAAAATCAGGAATGAGAGCTGCAAGCAAAGATTTAGAAGAGGCTTTTGGAACATCTGATTTTTTAGAAATTGTTAAAAAAATTGTTGAAAAAGGAGAACTAGAAGTTACTCAAGAATTTAGAGATGAAGCTCTTGAAAAGAAAAGACGACAAATTGTTGATTTTTTAACTAAAAATGGAATTGATGCAAGAACAAATAGGCCATTTACTGCGGATATGATTGAGAGTGCAATGAAACAAGCAGGAGTAAAAATTGATAACCAAACTGTTGAAAAACAAATTGGGGGCATAATAGAAACATTAAAAAAGGCTATTCCAATTAAAATAGAAACAAAGAAAATTAAGATTAAAATCCCTAGTCAACATACAGGAAAAGTGTATGGACTTTTACAAGAATACAGAGAAAAAGAAACTTGGCTAGGAAGCGGGGATTTAGAAGTTATTCTAAATATTCCAGTAGGATTACAATCTGATTTTTATGATAAACTAAATAGCGTAACACATGGTTCAGCTATTACAGAGGAAATAAGAGAATAAAATGGAACAAATGAATACCGAACAAGAAAATATGCAAGAAGAAATAGAAGAAACTACAGAATCAGCAATTGAAAGAAGATTAGTAACACCTGGAGAAGTTATTGTTTCAGGAGAAGATTATTTGCCTGGAGATTTTACTAGAAAAGAAGGAAATGAGATAATTGCAAATAGATATGGATTAGCAGAAGAAAGCAGAAGAATTGTAAGGATTATTCCTATTTCTGGTGTTTTTGATCCAAGAAAAGGAAATAGTGTTATTGGAAGAGTAGAAGATATTACCTTTAGTGGATGGTTGATTAATATTGATGCTCCCTATTCAGCATTCTTACCTATAATGGAATCTCCAAGATTTGTTAATAAAAATAATTTGCATGAATTTGCAAATATTGGGGATATGATTAATGCTAAAATATTTAGTGTTAAAAGAAATAGTATTGATTTAACATTAAAATCAAGAGGATTAGGGGTTTTAGAAGGCGGAAGAATAATTAAAATAAATCCTAATAAAGTTCCAAGAGTAATTGGAAAAGAAGGAAGCATGATTAATTTAATAAAAGATTCAACTCAAACTCAAATAACTGTTGGACAAAATGGAATTATCTGGATTAAAGGAGAATTAGATGGAGAAAAGAAAGCAGAAGATGCAATAAGATTAATTGAAAAGGAATCTGCTTCATCAGGATTAACTGATATTATAGAAAAATTTTTAGGGAGAAAAAGATAAAATGTCATACACAAAAAGATTAGATGGGAGAAAAGCTGATGAACTTAGATCGATTACTGCTAAAGTAGGAATTGTTCCAAATGCAGATGGAAGTGCAATGTTTGGATTTGGGGATACTATTGCAATAGCTGCTGTTTTTGGTCCAAAACCATTACATCCACAACATATGCAAGACCCTGAAAGAGGAATTGTAAGATGCAATTATAATATGTTACCTTTTTCAGTTACTGAAAGAGCAAGGCCAGGACCAAGCAGAAGAAGCAAAGAAATCAGCACAATTAGTGAATGGGCATTATCAAAAGTTATTGATTTAAAGAGATTCCCTGGAACTGTTATTGATATTGAAATTATGATTTTACAAGCAAATGCATCAACAAGATGCGCTGGAATTAATGCTGCTGCAATGGCTTTGGCTCATGCAGGAGTTATTATGAAAGAAATGGTTTCAAGTGTTTCGATTGGAAAAATCGATGATAAAATAGTTAGTGATATAACTAAAGCAGAAGAAGATTATCATGAAGGAGAAGGAGCAACAGATATTCCTTTTTCAATAACTTCAAGAAGCCAAAAAATAACTCATCTTCAATTAGATGGAAAAATACAAACTGCAAGATTTAAAGAAGCAATTGAAGCTGCAAAAAAAGCTTGCAAAAAAGTTCATGAATATCAAGTAAGAGCATTAAAAGGAGAAGATATAAACGAAAATAAATAAAATATGGAAATATCAAATATAACTAAACGAGCAATTGCAGAACTTTTGAAACAAGACAAAAGATTAGATGGAAGAAATCCTCTTGATTATAGAGACATTGTTGTTGAAACTAATATTTCAAAAAATGCAGAGGGAACTGCAAGAGTAAGAATAGGAAAAACAGAAGTTATTGTTGGAGTTAAAATGGATACTCAAGAACCTTATCCGGATCATGAAGATGAAGGAACCATGATGACTTCAATGGAATTCAGCCCAATTTGCGGTTCTAGATATGAATCAGGACCTCCAAAAATGAATGCAATTGAAACAGCAAGAGTTGTTGATAGAGGAGTAAGAGAATCTGGATTTATTAACTGGAAAAAATTATGCATTAAAGAAGGAGAAAAAGTCTGGAGTATTTCAATTGATATTTATTGTATAAATGATGATGGAAATGTTTTAGATGCAAGTGCTATTGGTGCTGTAACTGCATTAAAACTTACAAGATTACCTGTTTATGATGAAAAAGAAGGAAAAGTTAAATATGGTGAATTTACAGATGAAAAATTACCTTTAACAGATAATGTCCCATTTACAATGACTTTCTTTAAAATAGGAAATAAGATAATTATTGACCCTAATAGAGAAGAAGAAGACACTGCAAGTGCAAGAGTTACATTTGCTGTATCTAAAGGAAAAAAAGAACATATGATTAATGCTATGCAGAAAGGAGAAATGGATTCAGTTAGTGCTGATGAACTAATTGAAATGGTAAACTCTGCTGAAAAAGTATATGATGAATTATTCCCTAAAATTGAGAAAAAAATCAAAAGTTTAGAAAAGTAAAATGAGCACAACTTTAACTCAAAGAGCAATGAATCTTGATGAAGTTAAGAGGGTTGTTGCTGAAGCTCTTTCTGAAGATGTAGAAAACTTAAATGCAAATACTAGAATTGAGAGTATTGTTGGAAGCGAACAGATATTAATTTTGGATTTATTGTGTAAACTAGGAATTCCTTATGAAGAATACATTCAAGATGGTCAGATGACTGAAACAGGAATAAGCAAACTAAGAGAAGTTTATAGATATATCCTAGAAGAGGATAATTATGATACAGATGATTGTGTTAGAATGGGAATATTATCAAATTCTAGAACTGCTAAAGAATTCTTAGGTAAACTAACAATTCAACATTTACAGTATATTCAAAATCATAAAACAAGAGAGAGTAAAGCTTAAAAACACTCAAAAATCATTATTATTACTGGAAACATTAAATTTAATATTTATAATCTATTAAAACAAACAACAAGACAACTGATGATTAAGCTTAATCAACAGATGCTAAAATGTTTAAATTATAGATTATTAATTAATAACCTGCAAAACTAAGATGTTGTGCAGATGAGATGATTAAAATAGGGTTGAGTATTACCAAAAAATCAAATAAATAAAATAATAAAAACTCCCAAAAATGATAGAAAAACTTGAAGGAAAATTTTCAAAATATGAAGTGGCAAGAATTCTTGGAGCTAGAAGCTTACAGTTAGCAATGGATGCTCCTGTTTTATTGAAATTATCTAAAGAAGAAATGGATGATTTGAATTATGATTCTCTAAAAATAGCTGAAAAAGAATTAGAAGCTGGAATCTTACCAATTAGTGTAAGAAGACCTTTACCTAAAAAATCTGAAAAAACAGTTAAGAAATTAACAGAAGAAGAAATCAAAGAAAGATTAGAAAAAGAAAAATCTAAAGAGCAAAAAGAAGTTGAACCTAAAAAAGAAGCAGAAGAAGCAGAAGCTGGAGAAGAAACAGAAGAAAAGAAAGTTAAAGAAGAAGGGGAAATAATGGAACTTGCTCAGCCAGATGATGAAGTTGAAGTTGAAGAATCTGATAGTGATGAAGAAGTGATGTAATTTTGATAAGAGTTTTTTATAATTCCTAACTCAGATATTTCTTTTTGAAGAGTTTCTATTCTTTCATTCATTAGATTAATAAGATTTATTTCATAAATAGCTTTATCATTACTAAAATGAAGATCTACTCCTTTGGAAGCTAGAATAGCATAATCTAATCCTTTGCAAAAAGGACTTTTTTCATTTGCATAATTTACAGCACCAGTAACAATATCTATTGCTTCATCTAATTTAATAGTTCTGTCTAAACTGCTTTCCATACTATGAAAAAATTTAAACTCATCAGTTCCAAGCCTTTTTCTCATGTATTCTAGAGCATAAATTCCACCACACCCTTTTGCATAATATTGTCTTTGAGTTAATGCTCCTGTTAAAGCAATATCTAAAAGCAAAGGTGTTGAATTGCCCTTAATATTAAATGTTTTAGAAAAGAGATATTCGCTTAGTTCTGCATTATAATTTCTATCCCACCATGCAAATCTAAGAATAGAAGTATTCACTTCATGTTTTGTTGCAACAGCCATGTCAAAGATTCTTCTTACTTCAGGAATATACCCTTTTTTTAATGTATTAACTAAATCGTATGTAGATTTGTAATGATTTGTGCCATCTTTAATTAATTCTGTAGGTAAATCAAAGGGAAATAATAGCTTAGTTAAAAATTCATCTTGGTTTAAAAAACGAGGATTATTAAGCAGAAACTTACAGATTTGTTTATTAGCATCATTATCTACTCCTGTATGGGCAAGCAAAGCATCTTTATCTCTTGAAACTTTAATTTTTCTCCCAAACCCCATTTTAATTTTATCCATTTTACTTTCTTTAAGAAACTTAAAACAATAAGAAAGATTATTAGGATTTTTAGATTGCAGATACCGAAGAAATTGGGATGTTGCCAAATGCCCATTAACCTGAAGTCTATCTGCTCCAATAACAACTGCTTTTTCTCCATTAGCAACTGCTTCTAATCCTACAATTACAGTCATGGAATCGAAGATAAACAAAGGTTTAAAAATATTTATATTATATTTAACAACCTTTTTATATTAAGAAAACATCTTTCTTTTATGCAAATAAAAAGAGTTGATGCTAAATCTATTTTAGATTCTAGAAAAGAAAGAACAATTCTTGTTAGGGTTAAAACTGAAAATGGGAATTTTATTACCTCTGCTCCTGCTGGGAAATCAACAGGAAAATATGAAATTAAAAGTTATAAGAAAAATTTAAATTCAGATATTAATGAAATAAATAAATTAAAAATCGATAAACTAAATCAGATACTAGATAATAAAATAAAAAATTGGGATGAAGCTTCTGTTGTTCTAAGTTTTATTGAAAAATTTATTGGAAATAAAATAGGGGGGAATTCTCTTTTTTGCTTGGAAGCTTGTTTGTTAAAAGCAATTGCTGCTGCGAATGGAAAAGAACTTTTTGAATTTCTGGGGGGTAAAAAAGTTAGTTTGCGACCTGTTGGAAATACAATTGGAGGGGGATTGCATTCTTCTGGAATAAATGGAAAAAAACCTGATTTTCAGGAATTTTTATTTATTGGAAATGGAAAAACATTTGCTGAAAGTGTTAAGATAAATAAAATTGCATATAAACTCGCTGGAAATATGCTAAAAGCGAAATCAAGAAATGATGAAGGTGCCTGGGAAACTTCATTAGATAACGAGGCTGTTTTGATTATTATGAACAAAATAAAAGAAAAATTATTGCAGAAAAAATTAAATGTAGATATTGGAATTGATATTGCTAGTTCAAGTTTTTATTCTGAAAATTATTCTTATAAAAATCTGCCTGATAAAAAAAATACAAAGGCTCAAATTGATTTTGTAAATTATTTAATTAAAGAATATAATTTGTTTTATGTTGAAGATCCTTTAAATGAAAATGATTTTTCTGGATTTAGTGAATTAAAAAGAAAAACAAGTTGTTTAGTTGTTGGAGATGATTTAACAACAACAAATCCTTTTAGATTAATGAAAGCTATAAAAAATAAAAGCATTAATGCAATTATTGTAAAACCAAATCAGATTGGAAGTTTATTAAAAGTTAAAGAAGTAATTGATTTAGCTAAAAAAAATAATATTAAAACAATAATTTCTCATCGAAGCGGAGAAACTTCTGATTTTACTATTGCTGATTTAGGTGTTGGTTTTGGATGTGATTTTATTAAAACAGGAATTTATGGAGCTGTTCGCGAGGCTAAATTAAAAAGAATAATTGAAATTGAGAAGAAGTTGAGATGAACTTTTGATAATATCTAATTTAGAACAATGAAAAATCTGTTCATTAAAATTTTAATTATATCTCCGGTAAAATGTTTGTCTTAATAAGCTATAAATATTTTTAGAATTATAAAATTAGTAGAATTTTAATCCTGCCTCGCATCCTCTAGTTTTCCTGTGAAATCTTCCAAAGATGCATTGAAAGGCATTTTTTTTGCTTTGCAATATTCTCTTGCAAGAATATACAAAATACAACCAATTGATTTTTTAGCTTTGTTATTTGCAGGAATTATCTGAGTTATTTCTTTAGTAAAATTATTTGTATCACAAATTGAAATAACTGGTTTCTTTAAATTTAAAGTATCTTGCAAAGGATTTTTATCTATCCAAGGATCACAAATTATTGTTAATTCTTTTTCAAAGAAATTTTCTAATTTTAAATTAGTAGTCATTCCTGGAGGATATTTTTTTGTGAAGACAATGATTCCAGTTACTTCTGAAAATTTTTGTGCTGCTTCCCATCCTGCTTCTCTTTTACAAGCAAGATAAATCTCTTCAGGAGCATAATTAATCATTAATTTAATTGCTTCTCTTAATTTTTCGTCTATAGCTGCTGTATTGATTACTGCTAATCCATCTGCTCTTCTCTTGTAAACATATTTTCTCATATGTGGTGTAATTACTTTTGTTCCAAGATGAACTGCACATTTAATATAATCTTCAAGCGGAATTAAAGTTTCTTTTTCAACTTTCTGACTTTTTACTTCTTCTTCTATTTCTTTTTTAGAAATTTTTTGTGAAACTTCTTCTATTTCTTCATCTGTTAAATCTTCTTGTTTTTTTTGTCTAGGAGTATCTAAATCTTCATTCATTCTTTCTTCTAATTCTTGTCTTAAAGATTTAACTACAATTTCTTCATTTTTCTTTTTAGTTTTCTTTTCAGCCATAGGATTTTATTGAAGAATCGGTTTATAAATGTTTTGAGTTGTTTGATAATTAGTTTTCATTAAGTATTTTAGAGAATAATCTTTCTAAAGAATCATCATTTGCCATTTGTATAAATTTGTTGGTTGGTATTGGAAAAAAATCTTTGCCAGACACAGAAGATTTGCATTCTTTAATTCCTGATTCTAAAACTTTAGAGACTGGAATCCATAACCAAGTTTTATAATCGAAATCTTCATTAGAAATAACAAACCAGACATGTAAGTTAAATTTTCTTTGCAAAAAAGAATATTTTTCAGTTTCTTCAAAATCAATAGGATATGTTTTGAATTCTTGATTTAATTTTTTATATTTTATATCTACAAATATAAATCCAAAATTAGGAATTAATATCATAAAATCTGGTCTTTTTCCCGAGAAATCTTTAAATGCAGAAGCAAATGTTTCTTTATCTTGTTGTATATATAAATAAGGAATTTTGTGTTTGTCTAACCATTCTTTAAACTTTATTTCAGCTTCTTTTCCTTTTTCGTCTTCTTGACTCATGAATTATAAAAATTATTTAGATATTTAATTATTTATATTTTAAAATATATTCTTTTTTCCTCGGAAAATTGAAATTTTTTAATAAATTTTTTAGCGAAACCTTTAAATACCTTCTTATATCCTAAATTTTATAAAATGTTCAACAAAACATTAACTAGAATGATTGCCTTAAATTATTTTTAGGTATGATGTAGGTAACATCTAGTTGTATTTCTGTTAATTCCAAAAACAGTGAAGTTGGGAGGATCAATTTGATTCATAATCATTTATTAAATCCAGTTTATCCTGCTGGCGGATGCGGCTATTTGACTTATACTTAGACATGCAAGTTTTTTCGCAAGAAAAGCGAACTGCTCAGTAACACGTAGCTAACCTACCCTTAAGTCAAGGATACCCTCGGGAAACTGAGGATAATACTTGATAGAAGATATTTTCTGGAATGATTTATCTTTGAAACTCGAGCTTAAGGAGGGGGCTGCGGCTGATTAGGTAGTTGTTGAGGTAATGGCCCAACAAGCCGATGATCAGTAAGGGTTCTTAGCGGAAGGGCCCTGAGAAGGAATCTGAGACACTATTCCTAGCCTTACGGGGTGCAGCAGTCGAGGAAATTCTGCAATGCTCGCAAGAGTGACAGAATAAGTCAAAGTGTTTCTCCTAGAGAAACTTTTGTCTGTTGCAAAAAGACAGGCGAATAAGGACTGGGCAAGACCGGTGCCAGCCGCCGCGGTAATACCGGCGGTCCAAGTCGCATCCACAATTATTGGGTCTAAAACATTCGTAGCTTGTTTAGCAAGTCTCTTGTGAAATCTGACATCTTAAGTGTCAGGCGTGCAAGAGATACTGCTTTACTAGAGACCGGAAGATGCAAAGAGTATGATTGAGGTAGTGGTAAAATACGTTAATCTCAGTTAGACTAACAACGGCGAAGGCACTTTGCAAGTACGGATCTGACAGTGAGGAATGAAGGCTAGGGGCGCAAAAGGGATTAGATACCCCTGTAGTCCTAGCAGTAAACACTGCTCACTAAACATTAGTACCTCCTCGAGAGGTATTAGTGCTGTAGAGAAGTCGAAGAGTGAGCTACCTGGGAAGTATAGTCGCAAGGCCGAAACTTAAAGGAATTGGCGGGGAGGCACTACAACGGGTGATCGCGTGCGGTTCAATTAGATTCTACACCGTGAACCTTACCAGGAGCGATAGCAGAATGAAGGTCAGTCTAAAGGGCTTACCTGACACGCTAAGAGGAGTTGCATGGCCGACATAAGCCTGTGTCGTGAGATGACTTGTTAAATCAAGTAACAGGCGAGACCCCTGTGTTTAGTTGCTACGAAAAGAGCACACTAAATAGACTGCATTGGTAACAATGAGGAGGGTGGGGGCAATGTTAGGTGGGTACAGCCCGAATCCCCTGGGCTACACGCGCGCGTCAATGCTATATTCAATGAGATGCAACTCTGAAAAGAGAAGCTAATCCCATAACATATAGCTTAGTTCCGATTGAGGTTTGTAACTCAACCTCATGACGTTGGAATCCGTAGTAATCGTTCGTTATCAGCGAACGGTGAATATGTCACGGCCTCTTGCACACACTGCCCGTCAAACCAACCGAGTTATGCTTTGGCGAGATTCTTCGGAAACGAACCTCGGTATGACAAGGTAGGTTAAGTCGTCACAAGGTATCTGTAGGGGAACCTGCAGAGGGATCACCTCCTAAAATTATTATTATATTTTGTGATTAACAAAAAATATCTTGTAAGATTAAAATCAAACATAAAGATTAGATGTTACCCTTCTAGTTAATGGAACATTTTTTATATTCAACACAGGAGTAAAGGGTTCGCGAACCCACTCGTTGTAAGATGAGAGGTGTCTTCGTGAATTCGCTCAAGGGCCTGTAGTCCAATGGTAGAACACGTCGTTTGCAACGATGAAATCCGAGTTCGATTCTCGGCAGGTCCATTGATAATAAAATCATACTCAAATATGAATCACAAATAAAGTTTGTGAGGATTGAAAAAATAAATTAATAAAAAATCAAAATGACACCATATGAAGTTTATAATAGTAAGGGGACATTAATAGGAATAGTTGAAACAAAACCTATAGAAATACCTAAGAATAGGAGTTATAAAAGAATTAGCAAAGCTAATGTTGAAGAGTCTAGAAGAATATTAAGATTAGGAAGAAACCCTCCAAGAAAAGATTATACTAATTACAAACCTACTAATAATAACCACGAGAATAATAAATCGATTGATACAGGAGCATGTGGACCCGACCTTGATTGCGACTTTATTGATGGATTAAGATTTTAATCCAATCACAAATCATATTCACTAAAAATGAACATCTGAGAAGATGTAAAACATCAACAGAAAAACACAAATGAACTTCGATAGTTTTTTATCGAGGGGAGTGGAGAACAAACTGTTAAAATTATCAAACTTTGTTTGATATTTCATGTTCAATGATACAGATAGAGAGAATAACTTAGTCTTATTTAGAAATATTTTACACTGTTAGACGGATAGCTTGGTTTAAGCTGTGATGAAGGACGTGGCAAGCTGCGATAAGCTCGAGGGATCTGCACGCAAGATTTGATCTCGAGATTTCCTAATGTGATAACACAATAAATCTGAGAAGATGACATACACTGGGAATTGAAACATCTTAGTACCAGTAGGAAGAGAAAATAAATTAATGATACCCTTAATAGCAGCGAGCGAAAAGGGCATAGGGCAAACTGAATCTCTCTCGAAAGAGAGTAAGAGATGTGGTGGAATATAATAACTAAGTCAATGAGTCAAAGTCTTCTGGAAAGAAGCACCTTAGAGAGTGAAAGTCTCGTAGACAAATTTGATATGTTAGTTTCCAAAGAGTAGTGCATCCCAAATTGGATGTATGAATACAGCAGAATTAACTGCTAACCCTAAATATTAGCTTAAGTCCGATAGCGCACTAGTACCGCGAGGGAAAGCTGAAAAGTACTCTTAACAGAGAGTTAAAAGACTTGAAATCTAACAGTAACAGTTGGTTACTGCCCTTTACCAGAATTGGATAAAGGGTTGTAACGTACGTCTTGAAAAACGGGCCAAGGAGTTTGTTTAAGTGGCAAGATTAACATGAGGTAGTCGAAGCGAAAGCGAGTATGAAAATGCATTTAGTCACTTGGATAAGACCTGAAGCCAGATGATCTAATCATGAGCAAGGTGAAGTTTTCCGAAAGGAAAATGGAGGCCTGAACCATTGTTGTGTGCATGCACTAGGATGACTTGTGATTAGGGGTGAAAAGCCTATCGAATCTGGCAATGGCTGGTTCCTGTTGAAATATGCCCACGTATAGTCTCGTTAATTCTTTCTTATGGTGTAAAGCTACGGATAGGTGTTGCAGAGGGTTTTTCCTACGGACAACTTTCCAACTCAGAAGCTATAAGATGAAGATAACGGGAAACAGGGATGGCGCGTAAGGTGCTGTTCCGAGACCCGAACAAGGGAGACTATAGTTAAGGTCCCAAAATTTATGCTAAGTGTAACAAAGGGAGTCTCAAACCTGAGACAGTAAGGATGTAGACATAGAAGCCGTCATCATTTAAAGAAAGCGTAACAGCTCACTTATTGAGGTTTGAGGCCCTGAAAATGGACGGGGCTAAAGCATAATACCGATACTATAGGCGCACTCATTTGAGTGTTGTGGTAAACAGGCGTCTTTTTTGCTTAGAAGCTTTTTTGAAAAGAAGAGTGGAGCGAAAAGGAATGAGAATCTTGGCAGGAGTAAGATCAAATTTTACTGAGATCTGTAAAATATCGTAAGGGCAAGGTTTCCTTGGCAATATCAATTATCCAAGGGTTAGTCAGCACCTAAGATTTGCCTTAACCGGCAAAGTCGATGGACAATAGGTTAATATTCCTATACTTTATGAATTTGTTATAATATAATTTGCTTTCGGATAGATAAGCTTTCGAGAGAAAGTTTGTATGGAGAAAATTGGGGAGCGTAATGCTTAGATCCAATATAATCCATACTTTGAAAATTATTAATTCCAAGAGCCAGTGAAAAGAATTATATTTAGAATTTATATAGCTGTACCCAGAATTAACACTGATGCCCTAGCTGAGAAGGCTAAGATATGAAAGTTTAATCTAGTTAAGGGAATTCGGCAATATTGGCCCTTTAGCTTCGGTATAAGGGGTGTCTATTTTTGTCCTTTATTGAAAAATTGGGGCATTGATAGATCTCAGTAACTAAGATGGTTCGACTGTTTATCAAAAACGTAGCTGATTGCTAATCCGAAAGGACTTGTATAATCAGTGAGACCTGCCCAGTGGTGGTGTCTAAAACTGTGTTTCAACGCAGCTAAGGTCCATCAAACGGCGGGCCTAATTCCTGAGGCTCTTAAGGTAGCGTAGTACCTTGTCGTCTGAATGGCGACTTGCATGAATGGTTTAACGAAATTGTCACTGTCCCTAACTAGAAACTTCTGAAATTATTATCTGGTGAACAGGCCAGAGATACCTAATGGGAAGCTAAGACCTTGTGGATCTTTACTGCAACTTGTTGTTGTGGATTTATGATGGGTACCTAGAATAAGTAGGAGAATACGCGTAGCTCCGGCGAAGCGGCATGTCGTAATATGTAATACTACTTACTTTTTGTAGACCCACTTACTCTTATAGAGGACATCAGCAGGCAGGCAGTTTACCTGGGGCGGGATCCCTCTGAAAAGATATCGGAGGGGCCTAAAGACAAGCTCATCCAGGTCGGAAATCTGGAGTAGAGTGTAAGGGCAAAAGCTTGTCTAACTGTTTTTTGAATAGTAAAAAAAGCAGAATTGAAAGATGGGCCTAACGATCCGTTGAGGATTTTTAATGGGTCCCAACGCTGTCAGAAAAGATACCCCAAGGATAACTGGGTCGTCTCGCCCGATAGTTCAAATTGACGGCGAGGCTTGCTACACCGCTGTCGGCTCTTCCTATCCTGGTCGTGCACAAGCGGCCAAGGGTGCTGGAGTTCACATATTAAAAGGAATCGTTAGCTGGGTTAAGATCGTCGTGAGACAGATTGTATGATATCTATTAGGTATGTTGTTGTTTGAGTGGAAGGATCCAGTAGTACGAGAGGAACCTGGGTTCGATGCCTCTGGTGTAACAGTTGTTATGAAGCAGGCTGTGCAGCTACGCATTAAAGGGATAAGTGCTGAAAGCATCTAAGCACGAAGCCCCCCGCAAAACGAAACAACAAAAGCCGTCGTAGAAGACGACGTTGATAGAGTTGGGATGTAAGTTTCAAGGCAACGAGAAATTCAGTCCGCAACTACTAAAAGCTTTATTTTCTAAATATTAAGTTAATTCTCTCTATCTGTATATTGTTGAATATATTCTACAATCAATTATATTTTCTATATCGATAATACTTAAATATTCTAAAAAATAAAAAGAATTATGGAAAAAAGAGAGGGAAAACCAGTTATTAATAAATTGGAAAAAAATATTGCTCTTTTTCAAGAAGAGTATAAAAAAGAAAAGTGTAAAGGCAATTTAATAAGATTAGCTCATTCTAAAATAAGTTTATATTCTGCATTAGTTGAAGAAACAAGAAAAGAATTAGATAATTATGACGAACAATTTGAAATCTCATTGAGTGATTTAAGGAAATGGGTCTTGAATTTGTCTAAATATCAAGAACATAAAAAATTAAAACAAGAAAAAAGAAATGAGCTTATAAAATATCAAACAGAATTAGACAAAGCTCAGCAAGATTATGATAATTTATTTTCTTATAATCTTAATGGAGTAAGAGCATAGTAACCCTTAAAAACTCTTATTTCTTAGATTTTTTGAGTGGGATAGTCAACTATCGGAATTCAGCTATTAATTTAGCAGATGATAAAAAATAATCGTCGAGTTCTCAGAAATTAAAAATTTCTGGGACCCCGAAAATCTTTGTGATTTTCGATGTCTGAGGAAGGTCTGTCCATCATATTAAAAACCATTGATGAAAATCAATTGTCGTGAGGCAAAGCTCCACTACAGAAACGCCACAGCCATTTTTGAGCTATGAAATCGTGGATGAAGCTAAGAGAAAATGGATTTGATGAAACGAGTGTCTTGGTTGATGCAAGTTCAAAATGAACGCTTAGTCAAATGTTGACACAATCTGCTTGTCATCAATAAAATGATGAAACAAAGATTGACAGAAGATGGCCTATTTCCCACTCATTTTTTAAATAGAGAATTCTTTGAAAAACCATGATGTTTATATTAATTTTAGAAAATGAATTAAAAAAATACAGACAGGTTAAATTAGGAAATAGAGCTTATTTAGTTTTTAAAGAAGAAGCTGATAAATTACATCCTCATGAATATCGTGAATTATCAAGAGTATTTATGAAAATCAGAGAAGATGAAGAAGGCAATGTTTTTGTTGCTCCCCATTATAAAGAAATATGGGAAATAGAACAAAAGATACTTGATGAAGATTGGATAAGAGAATTAATTCCTATAGAAGAATAAATATAAAAACAATTATTTCTTTAATTTATTATGAAAATAAAAATAATGATTAGCTGGTTGTTGGCAGTTATTGGAATATTTTTAGTGATTGCTTCTTTGAATTATGTTCAGACAATAACTGGAAATGTTATTGGAGTAAATTTTACTTCTAGATATATGGGGATTATAGGAATTATTGCTATGATCGCTGCAATTGTTATTGCAAGATATGAAAAGAAGTAATAATTAACTTTAAATAAGCAATTTCTATTTAATCTTTAATGGGGGAGTAGCTCAGTGGGAGAGCACTACGCTGAAGACGTAGGTGTCGAGAGTTCGATTCTCTCCTTCCCCATTTCTCAAAACCTTTATAAAGACAGATAATTTATTATATGAATATAATAAAAGAACACGAGAATACTAAAAAGATGGTGAAGAAACAAACTAAAAAAGCTGCAATGGAGCTTTCTATTGGAACTATTGTTATTTTAGTTTTAGCAATGACAATGCTTGTTTTAGGAATTATTTTAATAAGAAGTATTTTTGCATCAGGAACAAATGCTATTAGTGCAATTGATTCTGGAGTCAAAAGTGAAATACAAAAAACATTTTCAACTGAAGGTGCAAAAATTGTTGTTTATCCAACATCAAGGCAAGTAGATATTAAGAAGGGTGCTCAAGCAGAGGGGTTTGCATTTTCTGTTAAGAATTTAGATGTTAGTGAAAAAAGTTTTACATGGGAAGTTAAAGCAGATACTGCTTATGATTATAAAACAAAATGTCCAGGAATTATTGCAAGTGATGCAGATAGTTGGATGGAAATTAATACTGGAAGCTTTACTTTAGCTCCGGGGAATTCATTAGATAACGAAATATTAGTATTGTTTACTATCCCAAGAGATGCTCCTCCTTGTAGTATTCCTTTTAATATCAATGTAAGAGAAGGTACTAAGCAGTATGCTGCAACTAATATATTTTTAAGAATCAAATAATTTTTCTAAACAGATAATATTTTTAGAGATATATAAAATTGAATTATTAATAATATATAAAACTCATACTTTATGCAGATGAGAAGATTAAAATTTTGATGAACAAATTACTTGTTGTTTGTCTTAATAGATTACCAATAAGTTTCGAATTCAATATATTTTTATATCCTAATTATTATTAGTTTATATGGTTTTGAAGTTATATAATACATTAACAAGAAAAAAAGAAACATTTAAAGCAATTGGAAAAGAAGTTAAAATTTATGTTTGTGGGCCTACTGTAAATGATGTTCCTCATTTAGGGCATGCTCGCTCGCAGATTACATTTGATATTTTAAGAAAATATTTATTATTTTTAGGATATAAAGTAAAATTTGTTTCTAATGTAACTGATATTGAAGATAAGATAATTAACAAGGCAAATGAATTAAATGAAAGTATTGAAAGCTTGACTAAAAGAAATTTAAAAGCTCATTTAGAAGATTATTCTGCATTGGGAATTGCAAAACCAGATATACAGCCATTTGCAACAAAATATGTTAAAGAAATGATTGAATTAATCAAGAAATTATATGATAAAAAATATGCTTATGTTATTGATGATGATGGAGTTTATTTTGATATTTCTAAATTTAAAGGCTATGGAAAATTAAGTCATCAGAATATTGAAAATCTGCAAACTGGAAAAAGAATTAAATTAAATGATAATAAAAAAAATAAAGAAGATTTTGTTTTATGGAAATTTTCTAAAGCTAATGAGCCTACTTGGAAATCTCCTTGGGGAGATGGAAGACCTGGATGGCATATTGAATGCAGTGCAATGTCTGAAAAAATTTTAGGATTGCCTTTAGATATTCATGGAGGAGGACAGGACTTAATTTTTCCTCATCATGAAGATGAAATTGCACAGAGTGAAGCTGGTTTTGGAAAAAAGTTTGCAAATTATTGGATTCATAATGGAATGGTTAATGTTGATAATGTTAAGATGTCAAAAAGCTTAGGTAATTTCAGAACAATAAGAGATTTACTAAAAGAATACAAACCTGAAGTAATAAGATATTTTGTTATTTCTAATCATTATAGAAAACCAGTTGATTTTTCAAAATCAACAATGGAAAATGCAAAAAATTCTTATGAAAGTTTAAAGAGGATAATAAGTTCATTATTAGAAAATAATGAAAAATCAAAAAATGCAGATGGAAAAATTAATAAAGAATATTTAGAGGAATTCAAAAAAGCAATGGATAGTGATATGAATACTCCTGAAGCACTTGCTGTTTTATGGAAATTAGTAAGAGATGAAAAAGCATCTGGGAAAATCAAAACAATTGAAAAAATAGATGAGATTTTCTCATTAAACCTATTAAAAAAAGAAAAAATAAATATTCCAAAAGAGATAAAAGAATTAGTTGAAGAAAGAGAAACTGCTCGTTCTGAAAAAAACTGGAAATTAGCTGATGAACTTCGCGCGAAGATTAATAAATTAGGATATAAAATTGATGATACAAATGAAGGTGTGAAGATTACGAAGATGTAAAATGGAGATAGAATTAAAAAACTTAGTAAACGCAAAAGGCAGGATTTTTATTGTTCCTTTGGATCATCCAGAGGGAGAAGATACAAAAAAACTTTCAAAGATAGGTATACAAAATTTTGTCAATAAAATTAATTCATTAGGACATGATGGATATATTTTTCATTCTAGATACTATATAAAAAATCCAATAAAAACAAATAAAGACTTTTTCTTAACAGTTGGAGAACAGTTAGAAGATTATAAGCTAAATATAAAAAAGATAGAACAGATGAAAGAAGTTAGAAATTTAACTATTTTTTTTGAAGTTGATGGAAAAGAAGATAAAAAACCAATTGAATTTTATAAAGAGTATATAAAAAAACTGAAAGAAAGGGGGTATATAATTATGGGGATGGGCTACCCTTCTAAAAAATTTAAAAATCCAAATTATCAAATAGTTGCTAATATTGCAAAAGAGATCGGATGTGATTTTTTTAAGACAGATTATTCTGATGATTTGGGAAGATTAAATCTTTATGGAATGAAACTGTTTATTGCTGGTGGGCCTTATCTGGAAGAAGAGCAATTTAAAGATTTTTCAAAGAAAGTAGAGAAATTAAAAATTGCGAGCGCCTCTTTTGGGAGAAATATTTTTGAAGCAAATAAACCTGAAGAAAGGATAAATTTTGTTGTAAACTTGTTTGAGAAGATATAAAATGAGAAAACCCTGTTCAAACAAAATAGAAAAGGAAAAGGAATGTCCTTGCAAAGAGCTAGATTGCGAATACCATGGAATATGCTGTGAATGCATAAAATATCACAGAGAAGATAAAAGCAAACCTGCTTGTTTAAAATAAGGCATTACAATTATATTTAAAAATAATTTTTTAATGTAGATTACCCTATGTTAAAACCTATTTTAGATGAATATAGAGATTCTTATGAATTTGAAGTAAAGGATAGTGAAACTGGAGAGATTATTGATTTTAATAAGATATGTTTTTAATAATTAAGATTTATAAATAAAGGGGGGTTATATTAATAATGGATAAAAGATGGTGGTTTTTATTGGGAATTATCGGGATAATAATAATCTTATTACTAATATGGCTTATAATCAAATTAATATAAAAAATAAAAGTTTGGATTTTATTCAAATTATATTAATATTAATCATGTTTATTTTTGGAATTTTAATTATATACCAGTTAATTAAAAAGATTTTAGGAGGTTCATGGAATAGTGAAGATATCATAGTTGCTTTGCTTATATTTAATTTGGGATGTTTATTTACAATTATTTTAAATTTAGCAAAATTAAATTCAGATCATGAGCATTTAGAAAAGCAATTTTATTACTTAGCAAAAGATTTTAAAGAACATATTGCTAATAAATAATATGGATAAAAGAGGGATGAGTTTTTGGGATATTCTTGCATGGATTGTTCTAGCAGGAATTTTACTATGGGTAATTTTAAAAACATTTGGGATTATATAAATAGGAGGTGAATAAAATGAGTTGTGGATGTTGCGGAGCTAAGAAAAAAACTAAAAAGAAAAAGAGGTAAAAGAATTATTTTTCTCCTTTCATTTGTTGCAGTAATTCAATTATAGCATAATTTTGTTGTATCACAGCTTCATTTTGATGATATAATGCTTGAAGAGAGATATAATTTGCTTTAGTAAGCTCTGTTGCTATATCTGTAGATTCTAAAGAACCCTTCTTTGGATCATAATTTTCTGCATTTAATGAAGCGCAAATAGCTTCCTCTTCTAAACTTCTAGCTTTTTTTAAAAAATGATCTATATTTGCCATTTTACATATTACCTCCTTTCATTGAATTTTGTTTAATTTGAGTTGGAACATAGTTTGAAAGATTTTTTAAAGAATACACTTCTGTTGATATTGTCTGTCCATCTTTTGGAGGGCAATGATGATTGAATTTTCCACAGTATTTACTGCTTGAATTATTCCAGATATCTGCAATATTTGTTTGGCGCACATTTCCAAGTATTGGCGCATTATATCCTGGGCACCTTACAACACTACCATTTGCAGTTATATAAAGCCCGCAGGCAAGTTGATTACATGGATGTGAGCCTGGCATGCAAGACAAACCTTCTTCTTCAATTTGAGAATAAGTTTGAATATTATTTTGGATATTCCAATTATAAACTTGATTCCATAAGGATAATTGTTGCTCTTGGCTAAGATTATGCTTTGATAAAAATTCTGAATTTAATTGTTTACCGCTGAGCATATGCATTGCAATAATTGGCATTATATTTCTTTGCCTTGCCCAAGTGTAAATTTCAAATGCTTCAGTAAAAACTTGTTTGTCTAGTGGTGCATTAACAAGAGCTAATCTAGTTGGGTTTGACTTATTAAATCCTGCAGCTACTAAATTTTCAAGTGCCTGATTTCTCTTAAGAGTATGGCCTTCACATCTAACTAAATTATCTTGTAGATTAGAGTCAAATGATTGAAATCCAAGCATAAACGAAATTTTATAATCATGAAATGTATTGCATAAATCCAATGCAGTATTAATTCCGTACTTCCCATATAATTTTCTTGTTGCTTCATCACTTCCTAAAACCTGCCCTTTAGTAAATGCTGCTACACCAATATCCTTCTGAGACATTTCTTTGATAAAATCAAGAAATTTTATATTTTCAGTTGGTTCACCTGCTCCACAAATCTTTATGCATCTTAGACCAAGATCCCTTGCATCATCTATAACCTGAATCAATTCTTTGTATGTTAAATCATCACTACTGCCCTTTGAATCTATAACATTATTCTTTCTAAAACACCCTGGACAATTAAGTGAACAATACCTACCAAAATCTATATCAAGCATTAAAAGCTTTCCTTTATTAGAATCAATTTCATCTTTAGAAAAAAATCCCCAGTTTTGGATATTGTTTTGATAATCTCTTGGGAATAAATTATTAAATACCTTGGGAATATCTGGATAAATCCTTGTCATTCTACAATACCTCCTGGAATTGTTTTTTTCATACCATTAATTTCCAAGTGAGCTGATTTTAATCTTTCATCTAGCCAATTTGTATTAAAATCTTGGCCATTAAGAACAGATTTAGAAAGCCAAAATTTTTCGGGAGATGTTATAGCATGGCCTTGATATTTTTCTGCATTTCTTGTTCCTGGAAGAGGAAGAAGACTGAAAAAATAAACTGAGTGAGCTCCGTTTTCTTTAATAAATTTTCCTATTTGAACATCATAGTCTATATCTGTTTTTCTCTCTTCTGGAAAACCAGTCATTATTGCAGAATAAAATTGAATATTATATTTTTTAAATAATCTAGAAAAGGATTCTATTTGTTTAGGAACATCATCCTGAGTCTTAAATTCATGATATTTATTTTGTTGGTGCATTATGCCTATATGAGGATTTTCTATTGGCACAAACACTTGGTGACAATTGCTATCTGCCAGAGATTGAACAAATTCCTCGTTTATTCTTGGATAATATACCCCTGCATCAATGACCCAACTTAATCTGGATTTTCTTAGTGCTTCAAAATATGCATCCCTAATGTCCTTGGGCATTGTAATAATTTCATCATCTTCAACAGCTATTTCTTTATAGCCCAGGGAATTTATTTTTTGAATTTGCTGTTGTATCCTTTCTTTAGAAAATGTCCTTATTTTTCTTCCATGCATTTTGGGAGTTGTGCAATAGCTGCAATCTCTTGGGCATCCTCTTGATATAAGGAGGTCCATCAAAGGATGATTTCTTGCATTAGGATAGTGAGCTAAATCTGGCCGATTGTGATTCTTGATATTAATCAGATCCCAAGCAGGGTCATTTAATTCATCAAGATTTTTTATATTAGACCCATAAATAACCTTATTAGTTTCAGTTCCGGATAGCAAATCATAAACAGCTTTTTCACCTTCACCAACTATAATGTGGTCAATTAAGCTATTTTCTTTTATACTCTCAAGACTCATTGACGCATGATGGCCTCCAACAAGTGTTTTTATTTTTGGATCAGCTTGTTTTATTGTTTGCAAAACCTTAAGAGACTGCAACCAAGTGTTTGTAAACTTTCCAGACACTCCTACAAAATCTGGGGCGAATTCTAAAACTTTTGTTTTTATTTCATCATAAGATAATCCATATTCATAAGTATTATTTCCTAGGTCTCTTGTATTATCAAAATTATTCATTTTTGCATCTAAAAAATTTACATCTACTCCTTTATCTCTTGCATATCCTGCAATACTTAGAAGACAAGTCGGGATACCGCCCCTTTTTGGCATTTCATTAATTTGTGCTTCTGGGGGATAAATAAGCATCAGCCTTTTATTTTTCATTTTATTTGTTTTTTGGTTTGTCCTTAATAAGTAGTAACTTTGTGTATTATTAAATATTTTGAGCTAAATATTTAACAAATAGAAACATTTAAATATTATAATTGTATAATGTTAAATATGGAACAGATTTATGAACTTGACCTCAAAGACAGAAAAATTCTTTATGAATTAGAGCAGGACAGCAGGCAGTCATTAAATGAAATTGCAAAAAAAGTCAGATTAAAAAAAGAAACTGTTTTTCATAGAATAAAAAATTTAGAAAAACAAGGGATAATAAAGAAATATCTCCTGGAAATTAATTCTTATAAAATGGGGTATGAGTTTTATTCAATATTATTAAGATATAAAGATACAACTCCGAATATTGAAGAAAAAATATATAATTTCTTAAAAAATAACAAGAATGTAGGATGGCTGACTAAATGCGAAGGTGCTTGGGATATTAATTTAACAGTTATTACCAAAGGAAACTTAAAATTAAAGGATTTTTTAGATGAACTCATTACTAAATTTGGAGATTATATTTCAGATAAACAAATATTTACAACAACTGAATTAACTTATTTTAAGCGCGGATTTTGGCTGGACAAACCTCATACTAAAACAATAACAACAGGAACTAGTGATATTGCAGAAATTAAAGAAGCAGATTATAAGCTAATAAGAATATTAAGCAATGATGCTAGAAAACCTCTTGTTGATATAGGCAATATTCTTAAGACAGATGCTAAAAATGTAGCATATAAAATAAAAAAATATGAAAAAGAAGGAATTATCCAAGGTTCAAAAATTCTTGTTGATTTTACAAAAATAGGATATAAGTTCTATAAAACTTATTTTTCATTAAAAAATACAAATGAAGAAAAAATAAAGAAGTTATTTGAGTTTCTGCAGAATTCAAAAAATATAATCTGGGCTACAAAAATGATTGGAAGTTATGACTTGTCTATTGAAATGGAAGTGAAAGATACAGAAGAATTTAGAAAAATTTTAGATAATTTAAAGCTTAATTTTTCAGATATAATAAACAAGCATGAATCCTTGTTAGTATTTGAAGAAGCTGTGCTTAATTATTTGCCTTATTAAAATAAAAGGTTTAAATATAAATAAGAATTAATTAATAAAAAGAGAAAATGATAACAAACATTGAGATTTATCTAAAAATACTTGTATTAGTCTTAGTGATATTATTTTTTGTATTTAGATCTAGATTTTTGAAACATTATAAGAAATTTAGTTCCAGAACTTTAGTTAAGTATTTTATAATGTTATTTTTGTTTTATTTCTATATATTTGGTTATTTTGATTTTGCACAACTAAATTTGAATATTTATTTTAGATTAATTGCTGGAATTATAATTATATTTTTAGGTGTGTCATTATTATTCTGGGCTCATTCTCATCTTAATATAAATTGGAGTCCTATAATTGAAAAGAAATTTTCTAAATCAAGAAGCTTGGTTAAAAGCGGGCCTTACAAATATATCAGGCATCCGATTTATACAGCAAGTTTTATTGCTGTAATTGGATTTTTTATATTATCTGCTAATTGGTTATTAGCTGGAATACCTTTAGTTATTCTTATTTTATTTTATATTTCTAAAATTCCAAGAGAAGAAAATGAATTAATTAGGAATTTTGGAAAGAAATACAAAGATTACATGAAAACAACTGGAGGTTTATTACCTAAATAAAATGAAACCATCAGATTTTTTGAATTTGAAATACAAGCCTAAATCCTCAGATTTAGTTTGTTTGTTTAGAGTTGAACCTAATAAAGTATCAATTAAAGAGGCTGCTGAAAATGTTGCTCTTGAATCAAGCACAGGAACATGGACAGAAGTATCAAGTGAAAAAGAGTATATTAAAAAACTTGCTGCAAAAGTTTTTTCTATTAAAGGGAATTATGTTAAAATTGCTTATCCTGAAGAATTATTTGAAAAAGGAAATGCTCCAAATATTTTATCTTCAATAGCTGGAAATATTTTTGGAATGAAAATTGTTAAGAATTTAAGATTAGAAGATATAAAGTTTCCAAAAGAAATTCTTAATTCATTTAAAGGGCCAAAGTATGGAATTGAAGGTATAAGAAAAATAATGAAAGTCAAAGACAGGCCTTTTTTAGGAACAATTGTAAAACCAAAACTAGGATTAAAAACAGTTGATCATGCAAAAACAGCTTATGAAGCATGGTTAGGTGGGTGTGATATTGTTAAAGATGATGAAAATCTTTCATCTCAAAAGTTCAACAAGTTTGAAGATAGATTAGCAAGAACATTAGAATATGCAAATAAAGCAGAGGAACAGACAGGTGAGAAAAAAGCATACTTAGTTAATGTAACTGCTGAAACAAAAGAAATGATGAAAAGAGCTCAATTAGTTGAAGATTTAGGTGGTAAGTTTGTTATGATTGATGTTGTTACAGAAGGTTTTGGTGCATTGCAGACATTAAGAGAAGCTGATTTTAAGCTTGCTATTCATGCTCACAGGGCAATGCATGCTGCATTTACAAGAAATCCAAAACATGGATTGTCTATGATGGTTTTAGCAGATATAGTTAGATTAATTGGAGTAGATACTCTCCATATTGGAACTGCTGTTGGAAAATTAGAAGGAGATTTAAAAGATATTGAAGAAATAAAAGAAGAAATTGAAACAAAAACAGTTAAAGAAACAAAAAACAGATTAGCTCAGAATTGGGGAAAAATTAAATCAACACTTGCTGTTTCATCTGGAGGTTTGCATCCAGGACACGTTCCATTTTTAATTAAAAATTTAGGGAAAGATTTAGTTATTCAGATGGGTGGAGGAATTCATGGACATCCTAATGGAACATTAAGAGGAGCTATTGCAGCAAGACAAGCAATTGAAGCTGTCTTAAACAAAAAATCATTAAAAGAATATTCTAAAAATCATATTGAATTAAGAGATGCAATACAATATTGGAAATAGATTAAATTTATATAAATTAAAATTCTAAGATAATTATGAAAAGAGGGTATGTTTTAGTTTTTGTAATTTTATTTTTGATTATAATTAATTTGAATTTTGTTTGTGCTGAAGGTTCATTGATTAAATATAATTATGTCCCACTTTCAGGACGAGACCTTCTTATTAAAGGAGGCACCCAGGATTATATTGCTAATTATAATTTAATTGCTAATGAATTAAAAATACTTAAAGAAAATGGGGAGCTTGTTTATTATGAAAAATGTGATCCCTTAGGAAATATTTTATCAGAATATAGTTTTGGTAATAACCCTACGGATTTATGTTGCATTCCAGGAAAAAGAAGAGATAAAGACACAGGCTATGTTTATGATCCTGAAACCGGAAAAATGAATTTAGGGGAAATGCACCTTTCTTCAACAACTGAATTTTTAATTGGAGTATTTGGAAAGGGAATTTGGATAAAATCAGCTAAAATTGAAAGTGACATTACTGACATAAGTGTTATCTTTAATTCACCAAATAAATTAGACAATTATAGGGGTTATGCTCAATACACTGCTAACACTCATACCTGGCTAAAAAAAGATGCTTGGTCTTCTCAAGTTGAAAGTATACTCTCTTCTAAAACCGGGTTTGATAATTCTAAATTTTATCCTCCAAAGGATACTGATTTAGATGAAATTGATCTTTGGATAACAAGAGCAATAAAAGGAGATATCTTATCTTACAAAGTGAAATATAGATATATATTAAAAAAGACATTTGGAAAAGATATAGAACAAGAAAAAGAATATGAAGAATCTAAAAAAATATCCCAAACAGAATCTATAACTGAATTAGAAACAGTTTATAATAAAATAACAGGTATTCATGAAAAACTCACGAATACCAAATCTATTACAAAGGGTAAAATGGAGATTACCCTAAGATCTTTAATAGACAAATATGAAGTTATTAATCAAAAATTAATAGAATCCATAAAAAATAATTTTCTACAAACTAACAAACCCGTTAAAGAATAATTATTTAGTTTTGTATTTTCTCATTAATTTTGTAGTTATTGCCCCCAAAGCAGTTCCTGCTAATGCTCCATAAACTCTTAAATTCCATATAAACCCTTCTATAGCACTCCCATATATCACTGCTTTTGCTTCTGAAGGAGTATCTTTATCTAAAGGTATTTCAAGATTATTTATATAAAAATTTTTAGCTATTGAATCTCCAATAACTGTTCCTGCAAAACAACCAAGTCCGATGCCAAAAGCATATTCTCCGATGGTTCTTGCTAATCTGGGTTTTTCAGTTATTAAACCCTGATTATCTACATAAACTCCTAAATCTTTGTTGAATTTTGCCATATTTTTAATAATACTTAGACATATATAAATCTTGCTATTTGTTGTTACTTTAAAGTTATACTTATTATTCAAATAAATAACAATAATTTAAATACAACCCAAGATTCTTAATAATATGGTAGAGAGGTTAGAAGAACCAGAAAGTTTTGAAGCATTTTTAAGAGATTTTAATTGTGAGCTATCAAATCCAAATTGTTTATTTTCTAGACAACCTTATGATACTATTCTTTCTGGAATCGATCAAGATATTGCCAATAATCATGAACTCGCACATCAGTATCAAGAAAATCCCTCAGCAAATTATTCTCATTAATAACAACATATCCAAAACCCTTAAAAACAGTGTTTTTTTAGTATTTTAATGTTATTTAATAAAGCAAATAAAAATTTTAAAGATTATAGAAATTTTAGATGGTTTTTTACATCAGAAGGTACATTAGTTATAGGTGGGAAATCTGATGAACAAAATGAATTTGTATTAAAGAATTTTTTAAAACCTAATTATGTTGTTATGCATACTTCTAAACCTGGAAGCTCTTTTATGATTATACAAAAAGATAATCCTAGTGAAAAAGATATTAATGAAACTGCTATGTTTACTGCTTGTTTTTCTCAGCAATGGAAAAAAGCAGAAAAAACAATTGATATAGATATTTTCAAGGGAAGCCAGATATACAAAATAAAGGGTATGAAACTTGGAACTTTTGGAGTAAAAAATAAAGAAAAAACAATTAAAGTTAAACCTAAATTAGATTTAATTATACAAAAAGGAAAATTAAGAGCTGTTCCTGCAAACGGGCATGAAGAAAAACTAGGGGAAATTATTCAAGGAAATTTAACAAAAGAACAAGCTGCTGAAAAGATTGGAAAAATCATAAGAGATAAATTTCATCTTCCTATTTCTAAAGAGGAAATTATGAGTGCAATTCCAAGTGATAAATTAAGTGTGAAATAGGAAGTCTAATTCTAATAATATATTAAGACAATCTCTTTGCAGATGATGAAGATTAAGCTTAATCAATAGAAGTTCAGGCAAGTGTTTTCATAAGATATAAATACCCGATTCAATTTGTTCAATTATGACTAAACAAATAGAAATGCAATTAGGGAAAAATGGATTAACTCAAGGATTTATTGAAGATATTAAAAAAAGAACTGATAAGTTTTCAAATGCAGATATTAAAATAAGTGTTTTAAGATCAGCTAGAGAGAATAAAGAAGATGTTAGAAAATATGCTGATCAATTAAAAGAAAAATTAGGAGATAAATACACTTACAAAGTTTTGGGATTTTCTATATTTTTAAAGAAATGGAGAAAAGCTAGAGTTTAATCACTTCTTATTTAAGGCTGATATTGCCAAGCAGCTGCATGTCCTAATTGAACTGCATGTGCTCTTTTTTCTTCAAATCTTGTTAATCCTACTGATTTTGGATTTAATATTTGATCAACCAAATTATGACTATGGATTATTACATCATTGGCATTAACTCCTTCAGGTCTTGCTTGTAATTCCTGTTGTCTTCTTAATAAAGAATAACCGCAAGTCATCGGGCAAGTAGAAGATTCATATTTATTGCAAGGATCTTTATTAGAAGAATCATGACATTTTGAAGTGTATGTTGCTGTATTCATTTCTGTTATTTCTTTTAATTGTTAATAACAAAATAATGTTCTTTATAAACATTTCTCAAAAGATTAAAATATATTTTGTAATAACATAATGATGTTCATATTGCAATATGCCAAGCATATATCGAAGATGAGAGACAATATCAGGATACACTTAAACAAGATAGACAATAACTTTATAAACCCGATTTCTTAGTAGTTTTTAGGTTGATGGTTATAATTATAACTTATCTAATTCCGTAAGGAATGCCTAACTAATAGATATTAGTAAGCTACTAAGACATAAGCTGAGTTGATGACATAATAAAAATATTGATGAACAGAAATCAAAGCAAATGTTTTATAAGATTACCAAAATATAAAAATAATAAAACAAAATGGAAAAAAATCCACTATATGAACTAGATTATAATGAATATAATGCTAAAGTAGCTGAAGTGCTGAAAACTATGCCTGAATTTAAAATGCCTGAATGGGCTGCATTTGTTAAAACAGGAGTTTCTAGAAACAGACCTCCAGTTGATAATGATTTCTGGTATAAAAGAGCTTCTTCAATATTAAGACAAATTTATGTTAGAAAAGTTCTTGGGGTAAATAGATTAAGAACAAGATATGGAAGCAGAAAAAACAGAGGAATGAAACCTGAAAGATTTCAAAAAGCTTCTGGAAAAATTATTAGAGTTATTTTACAGCAAGCAGAATCAGCAGGGTTAATTGAAAAATATAATATGCCTGGAAAAAGAGCTGGAAGAATATTAACTGAAAAAGGAAAAGAACTATTAGAGGGAATAAAGTAAAATGGCAAGCACAAAAAACTTACAATATCAAAAGAAAATAAAATTGGGCAAAGCTAATAAGCAGACTAGATGGGCTCCTTATTGGGTTGTATTGAAAAAATTAGGAGCTGGAAAAAAGAAACATCCAAGTTCAGTTACTCATGTTAAAAGACACTGGAAAAGAACAAAATTAAAAATTAAACCTAGGAGAACACCTAAGAAACATCTAGGATAAAAATATGGCTGAACCAGATATAGTTTTGTTAGGGAATAAAGCATCTCTAGCTGAAGAAAAATTGAGCAATTACCAAGGAAATCTTATTAAACAATTTAATACAAACAGAGATGAAAATACAACAACAAGAAATTATGAATTAGCTAGTGGAAGACAAATAAAAACAATTTATAATGAAATGGCTGAACTTCCATTAGGAGAGGAATTTCATGATCAATCTCCATGTAATATTGGAATTTATTTTTTAGCGCATCCAAATAACCTTGCAAAAGAAAGAACAAAGGGAATATTAGAAGGAATTATTGGAATTCCTTTAGTTGAAGGAGAAACAACTAAATTAATTAAAGAAGTTGGAGTAAGATAAAATGGCAAAGAAAACTCAAGAACCAAAAATAATTTTAGAAAGAGAATATATAGTTCCACTTAGAAAAGGATTTTTAAAAGTTCAAGATTACAGAAGAGGAAAAAAAGCTCTTAGAGTTTTAAAAGAATTTGTTGCAAGACACATGAAAGTTTATGATAGAGATTTAAGAAATGTAAAAGTAGATATTCTTTTGAATAATGAAATAAGGTCAAGAGGAATTAGAAATCCTCCTGCAAAAATTAAAATTAAAGCTAAAAAATTTGACAGCGGAATTGTAAGAGTTGAATTAGCTGAAATGCCTGAATATGTTAAATTCTTGAAACTAAAACAGGAAAGAAAAACATCTGAAATTGAAAAGAAACAAAAAGAAAAACCAGCTGTAGAAAAAACTGAGGAAAAGAAAGAACAAACTCAAGATGCTAAAGAAAAAGAAGCTGCTTCAAAAGAAGAAGGGTTAAATCTAGCTAAAAAGGCTGCTAAAGAACAAAAACATGTTGCTATAGATAAAAAAGTTAAGGTGCAAAGAAAAGCATTGCAGAAATGATAGCAATTCTATAAAATGGATCATAAAATGACAAGAGAGCTTAGAAGATTAAGTAACAAACAATTTATTGAGGATATAAAAAAATATATTAATTCTCCTTATGAATTCTACGGAACTAAAATTCCTGAATTAAAAACAATGGCTAAAAAGCTGCATGATGAAAATGAATTAAAACAGTTTTATCGCGTTTTTAATAATTTATGGAAATCTGGGCATCATGATAAAAGATCGTTAGCTATTTCTGCTCTTCAGTGTTATAAAGATGAATTAGATTTAGAAACTTGGAAATTTTTAAAACCTAAATTAAAGGAAATGAAATCATGGGACCAGATAGATATGGTGGCTAGTACAATAATTGGGGAGATTTTATTAAAGAATCCCCTGTTTGAAAGAGAAATAAGAAGTATGGCTAAAGAAAATAATATCTGGTTAAAAAGAACTGCGATTATGTCTACAATCCCTTTGATTAACAAAGGAGATTTGAGTTTGGCATTTAAGTTTTCAGAAGATTATATGGCATACAAAGATGATTATGTAAAAGAAGCTATAGGAATGATCTTAAGAGAAGCTGGAAAGAAAAAACCAGAGCAAGTTAAAAAATTTTTATTAAAACATATTAATATGCCCCCATTAGTTTTTAATTATGCTAGTGAAGATATGAAAGAATTAAGAAAAGTTAGAAAATTAAAAAAATTAAAAGAAGATGGAAATGGAGGATTCTTATGGAGGGTTCTAAATCCATGAATCTGACTTGTGAAGGATGCAATGGAAAATGTTGCAGATATGTTGCAACTGAAATAGATCCGCCTAAAGATAAAGAATCATATGAAGAAATAATCTGGTTTTTGCTTCATGAAAACATAGAAGTTTTTATTGAAAATAAAGAATGGTATATTCAGTTTACTACTCCCTGTAAAAAATTAGATAAAAAATGGAGATGTTCTATTTATGAAAAAAGACCTCAAATTTGCAGAGATTTGAAAATAGATGAATGTGAACATCATGGAGAAAGTATTGCTGAAGATGTTGTTTTCAAAAAACCAGAAGATTTTATTGAATATATGAAGAAAAAAGGTATTGATATTGATTTTAAAGAATAAAAATTACTTTTTTATAATCTATTAAGACAATTGTTTTGCAGATGAGAAGATTAAGCTTTGTTGGATATTCTTATTTGGATTGTTATGAACAAATTACTTGTTATATGTTTTATTAAGATATTGATATTTTTTATTTTAGAGAATTATAGATTAATTTATTAAATATAAATATTATTTATTTTTATGGATATTCATTCTTACATTGAAAAACATGCAGATAAGAAAAATGCAGAAAATCTGCAGAGATTTTTTAAAACAGGTAAAGGAGAATATGGAGAAGGAGATATTTTCTTAGGAATAAAAGTTCCAATTCAGAGAAAAATTGTTAAAGAATTTAAAGATTTAGAGATAAATAAAATCCAGAATTTACTTGATTCTAAAATTCATGAAAAAAGATTTATTGGGCTGTTAATTTTAATTGAGCAATTTAAAAAAGCAAATGAGGAGAATAAGAAAAATATTTTTGATTTGTATTTAAAGAATACAAAAAACATAAATAATTGGGATTTAGTTGATTTATCTGCTCCGAATATCGTCGGCAATTTTCTTCTTGATAAAAATAAAGATATTTTGTATCAATTAGCTAACTCAAATGATTTATGGGAAAAAAGAATTTCGATTATAAGCACATTTTCTTTTATTAGAAAAAATGAGTTCGAAGATAGTTTAGAACTGACTAAACTTTTGTTTAATGACCGCCATGATTTAATTCATAAGGCAGTTGGATGGATGTTAAGAGAAATTGGAAAAAAAGATATTAATGTTTTGGAAAGTTTTTTAAAAGAAGATTCAAGATATAAGCAAATGCCAAGAACGATGCTAAGATATGCTATTGAAAAATTTGATGAAGAGAAAAGAAAAAAATATTTGAGGGGAAACATATAATCCCTCGATAAGAATAAACTTTATATACACTTAAAACTTCTATTTTTATGCGCAAAAAGGGTGTAAGTAATATAATTGTAGTTCTCTTATTATTGATGATTGTAATTATTCTTATGATTATTGTTTTTAATGTAGTTAATATAACTTTAAAAAAAACAACTGATCAGATTGACATTTCTAATTTATTTTCTAATCCTGAAATGGAGCAAGCTACTCTTATCCAAGGATTGAGAGTGGAAAGTTGGGATTGGAAGGGGGTTAATGATGACTTGCAAGTGTATGTTATTTATGATGCTCAATACGGAGAAAATGTTACTAAAGTAAGATTTAATATTACTACTTCAACTACAAATTGTTTTATTGAAATGAATACAAATCCTCAAATGGCTCCGGGAGACACGCAGGATTTTTTAATTTTAGAATCTAGTTCTCCTTGTGTTGCTAATGCAGTTGCAGTTAGTGTTGAAGCAGTTATAGAAGTTATACCTCCTGTTGTAATCTCTAATGATGATTGGTGTAAGGGTGCAGATACAAATAAAGATGGAAGAGTAACTGCTATTGATTTACTTGCGATTAGAGCCAACTGGTTAAAAACAAATTGCACTTTAGATTTTGATTCTAATGATTGGTGTAAGGGTGCAGATACAAATAAAGATGGAAGAGTAACTGCTATTGATTTACTGGCGATTAGGAAAAATTGGTTAAGAACAGATTGCACTAAGATAACTTCCTGGTGTGATGGTGCAGATACAAATAAAGATGGAAGAGTAACTGCTATTGATTTACTGGCGATTAGGAAAAATTGGTTGCAAAAAAGTTGTAATGGTTTTGTTACCCCTTATTGTAATGGGGCAGATACAAATAAAGATGGAAGAGTAACTGCTTTGGATCTCCTTATGGTTAGGAAGTATTGGTTAAATTCAACTTGCACTTGCCAAGGTGGAAATCTTATAAAAAATAACGAATTTAAAAAATGGATTAATTATATTGGAGGAAATCAGTTGCCGAGAGATTGGATATATATTCTTGATGAGAATTATGGTAATTTATCTCAAATTTCAAGAGATGAAAATTCTGCTGTCTTAAGGGTAGGAAATAATCCTTTTAATCCCAGTGTTGATTTAAAACAAAGTTTTGAATTAAAAAGTGATAAGGTTTATTCGGTTTCTTTTAAACTAGTTATTGAAAATGGACTTTCAAAACAATTACCTGACGATAGATTATCGGTTATGTTAGGATGTAATAAAATAGATTTAGATAGTAAAATTTTGTCTAGTGGGACTAAAACTGTGTCTAATAAAATTATACAATCTCCTTATATTTGTGATGATAGTTCACTTAGTTTTAGCTTAAATTTAGATTCTGCTCATAATGTTGTAGGAGATAATTCTTATTATCAAATTAAGATTTCTGATGTTCAACTTATAGAACTTGGATGTGAAAAAAATGACTCTGAAACTGCTCTTCCTGAAATAAATTATATTACTCATTGTGGAATTACTTTAGAAAGCAATAAAAAATATGCATTGAAAAGTGATTTAAATGCAAATGGTTTAACTGCACCTTGCATTACTATTGATGGAAGTATTGTTAAAAATATTACACTTGATGGAAGACATCATACAATCAAAGGGGATAGTAATGTTGCAGGAGTTTATATTAATGGGGGCCTAGATGTTTCGGATATAACTATTTATGATTTGGATATAGATATGGGAGAAGGTGAAGGAGGAATAGGAATATATTTAGCAAGAGGAAGATATTGTAATATTTTTAATTGTAAATTAGATAATCAAAATATAGGATTAAGAATTGGAGGAGATACAGATAATAAAGTTGGAGATCATAATAATATTTATGATATAGAATCGATAAATAATACCCGGGGATTGTATGTTTGGGGAGGAGCTAATAATTTTATTCAAGGCTATTTCAGTGGGAATAGTCAATATGACTCTTATTTTAGTTTTTCTGGTTTATGGACTGATGGGAATAACCAATTCATAAATTTAGATGAAAGTGCTAATAATTATCTTGAATCTTCTAAAGTAGAGATTTATGGTACTTATCAAGCAAAAATTTTAAATAAAGCATCTAAGCCAATTAAAGGAGCCCAAGTAGAAATAATAGACTCTGAAACAAATGAGGGTGTTGCTTTTTTAGAAAGCGATAATCAAGGATATACTTCATTTGGAAACATAGTAGATTATACTCAGATATATAATTCAAAAACATATAAAAATTATAAGATTATAATAATTCATCCTTGTTATCCTCCTAAGGAATTTAATTATAATACGATTACTAACCCTGCTCTTTTTGAGTTTCAGACAATAACTATTGGAGATTCAGATAAAGAATGGACCTGGGATATGGAAAGTAATTGTCATTTAAAAAATTTAGATTATAATTCCGGTAATATTAATGTGATGGGGCAAGGAGGATATATGATTATCAGCTCAAATATAACTAGTACTCATTTTGATATTAACAGTAGCAATAAATGGAAGATAATTGCTCAGCAAAATTCAAAAATAAAATTACTATAATAAAGTTAAAGAATAATTAAAATGAAAAAAAGAGAAAATAAAGAAAAATCAAATAAGAAATTAATTTTACTTTTAGTGGGATTAGTTTTGATTATATCTATGTTAAATTTTATTAGTGCTGATTGTTATTATGGATGTAATTATGTTAATATAAATGGATATAAATATTGTAAGCCAGTAGGTGGAGATATCCGCTGGCATTATGCTACGGCAGGTTATGATATTGAAGTTCAGTGCACTGAAAGCCGACCAGAATTTGTTTGGTATCACTGGACTGAATGTCATTGTAAAACTTATGGAGATTATAAGTATCCAGAAATGAATAATGTCTGTTCGGGATCTTCAGATGGAAAATTAGGTTCTAGAGCATATCCTGGTGAAATAGAACTTGGTAGATGGCAGTTTTGGGGACCTTTTGATCCTAAATATGTTTTTAATAATTGTACAAAGAGTGACAATAAAAATCGTTCCTGTGGATTTACTTCTAGTCCTGATATGCGTAATGAATTCAAGTGCAGTCCTTGTACAGGTAAAGAAACTACTATTCAATATCCCTATCCAGAAATTATTAATCATATTTCAGTCTATAAAAATTCAAAACCCTGTAATAGTCACAATTGTGCGAGCAAGAGTACAGATGGCATATTATATCATGCAAGATATGGCTCTTCTTGTTATAAATCTAATTTAAATACTCAGTATGATATGTTTAATGAGGGATATATTCCTATTGAAAAACAACCTCCTTTTGATGGAGTATGCACCTCAGATGAAACAGGAAAAGGAGCAGCAGGATGTTCTTCAGGAACTATTTGTGAATATGATGCTGATGGTCTTGGGAGTCTTTTTAAACCAACTCATGTTAAAGGATGTACAACTAAATGCAGAAAAGAAAATTCAAGATGTTACAAAAATGTAACTAACTACCTTGGAACAAAAATAGGAAATTGTGCTCCTGATGGAGCTTGTAATAATAAACCTTATGCTTCTCCAACTAATTTTGGGAAAGTTATTACAAGTTGTGAAAAGAGTTTTGTTGTGAATCTAACTGTTCAAGACACAGAACTTACAGAAGGAACAGATAGAATAACGTTTAAGCCGCAAATTTATTGCAAAGCAAAAAATGATCCTTATTATGTTAAAGTTGTTTACAATAAACAAACTACATGTAAAAAAGAAGGTTCTGGGACTAATGTAGTAGCAAGATGCGATCTTAGTTTTGATTTATGCTCTAATATGTTTAAGGATTTAAGAGCAAATGGAGGAAGTTGTAAAGTTAACTTTAATCATTCTGTTTATGATGGTCACGAATATAATTCACAAAGTATTATTGAATTTACTGCCACTCTTCTTTCTAGTGATTTTATTAGTTGCACTGCTCCAGAAGATGCAGTGAATATAAACAATGCAGCTCCTGAAGTTATTAATGAAGAATTATCTGTTTCCAGTATTCCATTATTAAATGTATTAGGAAGGGGAGGGCTAGATTTCCCTTTAACATTAAATTACAATGCAGGAATTAAAGTAAAACAAGAAGCTTCTTGGGTTGGATTAGGTTGGAATTTGAATATACCTTATATTTCAAGAAATCCTCAAGGAAAACCAGATGATGTAGATTTTGAGGATAGTACTGATGATTATTATTCTCCTTGGGGGAGATTAATTAAATCAGGAGATAGTTTTGTTACTGAAAATTGGCAACCAATTAAAATAGAATATTTTAATGATCTTGGAGATAAACAAATAGATAGATGGGTAATAACAGATATGGATGGGACTAGCTATGTTTTTGCGAATCCAGTTAATACTCGAGTAGTTTCAAATATAAGTTACAAAAATATGTGCTATAAATATAATGTGACAACTGGACAATGGAATATCGATGAAACATTTTCTGAATCTCCATCTCAGTTAAACAGCCTTTATGCTTATGCATGGTATCTAACAGAAATACATTCTGCAGATTATATTGATAGCGGAAATAATATTGCTGATGACAATGATTATGGTAATTGGATAAAAATTAATTACCAAAGCCCTTCATATCTGCAAAATTTAAATTATAATTATCCTGGTCTTGGAAATAGAGCTGATTATGAACTTTATGAAAGCAGAGAAAATTATGGAAGTTGCAATTACTCACTAAGATTTAGAGGTTATGCATTAAATATTTCTTATTCTTATCCTTCTGAAATAATCACCCCTCTTTATACTGCAAAATTTAATTTAGACACTAATGGATTTAGAACTGATGCAAAAGCAGTAAATGGACAATCTCCTGCAAGTTTAAAAAATATTGAATTAAGAAGCAGATTATCAATAACTCCTAATGAAGTAATTAAAAAAATTGAATTTGGATATGCATCTGGAGATTATAAATTAGCTAATGGAAAACATACTCTTTCACAAATCCAAGAATATGGAAAAGATTCTGAAAGTCTTCCTCCAACTAAATTTTATTATGATTATAATCCTACTTATGATCCTTATGCTTATGATTGGTGGGGATATTATAATGGGAAATTAACAAATGATAATCAAGCATTAGGCAGCAATTGTATTGATTTGGATAATCACGAAGTTAATACTAATGAAATTGATGCATGGAGTTTGAATGAAATTAAATGGTCAACAGGGGGAATAACGAATTATATTTATGAGCCTAATGAATACAACTATATACTAGGCACAAAATTAGCTTCTTCAAGATTCGGAGGAGGATTAAGATTATTCCATATATCCAATGAAAATGGATTAACTGGGGACAATTTTATACAAAGTAGTAAAAATTATTATTATGGAGATTTAAATTCAAATGTATTTGGAGTTGCTACAAAGATGCCTAATGGCAGTCAGATGATTAATGAAAATAGTGCTATTGGTGGAAAAAGATATAGAGTAGATTATCCACTAATAGAAGAAGAAACTCCTGGCTATGGTTCTGTCTTAACAGAATTAAGAACTGCTTTAGATACAGATAGTCTTGAAGGAAGTAATCCAGTTGATTATACAATTGGACTTCCAAAAGATGTAAAATATTTAGATGAAAATAAAAATATTGTTGGACAAATTATAAATGCCTGGAATTTTGAAGACCGGGCAGGATATAAATCTGGATTAGCTACATTAGGAAGTGTTGAAACTTGGTTAGATGGAACTTATAATAAAGTAGATTATACTTATGATTATTATGGTTTAATAAAAGAAGTATATGAATATGGATTAGATAATTTTAGAAGAACAGAAATAGACTATGCTTATGAATGGGATGTTTGGTATAATCCTTTTAGTTTGAATTTCATAAATAAAAATATGCTGTCTCAAACAAAAGAAATGAGAGTTTATAGCAAAGAGGGATTAGAAAGTGAGTCAGATATTAAATATGATCGATTCAATTCTTATTTAGGAGGGGAACAGTATTATCCTTCAGAAATTTATGGGTCTATTGATGCTGTAAATGGGGATTTTTCAACAATACAAATTGGAGATTATGATGGTTATGGGAATCCCAGATGGGTTGCTGATTCTATGGGGAATCAATATTTTACTAGATATTCTAGTGAGTATAATTATGCTTATCCAACTTCTGGATGGAATCAGGTGTATGGAAGTGAAGGTTCTCCTTCATGGAAAATAGAATATGATAAAATATTTGGAAAACCGCAAGTAACTTATGATGCAAATAATAAAGCGACTACTTATCAATATGATAACTTTGAAAGATTAAAATATGTTTGGTATCCTGATTATGTTGATGGTTCTCCTTCGGAAGAGTATTCTTATTATATTGCTGGAGACGATCTTGCGATGAATAATCTTAATTCAGTTACAACAATAATAAAACTTGATGATACTAAGAATTATCAAACCAGTTCTTTTTATGATGGTAGTTTAAATTTATTAGTTAGTGGTGTTGAGAATGGAGATAGAGATATTTTTTATAGAACTTATTATGATGGTGCTGGAATGCCAACTACAACTTATGGACCCTATTATACTTCTAACTATGATAGTGTTCCTGTTGGAACTCCTTTTGATGAAGTTTATTATGAAGACAGTCCTTTAGCAAGATTAGAAGGAGGAGATTATTCTGGAAATTTAGGAAATCCTTATTTAATCACTTATACTAATGAAGGAGCAGCTTATTCTGTTACTCAATATAAGGATGCTGCATCTCAAACATTTAAAACAAAAACAGATCCTCTTGGAGGAATAGTAGAAACAACTGATGCTAAAGACAAAAAAACATTTTATGATAATGATATTCTTAATCGAGTTAATTTTATATTAAACCCATTGAATCAGCCTGTGTTTTCTGAATTAGATGACCAAGGAAACCCGCTGATTCTTATAACTCCGGATTCAGGGGCAAGTGATTTAACTTGGAATCCAGATGGTTCTTTAGAAGATTACTCTGACGAACTAAATAATGTCCATAATGAATATGATAAACTTGGAAGAATAAAAATGAAAACTTATTCTGATGGTAATTATATAAATTATACTTATGATATTATTCCAAGTGCTCCTCCAGGGGGATTACGTGCAGGATTAGATAATTCTGTTGGCAGAATAAGCAGTATTTATGATTCTAAAACTGGAGTTACTACTAATTATTTCTGGGATGTAAGAGGAAGACCAGGTGTAATTGATAAAATAATTAATGGGGTTCATTATGTAAAAGAATATTTCTTTGATTATAATAATAATTTAATTAAAGAAAAAATAAAAGAAAATGAAATATTTATTATAGAGATAGAAAAGGAATATAATAGACTTGATAATCCTACTGTTACTAAATTAAATGGAGTTCAAAGTGCACAATATGTTTATGATACTAATAAACCCTGGGAATTATATGAAGAAGAAAAAGGAAGCTCAAGTATTCACACTTTTTATTATTATGATCCTACTGGATCTTATGTAACTGGAGAAAGAATAACTGATGGAACTTCTGTTCTCTCTGAAAAATCTTATGTTTATGATACCAATGGAAATGTAAAAGAGATTCATGAGGGATTAACTCAATCAAATTTACTTGCAAGTTTTGAATATGATGAATTAGGGCAATTAGTAGGAATAAATGATAACGGATACATTGGAAAAGATTATTCTTTTACCTTAGATGATATTGGGAAGGTTTTATCTATAAATGAAAATGGAAAAGAAACTATTTATTCTTATTATCCAGATACTAATTTATTATTATCCGATGGGGAATTTACTTATAATTATAATTTAAATGGGCAAGTAGACAGCAAAACAGATATATTAACTAAAGAAAAAACAGAATATGTTTATGATAAGCAAGGAAGATTATCTAAAGTTAATTTCCCTAATGGAGAAGACATAGAGTATGTTTATGATGCAGATGGTTTAATTGGAAAATATGACAAAGAAGGAAATTATATTAATCTGTATGCTGGAGAAATTCAGGAAAGTGATGATTCTAAGATTTATGATAATACCAATAATTTTTATATAGAAAATTCTCAAAATGAAACTGTTGCTGTGTTTAGTGATTTAGGGGACATTGTATTAAAGGGGACTTGTTCAATTAATCTTATATTAAATCCTCCTGCAAATTCTTTTGTCATTGAAAATTCAGTTAGTAAAATTGCATATGTGGATATGAATGGAAATTTTGCAGTTAAAGGAGGAAGTTGTTTTATTAATTCTTCAATTTGTAATTCAAATGGATTGGTTATAAGAAATAATGAAGGAAAAGTAGTTATTTCTATTGATAAAAATGGAAACTTATGTTACACTGGAAAAGTATATACCAATGCAGACTTTTAAGAAAATTAATATTTTATTTTTTTTATTAATTTTGTTTGTATTAATTATAATGCCAAATATTTCTGCTAGAATTGTTAATAAATTTCTTTATATTCCTGGAAATGGAGATTCTATTGAATCAGTTATTAAATTAACTATTGATACTTCTGATGGAAGTTATATTACAACACAATATTGGCCAATTTGGAATCCAGTTTTATTGGATTTAACTTTGCTTGTTGAAACTGGAAATCCTCTTGAACCTTATAGAGAAGTGTATTATGAAAAATGCGGACCTGGAGGAAATATAGTTACTCGAGGAGAAAATCCTACTGACTTAACTTGCAGATATGGAATAAGAAGAGATAGAGATGAAACAGATGTTTATTATGACCAATTAAATTATCCCGGAGCAGAACTCCCTGAAAATCTTGAAGATCAGATATTCAACAGAGAGTTAATTAAAGAATTTAAGGGAACTATTCTAGGAATAGGCAGTTGGGTTGCAAGTGCTGGAACAATTCCTACAATTCAGCAATATTTAGAAGGAGATTCTCTGGGTCAGGCAATAGGAACTAATTATGTTCCTTTTTGGGGAAGTATTAGGGCTATGATTAATTCAAATAATGGATATGATTTAACAGGAGCTATTTCTGCCTGTATTTCTCAAGGAGCTACATTTGGAGCAGGAGGATTAAAAGTTTATAAATCATATAAAAGTCAAGCTGAGTGGGTTAATGGAATTAAAACTTCTATGGATAACCCAAGCAGCAACTCTAAAAGAGTTTTTTATGTAATGCCTGATGGAGAAACATTTATTGGAGAACCAAGTATTTCTAGATGGGATAGAAGTTCCAGCCATTTTGGAATTTTTCCTGCATATGGAAGAGATAATGTGGATATCTTTGTAAATAAAATTCTTGATAAAGCCCAAAGAAAGAATATGAATCTAGGTTTTAAACAATATGTTGAATTTAAATTTGGCTATGATCTCTATTTAGACATGTATAGGGCAATTGCCATGCAAGAAGGGAGCCTTGATTTTAGAAATCCTAATCAGTTGGGCCGCATCTCAAGAATGTTTTTTAGGAACAAGGATGAGATAACCAGAATTGAACTTTTTGAAGAATGGTTCCATACAAAAGATTTTTTTAATTCAAAGAGGACTTTGACTAGGTTGGATTCGAATAGAGCGCATATAATCCTTTATTCAAATCGCTTTTTAAACCATAAAAATTTTCTTAAACTTACCCCTCAAGAAATAGAATTTATAGATGCCCGTTTAGAATATCATGCAGGCAAAATTTTAGAAGAAAAAATGAAGAATCATTAAAAAATTATTAGGTGGTTGTATTAGATAAGACTCTCTTAAATTCTACAGATTCGCTTGGAAATAGGGAATATTCAAGTGTTGTAGCATTATACAAGTTATCTTCTTTTTCGTGTATTTTCATTGATTCTAAAAAGGAATAAGTGATTCTTGCTGATTGATCTAAAACTTGAAAATCCTCTATTGTGAATTTATTAGTCCTATCTCCTAGAGTGTATCTGTGGAATATTTTTTCTATATTAGAATCCGTTTTCAAATCTTGTGGAATGTGTTCTCCTAAATTTCTTTCATTTCTATTTTGTTTTAAATCCCCTAATATATTTCTGAATATGTTTTCATGTCTAATTGCAGTTTCAAGATATCCTAAATTTATCATGCTTACCTAAATTTTACTTTATTTTTAAGCCTTACTATTTATTTTAATAATCCAATGATTAGATTTAATCTAGAAATTTTACACTTTAGATAATTTTATAATCTTGATTTCCCTGGGATTATTATGTTTATAAAAGAGGTAAAAGCCTGTTTAGTAGTGGTTGTATTTTTAATTGCATTACTCCAAATCAGTTTAATTTCTGCAAATAAAATGCAGTATATTTACGACGAGGATTCTGTTATTGCTGTTGCTGAATTTGATAATTCTGGGATAATGGTTAAAAGATATATTCCTCAATGGGGAATTTTAGATTTTTCTTTATTTGAAGATTCTATTTCTGAAAAAAATCTTGTTTATTATGAAAAATGTGGATTTGATGGAAATATAATGCCTGAAACAATAAGGCCTCTTGGTGCAAAAAATCCAACTATGCTGGGATGTAATTATGGATATAATGATCCAGATTTACCCAAAGATAAAGTTATTTCACAAAATCTCCCATTAAAATCTTTTGTTGAAATATTCCCTTATTGGGTTCCTATGCTTGGATCAATGAGAAAATTTAAAGAAGAAGCGAGATTAGGAAATAATATGGGTTCTGTTGTTGCTTTTTCAAGTTTATTATTGGACTGTGCAATGATTTCTGGAGGAGGAATGGGAGCAGAGAGACAACCCACATCAATGGTTCCTATAACTCCCATTACAAATCCTGCTAGATTGTTGCCTGCAGGCAAAGTCCCTGTAGGGCTCCTTATGACTCAAGAAACTAGTCTTTGGATAGAATATCTTGCTGGAGGAAGGACCAATACACTTATTAGAAATCAGATAGCTGGAAATTATGAATATCAAGTAAAATATTGGGCAAAAAGATTATCTCCAAGATATGCTTCAATTGCAGATATATCCGATATAGAACAAATAGGGTATATAGAATTATTAAAGGCGATTAAAAACTGTCCAGATCCTTTTTTAAATTTTAAAGATTATTCTTTTACAGGTATAAGAAGAGGAATTGGAAATCAGTTTTATCATAAAAAAATGATTGAAAGATTAGCAAAATATAAAATATCTGCGATAAGAAACATAGAAAATGAATTTATGGGGCAGGGAATTAGCCCTACTGATACTGAAATTGCTGAAAAAGCAGGGCTTAATCCAGAACAAGTAACTCAGATAAAGCAAATTTTTAATACGCGAAATTATGGATTGTTATCAAATGATGAGGAAACATTACTCGGAAGAAATACAGATAATGCATTTAGAATTATTGAGGCTAAAGATTCCTGGCAAAATATTATAAAAAAGAGTGGACTTTCAAAAGAAGAGATATTAGCTTTAAAGCTTTATTCTAATGATTTAAAAACAACAGAGATTTTAGAAACTATTGGATTAAATCATAAAGAAAATCCCAGCACTATAATCAATGGGGCACTTAAAAAGATAAATAAAGCATTTCCAAATGGATTTTGATAAATAGCTTTTAAAACTAATAATTTCTATATTTTTGATGGAAAGCAAAATTGATATTCAAAAAATTCAGAGCAAAAAACCAATTCAAGAATTATTAGAATTTTCTATAATTAATTTAGATAAGCCTGCTGGTCCAACAAGTTTTGTTTCTGGACAGAAAATAAAGTATTTATTAGGTTTAAGAAAAACAAGTCATTTTGGAACTTTGGATCCTATTGTTACGGGAGTTTTGCCAGTTGGATTAAATAGAGCATGTAAATTATCTGATTTTTTTATGCATAAAGACAAGGTTTATATTGGAGAAATACAGATTCATAAAGAAATTAATGAATCTAGATTAAGAGAAGAAATGAAAAATTTTATTGGAAAAATAATGCAAAAACCTCCTGTTAAATCAAGAGTTAAAAGAGAATTTAGAGAAAGAGAAATAAAAAAATTTGAAATAATGGAATTTGATGAAAATAACAGAAAAGTTAAATTTATTGCAGAAGTTCAAGCAGGGACTTATATAAGAAAATTAATAAGTGATTTAGGTGAAAAAATTGGAGGAGCTCATATGGCTAAATTAAGAAGAATAAAAGCAGGATTATTTGAAGAAAAAGATGAAAATTTTGTAACTTTAGAAAAGATTGAAGAAGCTGTAAAATTGTGGAAAGAAGAAAATAATGAAGAAAAATTAAGAAAAATATTAATTCCTGCTGAAATTATATCTCAATTATATCCGGTTATTCAAGTTAAGAAAACAAGACTTGCAAAAATATTAAATGGTAAGCCTTTAATTGACAAGGATTTAGAAACTGGAAGTAAAAATAAAATAAAAGATGTTCTTAATGAAAAAGATAATTTTGTTTGTTTTTGTGGAGATAGATTTGTTGGAGTTTATAGAAGAAGTACAGAAGGTTCATTATCTAAAGATAATGAAAAATCAAAAATAGTAGGAAGAGCTGAATTTGTGTTTAGCTAAATGTTTATAAAGAATGATTTTATTAAATAGATAAGATGAATAAGCCTAGAAGAAATTTATTACTTAGAATATTTACAAGACAGAAAACAGATATTCCTGGAGAATCATATCCTAAATTTGAAACCTATCATGCTGAACCTTTTTCAAAGCCTTTAAAGATTATTGGGCATTGTGGAACTATGATTAGTGAAGATTATTGTCCAGTTGCAAGAAAAATTTTAGAGCATTTTGAATATGGACCTGAAGTTGATGCTCAAGTTGGAATTGATCCCATTTCTGAAGAAGTTGAAGCTATATTTGCAGAAAATAAGCGAGTTATTTATAGAAGAGATTTACAATTAATTGGAGCAACTAATCATTTTAATCCAGATGATCCTGCGAAACAGAAGATCTATGGATTAGTTTAATTTTTAAAATAGTTAATTCTTTAAACTAAATTTTCTTAAAAATGATATGAGAGAGATATTATATTATTCAAAAAATGCAAGAACATCTGGGAATTTTGATTTAACTGATTTAATGAAAGCAGGAAGAATGGATATTGCATGTCAGATGACAATTATGGCATTTTTTGTCAGCCACCATATAAGGCCAGATGTTAAATTACATATGATTTTTGATGGCGCTCCAGATCCTCCAAAACATTTGGAAATGTATCCTGGAGAAAATATAAAATTTGGAGATATAGGCGGGAAAATTGATATTTCTAAAAAAGATGTAGCAAGTTTAATTAAAAAAATGCTTTACAAATACAGAAAAGGAGAAAAAACAGAAATAGCTAAAGGTTATTCTATTGAAAAAAAGAGTTTTTTAGATTTGTGCAATGAATTAAAAGAGCAGGGAAAAATCATTTATATAATGGATAAAGGTGGAGAAGACATTAGAGATATTAAAAATGAAGATTTAGAAAATGCTGTCTTTATTTTAGGAGATCAGGATGGAATTGATGCAAAATATGCAAAAAGACTAAAATCAATTGGAATAAGGAAGATAAGTGTAGGAAAACAAATGTATTTTGCTTCTCAAACTCTTACTATCATTCAAAATGAATTAGATAGAAGAGGCATATAAATTTAAAAACAAAAGAGAATATAATAGGATATGAAAACAATAAAGATGCTGGTGAGTGGAACAGTGCAAGGAGTTTTTTTTAGAAAATATGTTCAGGAAAAGGCAGCAGAGCTAGGATTAAGGGGATTTTGCAGAAATTTAGATAATGGAGATTTAGAAGTTGTTGTTGAAGGAAAAGATGAAAACACTACAAAAATGATTGAAATAGTAAAAAAAGGTCCTCCTTATGCTAAAATAAAAGAAATTCAAACTCAGGAAATTAAACATCAGGGTTTTGAAGATTTTAGAGTTTTAAAAATGTAGATATATTAAAACTTATAATCTATTAAAACAAATGATGATGAAGATTAAGATTAATTAACAGAAGCAAAATAGCAGAACTTAAATATTGATAAATCATAATAATATTATGAAAAAAAGAAAAATATCTGGTTGGCAAATATTTGCCTGGATACTTGGATTGATTGCAGTTGCGCTATTGCTTTGGGGAATTATAAGAATACTTATTTCATAATTTTTAAAATGAAAATCAAAGATTTTCACTTACTCGCTTTAAGAGGTAAAGCTTCGTAAAATGAAAATTTCAGACTATTTATCTATTTTTTCGCAAATTATAAATTTTATTATTTTTATTTACTTTATAATTGCATTACTTAAAATAAATGCATTGGATATCATTGGATTATTTATAAGTGCTTTTGGATTAATCAGCTCGATTATTGTTAACATTATTAGTGTATTGGATAGATAAGAAGTATTTTTAAAGCTAGATAAATTAAAATAAATATCAGTAATATATAAGATATAACTAATGGACAACAGAAGATTAATAAGATAACAAGTATTATTAATAAAATTAAAAATGGGAAGAGACAAACTTTTTAAAAAAGTTTGATCAAAACCAGGATATAATACATGGGAAGAGAAGATCAAATATTGGAAGCAAGAAGAAACAAATTATTGGAAATGGTTAAAAATGGAATCAATCCATATCCACATAGATTTGATATTAAAAATTATTCTAAAGAATTAAAAGATAAATATTCAAAGCTAAAAGAAAATGCAAGAACAAAAGACAAAGCTGTTATTGCAGGAAGAGTAATGACTATAAGGGATATTGGGAAGTTGATTTTTGTTACAATTCAGGATTCTCAGGGAAGAATACAAATAATCTTGCAAAAAGGAGAAACAGAACAAAAAAGTCTTGATTTATTTAAAAGATATATTGATAGTGGTGATTTTATTGGATGTTCTGGGATTATTATGAAAACAAAAACAGGAGAGGTTTCTGTTTTAGTAAAAAAATTAGAAATTTTAAGCAAAAGCTTATTACCTCTTCCTGAAAAATGGCATGGGCTTCAGGATAAAGAAGAAAGATACAGAAAAAGATATTTGGATTTAATTATGAATCCGGAAACAAAAGAAATTTTTGAAAAAAGAACTAAAATTTTAGAGGCAATAAGAGAAATATTAAAGAAAAAAGGATTTACAGAAGTTGAAACTCCTTATCTGCAGACTCTTTATGGAGGAGCAGCTGCAAAACCATTTAAGACTCACTTAAATGCACTTGATATGGATTTGTATTTGGCAATTTCACCTGAATTATATTTAAAGAGATTACTTGTTGGTGGTTTTGATAAAGTCTTTACTATTTCAAGGAATTTTAGAAATGAAGGAATTGACAGATGGCATAATCCTGAATTTACAATGATGGAAATATATCAAAGTTATGCAGATTATAATGATATGATGGATTTGTTTGAAGAAATTTATGAATATTGTGCTAAAAAAGTTAATGGAAGTACTAAAGTAAATTTTAGAGGAAAGACAATTGATTTTAAGAAACCATGGAAAAGAATGACTATGAGAGAAGCTATTAAGAAATTTGCTGGAATTGATGTTTCAAAAATGAATGAAAAAGAGTTATGTAACTTTACTGATAAAAATAAAATTGAGTGCAAAGAAAAGTCTTGGGGATGGCAAGTTCAAGGAATTTTTGAACATTTTTGTGAAGATAAAATAGAAAATCCTACATTTATTTTAGATCATCCTTTAGAAACAAGCCCTCTATGCAAAAAACACAGAAATTTAGAATATTGCAGATTAATTGAGAGATTTGAACCTTTTTGTGCTGGTGCTGAACTTGGAAATGCTTATTCTGAATTAAATGATCCTATTTTGCAAAGGGTTTTATTAGAAGAGCAGCAAAAAGCATTAAAAAAAGGAGATGAAGAAGCAAATCCATTAGATGAAGATTTTATTAATGCTATTGAAAGTGGAATGCCTCCTACAGGAGGATTAGGACTTGGAATTGACAGAATGATTATGCTATTAACAGGGCAAGATTCAATTAGAGATGTTTTATTATTTCCTTTTATGAAAAAAGAAGAAAAAAGTGATAATTAATAATTCTAAAATTAATTTATATTTTGTTAATACAAATAACAAGGTTTCTATTCATTAAAATATAATCTATAAAATCAAATCTCATCAACAATTTAATAATCTCCTCTGCAAATCATTTAAATTTTAATATTATAAATATTTCATTAAATTAATTCTGATAATCCTCTTAATCTTATTATCTCCAGATAAACTTAAATATTTAATATTCTTATAATAATTATGACTGGAATTATTATTAAATCAAAAATAAGAGAGGTTGTAAAAAGATTAGATAGTGAAAATACTATTAGTAGTGTTGCTGAAGAGGTTGAAGCTGAATTAGACAAGAAAGTCGAAGATATGATTAAAAAAGGAATTGAAAGAGCAAAAGCAAATCAAAGAAAGACTTTGCTTGCGAGGGATTTGTGATACGATAATTGATTATAACAATTTATTTAAATCCTAATAAAATAAATCATTAATGAGCAAATCAAGAAGATTACCTAAAAATTTAACAGAGATATTAGGAGATTTAGTGGTAAGGGGTTTAAGTAAAGAACAAATAGATGGTTTTTCTATACTCTCTGTTCTAGATTATGTTGATTTAGACATAGCATTTAGTCCAGTTGTTTGTAACCCTGCAGGAGAAAATTATTTATTTGATATTCCTAAACCCGATGAGATAAACAAGTGTTCGGATAAGAGATATGTAAAATTTATAACTGGAAAAAACCCTGATTTTGAATTTATTCCTGAAAATGAAGTAAAAGTTATGCGAGCAAGATTCTTATTGCTTAGGGATTATTATTATAAATGTTTAAGATTGAATCAATTAGTTCTACCATCAAGAGATAAAGCTATAAATTGGTATTTCAATGGAGCTGTTTTTGTTCTTGGACAAGAGGTAGTCTATAGTTCAAATCAATCTGAAAGATAATTCTAAAAATATAAAAAGGCGATTAGTTTTCTTAATTTATTAGGTGATATTATGTCAAATAAAGCCAAAGGAAGCAAAGCTGAAAGAGAGTTATATCAGATGTTTATTGATAATCACTTTCGCGCTGTGCGCGTAGCTGGAAGTGGAATGATGGAAAATACTGCATGTGATTTAATTGCAGGCAAAAAGGGACAGAAATACTGCATTGAAGCTAAATCAACTAAATCTCCATTAAAATATATTTCAAAAGAGCAAATAAGTGATTTTTTAGTATTTGCAGATATTTTTGGATTAAAACCTGTTGTTGCTGTAAGATATAATAGAGAGGGGTGGTTTTTTATTAATCCAAAACAGCTTGAAGATTCAGGAAAAAACTGGGTAATTAGCTTGGAATATGCAAAGAAGAAAGCAAAGAGATTTTCTCAATATTTTTGTCAAACTAATAATAAAAATCAGGAGAATAATATAAAATTGACAGATACAGAATTAGATGAATTATGTTATAATGAAAAAGAGAATATTGATATTGTTGATGACGATATCTCTAATTAACTTAGTTCATGCAGAAATTAATATCAACTATCCAAATAATGTTAATTATGGAGAGGAATTTTCTGTTGAATTAGAACTAACTAATTTTTCTTTGGATATTTATGATGTTAAAATTGATGTTTTAGGAAACAGCACAAGAATATCTAAAATATTAAATTATGATGTATGGAAGTCAACTAATTATTATGTAAATGATATAATTAATAATTCTCAAACTAATACTGGAACTTTTAAATTAAATATAACTGGAAAATATAATGGAATTGCAGATATTGAAATAAAATTAAGAGATTCTAAAGATAAAATATATAGTTTTTTTAATTATAGTATTAATGTTTTGTATATTGAAGATGAAGATAATTCTGAAGATAATGAAAATGATAATTCAAATGATGAAGAAAATGATGAAGATGAAGAAGAAGATATTAAATTAAAGATAAGTTGGGATGAAGAAGATATTATAAATGGAAAAGAATTTGAAATTGAATTAGAAGCAGAAAATTTAGACAAAGATTATGATATTAAAGTTTGGATTGCTGATGAAGAAAATAATGTATTAAGTGATAGATATGATGAAGAAAACAAAGAATGGAAATCAGGAAGATATTATTTAAATGATTTTTTTGATTCTGGAGATGAAACAAAAAAAGTTAAACTTAGGATAAGAAAGGAGTATCTGGATTTTAATGGAGATGCTGAGATTTTTTTAAAATTAAGAGATAGTGAAGAGATTAGTGAAGATATTGAAATTTTAGAAAAAGAAGATAATCTTAATGAGGGGATTAATAATAACTCAAATATTCAAAGTTATAGCTATAATCTAAAGGAAGATAATGATAATGTGATTACTGGAAATGTAATTATGCTTGGAAATAATTATGATACAGAATCACAAGATATAAAAAGTGAAAAAAATGTTATTTATGAGTCTAAAAATGAATTAATTAAGAAATATTCTATTTTTGGATTTGCATTACTTTGTGTTTTGCTAAGTGTTTTAGTAATAACAAGAAAACTGTAAAATGGTAGAAAAAATAAGAGCATTATTTATTTTTGAAGCTTTGGGAAGACCTCCTGAACATGTTCAAGAAACATTAAACCAGTTAGTAGACAGAATAGGGCAGTTGCCTGGAATAAAAATAGAAAGTAAAAAAGTTCATGAAGCAAAACCAATTGAAAAAACAGAAAATAAAGAAGTTCAGGATTTGTGGACTAGTTTTTGTGAAACTGAGCTAATTGCAGATACAATTAATGATTTAATGTTAGTTATGTTTAATGCAATGCCTTCTCATGTTGAAGTAATTGAACCAGATGAGCTTAGGATTAAAAATAGTGATATAAGTAATTTATGTTCTGATTTGGTTATGAAACTCCATAAATATGATGAAATTGCAAAAGGAATAATGATTGAAAGAAACATAATGAACAAGAAGTTTAAGGAGATGGAAGATAAGTTAAAGAATTTTGAAAGTGAGGTAAAAGAGGATAAACCGGAAAAGAAAACTAAGAAAAAGAAAAAATGAATAATATAATTATTCCTAATCCTAGAGAATTAAAGGAAAAAGAAAAAGCAATTCTTTATGGGGGTAAAGATAAATTACATGTTATCTCTGATTTTGACAGAACCTTAACAAAGGCATTTGTTAATGGAGAAAAATTTCCTTCTATAATTTCTATTTTAAGAGCTGAAAATTATTTAACTCCAGATTATAGTGAAAAATCTTATGCATTAAAAAACCAATATTCTCCTATTGAAATTGATAATACAATCCCACTTGATGAAAAAAAGAAATCTATGTATGAATGGTGGACAAATCATTTTAATTTATTAATTGAATCTAAATTAAATATTAAAGATATACAAAAAGTAGTTGAGAGTAAAAAAATCCAATTAAGAGGAAAATGCAGTGATTTATTAAAAATATTAAATAATAAAAAAATACCTTTAGTTATTATGTCTGCTTCTGGGTTAGGAACAGATTCTATAAAATTGTTTTTAGAAAAAGAAAAAGAATTTTATAGTAATATTCAGATAATATCCAATGGATTCAAATGGGATGGAGAAGGATATGCTATCGGAATAAAAAAACCAATAATTCATGTTTTTAACAAAGATGAAGCTTCTATTCCAAAACAAATCCATGATAAAATAAAAAATAGAAAAAACGTAATTCTCTTGGGAGATTCTTTAGGAGATTTAGGTATGATTTCAGGGTTTGACTATGATAACTTAATTAAAATAGGTTTTTTAAACGAAGATGCTGAGAAAGATTTAGAAGAATATAAGAAAAATTATGATGTTGTTATTCTTAATGATGGAGATATGAGTTATGTTAATAAATTAATAAAAAAAATAAACTAAATCTTTCCTAAACTTCTGTTGACTTCTTTTCCAGACATTCTGTTCTGAAATTCATATGTTTTTTTATCTAACAAATCCTTCGGGCTTCCTCGAGGATTTCTTTTTGCTCTCAGGAAAACAACCCCTGCAATTAAAAATAATATCAAAATAATAAATAATCCAATTAACCATTTAGATGTTGATTTTGTTGAATCGCAGTTTCCTAAACAACAGCTTCCATCTAAAGAAGATACCGTAGATATATCACATTCTTCTTCTGCTCCGCATTTTTCTCCATTCATATCAGAGCAAGAATAAGATTGACTTGCTTGACTTGAAGTAGTTACTTGAGATTGGTTTTCTGTTAAAACAAGATAAAGAGGCAAGTCAAAGGTGTTATCATTAACTTTTGCTGTTAAATTGCCTGCAATTCTGTTTTTTGAATCTACATCTCCTTTGCCTATATTAAAGATTAAATTAATCAGTTTTTCTTCTCCAGATTTTAAATCAATATCATCAGGAGTAATTTCAACCTCCAAATTACTAGATAACTTTATGTTTGTTAGATTTTTAATTCCAGTATTTTTTAGTATAATCTGTAAAGGGGATTTTCCAAAAAGAATAAATGCGCTTAGTCTGGGCAACTCTGAATCTAATGAACTTTTAAATTTTAATTCTATGCTGTTATTAACAACAGGAATAATCTCGGTGATATTTATGCAGGTTTTATTTTGGCATCCATATTCACATAAGGTTTCATTTCCCCATTCAAAACAGCTGTCTTCATCAAAATTATTGCATACTTTAGAATAATTACCAAAACATTTTAATTCATTTTCAGAGCATTCATCTTGACAGTCCTCAGCATCACTAATACATTTAGAATTATCACACCATCCAAACCAGCAGCTTCCACAGCTTCCTCCGCAACCATCATCTCCACAAGATTTATTTGTGCAATTCGCAATACATTCCTCAGGTTCTTCTGGTTCTTCGATAGGAATATCATTTATTATAAAAACAGGAATAGTATAATCATTTATTGTTAAACTTGTTGTTTGGGTGGGCATTCCTGCAATTGAAAACTCCAATTGTTCCTGCATATCTTGAATTAATAAGAAATCGTAGCTCTGAGAACCAAATTTAGCATTTACATCTTGACTTCCATATAAACTTTTAACTATAATTGTAAAGTCTTCTGTTGCAAGGATAAATCCCTTGTTAATTGTTAATGCTGGACTTGTCTGAGTAACATTAAAATCTTTTACTTTGGTGCCTTTAACAGTTAAATAGAAACTTCCTTCTTGATTAGGAAGAACCATATAAAGATAATACTTGCTGTTTTTTAATATTAAATCAAATTCAACTGGCATAGGTCTTGGTGTTTCTTGTTTGTATAGTAAAATATCTGATTTTGCTAAAGATTCTGCGGTTAATATTTCTGCTTGCAGTGTTTCCTGAGGCTGATAAGACTGTTTTGATAAAGTTATTTCAACTGCTGCAGAACTAAATGGTAAAATCAAGGATAAGATCAAAACCGAGATTATCATATATATTCCTCTTTTCATAAACAAATTAGAAAAAACATATTAATAAATATTGTTATAGATAACATTTACAACTTTAATTTCTTTATTTCATTAGTAATATTCTCTAAATGTTCATTAAAATTGGATATCAGGATTAATATAAAAAATATGATAATTATAGATATTATTCCAGCTAATAGATTTTCATTGAAAGCTTTATAATTTATTTGATTAGTTACATAAGCAATTATTACTCCAATAAAATATGTAAAAAGAATTATTATGCAAGTATTGTGATATTGAAGATATTTGTTATATTTTAAATCTAATAAATTCTTTTTCAAATTTTCACTCAATTCCATTTTTAATCAAAAGCAATAGCTACAAAAACTAATCCTATAACAACTAAAACAGAAGAAATAATTCCCCACAGATAATTCGATTGAAGAAAAGAAGGTATTGCTCCTATTAATCCGATTACTGTAAAAATAACCCCTAACAAAATATATAGATTTTTCTTTTTCATTTTAAAATTATTTAGTCATCTCTCTAAGTTTCTTCATAGTATCATCAAACACAGAATCATTAGATTGTCTTGGAACAGGTCTTCTCATTTGTTGCGGAGGCATTCTTCCTCTAGGAATAATCTGTCTTGGCATCATCATTTGTCTTGGCATTCCTGGTGGGGGCATTGAAGGTCTTGTTGTTTGAGTTGGACCTCCTTTTTTACTAAATCCGCTTTTCATTCTGAACAACCATACTTTTAGTTGTTTTCTGAATATTATAGCTAAAACAACTAAAATGATCAATACAATTAATAAAATAATTAATAACCAGTTAGTTCCTGATTCTGTTATTGGGCCACAGCAAGAATCACTTGAAAATTCACAATCATAATTTTTAATTTCTTCATCTGCTTGGCATGAGGTTCTGCAATTATAACTTCTATCTTCACAACCATTTCCAGAAGGTGTTGAACTATCTTCACATGTTCCTCCTACACAACAATAATTGGTATCTGAAGCAGAAACTTCATTAACACTGCAATCTTGTCCTGAAGAGCAAATTTTTCCTCCTTTTTGTGAGCAACTTTGAGAAACAACATTCTTTGAACAACATACATCACTTGGCCAAGAGCAAGAGTAAGTATTACTGCTTAGTGTATTTGAAGAAGAGCAATCACCAGGTACAATACAGAAATAACCAGCTGTTTCACAATTTGTTTTAGTTGTGGTAGTTGTTCCTGTTGTATTAGTACATTTTCCATTACTGCATTGTTTTGGACAAGTTATAGTGTCATTATGACTTGAAGGGCTCCATTCTAAACAAACATCATCATTGTAATCGCCGCAAATTTTTAATAATTTTCCTGAACATTTAGTATCTCCTTCCTCACATTCATCTTCGCAATCAGTTGATTGATTAATACATCTGTAATTATTACAATAATAACCAGATGAACAGCTTCCACAAGTAATTGTATCTCCACAATTATTAGTGTATTCTCCACAAGTATAATTTAGTGAAGAACAAGAAGTTGAAGCTACACATGATTCGGGACCAATAGGTAATCTTGGCCATCCTGCAAATAAAATAAAAGAGGTATCTGTAATTAAATTTCCACTTGTTGTAGGATTCCAACATCCTTTATTTGCTCCTATATCTTGATTTTGCAATAAATAATCTTTTGCTTCTTGAGCTTTAGTTGCATAAATACCCAATGCAGTATCATAAAATTTATCTCCAGAAACCTGCCAAAAAGCATTTCTGTAAGTATCCATATTTCTTTGTTTAGCCATTACTTCTGAAAGGAAATCAGAAGAACCAGTAATCAAATATAAGAAAGCAGAAGGCAGATAATTAACATTTGTTCCTTCTTCTTTAGCTATATTCAGATAAGGCAATAAATCAGAAACTTCATTTCCAGTTTTATCTAATGCTAAACTTGCCCATAAGGTTCCTTCATAATCACAAGTTGATCCAGAACCTAAACAATATGAATTAATTCTTTCTGTTGTAAATCCTTGGTTATCTGGAGTGTTTGTCTGACTTGAAACATAATAAACACTGCTTCCTTGTCTTTGATATAATAAAGTGGTTATGAAGCTTTTATCGCATTTAATTTCAAATGTAGATGAATAACAACTAGGATCAATTTTAACAAAATAATTTCCTAAGTTAGAAGCTAATGTCAAACAATTAGAAGAACCAGAAGATTTTGTTATTGTTTTGTCCTCATTTATATTAAATATTTGCAGGTTTCCTGCATCTATGTATGCTTCACATCTAGTTGGTTCATTTGAATCAATTTCCAAATACCATAAAACATTAGTTGGAAGTATTTTTTTAGATAATAACCAATTTTGTGCTTTTTCTGTATCTTTTCCTAAATAATCCCAAGCAAGAAGACTTAAAGCTGTTGATTTTATATCGCAATCACCAGAACTAGTTGCTTTCCAACAAGTAAAATTTCCTGAATCTCTCATTGATTTATTTAAATTAACTAAACAATTTTGTTGTAATGTATAATTATAAGAAAGAGCCATTAAAGCTAAAGCAGTTTGAGACGTTGTACCTAAAGTACAAGCAGAACCTACATTTTTTTCTAAACATGAATATGCCTCTGCTATTTTTTCTTCATCAGTTGCAGCACTAATTAAAAATATGCAAAAGATAGTTAAAAATAAAATTAATACTAACACTGCTCTTTTTTGTTTCATAAAATTCATAATTCATTTGGGTATTTAAATTTGTTGATAATAGAAAGATTAACCTTTTCTAAAATATTTTTTCATTGCATAATTTAAGGGATTTTTTATTTGCCTGCAAAGTTCATCTGGTTTGCAAAATCCTAAATCTTTGTAATTAGGCTTGTCGCAGTTAGGGGGAAGTCTTGCTTGATTTTTTTGATACCAAAATAACTGGGAATTAATATAACCTTGTTTTAATGGCATTGCATTTTTTTTATTCCAATCATTAATTTTTGTTTCAATTTCTCTGTCTGACATTCCCAATGATTTGAAAAAATTTAATAATAAAAATAAAGCTCTTTTTCTTCCATCTTGAGGAATTCCTTTTAGAATTATTTTAATGCATGGAGGAAAAATATCTTCACTTGGATTTGTGATTTGAATCTTTTGAAAATCCTTATTTTTATTGGGTTTAGAGGGTAAATCTATTTTTCCAATAGTTTGTTTGGTTTGTTCTTCTTTTTGTGTTCTTTGCTCTTTCCAATCCAAAGCCTGGAGTAATAATTCTTTTGCTTCATTTTCTTTTGCTTCAGGATAATATTTTTTTACTTTAACTTTGAATGGCTTGGCATCTGTGATTTGAAAATTGAGGATTTTGTCTTTATCAAGAACTATAGAAGATAAAGAAGTTTTTTCATGCAAAGAATAAGGCATTCTAAATAAATGTCTGGGGGCTACTAAAATCAAATCAGCTTCTATTAGCTTTTCTGTTTTTTCTCTTGTTTTTGCGAATAATTCAGGATTTTTATTTGAATTAATATTGCAAAATTCACAATAAGAAATTTGTTGTTTTGTTTTTTCAATTAAATCTTTTCTGCAACTATCATTAGGACATTTAGGAATTCTTTTGTTTTCTCTTATTTTAGTTAGTTCGCTCTTGCAATATGGGCAATACCAGGTTACAAGTTCTTTTTTAGTTGCAGGACGATGGCAGCTTAGACATTCTGTTATTAGTAATTCTTCTTCTTTTTTTCCTGTTTTTTTAGCTAAATCTTTTAAAGATTCTTCTTCAAATATTTTATCTGCAAGTTTTGGCTGTAAAATTTCTGTTAGGTATTCACAAATTAATCTTGGCCATTCTGGAAACATATCTTTTGTTTTTTGTCCATAAATTTCTTTTGGAAATGCTTTCCAGGGGATTATAATGTGAAAGCCCTTACTTCCAGAAAATTTAACTCCTATATTCTTGATTCCATAAAAATTAAGTGTTCTTATTAATAAGTCTGCATAAATCTTACTATATTCCAAATAAGGAGAATCTATATCTAATAATAAATCCCAGCCTGTTTTTATTTCATTTAACTGTTGAGGACTCATATCTGTTGAAATTTCTAATGGGTCTTGCCATAGTTCTTCTGAACAATGAAAAGAAGTGGCTCCTCTTTTTACATGTTCTAAGATGTCTGAGTCATATTGAAAAGAATCTGGGCGTTTTCCAAAACCTTCAAAATATCTAGGAACTGTCTCTCTATTTTGAGCAAATTCAAATATTGCTTTTCTAATTTCAGGCATAGAATAATAAATTAAAGTTATCTCCCTTATTCTCTTTTCTTTAATGGATTTCTCATTAGATTCCATTCTATTTTTAAGTTAATTTTATATTTATATTAACCTATTCTTTAGCATAATAATCTTTAAAAGCAAATCAAGGCTTTTTAAAAAGTTCAAAAATGAGATTAAAATTAGATCATCCGAAATTGTTTTCAGAGATTATTAGTATTATTTCAGAATTAGTTTTAGAAGTAAGGATTAAAGTTAATAAAGAGGGTATGGGGATAATTGCAATTGACCCTGCTAATGTAGCTATGATCAGTTTTAAACTCCCAAATACTGCTTTTTCTGAATTTGAAGTAGATAATACAGAAACATTAGGAGTTAGTTTAGATAATCTTAAAGCTGTTTTAAGGAGATGCTCAAGTTCAAGTGTATTAATTCTTACAAAAGAAGAAAGTTCATTAAAATTAGAGATTGTAGATAAAATAAAAAGAGAATTTAATCTTGCTTTAATTGAAATTGATGGTGAAGAAAAACCAATACCTAATTTAGAATTTACAAGCAAGATTGAAATGCCTTCTGCTGATTTATCTGCTGCAATTGAAGATTGTGCTGTTGTTGCTGATTCATGTGCTTTTGTTTCAGAATCAGATAGATTTTTAATACAAGCGAAAGGTTCTTTGAATTCATTCAAATCAGAATTTACAGATGAGGTTAATATTCAAGCAGAACAGGCAAGTTCAAAATATTCTTTGGAATATCTGCAGAAAATGATTAAAGGAACTAAAATAAATGATAAAGTAATTATTAATTTTTCAAGTGATTACCCTTTAAAATTAGAATTTAATACTCCTTTTATTGAATTGAGTTTTATTCTTGCGCCGAGAGTGGAGACTGAAGATTGAAAATAAGTAATAATTATAAAATAATATTTTAAATCTTCAGGAAGAGGATTAGTAATTAAATATTTAATATATAATTATAATTACTAGTCCGAGTAGAGGATTAAATAGAAGACAGGAATTTTATTTTCTTTTCTGCTCACCGAATTTAATTCTTATTTATATTATTTTCCTTTTATCAAAACATTTATAAATATCTATGAATATTCATAAGTATATTATAATGCATTTAGTTATGTAGATAGTAATGTATATTATTATGGAAATACAGAAGATACTCAAATATATTGGGGAAAAGAGGGTTATAACTAGTTCTGAACTTGCAAGTTATTTAGGAGTTTCCTGGAATACTGCAGAGAAATATCTTTTAGAGCTGCTTGTTCAGAACAAGGTTATTAGAATAAAAAAAGCAGGAGTAAATTTATGGATGAAAAAATGAAAACAAAATCAGACTTAAATAAAAAAGCACAAGTTACCATATTCATAATATTAGCTTTGTTATTAGTTGTTGTAATTGCAATTTTATTTGTTTTGATTAAACAGCCTCAAATAAGCAACCCATTAGATGAAAAAGACCCTCAACAATATATGGATTTATGTGTTAAAGATGCAGTTAAAGAAGCTGTTGATATAATGATGCCTCAGGGAGGATATCTTGTTCCAAACAATTCAAAATTATATGGAGGAAAAGAAATAGCATATTTATGTTATAATAGAGAGGATTATCTTCCTTGTGTTAATCAGGAACCTTTATTAATCGAGCATTTAGAACAAGAAATTACAGATTATATTAATCCAAGAGTTGAGAATTGTTTCCAGGGATTAAAAGCAAGTTTAGAAAAAAAGAATAATCAAGTTTCTATGGGGAACTCAGAATTAAAATCAAGATTAACAATTAAACAAATTAATATAGATATAACCAAAGAGATGAGCATAATAAATGGAAATGATGAACAAAAATTTTCAAATTTTAATATAAAAATTACAAGTCCATTATACGATTTAGCTAAAATAACCAATGAAATTGTAAATCAAGAATCTCTTTATTGTGAATTTGATTATGTGAGTTATATGATGTTATATCCAGAATATAAAATTGAAAGATATTTATCTGGGAGTGCAGAAGAAGGATATGATAAAGATAGCACAAGGATTTATACGATAACTGAAAAATCTTCTGGTAAATCTTTTAGATTTGCAATAAAGGGATGTACAATACCTCCAGGATATAAGCCAAGATGAAAATGAAAAATAAAAGAAGTGTAAAAATAGAACTAATTTGTTATTTGGAAATTTCTATTATTATTTTAGGAATGATTTCATTTTCTTATATGATGTCTGATGCATTAAATGAAAATAAAATACAAACTAATGAAAACAAATTTGGAAAATTTTTAGATTTTATAATTAATAATTTAAAAAAGCCAGTTATTGCTAGTGTAAGTGCAGAAGAAATAAAATATTGCTGTGAACAAGATAAGCAGGGAAGTTATTGCCAGGATTATGATAGTTCAGTTATAAGTGAAAATTGCGATTCTTACTCTCCTGTTAAATGTGATAACAATGCAAATTGTGTTAAGGGATGCTGTTATAGCACTGAAACTGGATTGTGTTCTATTTCAAGAAAAATTAATTGTGATGGAGAATTTATTTCAGGAGATGCAACTTGCGGAGCAGTAAAATGCCAAAAAGGATGCTGTACTCTTGGAAACAATAATATATTTACAACTCCTGGAAATTGTGAAATAGAAACTCAAATGTTAGGATTAAATCTAAAATTTGATGCTTCAATAACAAGTGAGTCCTCTTGTATATTTTTAACTATTGCTGATGAAGAAGGTGCTTGTGTTATTGGAGGCAGTTGCAGGAGAATGACTGGGAAACAATGTAAAACTTCTGGAGGCAGTTTTTCTTTGGGATATTTATGTTCAAATTCTGAATTAGAAACAGATTGTGAAAAAGAATCTTATACCTCTTGTATTGATGGAAAAGATGAAGTTTATTGGTTTGATTCATGTGGAAATATAGAAAATATTTTTGGAACTTCTTATGATGGGAAGATAAAAACAAAAGGAGAGAGCTGTACACTTGCAGATAGTTTTGGAAATGCAAATTCATGTGGTAATTGCGATTATAATAAGGGAAGCATATGTGGGATGTACAAGGCAGGAATTGACAAAAAACCAAATAAAGGAGATTATGTTTGCAGAGATTTGAATTGTGAAGCTGAAATTGATGGAAAAACAATTACAAAAGAAAATGGAGAATCCTGGTGTGAGTATGAGGGAGCTATTGGGGTTGGAAAAACAAAAGGAAGTAATGAAATGGCTAGAGATGTTGTTGGAAGCAGACATCTTAGAAAAATTTGTGTTGATGGGGAAGTAATTAGTGAACCTTGTGCAGATTATAGAAATTCTGTTTGTGTATGGGATGAAGATAAAGAAACAGGCAAAACTTATTCTTCATGCAAGATGAATTCCTGGCAAGAATGTATTGTTTTGAATAGTGATAAAGCAGGAGTTGATAAATGTGCTGAAAAAGAACAGTGCTGGGTTAAATCATTTAGTATTGATGATTTTAAATTAAAAATGTGTTTGCCAAAATACCCTCCTGGTTTTGATATTGTGGATGAGAACTCGCAATCAGATGCAAAAGATATTTGTAGTGTTGGAAACCAAAAATGTCAAGTTATCTATATTAAAGATTGGAAAGGAAATTGCAATCCGGAAGTAAATGAAAATTGTTTAAAACAAGGATTTACAGACAGGATGAATGAAGTTTGTGCTTCTTTAGGAGACTGTGGAGGTTATGTAAATATTGCAGGAGAGTATACTAGTGAAGGATTTAGTGTTAAGAAAGGAATAAAAAAAGTATCTAGTGATATAATTAATATTTATATTTCATTTGCAAATCCTTTAAAATGGATTAATCAAAAACCTGATTTGGCTGTTCCCAGCCCCGAATATATTGAGGGGTTAAAAGGAATTTTAAAAGGGGGTGGGACTGGAAAAGCTTCTCCAGGATTGATTAATACGGCAGTTAAAACTGTTGCAACAGTTGCTACAATAATAAATGCTGTAGATTTAATTATAATTATTATTTGGTTTCCATATTTATGGCCCTTTGCGATTTTAGATGGTATTTTGATAGCATTAGGTTTATCTTTTATGAAAATTGGCGATGTCTGTAAAAAAGTTACTGTAAAATATGAGTGTAAGCCTTGGGAAGCTCCATCAGGAGGAGATAATTGTGAAAAATGTAATGAAGGAGATTATTGCACAAAATATAGATGCCAGAGTTTAGGATTAGGATGTGAACTAGTTGGAGAGGGAAGTGAGAATCCTGTTTGCATTTGGAAAAATCCCGGAGATTCTAGTCCTCCTAAAATAAGTCCCCTATTTGAAGCATTAAAAACAGGATATAGTTATAATGATGTCAGAGATAATGGATTTAAACTAAGAGAAAATTCAGGAGATTGTATTCAAGAATTTACTTCTGTTTCTTTTGGGATAACAACTGATGAAAGAGCATTATGCAGAATAAGTGGAGATAAAGATCTTGCTTTTGAGGATATGGATGATTTTAGTATAGGTTACATTTATAACCATACTAGTGAGATTTCTATGCCTAGTGTCAGCTCACTTGCAGTTTTATATAATGTAACTGAAAATGAAATAAGAAAAGTCTATGGAGAATTAAATGTTTATATTAAATGCAAAGACACAAATGGAAATATTAATTCAGCAGTTTATATTATAAATAGTTGTGTCCAGCAAGGTCCTGATAAAACAGCTCCTTATATTCAGAAAACATTTCCTGAATCTGGAAGTTATGTTAAATATGACGAAATAACCCAGGATTTGAAAGCCTGGATAAACGAACCAAGTGAATGCAGATGGGATAAAATTGACACGGGCTTTAATTTAATGAAAAATGAAATGGTTTGTGAGAATGATATTGAAGCTCAAGAACTTTATGGATATTCTTGCGAAACAACTTTAACGGGATTATCAAAGGGAAGCAATGATGTTTACATTAAATGCAAGGACCAGCCTTGGTATAAAGATAAAAATGAATCTCTAAGAAATACAATGACAACGAGTTATCTTTATGATGTGATTGTTTCTGAAAATAAATTAAAAATTGATAGTATAAAAGTCAGAGATCCTATAATAAATACAGAAGGAAGTGAATTTTTTACAGGAGGAAGTTATATGGTTTTAGAATTAGGAATACAAACTTCTGGCGGTGTAAATGGAGAAGCTAATTGTGAGTATAATTATTTTGAAGATTTCTGGGCTTATTTAGAAAATACAGGAACAAATATACATACTCAATCAGGACTTCAAATGATTGCTGGAGAAAATACAATAAAAGTAAGATGCATAGATATTGCAGGAAATACAGCAGAAAGTTCTGTTACATTTAAAGTTGATGTTGATAATACTGGGCCTGTAATTGTAAGAGTTTATAATGAAAATGGATTAAAAATAATTACAACAGAACCTGGAACTTGCAAATATTCCTTTAATGCAGATGATTTGTGGAATAATAAAACAATTATGTCTGCAAGTGGAAATGAATATACTGGAATTTGGGAAGCAGGAAAAACATATTATATTGAATGTAGAGATTCATTTGAAAACATAGGAGGTTCAATAGTTGTACAGCCTTATAATACTCTATAAAGTTTTATAAATAGAACAAACATAATAAAATAAGATGAAAAAAGAGATGAATACAAACTTTTTTAGAAAAACAAGTTTGATCAAAAAAATAACTTTTCCGAGAAAAGTTAAATCAAAATCAAACATGAATAACAAGGGGCAGATAACTATATTTATTATATTAGCTATATTAATTTTAATAGTATTATTTTTATTATTTAGAGGAGGAAGTTTGAATACGGTTTTTGTTTCTAAAAGTCCTGTAGTTCAAATACAAGATTGTGTTTCAGAAAATACACAAAAAGCACTAGATATTTTAGTTAATCAAGGAGGAAGTATTAATCCTGAATTTTATTATATGTACAATGGAAATAAATTAGAATATTTATGTTATACAGAAGAATTTTACAAACCCTGTATTGTACAAAAACCATTATTAAGACAATCTATTGAAAAAGAAATTACAGATTATATCAAGCCTGCAGTGGTTAGCTGTGTTCAATCTGTTAAATCTAATTTAGAAAAAGAAGGTTATTCAGTTACAACAGGAGAAATTAAACCTGAAATAAATATTTTACCTGGAACTATTTTAATTGATTTAAAATCAGATTTAACAATTACAAAAGATACAACAGAATCATATAAATCTATTAAAACAAGTATTAAATCTAATCTTTATGACTTAATTATGATAGCAAGTTCAATTACACAGTTAGAAGGAAAATATGGTGATTCAGAATCATTAGTTTATATGGTTTCAAACCCTGGAATAAAGGTTGAGAAAATTAAAAGAGGAGATGGGACAACAGTTTATATATTAACAGATATAAAATCATTAGATAAATTTCAGTTTGCATCAAGAGGATTAGTCTTGCCTGCTGGATACACAAATATATAAAAATGAAACAAAAAACAAAAAGAAGTGTAGAAATAATTTGTTATTTGGAAATTTCTATTATGATTTTAGGAATGATTTCATTTTCTTATATGATGTCTGATGCATTAAATGAAAATAAAATACAAACTAATGAAAATAAATTTGGAAAATTTTTAGAGTTTATAATTAATAATTTAAAAAAGCCAGTTATTGCTAGTGTAAGTGCAGAAGCTTCTGTATTTCCTTATTTTAATGTTTGCTGTGAAAAAACAAAAGAAGGTGCATTTTGCCAGAATACATTAGAGGAAAATTGTGATGAGGGTTTTAGAAAAACACCAACTTCTTGTGAAGCAACTAGTTTCTGTAAGCCTGGTTGTTGTTATGATTCTACAGAAGGAATGTGTATGCCAAATACTCCTCAAAAAGTTTGTGAAGAAGATGGTGGAATCTGGAATGAAGATGCAGAATGTAACATTCCTCAATGCCAATTAGGTTGCTGTATTATTGGAGAGCAGGCTAATTTTGCTACTTTGACAAGATGCAAAAGACTTTCTACATTATATGGACTAGGAATTGATTTCAGAACAAATGTTGAAGATGAATTATCTTGCATTGCTTTAGCTCAATCTCAAGATATTGGTGCTTGTGTTTTCCAAGATGAATTTTTTGAAAATACATGCAAATTTACAACAAGAGGAGATTGCCTTGAAACATTTAAAGGGACTTTTCATAAAGATCATTTATGCACAGATGAAGAATTAGGAACTATTTGTGCAAAAACAAAAAATACTGTTTGTGTTGATGGAAAAGAAGAAGTTTATTTTGTAGATAGTTGTGGGAATCCAGCTAATATTTATGATGCAAGTAAAGTAGAGGATAATTTATACTGGAAAGAAATTGTTTCAAAAGAAGCTTCTTGTTCAGCTAAACCTAATGATAAAAATTGTGGAAATTGTGATTATTTTGAGGGAAATATTTGCAGTGAGAGTTCTGGGTTAGCAAGACCAACTTATGGAGAAAATATTTGCAAGGATTTGAATTGCAAAGATGAAAATGGAAAAGAATGGAAACATGGAGAATCTTGGTGCGAGTATGATGGAAATATTGGTGCTGGAACAGATGCAGTTGGAAGCAGACATTATAGAAAAATATGCGCAAATGGAGAAATTTTAATTGAGCCTTGTGCAGATTATAGAAATGAATATTGTCTACAAGACACAACTGAAACATCAACGGGAGATTTTACAGAAGCTGCTTGTCTAGTTAATAGGTGGAATGATTGTGTAGATCAATTAGAAGAAAAAGATTGTTTAGATACTCAAAATAGGGATTGTTATTGGATACAAGGAAAAGATTTTGCATTTAAACAAGCAAAAACAACTACTGGGACTTCAGGAACATCAACAAGTACACTAAGTACATTTTCCGGAGGAACCACAGGAGGATTTACTACAACTGAAACTCCTGCACCAAAAGCAGAAGGAGTTTGTTTGCCTGAAATTCCCCCTGGAATGAAATTCTGGGCTCAACAAGAAACAGCCACTGTTTGTTCCCTTGCTAATAAAAAATGTACTTATACAAAAACTACAAAAATTGGAAGTGAAAGTGAAGAAAATGCAGAGTGTTTAACAGCTGAATGGTTAGATGACAGAAATAGAGTCTGCAGTTCTTTGGGAGATTGTGGAGCTTATGTTAATTATAATAATGATTATACTTATGATGGAGCTTTATATCAAATAAACGGTGGAAAGGCAAGAGATCTAAGCCCTGAAAAAACATTTGGAGCTGTTTTATATAATACTGCTTTAGAAAGAGCAGGAATAATAAACAAAGAAAGAGCTTCTCCTCTAATTAACAGTCCTTTATTAAATCCTATTGCAAAAGCATTTGCTGCATTGGGATTGGCTACTGGGATGGGAGCTGTAAATGCATTAGTCCCTTCTGCTTCAGGGAGTATTCTTGGATGGTTTGGTAAAATTGGAACAAAAATTTTCCCTTCTGCAAGTGGTGGAGGTTCTGCAGTTTTAGGAGTATTAATACAAAATTTAATTGTTGCAGGAATTGCAGCAGGAATAGGTTATGTTGTTGGAAAGAATATTGGATTAGGTGGAAATGCAGATGTTGCTTTAGCAACTGCAATGGGTGTTGGAACATTTAGTGGATTAATAATGACGGACATTGCATCTGCAGCTACAACTAGTTTTATGGAAGAAGGCTGGTTAATCACAAATCCTCTTTTTGCTCCATGGCAAAGTGCAGCATTAGGAATAGGAGTAGGAGTAGCTGTTGCAGCACTTATCTTTATTGCAATGTACAAAAAAGTTGACAAACAAATAATTACTTTTACATGTCTTCCTTGGGAAGCACCTTGGGGAGGAGAAAATTGCCAGTTATGCAATGAAGGAGATTTGCAATGTTCTGAATATAGATGCAAGTCACTAGGAAAGGGATGTGAAATTGTTAATGCAGGAAGTGAACAAGAAAAATGTGTTTGGAAAAATCCAAGAGATGTTACAACTCCTGGAATAAAACCATTAGAAAATGCAACTGATAAGATACCAACACCCGGGCATAAATATACTGAAGTTAGAATTAGGCCTGCTGGAGATGGTTCAGAACCAGGAAGAATGAGAATAATAAATACTGAAAGTGAAGATGGATGTTTAGAAGCATTTACTCCAATTGAATTTGGAATTGAAACGTTTAATGAAAATAATGAACCTGAACCAACTGAATGTAAAATTGATTTTGTTCACAAAGAAAATTATGATAATATGTCTTATTATATGGGACAAAATAATTTATTATCAGAAAAACATATTGAAAAACTTGCGTTGCCTGGACAGTCAGATGAATTAATTGAAGCATTAGAACTAAAAAATGATGGCTTGATGAACTTCTATATTAGATGTGCAGATGCAAATAAAAATGCTAATGTGGATGAATATCAAGTTAGTTTTTGTGTTCAAGCTGGACCAGACACAACTCCTCCAAAAATTGAAGGATTTAATATTCCCAGTGGAAATCCTGTTCAGTATAATTTAACTCAATTAGATTTAGAAGTTTATGTAAATGAACCTGCTGATTGCAGATGGTCAAGAACAGATACTGCTTATGATAATATGCCAAATCAAATGATTTGTGCTAATTCTGCTGAAGAGATGAATGCTAATTTAATTTATACTTGTGAAACTACTTTAACTGGAATACAGAGCAGAACAGAAAATAAATATTATATAAGATGCAAAGATAATCCTGGAAAAGAAGAAGCAGACAGAAATCCCAATATGCAAAGTTATGCTTATATTGTAACTGGAACTCAAGCATTAAATATTTTAGATGCTCAACCAGATGGAGAAACAATTTCTGGTTCAACAGAAGTTGTTCCTGTATTTATTAATATGACAACAGATAATGGATATAAAGATGGAGAATCTATTTGCTTCTATTCAACAACAGATAATGAAAAAGGATATGTAGCATTTGCAGAAAATGAAGGAAGAGAACACAGCCAAAGACAAGATTTAGTTCCTGGAGAATACAAATATTATTTGAAGTGTGTGGATTTAGGTGGAAATGCAGACTATATTTCAATATCCTTCATAGTTGAATCAGATAAAACTACCCCTATAATCGTAAGAGCCTACAGGGAAAGGGAAACCTTGAAAATACTTACTAATGAAAATGCTAAATGTAGTTATTCAAATATTGATTGTAACTTTGAAATTGATGAGGGTATTTTAATGGCAGGTATTGAAAAATCACATACATCTAATTGGGGAATAAATACCTATTACATTAGATGTAAGGATAAATATGAGAACCAGCCTTACTCAAATTCTTGCTCTATTATAGTTAAGCCCTGGGAAATGATACTGAATAATTAATTATCTAAAATAAAAATACCATCCATGCCTATAGTCATTCCATCAAGAAACCATTGAAATGTGTATTCTCCAGACCCATACTGATCTAATAATCTTTGAGCACTATCTTGAAAATATATAGCTGATTGATTATCTATCATAGGAGAGGCTAATTTGTACACCCTTTCTCCTTTTGGAGAATATACCTCAAGAGCCCCATTTCTTCCATATTTATTGTAAAATGGTTTAATTACTCCAATAGCTTCATTTTTATAAAAATGAGTTTTACCACGACCCTGAAATGTATCTCCTATGTCTATTCTTCCATTTCCATTTGAGTCTTCAACAGAAGTGAAGATTATTGTTTTTTCAGAGGTTCCAGAATTATTAGGTTCATCAGGTATCCCGAGCATAACTCTTAAAATGCTTTCTGCAGCAGGTCTTCGAGGAGTTGTGTTGTCAATTCTCCTAACTGGAGCATTATTATAATGGGGATTAGACACTACTATTCGAGAATCATCATAATAACTCGGATCATAACATCCACTTGTTAGTCCTAAGCTGCTTGCAGTTAATGCTAATCCTGTTGCAATTTTTGATATTAATGAAGATTTTTTGTTTTCCATTTTAATTATTCATTACTAAAATTTTTTCTAGATCAATTTCTTGACCATCAATAGACCACCTTATAGTAACTTCTCCAGGTCCTCCCATTTCATGAATTAATCTATTAGATGCAGTTTTTAATGTTGAATGATAATTATTACTAGAAATAATTCCCCCAGCCTGATAAATAATATTTCCATTTGAATCTGTAACTTTCATTAATTCACGTCTTCCTTTTTGATTAGTTATAATCTTAGTTACTCCTATTTCTTCATTAGGATGAAAATATTTCTTACCAAGGCCTTCGAATCTATCAGTTCTACCAGTTGGATCCATAAGCCCATCTCCATTGTCTATCCAAGAATTATATGTAAGAACAATTCTTTGTTGAGAAGATTGATTATTGCCTGATAATCCTAAAAGATATCCTCCTGCTCCCCATGGGCCCCAAGATTCTGATTCATTAGATTGAGTAGGATAAGAGGTTTGAGAATAGTAAGAAGGATCTTCACATCCACTAATTAGTCCTAAGCTGCTTGCAGCTAAAGCACCTCCAAGACAAATTCTTTGCAATAAGCTGGCTTTCTTGGGTTTTGCCATAAAAATACATACTTTTTATATTTATAAATCTTTCGTTTTGTTATCACTATCTAGTTAAAATCTTTTTCGGAATAAATAAAATATCCAAATAATAAAAGAAATGTTTAATAATCTGTTTTTTCTTTTAGGATCATGAAAAAAAGAGAAATAAAGGCACAGCAATCAATTGGGATGTCGTTTGGAACAATTTTCTCAATTATAATAATTATATTTATTGTTGTAATTGCATTTATTGCAATTAACTATTTTTTAGATCTAAAAAAATGCACTCAATTAGGATTATTTAAGAAAGATTTACAAGAAGAAATAAACAGGGCTTGGCATTCTGAAAAATCAGAATCGGAATTTAAAGCCGCTCTTCCTTCAAGTATAAAAGCAGTTTGTTTTGCAAATTTTTCTAAAACAGGGGCTATTGGAATTTCTTCAGATATTTATGATGATGTTTCTTTTTATTCAATTGAAGATGCAAATATGTTTTTTTATCCTAGTACAGATGCATGTGATATTCCTTATCAAAAAATAGAAAACATTGATTTAGATGAAATTGTTGGTATTAAAAAAGCCAAATGTTTTGATGTTATAGATGGACAGATTTCTATTATAATCAAAAAAGAAAGAAATCAGGCCCTTGTAAGTTTGAATTAGACAAAAAAAGATGGTGATGAGAAAACAGAACAAAAAAGCAATTGAAATGGGTTTTAATTGGTTGTTTGCAATTATTGCAGGAGCAGTAATTCTTTTTATTGCAATTTATGCCACCAGCAAAATAATTGGAACTGGAACTCAATACACTCAAACAGAAAGTGCAGCTAGGTTAAGTAATCTACTTAGTGAAGCTGGAATTGCTTCAGGGAAATCAAATATTATTGAATTTTCAAAAGAAACAAGAACCTATTATGGATGTGATATTGAAAGCGATTTTGGAAGGAATACAATTGCGTTTTCAGAAAAATTATTTAATAAATGGAGTGAAAAAGGAGGAGAAATAACAGTCAACAACAAATATATTTTTGCAAATGAAGTTGAAGAAGGAGAGTTATATGTTTCTTCCCAGCCTTTTTTTATGCCATTTAAAGTAGCTGACTTAATTTTTATTAGTACTGATAAATATTGTTTTGTTGAGCCTCCTAATGATATCGAAAGTGATATTTCAAATTTAGATAATGTAAAACTAATTGATTCTTCTGAAGATTGTGAAGGAATAAGAGTATGTTTTACAATGGGATATTCTTCTACAGCAAATTGCAATATAACTGTTATTGGAGATGATGTTGAATTTTCAAGAGGAACAGTAAAGAAAAATGGAAAGGGTATGTATTATACTGATGGCTTATTGTATGGAGCTATTTTTTCTAATGAAAAAATTTATGAGTGTAATGTCAAAAGATTGATGAAAAAATTTAATGAATTAGCTGAAATCTACGACGAGAAAATGAATATAATCCAGTGTGGAGAAAATCTAAAAAGTGAATTGTTAATAATGAAAAATGATGCTAATAATCTAGATTCTTCTTCTGACTTACAGTCATTAGCTATGTTAGCTAAAAGTATTGATCAAAAAAATAAAGGTAATTGCAATGTTTATATGTCCCAATGAAAAATAAAAAAGCTCAGTTGAAAATTCAGGCTGGAAAAAATCAAAGATTTTTAGTGCCTAAATTTTCAAAGGGGCAGTTGAAAATTCAGGAAATGGCATTTATGTTAGTTGGAGTTGTAATGTTTTTTGTTTTAGTAGGATTATTTGTTGTTGTTCTTGTTTATAATAATATGCACAAAAATGCAACAGATGTTGCTGAACAAGAAGCTTATACCAGTGTATTAAGATTAGCTGAAACAGCTGAATTTACCTGTGGAAACAGCAAACCAAATTGTATTGATGCAGATAAATTAATTGTATTGACGAGAAAATCAGAAGAATATAAAAAATTCTGGTCTAAGTTTTCAAGCATAAGAGTTATTAGTGAATCTGGATTAAACAAGACAAAAAATTTAGTTGAGTGTAACTTAGGAAATTACCCAAATATAAATGAAAAATCTATTGATTGCGATATGTTTGTTGTTTTTGATAGACATAAATTAGAAACAACAAAATCTGTTTTTGTTTCTTTATGCAGAAAATCATTTGAAAATAATTATTATTATGATAAATGTGAAATAGCTAAATTAGAAATAGGATTTGAACAAAAATGAAGATAGGATCAAACATGAATCACCGAGGACAAAATGAAATAGTTGGCTTTGTTATGATAATTGTAATTGTAACAATAGTTGGACTCATATTTCTGTCTTTAGCTCTTGGAAGAGGAGATGATGAAAAAACAAGTGCAGAAATTAATTATTTTTTACAAGCAAGTATGGATTATACAACAGATTGCGCAACTGGATTTATCCCACAGTATAAAGACTTGAAATCATTAATTAAATCATGTTATAACAATGAGCTAGAAAAATGTTTAAATGATCAAACAGTATGTGAGTCACTTAATCTTACAGTTAATAAACTAATGAATAGTTATGGAATTGGAGGGGGTTCATCTAACAAAGCGATTAATTTAACTTTGTATAGTGAAGATAATTCCACTTCCTATGAACCTTTTTTAATAAAACAAATTGGAATTTTTTCAAATTGCTCTTCGATAGTTGGTTCAAGCAATCAAATTGATGTAAGTACTGGTATTAATTTAAAATGGATTAATTTTGAGTTAGATGTATGCAAAAAATGATTATTTTAAATAAAAGAAATGTTTATAAAGAAAAAAAAGTTAATTAGAAAATGAAAAGGGGAATAAGTTTAATAATTGTAAGTTTATTGTTAATAACATTAATAACAACTGTTTCTGCTGCTGAAAAAACAAGACTTTTTGGGAGAGAAGATGCTAATTCCACTGTTAGTTTAATATTAAGTTATAGATTAGATGGAGCTGCTATAGACAAACAATTAGTAAAAAAAAGTACTGGTGAAGATGGGATGTGGGAATATCGAATGATGACTGATGAAGGTTCAGAAGTTAATATAGAAGCGGATTATAAAGGGGCTATTAAGGAGTATAAAATTCGTTCTGGAACTGAATTAAATATTGATTTTGGAGAAGAAAATCCAATTCCAGCTAGTAATGAAGTTGAAGTTAGTGTTGAGGTTAATAATAGCGAAGAAACTATAACAGATAATGAAAGTATTAATGCAGATCAAGAAAGTATAACTGGTTTTGCTGTAACAGATACAGAAAGTTCTTTTAATATAAAAACAATTTATTATGTTATTGGCGGGGGTATCTTACTTGTAATAATCATTTTAATTATTATTTTTACTGCAACAAGAAAAGTTAAGTCTAAAAAAGGTGGAACTTACTTGGATTTTAAAATTAAACCTCAAAATAACCAAATTGGAGCTATAAATGAAAAAATTGAAAATAAGGATGCAGAACTTAATATGGTTGAAAGTAAACTAGAAGAAGTTAAAAGGGAATTAGAAGATATTAAAAATAAGAAAAAAAGGATACAAGAAACCAGAGAAAGGTTTGAAAGAGATAAAAGGGAATTAGAAGAACTGGAAAGGGACTAGATAATTTTTGAAGATGGGGGCTTTTTGCCTGGGGATTCTTGCTTAAAGGTTTAAATTAAATCGTTATTAATTAGATTAGCTATATTAAATAAAGTAATCTTCTTTTATTTAGATTTCTACATTAATAATCAGCTTATCTACTTCTACAATAGGCCTTAAAAGTTCTCTGCCGTTTTTATGAGCTGAGATTAATTCAACTAACCCAAATCTTTCTAATAACCTTATATCTTGCCTAACTGCCTTAAAATCCCTGCCAACAAGCTTAGCTAATTCATAAATAGAAGCTGGTTTTTTTGTTTTGATTACATTCAAAAGTCTTGCTTTTTCATTGCTTAATAATTGCCTTAAATTTGATACCTCACTATTGTAACTTTTAGTGCTTTTGAATCGATGAAATAATGTTGAAAATGTTCCTTCTTTTTCAGTTAAAGTTATTGTTTTTGTTCTTGTAGAGATGTCTTTTTTAGCCATTTTATTCTAAATTATATTAAAAAAGATAGTATATAAATTTTTCCATATATCTATTGTATATATATTGGGTATACTGGTTATAGTTTATAATATATGTTAAAAAAAATAGAGTATTTAAAATTAATTAATTTTTAAGAATTATAAATAACTAGTTGAAATATGTATTTATATTTTAGTTACACCAAAAGATTTATAAATAACTATCTTAAAAAGAGTTGTTTTTTTGTGATAAATGTTCTGTTTTCAGAAAGCTTTTTAAATGAAAATTAACAATTATATTTATGCTTACTAAACTAAGCATACTGGCCAGAAAAAACAGGGATCTAATAGGGGTTACAGAGATAAATGTCTAAAATAACAATTCCCTATAATGTTATCAAGGACATAATGTTTAATATAATGAAAGGAGGTTAAAAAAATGAAAATAAATTTTAGAAAAATCGCATCTATTGCTGCTAGTGCTGTTATGTTAAGTAGTACTTTTGGACTTGCTGCTGCTGCTAGTTATCCTGCTCCGTTTGTTGAAAGTGGAGTTGCTAACTCTGTAATTGTAGTTGGTGCAAATGCTCCTTTAGATATGGCTGCTGCATTAGATGTTCAAACTAGTCTTAATAGCAAGATTACTGGTGAAGGCACAACTGTTGTAGGCGGAGATAAATGGTTGGTTGAAACAAGTTCTGATAAATTAGAATTAAATGAATCAATCAAGGAAATCGAAACTTATATTGGTGAAGATGAATTAGCTCTTTTATCAGATGGCACTATTAATAATGAAAAAGGAACAGCTACATATGAACAATTTTTATATTTTGAAGATGCAGTATCTTCAGGTGTAACTTATCAAGAAGATGATAATGAAAATGTTGGTTTGTTCTTTAAAATTACTAGTGGAAAAGTTATTGCAAGATATGTAATGGATTTTACATCTAATCTTAAATCAGATATAACATCTAATAGTTTAGATGATATTAAGGATGAAGATATTACAATGCTTGGAAAAACTTATGCTATTACTACTGCTACAAATGGCAGTTCTGGAGTAGAACTTATTTTAATGAGTGGTTCTGCAAAAGGGACTGTTGCAAATGGAGAAGAAGTTACTGTTGGAGGAAAAACTGTTAGTGTTTTAGTTACTGCTACAAACGAAGCTAGATTTACTGTTGATGGGCAAACTACCAACAAATTAGCTGAAGGAGAAACATATAAGCTTGATGATGGAACTTATATTGGGGTTTCTGATATTACTTATCAAAACTTCCAAGGAGGTTTAATGCAAGCTACTTTCTATGCTGGAGCAGATAAACTTGAGCTTAAGAACGGAAGTTCATTAAGTGTTAATGGTGAAACTATTAGTGATGCTGCAGTTGTTATTACTTCTACAGAATCTGCAGGAGATATTTCGGTCTCACAAATTTCAATTAATATGACTGCTGAAGATGATTTATATGTTCCCGCTGGAGGAAAACTAAGTGAATCTGAAAATTTAGATGAACCTCAAGTTTTGTTTAGTCAAAATTGGGACATTGTATTTGGAGATTTAGCAGATACAACATATGAAATAGTTGACTTAAGTAAATCTACAGATAGTAAAATCAAATTAACATTTGAGAACTATAATGGAGATGATATAGAACTTCCATTATTATATACAGATAGTACTGTTAAAGGAGTTCATGGAGGAGATAAAGCAGGATATAATCTAGTTTTAAATGCAACTGGAAATATTAAGAAAAATAATTATTTTATCTTAAATACTGCTGATCCTACAACTGTTACTAATAATGCAAGAAGTTTTGTAGTTCAGTATAAAGGAGCGGATAAAGCTACTGATACAAATCCAAAGATGAAGTTTAATATCGTGGGTGTTGATAATAGCAGAGAAGAAACATTAAGTACTACTGGTACTGCTTCTATGAAATTAGGAGGAACAACATTTAGTTTTGTGAATACAACTAATGCTGCTGTTGACGATTGCGATATTAGATTAAGTGGTGCTGGAAACTATCCACATCTTCAAGATGTTCACAATAATGGAACAATCTCAAATTATATTAGAACCAAATATAATGGTTTAATTAATATAACTGATACTTATGAGAATTCTAGTATTGCTGGGGCATTTGGAAATGCATCATCTTGGATAATTACATTAACTCTAGATGATACAAACAGAGATGGGGACAAATATGCCTTAAATGGTCAAAGGGTCTTCGCTGTAACTTATACTAACAATAGTGACTCAGAATTAGCTACAAGTGTTAGTCAAAGTGCTGATGGAAGCTGGATTTCAGATCCAGATGATAATACTAAATCTTCATACCAAACATACTATGGTGCAAAGATTGATTATAGTAATCCATCTAGTGCTCCTGCGAGTATAGTTACACAAATTCCAGAATCTTATGCAAATCCTTTGGTTTATGTAACTTCAGGCGATGTAACAATCGGCTCTGGAGGAACTGGAACTGGTGGACAAGTGATGATTGTTCAAGACAATCAAATTGCATCTTATTCTGGTAAGAATCTAGTTGTTGTTGGTGGAAGTTGTATTAATAGTGTAGCTGCTGAGATTTTAACAGGTAGCAAAACACCTGCTTGTGAGGGTGCATTCACAACTGCAAGCGGAGGAGTTGGCGCTGGTAAATATCTTATTAAAACAGTTGCATCACCTTACAATGCTGAAAGAGTAGCAATGTTAGTGGCTGGTTACGAAGCTGCTGAAACAAAACTTGCTGTTGCTAAAGCATTAGAAGGAGTTACAACAGACGCTGGAACTTCAAAGATATATCCTGAAGTAACTGCTTAAATTTTTTAATTTTTTCTTTTTCTTTTCTTTTTTATTATCCCTTAGTCGAGACTCTAAAATTAAAAGTTAATTTACACAAGAATAAACTATTTAAACTAAAATAAGTGTTTCATTCTATGAAAAGTGTATTGAATAAGAAAGATGAGGGTAAAAGAAATCAGATAATTCTAGGAGTTATTTTACTTGGATTAATGATATTTAGTAGTTTGGGTTATGCTTTTGGAGACAGACAAGAAACAACTTCTCAAAAAATAGAATATAAAGGAATAATTTTTGTAAAGGATAATTCTTATTGGGTTTCAAACATTAATGACATGGCAATAACTACATTATATAATCCTCTAGAATTAGAAAATATCTCTGTTGGAGGTTCTCCTGAAATTAGTGATTATTCAAATGAACCTCTGTATTTTATAGGGGGTTCACAAGAAGCTAATTATGAAATTGTGAGAAATATAGGAAAAGTTGCATTAAGAATGGGGGATGCTTGTTTAGATGAAAATTGTGAGGGAAATTATCCAATTAAAAATTGTTCTTCAGATAAGATTATTATTTTTAAAGAATCAGATAGTGAAGAAAAAGTTTATAGTGAAGAAAATTGCGTGTATATTGTTTCAAGTTTGGAAAACCAAACAAGGGGAGCAGATGCTTTCTTATTTAAACTATTGAGTATCTAAAACTTTAAAAAGTAAATTTTTTTAATAAAACTATGAAAAAGAAGAAAAACTCAAAAAAAAATGTGAAAAAATCAGAAGTAATAAAAGAAGATAATTCAAAAGAAAAACAGAAAGAAATATTAACCGAGAAAATTGAAAAAGAAGTAACTGATAATGTTGAAGAAAAAAATGAGAAAGGGATTGATTCTAAACAACAAGAAAAATTAAAAAAAGAAGCTGCTAATAAACAAACTAAACAAATTAAATGGGTTATCGTATTAATGGTATTGACTTTGGCAATAATTGTTTTAGTGCCTATTTTAAAATATAATTTTTTTGATAAATTTACATACACTAAATTAGATTTCCAAAAAACACAAATGGGGGATTTGTTTTTTTATTCAACAAGAATTCCTGCTTTTGATAGTGAGAATGATATGATAGGAACTTATTCTATAAATTTTAGAAATGATCCCAGAAAATTAGAATATATTGAAGTAGATACTCCTAGTAAATTATTTGTTTATAAAAAAGACAGAGCTACTTATTTATCAATAGATCCGGATATTGCAAATTGTCCTGAGAGTTCAATAGCAATTATAAATTTGAGAGAGTTTTTAAGAGGATTTGCCTTGATAAATCTCACTAGTTCATTTAATGATAATGATTATGCTAATGCAAGTGGATTACCTTATATAACTTGTGAAAATACTCAAAATAATACAGTTATCTTGCTTCGTCCTGGAAATGAAACTAAAATAGAAAAAACCTGGGATAATTGTTATGAATTAACTTATAGTAATTGTGAAGCTATGCAAGTAACAGAAAAATTCATGTTAGTTATGATTGAAAATTACATGAGAAATAAAGTAAAGGCTTAAATTTCTAATTATTTATAATTTATAATCTCTTAATTATAATTTATAATCTCTTAAGATATAAGTTAAGCAGATGATATTATAATTAAAATGTTAATGATTTATATTCTTGTGAATTGATGATTAAAATGTTGATGAACCGATGATTTATTGATTGTTTTAAGAAGAGATAAATATTCAAATTAACAAAAAAATAGTTTTTTATTTGAGATTTAATAAATATTTTATATCCGAGTAAATAGGTATATTTTTTATCTTGAATAATTTTGCTGTTAAAAACCATATCCCCACTACAAATAATGTGCTTATCAAAAGCCAAGATAATTCATGAGTTAAATCAAAATATTTAAAATTATTTACAATTAATATTGAAAATATGAATATTCTTAATATATTTAAGATAAAGAATAAGGTCAAAGAAAAAATAATTGATTTAATCCTTTGATTTAATTTCATAGGGGTTGTTAAATTTAAAATCAATAGCAATAAATAGGCTGATCCTGCAACGCAAGAAGAGATTATTTCAATAGAGATAAAACTATTCACCATAATCATACTCCCCATTATTCTAATATTATAAATTAAGCTTAATAAAAATGAAGTTAAATAAACAGTTATGGGAATTAATATCCTATAGATAATCGGCAAAGAAAACATTAATCCTAATAAGATTATATACCTTAAAAAAATATAAATAATATTTTTATAATTTACTTGCTGGAATTTTTTCTTTTTTTTCATAAAATAGAAAAAAGAAATGTATTTAAATAATTAATCCTGGTTATATTTATGAAAAAGAGGCCATTAGTTATATTATTATTGTTGTTTTTAGTTTTAGCTGTAATTAGTTTTTTATATGATTCTCAAATAATTAGATTTGCTGAAACTATAAGGAATAGTTCTTTAGATTATTTCTTTCTAAGTTTCACCTTTGCAAGTAATATCTATATTATTTTCTTCTTTTTAACAAGTTTATTTTTATTAAAGGAGCATAAAAGAAGATGGATTCCTCCACTATGGGTCACTAGTCTTATGGCTCTTGCTATAACTTTTATTTTACAGATCTTAATTGCGAGGCCTAGGCCATTTCAAGTAGAAAATATATCTGTGTTACAGATTGCATTTTATTTTATGAGGAACAATTTTAATACATGGAATTTTTCTTTTCCATGCCTTCAAGCAGTCTTAGTATTTTCTGCATTACCTATACTTGCTAAAGAATTTAAAAGATTTAAATGGGTTTGGTTTATATTTGCATGTCTAGTGGCTATCTCAAGAGTTTATTTTGGGGTTAATTATCTTTCAGATGTTATTGCTGGGGGATTAATTGGTGTTTTAATTGGAATCTTAGTAGTTAAAGTAGAAGAAAAGCATAAAATTGGAAATAAGATAATTAGGAGTTGTGGGTTATCTAAGAGATAAAATAAAAAAATTCTTATAAGCCTTACTTGATTTACATTTCTAGTGGTTTAACGATACAGCTGAATAATACAAGAATTAAATCTATAAATCTGAATAGAAGATAATAATGCTATAAGATACTAATATAACTAATAAGGATATAAAAATAAATATTTACATTGCAGCTGGTCTTGCTGAGATTCTTCTAATAACTGAGATTATTGCGATTATCAAAATTATATTCACAATTACAATTGCATATATAAACCAATTCTGTTTTAAATGATCAACAATTGCACTTTGAGACGCACCTGATTCAATTACTAACCCTACTCTCTGCTCTGTTGATTGAGTGCCTTGTGTTGCTTTTATTGTAAATTCTTGACTTCCAGATGCAGTAGCATCGATGTTAAGATAAACACTAACTTCTCTTGATTCGCCTGCATTTAATGGAATTGCTAATGGGTCTATTGCACTTACAGTTGACCAAGCACTGTTTCCAAATACTGAGATTACAGATGTAACTGGATTATCTCCTGTGTTTGTTATAGTAGCTCTGATTATAACTTGTTTTCCTGCAATTGCCTTTGGTGTTTCAGGATCTAATTCTGCTGTAATAGTCACTGTTGATGCTTCATTATTAGTTACTCCGCAGCTTCCTTGAACATTTAATTGAGTTTGAAATATTGCTTCGTCATCGTCATCATTTTGGAAAATATCTTCATCTTCATCATATATTCTAAATTCTATAATGTAGCTTTTTTCATCTGCATCTTCAGGAACTTTAAAGTCAAAAGATAATCTTTTTGAATCTAATGCATCAATATCTCCAACTTTAATTTCTTCATTAAGTCCTAGTTCTTTATTATATGCAATTATATAAACATCTTCTTCATCATTTTCACCAATATTTACTATGTCTGCAGTTATATCAACTATTGAATTGCAAGGAACAGTTTCGCTGTTTAATTCTAAATTATCTAAGATAACATAGTGTTTATCTCTCTTTATTGTAATTGATTCTTGATCTTCAGTACAAGCTTGATCTTCACCTAAATCATCACTATATGCTTTCACTATAAATACAAAATCATTCTCATTAAAATCTGAATCAAAATCGTCTGGGTCTAATGTAATTGTGAATGTAATGTCTTCTTTTTCTCCATTATCGATATCTACGCTGTCTTCTTCATCATCCATTATGAATTTTCCTGTTTTTTTATCGTATAATGCCCAAGAAACAACAACATCATCTATGTCGTCATCATTATTTGTATTTTCTACTCTAACTGTAACTTCAACTTCATCTGTTAAATACCATTCATCATCTTTACCAATTCCTTTATTATCAAATCTTACTCTATCTATCTCTAAGTCTCCAATTTCACCTAATTTACAATAAGAACCGCCATCAACTGTAACTTCTAATGTTTCAGTAGATGTATTTGTTAAATCAGCATTTCTTGCAGTAATAGTTATACTTGATTGTTCACTTCCAATTATTTTATCTAAACTAGAAGCTGTAACTGTTCCTATAACTGTTTTAGTAGCTCCAGAGTTTAATGTAAAAGTAGACTCAGTTAAACTTACTGAAACTCCATTAACTTTGATTGTTGGAATTGTAAAAGTAGCTGCTTCATCACCAGTATTGTTTATAACAAAAGTTTGAGTTAATTGTGTATCTGAAAAAGTTATATCAGAAGGAGTTAAACTAAAAGTTACTGTTGCACTAACCAAAGCTATTGAAAAAATTGCTGTGAATAAAATCAATGCAAATATTTTTGTTTTCATTGTGTTACAATTTTGGAGTTATGACACCTTTATAAAGTTTATGGTTTTTTAAAATATACAAGAAAAAGTATAATTTAAGATAGAATAATTATTTTTTCGTCGATAAAACAAAAAAGAAAGGTTTATAAGAAGATTTATCCTAATTATTTCATAATTAAAAGTAAATCAAAAGGGAGGTGAAAATGGCAAAAAGAGGAGGCAAAAATTTAATAGGTGCTTGGGCATTTTTAATTGGAGTTATCTTAGCGATAGTGATTGGATTGTTTAGCTCTTATTTAGGTGCAAGTGCTTATAGTATAATCCTGAAGATATTATTAGTAATAGGAATCTTAGTAGGATTATTGAACATAACTTCTTCAGAGTCATCAAAGTTTTTGTTAGCTGCATTTGCATTAGTTATTGTTTCATTTATGGGACAGTCAGTAATGGCTATAATACCGCAAATTGGTGCTATACTTAATGCATTATTAGTAGTATTTGTTCCTGCAACAATAATTGTAGCATTAAAATCTTTGTTTGAACTTTCAAAGAACTAATTTTTCTTTTTTTTCTTTTTTAATAATTTTATATTTTAACTGTTAAGAAACATTTATATTTAATTAAATTGTAGGGATATTATGAATCTACTATTAACCATCATCTCTTTTCTTTATGCAGGAACAGGAATTGTAGCTATAATAGGATATCTTCCAACAATAAAAGATTTATTATACAAGAAGCAAAGTGCAAATATTAATTCATATGTAATTTGGTCAATAGTCAGCACAATTACTTTCCTTTATGCATTATTAGTAATTTCAGATTTATTATTAGAATTAATAACTGGATTAATCTTAATTTCTAATGTTTTAATCCTTATATTAACTTTAAGATTAAAATACAAAAAATGATTAGCTATATTATATAGCTGGCAAATCATCTATATTAATTATATTAGAATTATCATTAGCTAATCCTGGGCATGCTGTGTTAATCCAGGAATTTATATTAAAGTTTTCAAATTGGCTTGTATCTATATTATTAGATACAAAGATATGAGTAGATTTACCTTGTTTTATTAGCTTCTGCTTTAATTTAATAGCTTTGTTTAGATTTTCTTGTCCTGGTTTTGTTGAAACTAAAATTCCAATGCTTTCTGCTGACAAGAACTTAATAAAAGCGGTTTTTCTTTTTGCTTTAAGTTTATTTATTTCAGATTCAGGTATTTGGATGATTTTATTTCCTTCTAATACATAGATAATAGGAGATTGGAGATATAAGTTAGTTGCATGGAATCTTCCAGTTCCTACTAATAATATAGGGAGATGGGTTTTTAGCTTAGAACATCCCAAAACTTGAGTTATTTTGTTTAGCTTGATATTATTATGTTTTAATTGCTTAGCTATATTATATGCTATTTCTTTGTATTGTATAGAATAAGCTAAAACTATTTCTCTAGGAAGCCTAGATATTTCTTGTTTAGATAGCTGAATATCTAAATTCTTTAGTTTTGCTTCAATAAATAATGTTTTCATAGAAATATTAAAAAAACCAGTTATATAAGCTTATTCTCTTCTTCTATCTCTCTCATCCATTCTATCAATAGAATGAGCCGCTGGAGAGGACTTGTATATATCAGCAAATTGAGGAGTTACAATTATAACACTTTCTCCAAAACCTGCAATACTTCCTTCTAAAGCATCTGCTGTTTTCTTTATCTTAGAAATTGCTCTTTTTAATTCAATAACATCTTTTGATTTTAATATCTTAATATCAATAATTGCGATAGTGTACCCTTCTCTTAATGCATTCAATATAGGGGTAACATCTTCAAAACTTTTTAGTATAAATGGTCTTACAATAACCTTAGACTTTTTAACTTCTCTTCCTAAATCAATTTCAATATACTCTGGTTCTTCTTCTCCACCAAAAGCATTTGAAAGACCTTTTTTTATTTTATCAAACACCATGTTTAAAATTATTGGGGTAAGTTTATAAAGATTTCTATAATACAAAAGAAATCATTGGTTATATGGATAAGGTAGAAAAATTTACTCTTTTTCTTCTATATCGTCTTTATCTTTTAGATTTCCTGGATTTAACTTTTTAATTATTTCGTCTCTTAGAGAGGTAAGAGACTCGGTTAATGCAGATTCTTGTTTTTCAATAGAACTTAATCTTAATTGTATTAATTTTTGCTTTTTTTCTAAATCTTCTTTTATTTTCTCTTTTGGTTTTTTTATCATGATTTGCCCGATTATCTTAAAAACATCTCCTTCTGCATCTTTAATTTCTGTTAATGCTGTTTCGGTTTCATTTAATTCCATTTGAAATGCTTGTTTTTGCATTAATAATTGCTGAAGAATTTGCTCACTAGCTTGTAATTCTTGAATTTGCTCTTGTGTTTCTTGATCTAAATCCATTTTGTTATTGATTATTAAGCTTTTATAAACTTAACTAAATTGCTTTTATTTTTGCAATATGCTTTCTTGGTTTGTAGAAAATTTTCCCTCCACAACCAGGACAAAGAAATCTTTTTTCTAAGATATTGCTTGTTATTTTTTTACCGCATTTAAAACATTTGTATGTTGCCATTTTATTTTTGATTTATTTTTTTAATCAACCCCCTTATGCTCTCAGTATGATCTTTTATTCTATTAAGATGATATTCTATGGTATTATTTTGTGTATATTCGATTACTTTTTTAGTGACAAATCCTGCAACTGCAATGCCTAAAAGAGTATATGTTTGGTATTCATCCATTTTATAGTATTGTTTTTATTTTATTTAAATTTATTCTTTCTTGGGAAGGTAGTAAGCATGCCCTGCAAATTTCTTTTTGCATTTATTGCATTCCCATATCCCTGAAGATAATCTTTTTGCTATTCCCTTGCAAAAGATACATTCTTGTTTTTGTCTTTGAATATTTTCTATTTCAGCTATCTTAGTTCTAACACTACGTCCGTATCTTGCTCCATATCTTCCAGCTGCTTTTACTTTTTTTGTTCTTGCCATTTTAAATTAAAAGTGGGGCTACCCAGATTTGAACTGGGATCGCGAAGTCCCAAACCTCGAAGGCTAACCAGATTACCCCATAGCCCCTTGATTTTAATAACTATGATGTATTTATAAAAGTTATTAAACGCTTATTTTTTCTTTTTCTCTTCTGGTTTCTTTTCTTCTTTTACAGGGGTTGCAGGAGTAGCTGATTTTGCTGCAGTAGCAGGTGTAGCTACTGCTTCAGTTTTCTTTGCTGCTGCTTCTTCTGCTGCAGCTTTTTCTAATTTCTGCTTATTTTCTTGAGCAGTCTTAACTTCATTGAAATATGTATTTAATTCTTTTCTTCTTTCAGAAGGAGTTTCTGAAATTTTATCTTCAATTATTTTAAGATAATTTTTATTATCTTTTAAATTTCTATTAAAATCATTTGCATTTGCATTTTCAACTAAAATCCCATTTGAAGCACAAGTTCCTAAAACAGATTTTACCGCAGAAATAAAATCTCTTTGAAGCATATTTGAATATTTAATTTTAGTAACTTTTATTACATCTTGAAGAGAAGCATTTGCGATGTAAATTTTTTGATTAGCAGAACCTTTTTCAAAACCAAGTTCTTTTTTTAATAATTCTGCGGTCGGAGGTGAAGAAGTTTTAACAGTGAAATTTTTTGTTTTTTCATCTACTATTAATTCAACTGGAACTTTTACTCCCTTGAATTCTTGAGTAGCTTTGTTTACCTCAGAAATAACTTTGCCCATATTTATTCCTATTGGGCCTAGTTGCTGAGCTATTGCTGGGCCTGGTTTCATGTCCCCACCATCAATTAGTAATTTAATATTCATCGTCTGGTATTAATCCTCCCATAGATTCGTCTTTATTAATCTTTGGTTGTTCATCTTCATTGCTTGATTGATTTTGAGATTCTTTATGTTCAGTTTCATCTTCATTATCTTCTTCTCCTTCTTCTTTTTCTCTTCGGATTACCTTAATATTATCTAATTTAACAGTTACTGGAATTGGAACAACTGCAGCAAGCAATGTAACAACTGCTTCCCCCTTTGTTTTATCAATTCTAACAACTTTTGCTTTTTCTTTCTTGAATGGTTCTCCAATAATTTCAACAACATCTCCTTTTTCTATATTGATCTCTTCGATAACTGGTTCTAACATATTTTTTATTTCTTCATAAGTTACTGTTTTTCCAATTATTCCTTTTACATACGGTAAATTAAATGCAGCTTCTTCTGCTGATTCCCTGTCTTCGGATTCTAAGAAAAGATATCCTCTAAGTCCATGAGGTCTTGCTAATGAATATACATTTAGATTTTTTTGATGAATCTTACTAGAAATAAGCTCCATTGCTCTATCTTCTTTATTTGTTGTTACTTTTATAATAAATATCATCTTATATATTTTATTTATTTCAGTAATATTATAAAATAAACTTTTTGGCTTCTGTTGATTAAGCTTAATCTTCAGTAGCTTTTTTGTTTAATATTATTTCTTACTAATTTATATATTATTTTAGGCTCCAGCTAGGAATTAACTCCCTAGAAGCCAATATTATTTGAAATTAGGGGTTTATAAATTTATCGAAAACTTGAGCTGTAAAGTTAAAGAGAGCTAATTGAAATTACTAATCTTCCATGTTCACTTAACTGAGCCCAATTTTCTTTGACCGATACCCTTAAATATACAATAATATAAATAATATTTATATTATAACAACCAAAAGAGGATAAATGGCAAAAAAAGTCCTAAGTGTAACAATAGATGAGAAAATTCTTAGAACTTGGAAAGAGTATGCAGAAGAAGAATGCATTAATTCCTCGCAATTAATTGAAAAAATGCTTAAAGAGCATCTAAAAAAGAGGGGGGAAAATGTTAAGTAAAAAATTTGTTTTTGTTTTGGTGAGTATATTCTTCTTCATTTTGATTATGCAAAATGTTAAAGCAACAATTCTTACTAATTGCGAGGATACTGCAATATCTACTCCGGGTTACTATGAATTAGATAGAAATGTAACTTCTGCAGATACATGTTTTACAATTGCTACCTCAAATGTTGAAATTGACTGTAAGGGATATAAGATTAATTATGCAGATACTGGAAATGCAACAAGATTTGGAATTAATGTATTTTTAGGAGTTACTCCCTTGACTAATGTAACAATAAGAAATTGCATTCTTGAAAAACCGAGTAATTTAAACACTGCAGGTTATGGAATATATCTACAAAGAACTTCTAATTCTTTTATTATTAATAATACAATCAGAACAAATGGGACTACAAATAATTATGGAATTTATTTTTTTACCAGTTGCAATAATAACCTAATTGAAAATAATACTATTCAAGCTTATGGAACTTCTACTGGAAATGTTGGAATTTATTTAAACACAGAGGTAAGAAACAATATCATAAAGAATAATATTGTTTCGGGGATAGGAACAACTACTAGCTATGCTTTTTATTCTTCTTATGGAAGAGATAACATTATAGAAAATAATAATTTTTCTACTAATTCTTCTGCAACAACTTCTAATGGACATGTTATTTATCTTGCATCTTCTTCTGAAAGGAATATCCTTAGGAATAATTATATTTATGGTAATGGGAGAGATACTAGTTATAATGTTTATCTAACAGGGAATTCTAACTTCAATAACATAATTAATAACACAATTATTGCAATTGGAACCGGTGCCAGCAATATGGGGATATATGCTGTTGGTTCGGATGATAACTTAATTGAAAATAATACTATAAGCACCAATGGGGGAGGTTCTACCAATTATGGAGTCTATCTGCAAAATTCTGCAGAAGCAAATGTAGTGAATAACAATAAAATTTCCACTTATGGGGGAGGTTCTACAAATTATGGGATTTATTTATATACTGTTCTTTCAAATAATATTACTAACAATAATATCTCAACAAACGGGGCATCAACAGCAAATGTAGGAATACAGATTACGAGCTCTCCGAAGAATTATATTTTAAATAATACTATTTCAACAAATGGAACAACTATTGCATACGGAATTGGATTTTCAGGAAGTAACATGAATTATATGAGATATAATACAATCTCAACTAATTGTCCTACTGCCGGCGTAGTTGCTACTAATGCTTATGGTTTTTATGCAACTGGCTCTGATTGGAATGAATTTACAAATAACAATATTTCAACAATAGGTTCAAGAGGTAATAGCGGGATTTATATAACTTCATCCACTAATAATCTTTTTCAAGATAATTTTATTTCAGCATATGGATCAAACACTCTTAATTCAGGAATATTTTTTTACAGTTCATCTAATTATAACACGGTATTTAATAATACTATATCTACATATGGGACAACTACAAATCATGGGATCTATGTTTATAGTGCAAATAGAAATAATATAACCTCTAATAAGATTTCCACAAATGGGAGTTCAACAACCAATTATGGCGTTTTTATAACTACTGGCTCTGATAGAAATATTGTAGCTTATAATAATATTTCAACATATGGGACAACTACAAATTCGGGAGTTAATGTTGTAAATGGAAATGGGAATAAGGTTTTTGAAAATTATATAGTTGCAAATGGTTCTACTCAAACAACTGCACAAACTTATAATTATGGGGTATCCCTTAGTGCAACTTCATACATAAATGAGGTCTATAATAATACAATTTATACAGGAGGAGGGAGGGGTAATTTTGGAGTTTACCTTTTAACAGATAGTGAGAGAAATTCAATAACTCAAAATAATTTAAATACCGGGGGGATGGGAACTGAAAATTATGGAGTTTGTGTAATTGCTAGTCATAACAACACAATAGAGGAGAATACTATTTCAACATCTGGAACAACTACCAATCATGGGGTTTATTTTGCTTCAAGTTCAAGAGATAATCTATTAAATAATAATACTATTTCAACATCAGGAGGAACTGATTCTAATGGAATCCATTTTTTAGTTATAGCACCAAATTATCCTGAAAATAATATTATAAAGAATAATAATCTAATAAGCATTGCTGGAAACGATTTAAAATTTGCAACAGCATCTATTAACGGAACTCAGTTAGTTAATCAAATAATTAGAGACTATTCTTTTACAGAAACTGCAGGAAGTTTAATTATAGAGAATACTAGTGCTGGAAAAGTAAGTTTTAATGCAGAGTTATTATCTGGAACAAACACTACTTTTAGCAATAGAATCTATATAACCCAGAATCTTGCATTTATTGATGAATATACTGCTTTATTAAATCAATCAGCAGAGATAACTTTTTACAATGTATCAACAATAAGAACAAATCTTGGAGTTTATAGGAATGGGGTATTATGCCCTGCTTCAATATGCCTAAATCTTACATCATTGAATGCAGGAAATGTTACTTTTAATGTAACTGGTGGAGGAAGTTATTCAATAAATAGTAGTGACGAAATCCCTCAGGTGATTACTTTGCTTTCTCCTGAAAATAACACAAACATCACGGGACAAGATTATAGTTTTAATTTTTCTGTAACAGATGAAACTTCTAATTTGTTCAAATGTTATCTTTATATTGATGATATCTTATATGGTTCAAATGAATCTGTTTTAGATTCTATTGAAACAAACATCTCTGCTTCTGGAATTTCGGGAGGGAATCATCAGTGGTATATCTCTTGTTTAGACGAATCAAACTGGGACCAATCTTCAGAAATAAGAACAATTCAAAATCTAATACCTTCTGTTGTTTATAATTCCCCTGAGAATAATTCTTATGTTAATAATGCAAACTCTGTTTTATTAAATTTAACTCTATCAGATACAGAAAATAGTTTTTTTACTGTTTATGTTTATGGTGATGATGTTTTAATTAATGAATCTAGCAGTGTTTCAAACGGAGAATTTACTTACAATTGGACTGGACTTAGTTTAGGAGAACATAATTGGAGTGTAATCGCTAATGATGGCTTAAGTAATTCTACAGAACCGATTTATTATTTTAATATTATAAATCTCACGATAAACTGCGAGGCAGGAGGGCCTTACCAATCTGGAGCTTTAATTTTGGTTCAGGGAAATGTAAGTGATGGAACATTTGTTTTACAAAATCAGAATATTAGTTTAAACATTTATGATTCATTAAATAGCTTGATTACAGATAAAAATATTACTTCTGACTCTTCTGGAAATTTTCAGACAAGCTTTTCAGGGTTAAGTGCAGGGAATCTTACATTAAATTCATCTGTTTCGTATAATGGAATCGATGTCTCATGCATAGATACTCTTGCAGTTGGAGGAGGAGCAGTTATTCAGTTGGACAAAATAATTTCTCTGCATAATATAACCAATACATCCATAATTTATAATGTATCCTTAAAATCATCTAATTTGGGCAGTTCTAGTTTGAATAATGGTTATATTGTTGACTCTGATTCAGCGGGATCTCCTTATCCACTTGGAACCATAGGCTCTGCATCGAGCAGTTTGGTAAGTTATATTAAAGAATACAAAAGAAACTCAACAACCTACAATTCAACTCTTGCAATTGCAACAGCGAATGGAACAGATTCTTATTCTGGAAATGATCTGTCAGCAAATTCTTCCCAGATAATTCTGATTATTCCTGCTTCAGATATTGACCAAAAATTGACTCTAATAAAGAATGCTTACTTCAACAGCGAAAATTCAACTTCTGTTAACTACACTCTTTCAATAGAAATTGTTAATTCTGGTGGAGGAGATTTAACCGGAATAACTGTTCTTGATTCTGATTTAGATGTAAACGAATTAATGAACTTAAACATAAGTCAGTCTTGGAATTACACAAATTCGCTGATAATAGACAAAGAAGCGTCAAATTCGGAAAGGACATTTGCTAAATCTTCTGCAACAGTAAACACGATAACTTATCAATCAAATCGAATCAATATTAACATACCTGGCTATGGCGGTCCTGCGGATACTTATGTATATGCTCCTGATTCAGTTGAGGCATCAACTTCTTTTTCAAGCATAATTGAAATAAAAAATATAAATCCGGATGTTGGACAGAATTTTGTTGTAGATTATTGGATTACAAATGAGGCAGAGACAGTAAACTATTCATCAGGACAGTCTACAACTTATGTTCCTGCTTCTGGAAGCACCAATATAATCGTAGATTTAACTTCTCCCAGTTCAGCAGGAAATTATAGATTAAGAGCATTAACAAGCTACATTGGAGGACCAGATACTGCCTTTGATAGCTTCATTGTTACATCCTCAACTCCTGAAACTCCGCAAGGCGGAGAGGGTTCTGGTGGAGGTGGAGGAAGTATAACAAGAAAAACAATTTATGAAATTAAGGATAAAGAAATTGAAGAAGGAATAACTAAACAATTAAAAGATGGAGAAAAAGTCAAGTTTAATATTATCCAGGAGAGCATTGTTTACAACCATTCCTTAGAAATAATTAACTTGCAATTAGATATGGCAACGATAAGGATTTATTCTCTGCCAATTACGATTCTTCTTTATGTTAGTGAAGAAAAGAAACTGGATTTAAATGAAGATGGGTTTTATGACTTATATATTAAGTTGGATAAGATTGAGAAGAATAAGGCATACATTTATTTGAAGTCTAGTTATGAAGAGTTTGAAATTGAAGAACCAAAATTACCTTATGAAGAAAAAGAAACTGAAGAAGAATTTCTTCCTGAAAAACCAGAATGGACATTGAATATTTGGAGATATATCTTGAAAAATAAAATATATTTTATTTATGGTGGCGGAGCAATTTTTGGGTTGATGTTTATGTTGATATTAATTAAGTTGATTAAGATAATGATGGGAAAAAGAAAAAATGAAAAAAAGATGAGAGATAATGATAAATATAAGAGTAAGATTAAAAAAAGCTTAAAGAAAATTAAAGGTAGAACTTTCTTAATGATTCTTGCTGGGGGCATTCTAATTGGAATTTTGTTTATTAGAGAAAACAGCATGACTGGTTTTGTTGTTGGTAGTGCAAATTTAATTAACAATAATTGGAGTATTTTTGGATTTATTCTGATAATTGGAATGTTAGGATTATTAGCTTTTATTTATAGAAAAAAGATTGCTGAAAAAATTGAGATTAAAAGAATAAATAAACATCCTAAAAATAGTCTTAAGGGATTGATGAGGAAGAAGGTGTATAGTGAAGAAGGAATTTTTATTGGAAAAATTGACGAAGTTACTTTAGGCAAAAATAAAATTGATAGTCTACAGATTAGATTAGATAGAAAACAGAAATTCAAAATTAAAGGGATTATTGTAAAATACAATAATGTTAAAAATATTGGACATATTGTTCTTATTGAGAAAAAGATTTTAGAAAAGTTAACTATATAAATAAAGAATTCATTATAAAAATATAAACGGGGATGAAAATGGAAACTAAAAAAGAAGAATTGTCTAATCCAAAATTAAATAAATTAGAAAAGGATTTAGCAAAACTTGAAAAAGCAGAAGATTATCTAGAAAAGGAAAAGGCTAAAATTATGAAGGAAAAAGAGAAAATCAGAGTTAAAATTAAGAAGGAAAAAGAGATTCTTATGTTAAAGAATAAGATTGAAAGAATCAAAGAGAAAAGATAAATTTTTCTAATTAAAAAACAAGAAATACTGAGAGTATTTCTTAATTGGTTCTACAAACCGCTTATGCCCCAATTATCTAAAACTTAAACAATCCGAGTAAAGTAGATATTGCAAATCCAATTAATCCGATTGCAAGCAAACCAATTGCAGAGACTTTTGCTACTGTTTTAAATTCAAACATTGTTGGTCTTCTAAGTAATTTCCATACTCTTACAGACTGATTAAAAAAAGATTTTATTTTTTCGTTCATAACAAAAAGAATATTATAGGGTTTTTAAATTTATTCGATAGAATACGCATAATTAGGGATTTTTTGGCTAGTTAACAAAAATTCTTCAATTGAACCAGAAGAGCAAGTAAATTCAAGGCAAAATCCCTTTGTTCCTATGCATCGGGGTTCTATTAATTTTGCCTGATTATCTAAAGTATAACTTAGAATGGGCGAAAAAGAAACATACTTTGGATCAATTAATATTCTATGATTCATTTTATTCTAAAAAATCAATTCCAAGATCTTCTGACATTTGAACTTCTCTGTTTAATCCTGGTTCTGATTTTGTTCCAATTATTTGAGAGCTGTGAACACCGGTTATTATAATCATAACTCTTATTGATTTTTCCATATCTGCACTTATTTGTGCTCCCCATATCATTTTAGCATCTGAACTTAATTTTTCGCCTACTGCAGCTATAATTTCTCTTGCTTCATCTAAACTTAAATCAGTACCTCCAATAATGTTAACTAAAGCGCCTGTTGCATTAGTTATATCCACGTCTAAAAGAGGATTATTCAATGCTTTTTCAACTGCTTCTTTAGCTCTATTCGCAGAATCTGATTCGCCCATGCCCATTAAAGAAACTCCACCGTTAGTCATAACTGCTTTTACATCTGCAAAATCAAGATTAACAAGTCCTGCTTTAGTTACCAGTTCGGTTGTCCCTTTAACTGCATTTGTTAAAATTTCGTCTGCAACTTTAAATGCTGTTTGCAAAGGTAATTCTGGTGCTATTTCCAGGAGCTTATCATTAGGGATTACAATTAAAGTATCCACAATAGATTCCATTCTTTCTAAACCATATTCTGCATTTTCAATTCTTTTTCTTCCTTCTATTGTGAATGGAAGGGTAACAACTCCAATTGTTAAAGCTCCTTGTTTTTTAGCTAATTCTGCAATTACTGGTGCTGCACCTGTTCCTGTTCCTCCCCCTAAACCACAAGTAATGAAAACCATATCACAATTTGCAAGTCTTTTTTTAATTTCTTGTTCTGATTCATGAGCTGCTTCTTCTCCTACTTTAGGATTACTTCCTGCACCTAAACCATGAGTTAGCTCTCTTCCAATTAAAATCTTATAATCTGAATTGGAGTATAATAAATCTTGAGCATCTGTATTTACTGCTATAAACTCTCCACCTTTAATTCCTATTTCTCTCATTCTTGAGATGGTATTTCCCCCACCACCTCCAACTCCAAATACTTTTACCTTAGAATGTTGTTTTTTAAGAAGTTCTTCTAACTCTCTATCAATTTCAGCTAGTTCTGGATTTTTATCTGAAAATGGCACAGCTCTAGAGTTTCCAAACTTAGAATAACTTTGATTAGAATAATTTCCCTCTCTTTCATATCCCTCTTCCATTTCAAAAAAACTCTAAATCAATATTTAAAGATTATTATATAATTATAGTTGTTTTGGGGTATATGATTATTTTTTCTCTTCTTGGTTTAATGGAATTATATCTGCTTTAGATATTAGAGATTCTAAATCCTGTTGTGATAAATTAGGATTAAGAACATAATTTCCCTTTCTGTCAAAACCTTTTTGTTTTAATTGCTGTTGAACAAGATTATATAATTGTTCTAAAAAACATCCTTTTCCATTATATATTAAAGCTAAATCTTTAAATGGAGAAAGAGATTTTAGTTGCTGATAAATTTCAGAATCCTTTTCCAAGCTAAAAAGCAATCTTGCCCAGACAGTTTTATCTTGATTTTTTAATGGCTCTAAATTAGATTCTAAAGAAGCAGTTAAATTTGTTTTTGGAACTTCCCTATAGCTTCCTTTCACACTATCAATTGCTTTTGCAGTTTCCATAACTAATTTTTTGTTTTTCTTAGTTGGTTTTTGCAGATAAATAGCAATGTCTCTTAAACAAACTCCCCACAATTCATCTCTTTCTTCATCTCTTGAAATATCAGAAAATGCATCGGTCATTTTATCTTTTCTCCTCTTTCTTTTCTTTAGTGTCTTTTTTTATTTCTTCAACTGAAAAATCAAAGCCAGTAATTTCCTTGAATTTTTGATTCATCATTTCAATTAAAGGTTTTATTTCTGGTTTTTTGAAAGTTACTTTTTTGTTTTGTTCATCTAAACTAAATTCAAATCTTTGCCTGAAAAAGAAATCCTGCAATGCATTTACTTTTTCATTAATATCTTCAACTATTCTTTTTATTGAAAAATCATAATTTACTTCTTTTCCTGCAAGAGGATTATTAAAATCTGCGATTACTCTTCCTCCTGAAACAGATAAAATTTTAACTAAATATTGATCCATTTGAAAGGACATTCCTGGAAATGGCTGTATGTTTTTTTCCTTAAATATCTTCATAGGAAGTGTTTTAATTAATTTTGCATCTCTTAATCCGAATGCGTCTTGAGGACTTATCTTAATAGAATGCTTCTTGTTTATTTCTTTTCCTTCAAGTTGTTCATCAAATCCTTTTAATATCATCTGATTTCCCACAGAGATTATTAAGGGTTTTACATCTGCATCTATGCCCATTAACTTTGCTTCCTCTTTATTTGTTGTATCAAATATCTCATTGTTTGACTTCCCAGTAAATTCTACTTCAATGAAATCATTTTTCTTAATTTTTTGTTCTTGCATGATATTCCCCATCTACAAAGATTTATAAATGTATTTTTTTTATTCAATTTATGGTTTTAAAATTAATTGATGCTAGTTCAGCAAGACCAGGTGCAACAATTTTAATTGAAGGAGTTGCTTGCATTGTTAAATCCAATGATATCAGTAAGACTGGTAAGCATGGACATGCTAAGTGTAGAATAGAAGCTATTGGCATTATTGATGATAAGAAAAGAGTTATTGTTATGGGAGGACATGACAGATTAGAAGTTCCTATGATTAATAAAAATAGAGCCCAAGTGTTATCAGTTTCAGATAATTCTGCAAATGTAATGGATCTAGAGAGTTTTGAAACTTTAGAAGTTCCGATTATTGATGAATTAAAGGGTCAATTAAAGGAAGAAGAACAAGTAGAATATTGGGATATTGAAGGAATTAAAATAATTAAAAGGAAATTATAATGGAAGACTATATATGTAATCAAAGTTGTGGAGGATGTGGTGGTTGTTATAGTAATAAAATGCAAGATGCATACTCTCAACAAAGAGTTTACTCCCTAGGAAATCCTAATGAGGATGAAGAAAAGTATGGAGGGATAACATATTAAAATGGGGACAAAATTACCTGCAGCTCAAGCAAGATTATATAAAAATATTTTTGTTTGCAAAAACTGCAAAGCAAGAGTTAGAGCAGATTCAAGAAAGATAATTGAGGGAAAGGTGAGATGTAGAAAGTGTTTAAAAAAGGCATTTAGGCCAGTTAGGAAAAAATAAATGAGGTTAAAATAATCTAAAAATAATGGCAGGATTTATTGTGTATGACTTAGTATTTCTAATATTGTTTACTTTAGGCGTTATTCTTTTTTTGTATAAAAAAAGACATAATCTTAAGAGAGAAGGAATAATGTATCTTTATAGAACCCGGGTTGGAATGAAGATTATTGATAAAATTGGGGGGAAATACAAAAAAACATTAAAATTCCTTAGCTATATTGCAATTACCTCTGGTTATATTTTAATGATTGCGATGATTTATTTGTTGGGGCAGTTGGTTTATGTTTATATTAGAAACCCAGAAATAGTAAGAGCAATAAAAATTCCTCCTCTTATGCCATTAATCCCTTATCTTCCTGAAGTATTTAAAATAGATTTCCTTCCTCCATTTTATTTTACTTATTGGATTATTGCAATTGCAATTATTGCTATTTTTCATGAATTTGCTCATGGAATTTTAATGAAGCGATATGGTATAGGAATTAAAAGTACGGGATTTGGATTTTTAGGTCCTTTTTTAGCTGCATTTGTTGAACAAGATCAAAAATCATTTGAAAAAGCAGGGAAGTTTGAACAAATTGCAGTTTTATCTGCAGGAACATTTACTAATTTGATTCTATCAATAATATTTTTCTTATTATTATCAGTATTTTTTATTGCAGCATACCAACCAGCAGGAGCAATGTTTAACACATATACTGCTGAGCAAGTTAGTCTCTCTGCAATAACCATGATTGGAGGAATAAGTATAAGCAATACTTCAAATCAAGCGATAATAGACAAAATAACTACTAATCAATTATCTGTAGATTTAACTTTAACAGATGGAGAATCAGTTGATTTAACAAAAATAAGTGCTAATGGAAAAAATTATTATATTCCTGTGGGGAATTTAAGGGAGCAATTAGAAACAAATAACGATTATGTAATTTTGTACAATGATTTTCCTGCGATTAATGCTGGATTAAAAGGGACAATAATTTCTATTGATGAAAATGAAATAAAAACTTATGCAGACTTAGCTAATGTTATGGAGAATTATAATGTTGGGAATATAGTTGATATTAAAACAAAATATAATGGAGAAATATTAGGTTATAATCTAACACTAAAAGAAGATCCGAGCAAACAAGGAAGAGCTGTTATGGGCATTGGTGTTTTAAATCAGCAAACCAAGATTATTGGTAAGATTTCTGAATTTTTTAATTTCTTTAAAGAACCTGCAACAGATTATGAACCAAGGATTAATTCAAACTTAATTATTTTTATTTATAATTTAATTTGGTGGCTAGCATTAGTTAATATCTCGGTTGCGTTAGCTAATATGCTCCCTATGGGGCTCTTCGACGGAGGAAGAATGTTTATGCTTACAATGTGGGGAATAAGTGGCAGTGAAAAGTTTGGAAAAATAATGTATAAAATTGCAACATATGCGATTATTGCTTTATTTGCATTATTAATGATTGTATGGTTTATTGCAATAATTTAATTTTTCATTATTAATTTTATTTTATAATTCATTTTTATCGATAGAGAAAACATTTAAATATATTAATTTCTTTTTCATATTCTCTAATTATAAACAAAAAAGAGAAAAGGAGGTAAGAAAAATGTCGAAGACACCAAAGCAACTTGCTATCAAGATTAGATCTTTAAAAAAACAAATAGTTAAACTTGAGAAGCAAAAGAAAAATGCTTCTAAGAAAAAGAAAAAAAGATAAAAATTTTTGTTTTTTTAATTTAATATTTATCTAGTTCGTGAAGATATTCCTTAATTCTCTCAATTGTTTGGGGGATTACAAATTTTTCTATGCTATTATGAAAAATCTCAGATAAAGAAGAATGTTCTGCAATGTAATATTTATTTTCATTCTTTTCTATAAACATCGCATCTCTTAATCTTTTTAACTGCCTTCTTATATTTGATTCTGCTAATCCTTTATTGTCTAAAGAATATCTTTTTCTTAAATCTTCTACTCTTTTTCCAATATCTTCGGAAGATAATTTTTCTTTGTTTTTATTTGCATGAATTAAAACCATTAGAATATCTACAATTATATCTCTAGAATCACCTAACTGCAATAAACCTAGAGACAAGCAGATTTTTCTTACTAATTCTCTTTTTTCCAAGCCCCCTGGCTTTTCATATTTTCTTAGGGTTATTTCAGATAATGGAAGGTCTTTCATTTTTATCTCCTTTTGTTAATATTAGTAATCTTATAAAACACTCGCTTTGCAGAGGATTTATTTTATATCTTTAGCAATCTTTGATTTTTCATTATTTTATCTAATGAACTTGTTATCCTCTTCATCATCAACATCGTTTGTCTTAATAGATTATCAAGATAGTTATTTATCTAACTCCGTTTACATATTATTGACTACATATAAACTTATAAATTTAATCTAATTTTTTAGATGATGGAGTTAGTGGCATTATTAGGGAGTGGAAAAGGAACTTGGGCGCAAGTTGCAGGAGTAATTAATCAGGGAGATTGGGACAGCATTACCCTTGTGGGAAATGATTTTGCTAAAAAATTTACAACTGAAAAAGATTTTGAATTTATTGAAATGAAAACATCTAGATTAGTTGAATTAAAAGAAGAATTATTAACTAAATTAAGAGGAAAATTTAAAGGAACTGAAGTAGCATTAAGTATTGCAAGTGGTGATGGAAAAGAGCATATGGCATTAATTTCTGCATTATTGGCAACTCCTGTTGGAATAAGATTCACAGCTTTAACAAAAGACGGAATTGTTTTTATGTAAAATGGCAACAGATTTAGAAGAATTTGAAGCATCAGTGCAATTAGTTTGGGATGCTTATCAAGCATTAGAAAAAGTTGATCCTAATAATCAATTACTATCTCTTATTAAATTAACACATGAGGGATTTAATCCGACTTCGGAACATCAAAAAAAATATGTAACACCAAGACTTAGATGTCCCGATGGGCAACTTTGTTTATTTGATTGGGCTTACCCAAACCAATTTGAAGCGAGACTTTATGGTTTAATTAATTTTTATCAAGACCTATCCCATGAAATTAAAAATCATCTTTACAAACCTCTACCTAACCTCCCTATTGAAGAGAAAGAAAGAATTATGAGAATATATTCCTAAACCCCTTTAATCTTCATCTTCTTTTTATCTTTTCCTAATAAAACAACTGCTGAATAACTATGTTCATCAAGAAGTTTATATTTATCCTTTTCTGAATATGCATTTTTATTTAATTCTTTTATTAGCTTTTCTGAGAATTCTTTTATTTCATTATGTCTAGGCATATTTTCATAACCCATATTTTTTCTCTGCCTTGCATAACCAACAGACATAAATCCTTTAACTTCAATAAAATCAGGATCTGCTTTTTTTATTAAAGCTGAATAATCTTCTAAAAATTCATCTTTCATATTTGAATTAATGCCCTTAACTAAAGTCATTCTAACTACTTTTCTTGTTTTTAGTTTTGGAAATAAAGAAAGAGTTTCATTAAATATTTCCCAGGCATTTTTAATTGTAGAATTATGCCATTTATTGTATAATTTTTCATTCGGAGAATTCACAGAAAGATATAATTGAGTTGGCAAATTTCCTTCATGATTCAACTTACTTAATGCATCTGGCTGTAATCCATTTGTTACTAAAAAACTTGTGTTGCCTTGTTTTTTCAATTCATTAATTAATTCTCCTAGTTTTGGATATAGTGTTGGTTCTCCTGTTAAAGAAATTGCAAATTGATTGGGATTTTGAGCTTCTTTTAATTTTTTCTTATTAACTTTAGAATTTCCATTAAAACCAGATAATAATATTCTTTGTTGTTCAATACATTTTTCAATTATCTCTTTTGGGTTATCAACATTATCTAAATTCATTTCTTCTGTATAATCTAAATTTCTCCAACAATGCAAACATTTATTCTGACAATTAAATAGAGAGCAGGTAATTTGACAGCATCTATGACTTTTGATTCCGTAAAATTTTTCTTTATAACATTCTCCTTTATCTAATAATGAATTCTTAGCCCATCTACAGATTTTAACTGCACTATTATTTCCAACTAAGCCATATCCTTGTTTTTTTAATACTTCTTTAGCTTTTTCTTTATTTATCATAATATAATTTGAATAATAAGCTTTAAAAACCTCATTCTTATTAGATTTTTGTACTACATCATTCAAACTCATCTTCTTGGGTTATGATTGCATAGGTAGTAGCTAAATATAATATTAGTAGCTTATTAAGACAAACAAAGAAGCAACTGAAGATTAAGCTTAATCATCAGAAGCCAAAAAGTATGTTTTATTGAATTATTGATAAAAGATAAAAACAAAATGGAAGAAAAAGCTATATTGGAAGCTCTAAAGAAGCTAAGAGCTGAAAACAAAGAAAGAAAATTTAACCAAACAGTAGATTTATTGATAAATCTAAGAAAATTTGATGTAAGAAAATCTTCTTTTAGTTTATTTGCTTCTGTTCCTCATAAGATCAAAGAAAAGAAAATTGCAGCATTCCTAGAAAAACAATCAAAGTTATTAGATACAATCACTAAAGATGAATTTGGAAGATTTAAGGAAAAAAAGGATTTGAGAAAGTTAAGACAATATGATACTTTTATTGCAAATGCTAAACTTATGCCAGCTATTGCTACAAGCTTTGGTAGAGTTTTAGGTGCTGCAGGAAAAATGCCTTCACCTCAATTAGGAATATTACCTAATGAAGAAGATGCAACAATCAAAAAATTAATGGAAAAAGTTAATTCAACTGTAAGAGTTAGAGTAAAAGAGCCTAGTATTAAAATTCCTATTGGAAAAGAATCTATGAATGATAAAGATATCGCTGAAAATATTGAAGCTGTTTATTCTAAAATATTAGAGAATCTTCCGAGCCAGACCGAGAATGTTAAAAACGTTATGATTAAATTTACAATGACTAAACCAGTTAAAATAATGTAAAATGGGAGCTGAAAAATTCTTAATAACACATGAAAATAAAGCGAAGCTAGTTAAACAACTAACAGAGAAAATAAACAAGTCAAAAACGCTAATGATTGTTTCAATTAAAGGGCTGCCTTCAAAACAATTTCAAGATATTAAAAAAATTATAAGAGAACATGGGGAAGTAAGAGTTGCTAAAAAGAATATTTTAGTAAGAACATTAAAAGCATTTGGAAAAGAATCTATTTTAGAATTAGAGCCTTTTGTAACTGAAAATTGTGCATTTATATTTTCAGATTTAGATGGATTTGAATTAGCAGGAATTTTAAATAAAAATAAAACTCCTTTGTTTGCAAAAGCAGGACAAATTGCCGTATCAGATATCGAAATAAAATCAGGACCAACTGATTTAATGCCTGGGCCTGCAATTTCAGAATTAGGTGCTTTAGGGATTCAAATTTCAATTGAAAATGGAAAAATCTCTATTAAACAGTCTAGAGTTGTTGTAAAAACAGGGGAAGAAATAAAGGCAAATGCAGCTTCTATGTTGCAGAAACTTCATATCCAACCTTTTAAAATTGGGTTAGAGCCTCTTGTTGTTTATGATACAACAAATGAAAAAGTCTATACAGATATTAAGATAGATTCAGAAGGAATTGCTAATGAATTAAAACTAGCTGCTGCAAAAGCATTAGGATTTGCACAAAAAATCAATTATTATTGCAAGGAAACAATTGGTTATTTATTAGCAAAAGCACAAGCTCATGGAAAAGCTTTAGCTAAAAAGAATGTTCAATTAAATACACCGGAGGAAAAAGCATAATGGAATATGTTTATGCAGCTCTATTATTGCACAAGCTTGGAAAACTAGTAGATGAATCGGGAATAACTAGTATTGTAAAAGCTAGTGGTGCAGTAGTAGATGAGAGCAAGGTAAAAAGCCTTGTTGCTAGCTTAAATGGACTTGATATAGAAGCTGAATTAGCTAATGCTATTGTTGCAAGCGCAGCACCAGCAGCTGGAAAACCAGCAGAAGAATCAGCTCCTGTTGAAGAAGAAAAGCATGAAGCAGCAGCAGAAGGGCTTAGTGCGCTCTTCGGATAGATTTTTATTTTTAATATTTAAAATCCGAGAGCAAACCTAACAGGAGTTGGGATAGAATTATTTTAGATATTTCTCATTAATCTTATAGTCTAAAAATCTTATTTTATTATTTTTAGAAGTTACAACAAACTCAAAATATCCCCGCATAAATCTTGAATTAAAGGGTGTTTGATTTAAGTCTATGTAGTTTAATGCTCGATTAAGGATTTGTTTATCTATCTCCGAAGCTTTTCTATATTCAATTATTTTATCTCTAAGATACCCTGGTTTTGTTAAGTCAATGAACCAACTTGTTGTTGGATCTCCTCCATGCTCTAGAATCTCTATATTCTTTCCTAACTCAATTATTAACTCACTAATCTTAGAAATTATGATTCCCCCTTTATTTGTGGGCTCATGTTCTGTTAACAAAATATTATAAGATTTTCTTGCATTTATTTCATTTAAAAAATCTAAACATTCTTCAAAAGAATGCACCCCAACCTTATGCCTTCTTGGGGAATTTGGGGAATTTGGAATTGCACGAATAACAAAACTTGAATATTTTTCTAAAAATTTCATTAAGCCCTTATTCTTATCTGAGAATTTTATACTTGAACATAAAAAATCATCGAAAACTGGAAGTCCAAAATCTTTTAGTCTTTGGTAATCTTTAATTTTATTAGTATCAAAATCATTCAAATCATTTATGCCCTGTTTCCTAGCTGATAATATCCAATCAGACATAGATTTATTATTCATTAAAAAATTCTATCCTCTTGAAGTTTAGTTAACTCCTCTAAAACTTTTTCAAAAGTTTGTTTTTGTTCTGGGAAATTCATGTTTGGAATAATCTCCTGTTTATTAAACCAAGAGTATTGTAATAGCTCTTCTTTATTGGGTTTTATTTCTCCAAAATCTCCTTTGAACTCTACAAACCATATTGTCTGAAATTGTCCTTCACAACCTTTTTTTTCTTGTATTTTTAGAGGAAAGATGTACATGTGCTCTATACTACTTTTAGTTAAAATTTTAAAATTATCTGTTCCCAGTTCTTCTTTTAGTTCTCTTTCAACTGCCTGAAAATGCGTTTCCTTGGGATTAATCCCTCCCTGAGGAAAACACCAATCTTTTTCAGACCAGTTTTTTCCAGAAACCATAAGAAATTTATTTTCTTTAAAAACAACTGCAGAAACTGCCTGCCTTAATCGAATTAATTTAAACTCTTCTCTCATGAGGAAAAATAAAAAGAGGAATATATAAATTTAGAAGTCAAGAGATATTGACTACTTTAAATTTATCAGTATCTTCATTGTAAATGCTATTGATAAATTTGGTTTTTTTATTATTCAACATATTTTTTATAATAAATTTATTATCTGGAAACATCTTTTCTTTTATTCTATCTGAGTTTTTCCATTCTGCATTTCTAGGTTCACCAAGAGGTTTAGCTTTGACAAAAAAAACAACAAAATGAGAGTTAATATTTTGAGAGTCCTTTGATAAATAATTATTAATACAAATTAACTTCAAATCTTTTATATCTATCCCAGTTTTTTCTTTTACATGTCTTTTAGCTGCCTGAAAAATATCTTCTCCTAAACTTATCCTTCCTCCAATAAAAATTCCTTTTCCTTTTTCAGGTTCTTTTTCTTTCTTTCTTACCAAAATCTTATTATCTTTTATTACAATTGTAGCTATGCATGGTAAAGGAATTAAAGAATTTTCAATCTTCCGTATATAAGGCATGAGATATTTTGTAGTTTTAGTAAGAGAATAAAAAACTCCCTCTTTAGAAATAAGATGCATTTTTAGCAATATTTTAAGATTATAAGATAAGATGTTGGAGTTCAAACCCAACAATTTTTTTAATTCAACAAATTTTTTAGATCCTTGTTCCAGTTCTTTTAAAATTTCTTGCCTTTTTTTACCTTTTAAAACTAAGTCATTTTCCATTTTAATAATCTCAGAATTATCTGAGGTTTACACCTCAAGAAAAAATAATAACCTAATGTTTTAAATTTATCTGTTAATCTAAATAGTCTAATATTATCTATAATAAAATAATAATTCTTTTAAACACTTAATCTGTAAATTAAAGATGGCTAAATTACCTATAGAACGAATGAGTGAAAGAGAATTTGATGAAAGATTTAAACAAAAGCATCTTGATTCAAATTTTTTAGATAATGAAACTCTAGATAAAATAAGAGACTTATTTGGATTAAGTGGGGAAGAACATCCGAGTTTTAGAGTTTGTTGTGATGATTATCATGCTCATGGCTATAAATGCTTATTATTTTATAATCCTGCAGCAGGAGTTGTAGAAAGGTTAATTAATGAAATTAGAATATATCAAAATAATTTAGAAGAGTTAAGAAAACAGGTAAATTCTCATCTCTAGTTCTTTCCAAATCTATCATGAATAATTCTTCCAATATAATAAGCAGAGCCGAATATTAAAATTCCTGGAAGAAGAGCAACTCCTAAAGTGGGTGCTAAAATTCCTGCTCCTACTGTGCCTATTGTCCCTGCACCAACTGATTCCAAAACTCTTATTGCACCAGGAACAGATTGTTCAACTCCTTTTTGAAGTGCATCAATCTGCATTATCATTTTGCTGTCTTTTAGAATTTTAACTTTTTTATCCTCTTCTGAAATTAAAATTACAAGATTTTCTGGATTTTTTGCTGCACTCATTGCTGCACTGTGTCTTGTTCCATAATTTTTAATGGTTGCTCTTGATTTTATCATAACCCCATAAGCTTTCATAAATCCTTTTTTGTCTAAAATAACTGCACCATCTATTAAAGCAAGAGATTCTAATAATTTAGGATTTTCAATAACGTTAAATGGAGGAACAGATTGTTCAACTAAGGGTTTATATTCTACCTCTCCAATAACAATTAGAGCTCCTTCTCCTCTCTTAGCAATTCTCAATCCTACTTGCATAAGAAGTTCTTTTAATTCTTTAATTTTTGGTGACATAACTTTTCTTATAATAAAGCGTATTTAAAGCTTGTGGATAAAAGATCAATAGAAAACTGACGCCGTCGCCCGGAATCGAACCGGGAGGCCCCGAAAGGCACCGCTCTCAAGGCGGTTGGAGTACCATTGTCCCACGACGGCATAGCCATTTTGTGGGACAATGTATCATTGTGTTCAATCTCGTAAGAGTTGAACAGACAGAGAATCTTGATTCTCTGTATCCCACGACGGCTTTGTACTAATATAGATTAAATTAATATCAGGCTTTTAAATGTTTTTGCTTATTAATTTTGATTTAAGAAAACCAGTCTTTAACTTTTTGCCAAAGAGATTTTTTAAATGGATGTTCTGCTGTGAAAATAGGATTATTATTTTCATCTACTAATTTGTAAGTTATCTTTGGTTTTTCTTCTGATTTTGTTATTTGTTCTGTTTGTGAAGATTTAGCAATTTCAATTGCTTTTTCAACAGAGATTCTAGAGTATCCTTGGTTCATCAAAGAATATTTAAGAGATTCTAGAGTATATCCTTTTGCTAAATTCTTTTTAACATATTCTGCTAGTTTTTGGTTTGTATTTGTAGATTCATACATTAAAATAATAGGAAACTTAGATTTAAAAGTTTAGTTGAGATAATTTGACATAATCAAATGCAGGGATAACTTTTTATATTGAAAACTATTTTATTAATAAAAGATGGTGACTGAATTTTTAAGTCAGTTTATGGGAAATATCCCGGAAAATCTAGCTATTTTATTTGAAATAGGAATAATGCTGATTATTGCTGCTGTTTTTGCCTTTTTAGTTAGGTTATTCAAACAACCTTTAATCCCTGCCTACATTATTGCAGGAATTTTAATTGGGCCTTTGTTTTTAGGGTTAGTTGAAAATCAAGAGTTAATTATGTCTTTGTCTGAAATTGGAGTTGCTTTCTTGATTTTTACAGCAGGATTAGAAATTAGTATAAAGAGATTAAAAGAAGTTGGAGGAACAGCAGTTTTAGGAGGAATATTACAAGTAGTTTTATTATTTACAGCAGGTTTTTTTGTCTCAGTTTGGTTGGGTTTTGCAGGAAGAATACCTCTGTATATTGGATTAGTTGTTGCTTTTAGCAGTACCATGATCGTATTTAAATTACTTGCTGATAAAAGGGAATTGAATAGCTTGCATGGAAGGATAATTATTGGAATTCTATTAGTACAAGATATTGCTGCAATTATTGCTCTATCTTTGCTAACAAGTGATTTTACTTTAGTGAGTATTTTAATTGCATTGGGGAAAGCAATAATTTTTATTGTTATTGCTGCGATATTGTCCAAAGCAGTAAACCCTATTTTTAGAAGGGCTGCAAAAAGCCAAGAATTATTATTACTAGTTTCTATTTCATTTTTATTTTTATTTTCAATTGGGGCGTTATTAGCGGATTTATCTTTGATTATTGGTGCCTTTTTTGCAGGAGTTGCGTTAGCTAATTCTAATTTTAAAACAGAAATTGAAGGGGAAATTTCTCCTATAAGAAACTTTTTTGCAATAATATTTTTTGTTGCTCTTGGGATGCAGTTGCAATTAATTTCAAGAGAATATCTTAATTTATTACTTATTTTAATTGGATTGATAATAATTTTTAAGCCACTAATTATAATGTTTTTAATTAGGTTAATCGGGTACAAGAAAAGAACTGCTTTCTTTACTGGTAATGCATTAGCTCAGACAAGTGAGTTCTCATTAATAATTGCTATGCTGGGATTTAGTTTGGGGCATTTAAGTCAAGCATTGTTAAGTGTTTTAATTTTAATAACCATAGTCACGATGTCTCTTACAACCTATTTTATTGTATATGAAAGAAAATTGTATAACTGGTTTTCTTGGCCATTAAATCTTTTAAACGGGAGAGGTAACAAAAAAGAAGAATTAGAATTCTTTAAAAAAGATGGTAAGAGAGTGATTCTTTTAGGGTGTCATAGAATGGGGAGTTTATTTTTAAAAGAATTTTTAAGAAAAAAAGAAGAAGTAATTGTAGTGGATTATAATCCTGAAATAATAAGGGCTTTAATTAACAAAAAAATTCCATGCATTTATGGAGATTTTGTAAACAAAGAAGTTCACGATAAAATAAATATCAGTAATGCTGAAATGATTATAAGTACTATTCCGGATATGGAAGATAATTTATTATTAATTAAAAAAGTAAGGGTTCATAACAAGAGAGTTCCTATTTTCGTTTCAGCAAGAAGAATAAGTGAAGCATTAAAATTATATGAGGCTGGAGCAGATTATGTTATTATCCCTGAAGTAATTAGCGGTCAAAAAGCATTTGATATTATAAAAAGGACAAAAATACAAAAATCTTCACTAAAAGAAATGAAAAAAGAACATATTCAATTCTTAAATTCAATACATAGAATCTTGTATTAAAATATAAATATCTTTTTAAATATAACCTCCCAAAAATTTTTATGAAATGGTATATTGCTTCAAGACAAAAATCCAAAAAAGAAGTGAAGAAAATTATAAATTTTTTAAGAGCAAAAAAACAAGAAATAACTTTTGATTGGACAAAAATTCCTAATCTTAACCCATATGCAAATAATGAGCCATTATCCTCAAAAATATCAAAGCAGATCTCAGGTCAAATAAAAGAATCAGATATTTTTGTGTTATTAAGTGATGCTTCTGGAACAGATATGTATATTGAATTGGGTATGGCAATGAATAATCATGAAGTTTCTAATAAACCAAGGATATATGTTGTAGGAGATAAGAATAATCGAAGTTTAATGCATTTTCATCCATCAATAGTAAGAGCTAAAAATATTTATAAAGTTTATCGATTAGAAAGAATTATCTAAAACTCTATTAATCTCTTTTTGATTTTATTATAATATTTTCTTGCATTCTCTAATTTTTCCCTTGATTCTGCATATACTGTCATTATTTTATCTCCTTTTTTAATTTCCTGTTTTTGTTTTTTATGTAGATAAATTCCTGCGGATTTATCTTCTGGACATCCTGAAAATCTCGCTAATGAATTTAATAATTTATTGTCTATATGAGAAATTTTTTTACTTGTTTTTGCATAAATATTAAAAGAGAATTTTCCAGGGCTTAAAGATTTTATTTTTCCATGCTGAGCTTTAATAATTTGTTCAAATTTTTTAAATGCCTTTCCTGAATTTAATATCGAATAAGCTATTTCCTTTCCTTTTCCTTTTTTTGCTTTCCCTGCTAACTCGAGTAATTCTCCTGCAAGCATAATTGATTTTTCCTCTAAATCTGCAGGAGGAGATTCTCTTTGAAGTACTTTAAGAACATCGATCATTTCAAGAGCAGGACCAACTCCATTTCCAATGGGATTTGTTCCATCTGTTAAAACAACTTTCATTTTAATTCCAAAAGAGTTTCCTATTTTAATGAACTTATCTTTTAATTTTTCTGCTTGTGTTTTAGAAACCTTAGCTGACTTTCCGCAAGGAATATCTATCAAAATATATTTGCTGTCTACGGATAGTTTTTTAGACATAATGCTTGCAAGCATTTGAGATTCAGAATCTATATGAACGGTTCTTTCTACCTCAATTATCTTAGAATCCACTGGAACTAATCCTAAAGCTCCTCCCCAAACCATGCATGCTTTTGTTTTTTTTATTATTTTTTTTAATTCATCTGTCTCGAACATAACTTGAGCCAAAGTTTCTATTGTATCTGCTGTTCCTGCTGCACTGGTAATTGCTCTTGAAGAAGTTTTTGGGACAACTAATCCCGCAGAAGCGCATATTGCAACAATAATCGGAGTTGTTCTATTCCCTGCAATTCCTCCAATGCAATGTTTATCAACCACTTTTCCTCTTAATCTTAAAACGTTGCTGTTTTTTAACATTGACTGAATAAAATTTCTTGTTTCATTAAAATTCAAACCTTTTTCATATATCCCCGAAATAAGAAATGCTATTTCAACTTCAGTTAGTGCATTTTTAGAGATATCTGTAACTATATCATCAATTTCTTCTTTGGATAAAATTTTGCCTTTTAATTTCTCTTTAATTAATTCAACGGAATGAGGAGTTGATGCGATGTCTACCTCTATTAAAGAATTTTCTTTTAGTTTAAGCCTTTGAATTATTTCATCAGAAACTGCAATTTCATTTGGATTTAAAATTTGTGTTGAAGTGTCTATTATAGAAATTAAAGGTTTGTGGGGCTTTTTCTTAATTAAAACTCTTTCACTTACATTCACATTAAGCTTTTCAGCTGTTTCTCTATGCAAAATGCACACAGGTCTTCCTGCTAAGAACTTTAAAATTTTTACTTTTAATTTCATTGTCACTCTTTTTTCTCAAGTAAAACACTTTCACCTTTGTTTTTTCTGTAAATCTCAAGAACTAAAAGTACATAAGCCAAGATTAATGGGCCTATAATAAGTCCTAGAACTCCAAATACAAAAAGTCCTCCAATCATTCCTATCATTACTATTGCTGAACTTATTTTTGTTCTCCTAGATATAATTAATGGCCTCAATATATTATCAATTGTAGAAACTACTACCAACCCATAAATAAATAATCCTAAAGCCGCTCCAGTATCTCCTGCCGAAAACAAATAAATATCTATTGGAACCCAAACTAGCCAAGCTCCAATAAATGGAATTATGGATACCAAGATAGTTAATAAGGTCAATATAATTACATTATTTACTCCGAAAATATAATAACCTACTCCTGCTAGAATTCCTTGTAAGATCCCGATTACAATTTGCCCAACCAGTACTGAATAAGTTATTTCTTTGAAATGTTTGAAAAATTGTTCTCCTGTTTCTTTAGTAAATGGAGATAAAGTTTTAAGATATTGTATTACTCCTTCCCCATCTCTTAATCCAAAAAAGAAAACAAATAAAATAACAAATAATTTTAATAAATTAGTTGGAAGAGCTAAGACAAAATTAGTTAGTGCTTGAATACTTGCAGTTAATGTATTTGCAACAAAACCATTTAAAGAAGAGGCTAAGTGAGTTCCAAGATCTGTGGATAAGAAAGAAGGAGTCATTTTAGCAATTATATCTCCTAAATTAATTTTTTGAAGAATAAAATAAATTTCAACAACCTGCTTCATAAGAGAATTAAATGCAAAGATTAAGGGAATTAAGAGAATAGCTAAAGTAACCACACAAATTAATAATGCAGAGAGATTTGGATTTTTTATTCTTTTATTAGTAAATTGATATATTGGAAAAAAGATATAGGCTAGCAAAATTCCAAAAACAATTTGATAGATAATAGGCTTAATTGTAATTGCAGCCAGTATAAACAAACCTGTTGCAAGCACTGCTGAAACAATTGTTCTAAAATTTTTTTCTGTTAGCATATTATAATATAATGAAATTTCTTTATAAATGTTCCGAGGGTTCAGTAATAAAAATCAAGTAAAACTTTATAAATACAAAATTTCTTTTTAGTTCCAGAAAATGGAATGTTTTATTAAAAAAGTATGGCTAGGAAATGGGGATGGAGCTCATTCTCAATTTGTTAGATTTAGTAAAGGCGTATTTGCAGGAAGAGCTGCATTAAAACTAACAAAAACAACTAAAATCAAGCTTGGAGGAAGTTTTGAATGGGCAAATGATTTTGCTGAAATAGTTGCTGAATTAGACAAAAATGCTGAATTTTCAGGGATTATTATGAGCAGAGAGCAGTTAGATTTAGAAAATGAAAAGGGGAAGACAGGAGTATATAATTATGAGGTTGAGAATATTGATTCTAGTAAAATAAATGATATCAAAAATAAAGCTTATGCCTTGCTTTTAGATTCAGAAGGAAATGGACTTTCTTTAAAAATAAAGAAAAAACTTCCTAAACCAGGAAAATCCGCAGAAGCTAAAATTGATGATAAATTTTGTGTGTTGGAAGCAGACTTGAGATACTGGGATAAGATAAAACATGCTTTTATGCTTCCTGAATGCAAGAAATGCATTATTACCCATACTTTTGAAATAAAAGAGATTGTTATCCCTCCTGGAGAAAAGGACTTTGAAAAAGCAAGATTAATGTCCAAAAGAAAGGGGAAAATCCTAAGAAAATTAGAAGTAGATAAAATTTCTAAAACAGAAGAGCATGATTTTGAAGCATGAGAAAGATTTTTGAAAAAATTTGGGAATTAGCATTACCTTATCAAGATTTAAGAGATGATTCTGGACATGCTAAAATTGTTTCTAAATATGCTGCTATAATTAACAAAAATGAAAAAGGAGAAATAGAAGTTGTTATGCCTGCTGCAATTTTACATGATATTGGATGGAGTCAATTAACTAGAGAAGAAAGACTTGGAATTAACAGAAATACATTTGAAATTAGAAAAAAACATGAAAATGAAGGAGTTAGATTAGCAAAAGGAATTTTAAAAGAAGTAGATTACAACAATAGTTTAGTTCCTGAGATTTTAGAGATAATTTCTGGACATGATACAAGAATTGGATTTTTTAGTAAAAATGATGGAATTGTAAGAGATGCAGATAAATTATGGAGATATACTAGAAGAGGCATGGAAGTTGGAGTAAAAGCATATAAAATACCTATTAAAGATCAAATAGAATCATGGGGAAATTGGCTAGACAAACCAGGATTTTTTTATTCTGAATCTGCTAGAGAAATAGCTAGAATTGAATTAGAAAAGAGAATAAAAGATAATCAGAATTAAGCATAAGCTTTATAAATGCCTTACTTCTGAATAAATTATTAAAATTATGCTTTGTTTATTAATAAAAACATAAATAAAAGATATTTTTGATAGCAGAAAGTCTTTACTTTCAGGCTCAGAAATAGAAACTATTTCTAGAGTCATAAAAACCAAATGACAGATAATAATGGACCAAGAGGCGGAAGCTTACAATTTTACCCGAGAGTAAGAGCAAAAAAAATCTTGCCTAGAGTTAACTGGGGTGCTTTAACTAAAGAAAGGGGTTTGCTTGCATTTATTGGATATAAAGCAGGAATGAAATCTGCTTTTGTAAAAGATAATACTCCTAATTCTATGACAAAGGGGCAAAGAATAATTATTCCAGTCACTGTAATTGAATGTCCTACAATGAAAATATTTTCTATTAGATTTTTTAAAGATAAAAAATTAATTGGAGAGGTTTTAAATGAAGAAGCTGATAAAGAATTAAAAAGAAAATTAAAATTACCTAAACAAATAAAAAAGAAAATCGAGGATTTTACTGAAGCTGATGATTTAAGAATTATTGTATATTCCCAAGTTAAAAAAACAGGCATTAAAAAAACACCAGATATTTCTGAAATTGGATTAACAGGAAGTTATGATGAAAAATTAGAATTTGTTAAAGCTAATTTAAAAAAAGAAATTTCAATTAAGGATGTTTTTGCATCTGAATTAGTTGATGTTCATGGAGTTACAAAAGGAAAGGGAACTCAAGGTCCTATGAAAAGATATGGATTAACATTAAGAAGTCATAAATCTGAAAAAGGAAGAAGAGGTCCTGGAAGCGGTGGTCCTTGGCATCCTTCGAGGGTTTCTTTTAGAGAACCAAAAGCAGGACAAATGGGATATTTTACAAGAATTGTTTATAACAGCAAGATTGTTTCTATGGGTAATATAAATGAAAAAGACATAAATCCTTCAAGTGGATTTAAACACTTTGGAAAAATAAAAACCGATTATGTGTTAATAATGGGCAGTGTTCAGGGGCCAGTTAAAAGACAATTATTAATTTCTGCTCCTTCAAGAGGACATAAAACACAATCAAAGAAAAATTATGAGTTAATAGAACTTAGATAAAATGAAAGCACAAATACTTGACATTAATGGTAAAAAAACTAAAGAAATAACAACAAATCTATTTGAAGAACCTATAAGAGAAGATATAATATATAAAATAGTTGAAGCTGAGAAGATAAGAGAACCTTATTCTAATTATTATTTAGCAGGTATGCAAAGATCTGCTTCGGGAAATGTAAAACACTTAAGACACTCATGGAAAACAGATAGAGGAAAAGGAGTTAGTAGAATCCCTAAAAAAACAATGTGGAGAAGAGGAACTCAATTTTCATGGATTGGTGCAATTATTCCAAGTACCCGGGGCGGAAGACGGGCTCATCCTCCAAAAGGAATGGATAAGATAAAAAAAATAAATAAAAAAGAACTAAAGAAAGCATTATTATCTGCATTGAGTTATATAAATTCAACTGAAGAATTAAAAAAGAAATATGATTCTTTAAAGGATAAAAAAATTGACAATAAACTACCAATAATTGTTGAAAATAAAATTCTTACATTAAGATCCAAAGAATTTTCTGGGAGCTTAAAACAAATTTTAGGAGAACTAGATTCTGTTGCGATTCAGAAAAAGACAATAAACAAAGGAAGAGGAAAATTAAGAGGAAGAAAAAACAAAAAAACCGCAGGATTATTATTTGTTATCGGAAAAGAACAAGAAAAAAAATCAAATGGAATTGAATTTTTGAAAGTAAATGAGTTAGCTATATCAGATTTAGCTTCAAATGGAGCAAGATTAACGATATTCAGCGAACAGGCAATCAAAGAACTTGAAAAAATCGGGGGATTTGCAAAATGAAATTAATAACAAGTGAAAAAGCAGTAAGATTAATTGAACTGAATAATACTCTATTAATTGAAACTGCAAGAAGAGACAATAAAGAAGAAATTAAAAAACAATTTGAAGAAATGTTTAATGTTAAAATAGATTCTATTAACACACTTATAAAAGATAATAAAAAATATGCTTATATTAGATTAAATAAAAATAATCCTGCAATTGATGTTGCAACTAAATTAGGAATGATATAAAATGGGTAAAAGAATAACACAACAAGCAAGAGGAAAGGGGGGGCCTGCATTTACAGTTAGAAAACAAGCTTACATATATAAAATAAAATATCCTAAGTTAAGCACAGAAGGAAATGCAAAAATTGTAAAATTATTTAATTCCTCCGCACATTCTGCTCCTTTAATTAAGGGGTTAATTAATAAAGAAACGTTTATTATTCCTGCAGTAGAGGGAGTTTATGAAGGACAAGAAATAGAACTTAATAAAAATTTTGAGATTGGAAAGATTAATATTGGGAATATTACAAAATTAAAAAATATACCCCTCGGAACAAGAATTTGCAGTATAGAAAAAGTTCCTGGAAAAGGCCCTGTATTCATGAGGTGTGCTGGGAGCTTTGCTGTTGTTTCCGCTCAAACTAATAATGGGATAGAAATAAATATTCATAATAGAAGACGAATAGTTTTAAATGAAAATTGCAGAGCAACTATTGGTTCAATTGCAGCTGAAGGAAGACTTACAAAACCATTGGTTAAGGCTGGAAAAGTTCATCATATGATGAAGTCAATTGGTAGAAAGTGGCATAGAACCTCTCCAATAAAAGTTAATGCAGTTGATCATCCATTTGGTAGTGGAAGAGGAAAAAGAATTAAAAGCAAGATTGCACAAAGAAATGCATCTCCAGGACAAAAAGTTGGACACTTAAGACCTAGAAGAACAGGAAGGAAACGATAATGGAAGAACAAACACAAACATTTGAGAAAAAGGAAATCAAATATAGAGGAAAATCTCTTGCTGAATTAAAAGAAATGGATTTAAGAGAATTTGCAAAATTATTAAAATCAAATGAAAGAAGAACGATCTTAAGACAATCAGATTCTATTCAAAGATTTATATTAAGATGCATGAAAAAAACTGAGAAGAAAAAACCAATAAGAACTCATTTAAGAGATTTAGTTATTGTTCCTAAATTAGTTGGATTAAAAATTAATGTTTACAATGGTAAGGAATTTACTCCTATGGAAACTACAATAGAAATGTTAGGACATAGACTCGGAGAATTTTCAGTTACAAGAAATAAAGTTAAACACGGTGCAGCAGGTATTGGAGCTACTCGTTCAAGTGCATCTAAATCAGTGAAGTAAAAATGGAAGCTAAAGAACAAACACAGATTGAAAAAGAAAATGTAGTTGAAACTATAAAAGAAGAGCAGAAAACTGAAAAGAAAAAGCAAAAGACAATTTCAAATAAACCTAAAAAAACAGAAGCAAAAGTTAGTGGAAGAGACTTGCCAATCTCAACTAAACATGCTATTGCGATTTGCGACTACATAAGGGGGAAAGATATTGAAACTGCAATTAAAATGCTTGAACCTGTTTTGACATTAAAAAAAGCAATTCCTATGAAAGGGGAAATAGGGCATAGAAAAGGAAAAATGATGACTGGAAGATATCCAATTAATGCAGTTGAGGAAATTATCAAATTATTAAAAAGCTTAAATTCAAATGCAATTGCAAATGAATTAGAAATTGAAAAATATGTTTTGTATTGCAAACCGAATGTTGCTTCAAGACCTTATAAAAAATTTGGAAGAGGTAGATTTAAAAGAAGTCATGTAGAATTAAAATTGATATTACCCGTAAAGAAGAACAAGGAGAAAAACAAAAAAAACTAAAATGGAAACAACAAAAATTAATTTAGAAGTGGGAAAAGAATATAAAATTAAATTGTATCCAACTGATGAAACAGCTAATGCAGCATATATTGGAAATGGAGAAGCTAAGAATTATTGTTCATATCATGTTTTCAAGTATAGTAATGGATATATTTTTGTGAATAATCAATGGATTAAACAAGAAGAAGATGTAATAACTCATCAACCTATTTCTTCATTTAGCATCTTAAGAGTTCCAAAAGATGTAATGAAAAAACAACCTAAAGATACTGGATTAAAGAAATTATTAAAAGAATTAGGAGAAAATTTATAAAAATGGATGAGAAAAAATTTATCAAGCTAAAGAAAGAAGAATATGGCATTAAAGAATACATTAAGAAAAATCTAGGCAAAGGTAAAATTAGCAAATTAGATATTGAATATACTCCTGTTGGAGAAAAAATTATTATTGAAACAAGCAAACCCGGCTTAGTTATTGGTAGAAGGGGGGAAAAAATAGAAGAGTTAACTGGAGTTTTGAAAACAAGATTCAAACTTGAAAATCCCCATATTGAAATAAAAGAAATAAAAAATCCCTTATTTGATGCTCAAAGTGTCGCAGATGAAATTGCATTAGCACTAGAAAGAATGGGTAATTTGAAATTCAAAGTTATTGCTTATAGAAAATTACAGGAAATAATTAATGCGGGGGCATTGGGGTGTGAACTTAGAATTGGTGGAAAATTACCTAGTGAAAGAGCAAAGTCATGGAGATTTGCAGAAGGATATTTAAAGAAAGCAGGCGAATCAAGAAAGGAAGTGGATAGAGCTCAAACTACTGCATTAACTAAAACTGGAATTATCGGAATCAAGGTAGCTATTATGGCCCCAACAGCAAAGATTTATGATAGAATTACAATAACTCCTGAATTTTTAGCTCAAATAAAATCAGGTCCTCAGGAAATAAGTTCTGAAGAAAAACCAACTAAAAAAACAAAAAAACCAAAGAAAACTAAGGAGCAAAAAGAATAAAATGGCAATTATAAAATTTAAAGAAATTGAAAAAATGAATGAAAAAGAAAAACAAGAAAAAATAAAAGAATTAAAAATAGAATTAATAAAAAATAGAATTTCATCTGGAAAGGGTGGAAAAATGAATATGAAAGAAATTAAAAGAACAATAGCAAGATTACTTACATTCAACAGATTAAATAAACAATCTGCTGAAAAATAAAATAATGGATATATGCCCAAAGTGTGGATTGCCTTTGCAAGCTTGTGTTTGCGAAGATATAGCGAAAACAGAACAGAGAATACAAGTCCGAACTGAAAAGAAAAAGTTCGGAAAAATGGTAACACTGATATCCGGTTTTCAAGGGATAGACTTGAAAACTGTAGCAAAAGGTCTAAAACATGAGTTAGCCTGCGGGGGAACAATAAGAGACAACGCAGTTGAACTTCAAGGGGACCATTCCAAGAATGCAAAAAAAGCATTAATAAAACTTGGATTTTCAGAAGACATGATCGAATAAGGCAATTTAAACAAGAAGAGGAAGAAGTCGAGCTAGACTTAAATGGCAAAATTAGAAATGGAAGAGAAAACAAAAAAACCAAAGAAAACAGAACAAAAAAGTTCTGAGAAAACAAATGTAGCTTGTGCTGACAAACTTTGTCCTGTTCATGGAGAAATCAGTTTAAGGGGAAGAAATTTTAAAGGTACTGTTATAAGAAAGTTCCCAAAAAGAATTACAATTGAATTTGAAAGAACTCTTTATATTAAGAAATATGAACGATACTCTAAAACTAAAACAAAACTACATGCAAGATTACCTGATTGTATGGCAAATGAAATTAATATTGGAGACTATGTTGAAATCAAGGAATGCAGACCAATTAGCAAGATAATTCATTTTATGGTTGTAAGAAAAATTATGGGGGACAAACAATAATGAAAATAATAACAATAGAATTATTAGTTAAAGGAAAAAGAAAATTAGGGGTAAGTGGAATTTTCGATGAAGAATCACTAAGATTAAGAGAGAATATAGTTTGGGATGCGTATGTTCCTAATATCCCTAAAGTTGAGAATAAAGCAGGAAGAGTTTCTTTTTCTGAACAATATGAGAATATAATAAAAATTGCTGAATCAAAATATCCAAATAAATCTTATAAAATTGAAACATTAGTGGAGGAAATGAAAAATGAAAGGGCTATCTGCAAAAGTAACTAGAGGACTAAACATTGGAAGCAATGTTGAAGCAAGTGACAATAGTGGAGCAAGAATTGTGAGAATTGTTGGGGTTAAAACAGGAAAAACAAAAAGAGGAAGACAACAGTATGCTAAACTTGGAGATTTTGTAAAAGTCTCTGTTAGAAAGGGGCTTCCAACAATGAAAGGAGAAGTTTTTGATGCTGTTGTAATAAGACAGAAAAAACCTTTTAGAAGAAAGACAGGAGAAAGGGTTGCATTTACAGATAATGCAGTTGCATTACTAAAAGATGAAAAAGGAAATCCAAAAGGAACTCAAATTAAAGGACCAATTGCAAGGGAGGTTGCAGATAGATGGCCATTTTTAGCTAAAGTTGCTAAATTTGTTGTATAAAATGGAAACTCAAGAAACAAAACAACGAAGAGAAAAATTAAGAAAGCATTTAAGTGGATTAGTAATAGCTGCAGAATCAATTAATTCAATTATGAAAGAAATTCCCCATAGAAATAGTAGTGCTACACGATGTCTTAATCCTGGTTCTGAGGAATATATTCAACATATAAATCCTAGTTCTTTTGTAGGATTTTACAAAGATGAAAATGGGCATTCATATGAAATAACTATTTCTAGGAGAAAAAAATGAAAAAAGAATTTTCAAATAAATGGGTAGGAAGCAGACAGCCAAGAAAGCAAAGAAAATACCTAGCTAATGCTCCATTGCATGTTAAACATAGATTATTATCTGCAAATCTAAGCAAAGAATTAAGAAAAAAATATTCAAGAAGAAGTTTTCCTTTAAAAAAAGGAGATAAAGTGAAAATTATTATTGGGGAATTTAAAGGAAAAGTAGGAAAAATAAGTTTAGTAAACTCGATGAAATTAAAAGTTGCAATAGACGGAATCCAAAGAACAAAGAAAGATGGAACAAAAATAAATGTATTAGTTGATCCTTCAAATTTACAAATTCAAGAATTAAATTTAGAAGATAAAAGAAGAATAAAATCTATAGGTAAAAAAATAACAATTTCATCTTCTAAAAAAGATGAAAAACTAAAAGCAGAATTTAAAAAATTACCAAAAACACAGGAGAAAGAAGAAAATGCATCTGAAAAGAAATAAAATAGGGAAATTTTGGACAATTCCAAGAAAAGGAACTAAATACTTAGCAGTAAGTACTCATAATAAACACAGTGCGGTTCCATTAGTTGTAGTTGCAAGAGATATTTTAAAAATAGTTAAAAATAAAAAAGAATTAAAAAGATTGTTAAATGAAAAACAAATTTTAATTAATTATAAACAGATAAAAGAGACTAATTTTCCGATAGGATTATTTGATGTATTCAGTTTACCTCTAGCTAAAAAGAATTATCAGGCAATTTTATCTGAAAACAAAAAGATAATATTTAAAGAAGTTACTGATAAAGAATCCGAAAAAAGAATTTTTAAAGTAATGAGCAAAAAAGTTCTTTCTAATCAGAAGATTCAGATGAATTTAAGTAATGGAAAAAATATCTTAAGCAAAGAAAAAGTAAACACTGGAGATTCTGTTTTATTAAATCTGAAAAACAATAAAATAGAAAAAATAATTCCTATGGAAAAAGGAAAAAATGCTTTTGTTATCCAAGGAAAACATGCTGGAAGTGCTGGAAAAATAGAAGAAATTTCCCAGATAGGAGATAAAAAGATAGCTAAACTTTCATTTAAAAACTCAAAAATAAATGTTTGGATTAAAAATCTAATTGTTATAGAATAATGGCAAAAAATAAAATGCAAGAAATTGAAATAGAAAAAATGGTATTGAATTGTGGAGGATTAGGAGAAAAATTAGATAGATCTGTTAAATTGCTTGAAATGATAACTAAAAGAAAAGTAATAAAAACAACTTCTACAAAAAGAATTCCTACTTTTGGAATCAGCCCGGGAAAAGAATCCGGATGCAAAGTTACGATAAGAGATCAAAAAGAAGTAATTAATTTATTAAAAAGATTTTTTGCTGCAGTTAACAATCAAATTTCAAATAAAAAGGTAGTTGAAAATCAATTTTCCTTTGGGATTCATGAATATATTGAAATTCCAGGGTTAGAATATGAAAGAGATATTGGAATAATTGGATTTGATATAACTGTTGTATTCAAGAGGAAGGGTAAGAGAGTAGAATTAAAGAAAATAAAACAGGGGAAATATCCTTTAAGACAAAGGGTTACTAAAGAAGAGATTATTGAATTTTTAAATAAACATTTGGGAGTTAAAATAATATGACTGCAAGTAATTGGAAAAAGCTATTGAAGCAGTTTAGAAAAAAACCAGCAGTTAAAGACAAATTCATCAAGCATAATAAACCTAAAGATAGAAAATATGGAATTGCAGCAAAAAAATGTGAGAAATGTGGGAGATATGGTGCAATGATAAATAGATATGGGATTAATTTATGCAGACACTGTTTCAGAGAAATTGCGGAGGAAATTGGATTTAAAAAATATTCATAAAAAATAAAATGAGTCAAGATATTGTTTCAGATGCGTTGAATCAGATAATGAATGCTAAAAAAGCTAAAAAATCAGAAGTGATTTTGAAAAAACATTCATTATTATTGAAAAATATATTAGATATAGCTAAGCAATCCGGATATTTAGATTATAGAATAAATGGGAGGGAATTAACTGTCGAAATTAAAGATTTAAATGAGATAAGAGCAATTAAACCTAGATTTACTGTTCATGTTAAAAGTATAAATGGATATGTAAGAAGATTCTTACCAGCAAAGAACTTTGGATTAGTAATTCTTTCAACTAATAAGGGAATAATGGTGCATACAGAAGCTGAAGAAAAAAATATAGGAGGATGCTTAATTGCTTATATGTTCTAATGGCAAATAAAGTAAAATTAGATTCTGTGAAGAAAAAACGAAGAGATTTAGTAGAAGAAATTGAATTCCCATGTGAAATTTCTGCTAGTGCAGAAAATCATGTAATTATTATGAAAAAAGATGACGATGAAATTCAGAGGAATATAAGCAAGATTATTGGTGCAAAGGTTGAAGGAAATAAAATAATTTTAGAAGCAACAAAAGCAAATAAAAACAAAAGAAAAATGTTAGGTACTGCAAAAGCCCATATAAAAAATATGATAAGAGGTTTAAAGGAAGGGTTCAAGTACAGATTAGAAATTGCTAATGTTCACTTCCCTATGACTGTTTCAGTAGATAAAGCAACTAATGAATTAATTGTTAAAAATTTCTTGGGCGAAAAAACAGACAGAAGAATAAAATTAAATGCGAAAGTTAATGTTAAGATAAACAAAGAAATAATTGAAGTTGAATCAAAAGATATTGAATTAGCAGGGCAGGTCGCAACAAGTATTGAAAAAGGAACTAGGGTTAAAAACAGAGATAGAAGAATATTCCAAGATGGAATTTATATTATTGAAAAGCCAGGGAGGATTTATAAATGAAGAAGCCAAAATTTTTAAGAAGCGATTCAAAAAAATACTCAAGACTAGGAGTAAGAAGAAAAAACAAACAAGTATATAGAAAGTCAAAGGGTGGAGAAAATAAAATCAGATTAAATATGAAGGGGCATTTAAGAAATGTCAAAGTGGGTTTTAGAACTCCAAGAAAAACAAGAGGCTTAATTAATGGAAAACAACCAGTTTTAATCCATAATTTAAAAGAATTAAAATTACTAACAGAAAATCAAATAGGAATTGTAGCTAAAATTGGAGACAAAAAAAGAACTGAAATTGCAGAATATGCAGAAAAAAATAAAATACAATTAGTTAATTTAAATCCAAAAAAATTCCTTAAGAATATAAGATTTATATTAAACAGAAGAAAACAAGAAAAACAAGAAAGAGATACAAAGAAAATTAAAAGCAAAAAAGAATCTGAAAAGAAAGCTAAAGAAAAAGAAGAAAAAGATAAACAAGAAGAGAATAAAGAAGAAAAAACACAAAATAAGGATAATGAAAAAATAGAAGAAAAGAAAAAGGAAAAAGTAATAGATAATCAAAAAGCAATATTATCAAATAATTATGGGAGGGGCAAATGAAACTAGATAAAAAGAAAGAACTTGCATCAAGAGTATTAAAAGCTGGAAAGCATAGAATCCAATTTAATATAAATCATCTTGCAGAAATTAAAGAAGCAATAACCAAGCAGGATATAAGGGATTTGCATAGTGAAGGAATTATTGTCGTGAAACCTATTAAGGGAAGAAAAAAAATTGTTAAGAGAAAAACAAGAAGAGGCCCTGGAAAAATAAGAAAAACAATAAAAAAAAGAAAGCAAAATTATGTTAAACTAACAAGAAAACTAAGGGCATATGTTTTAGCACTAAAAAATACTGGAAAAATAACCCGAGAACAATATATAGATGCAAGAAAGAAAATTAAAATGAAAGCATTTAGAAGTAAAGCTCATCTTAAGGAGGTTATGGAGATAAAATGAAAAAATTAAAACTAGATAAAAAACGAAGACTACAAAATAAGACAAATTATAAGAAAAGACTAATCTTACTTAAAGGAGAACATCCTCGTTTAGTTGCAAGAAAAACTAATAGATATATAATTTTGCAAATTGTAACTAGTGATGATGCTCATGATATTATTGAATCTGCTGTAACAACAAAAGATTTGCTAAAACATGGATGGCCTGAAGACAAAAAAGGAAGTTTAAAATCAATTCCAGCAGCATATCTTGGAGGATACTTATTAGGAAAAAAATCTAAAATTAAAGAAAGAATTATTCTTGATTCTGGATTAATACCAAATACTAAAGGCTCAAAAATATATGCAGCTGTAAAAGGAATTTCAGATGCAGGAATAGATATTAGTTACGGCGATGTTATTCCTGATGAAAAAAGAATCCAGGGAGAAAATACTAAATTTAAAGACTTTGAAAAAGTAAAGTCAAAAATAGGAAAATAATATGGAATACAATCAAATGACTCCTGAAAATAGAATTCAAAGACAAAAAGTAAGAGAAGAAAGAATAGCTGAGCAACAAGTTCAAAAACTTGAAAGTTGGCAACCTAAAACAAAGCTAGGTATGCAAGTTAAAACAAAAAAAATAACAAATATCGACGAAGTTTTGAAACATAGAGTTTTAGAAGAAGAAATTATTGATAGTTTAATGGATTTAAAGTCTGATGTTCTTAATATTGGGCAAGCAAAAGGGAAGTTTGGTGGTGGAAAAAGAAGAGCTTGGAAACAAACTCAGAAAAAAACTTCAGAGGGAAATGTTCCTAAATTTGCAACAATGATAGTTGTTGGAAATGAAGATGGTTATTTAGGTTTAGGTTTAGGAAAAGCAAAAGAAACTCTGCCTGCAAGATCAAAAGCATTAAGAGAAGCAAAATTAAATCTAATAAAAATAAAAAGGGGTTGTGCAAGTTTTGACTGCACATGTGGGGAGCCTCATACTGTTCCGTTTATTGTAAATGGAAAATGTGGAAGCTGTACCGTAAGATTAATCCCTGCACCACAGGGAACAGGATTAGTTATTGGAAATGAGTGTAAGAGGATATTAAAAGCAGCAGGAATTAAAGATGTTTATAGTCGAACAACTGGACAAAAAAGATCAACAATAAATTTAGCTAAAGCTTGTATGGATGCTTTAACAAAAACAAATGAAAAGTAAAATGGAAGAAAAAACAAAAACTACAGTTGAGAAGAAAATAACAAAACCAAAGAAGCAAGAAGAAAAATCAGAATTAATTGCAATAATAAGAATTAAAGGTATGGTTGAAGTAAACAAATATATTGAAGATACTTTGCAAAAATTAAGATTAAGAAGAAAATATGCTTGTGTTTTAGTTAAACCTACTAAGGACATTATAGGAATGATTCAAAAAATAAAATTCTATGTTGCTTATGGAGAAATTAACAAAGAAACACTTGTTGAATTATTAAAAAACAGAGCAAAAACAATTAATAATGAAAAAATAAAAATAGATTACGAGAAATTCGCTGAACAGATTTTAAATGGAAAAAAATTATCTGAATTAGGATTAAAACCTTTTTTTAGATTACACCCTCCTAGAAAAGGAATTCATAGTAAATTACAATACCCTAAAGGAGTTTTAGGAAATAACAAACAAGATATAAATAAATTACTTGCGAGGATGTTGTAATGTCATTTAAAACTAAAAAAACAAGAAAGTCAAAAAGACAAAGAGGAAATACTACTCATGGGCATGGAGCTAGAAAAAAATGGATGGGAAGTGGGCATAGAGGAGGAAAGGGTATGGCTGGAACAGGTAAAAGAGCAGATCAGAAAAAAACTTTAATTAACAAATTATATGGAGATGATTATTTTGGGAAACAAGGAATAACTAGCAAAGGAACAAAAAGAAAAAAAGATAAATGGATGAATTTAGATGAAATTCAAAGAAAATTTTCTGGAAAAGAAATTGAATTAAAAAAATATAAAATTCTTGGAAATGGCGAACTAAACTCCAGTTTAACAATAACTGCGAAGGCTTTTACAAAATCTGCTAAAGAAAAAATAGAGAAAGCAGGTGGAAAAGCTATTTTAGCAAAAGAAAAACCAGCTAAAAAAGAAACTAAAAAGAAAAACAATCAATAGGTAAATTAATAAAACTAAATAATTTACAAATAATATGGATTTTAGAAATATACTACACAATCTTCCAGAAGTAACTAAACCTACTGAAAAAAAACTAAGTTTTAATGTTAAATTAAAATGGACAATAATTATCTTAGTTGCTTTTTTTGTTATGTCAAACATTGCTCTTTATGGAGCAGATCCAGGGTTCTTAAGTCAATTTGAATATTTAGCAGTAATTATGGGAACTAGTTTTGGTTCGATAATCAGCCTAGGAATAGGTCCAATTGTAATGGCTTCGATTATCTTACAATTATTAGTTGGAAGCAAGATATTAGATATTGATACATCAAGCCCAGAAGGAAAGAAATTTTTCCAAGGATTACAAAAATTATTAGTATTCTTTTTCATAGTTTTTGAAGCATTAATTTATGTTTTAATGGGAGGAATAAAAGCAAGTCCTGGATATATGTGGATTGTAATTCTTCAATTGATTTTAGGAGGATTAGTTATATTATTTATGGATGAGGTTTGCCAAAAGTGGGGGTTTGGTTCAGGAGTTAGCTTATTTATTGCAGCAGGAGTTGGATGGAGATTATTTAATGCTGCATTTGGATTTTTGGGAACAGAAGGAATTTCAGGAGGATTCCAAGCAACTGGACAGATATGGGCATTTATAGTAAGTATTATGAATGCGGATTCTTCTGGTGCAATGCTTGCTTTATCTGCTATATTAATAACTATTGCATTATTTTTATTAGTTGTTTGGGCACAAGCACTAAAAATTGAAATTCCATTAAGTTATGATAGATTAAGAGGGTATACAATGAAATGGCCTTTGCAGTTCTTCTATGCTTCTGTAATCCCAGTTATTTTGGTTTCTGCATTAGTTGCTAACTTGCAGCTATTTGGGGGCTTATTACAAAACTGGCTAGGGCATCCTAGTTTCTTAGGAGAAGTTGTTAATGGAAGAGCTGTTTCAGGATTTTTATTCTGGATTTCATCAACTCATATTTTAAATGCAATAATTACTGGAAGTTGGACTTGGGCATTATTAGGACAGACTTTTGGGCACATTTTGTTTTATATGTTATTAGCTGCTGTTTTCTCTGTATTCTGGGTTAAAACCTCTGGAATGGATGCATCTAATCAAGCAAGAAACATTTTGAATTCAGGGTTGCAAATACCAGGATTTAGAAAAGATGAAAGAATTTTAGAATCTATTTTATCAAGGTATGTTTTACCATTAACTGTAATGGGTGGTTTAGCTATCGGGCTCTTAGCTGCTTTAGCTGATGTTTCTGGTGCTTTAGTTGGAGGAACTTCATTATTATTAGGAACGATGATTATTTATCAGTTCTATCAAAACATTGCACAACAACATGCAATGGATATGAACCCTGCTATGAAAAAAATGATGGGAGTTTAAATGGAAAATTTTCCAAAAGTATTAGTTGCTGCGCCAACTTATGAAGGAATGAAGTATTGTGAAAAAGAGTTTCTAGAAAGTATTAAAAATTTTGATTATCCCAATTATGATATTTTATTAGTTGATAACTCTAAAACAGAAGATTATTTTAATCATTTAAAAGAAGATAGTAAAATAAAGGTTATAAGAATAGATGAAGGAGAGAAAAATATGCAAAGACTAATTAACAGCAGAAATAAAATCATGGATTATGCATTAAAAAATAATTATGATTATATCTTTATGCTGGATTCTGATGTTATTTGCCCAAAAGGGATAATAAAAGAATTGTTATTCTGTAATAAAGAAATTGTAAGTGGGATTTATTTTAATTTATTCAAAGTTAATGGTAAACTAGAAGAACATCCGGTTGCCTGGAAATCAATTACAGAAAAAGACTTTGAAGAAATAAAAAAAGAAATTGAACTTCCAGAATTTATTAAATCTCATTTAGACTTGAGAAGACATTTAACAAAAGAAGAAATTGAAAGCAATGAATTAATAGAGGTAATCATCCCCTCTGCAGGATGCCTATTAATTAAAAGAAATGTTTTTGAAAAAATAAATTATGGTTTATTAGATACTAAAAAATATAATAATATCCAAACTGGGGAGGATATCTTTTTTATATTAAACGCTAAAGAAAAGGGATTTAAATCTTATTGCAATACTAAAATAAAATGCAAGCACATTTTAGATGGAAAGTTTAGAATTGATGAAAAAGGAGTAAAACATCATCCGATGTACGATTAGTGAAGTTTTAAAAACTAAAATAACATAATAAAAATATGGTGATAACAGAATTTATACAAAATAATCCCCGAATAGGAATTATTGGGATTTCTCTTTTAGTTACTTTGGGTATAACTATTGTAAATTACTTTATGACAGACAAAGAAAGAATGAAAGAATTAAGAGAAAAACAAAAGAGATTAAAAGAAGAAATGAAAAAATACAAGGATAACCCTCAAAAAATGATGGAAATCAACAAACAAATGATGGAAGATTTACCAGAACAAATGAAGCATTCTTTTAAACCGATGCTAATAACTATAATCCCCTTATTGATTTTATTTAGCTGGTTAAGAAGTAATTTTGCTGTAACTGCAATTTCATCTACATGGATATGGTATTATATTGGCTTTTCTATGCTCTTTAGTATAATTCTAAGAAAAATGTTTGGGTTACAATAATTTTAATTTATAGGAGATTAATGCAAAAAATATTCCTAAAGAGTCAGTTATAACATCTCTTAAAGAACAACTTCTTCCAGGAACGAAATATTGATGAAATTCATCTAATACCGCATATAAAATCAAAATTATTATAATTAAAAACCATATAAAATTAGAAATCTTTTTTCCTTTAATTGCTGAAATTAAAAAAAATAAGCTAAAAATAAAAAAAATTACAAAATGATAAATATAAGATTTTAATGAAAATGTTTTTTGGAAGTTTAGAGAAAATGTTAATGAAGAGATATAAAAAATAAAAATTGCAGTTAATAGGACAATTATCCAAGAAAGTTTATTATATTTTTCAAACCAAATTATAGCTCTTTTAAGCATTTAATTTTCTAATCAGTTCAATTTAAAAACATTTATATAAATTTCCTTTTTTTGACTTTTCTTAGAAATTGATTATAAGATAATAACCCAAATTCTGAAATTATGCCTGAAATATATTTCTTTTTTATAAATTCAAATGCAGGGTTTCTAATTTTAATTTTTCTGTTTGTTTTCCAAACTTCTTCTAAATCTCTTTGCTCTATTTTTATATTTCTAGGAAAATATTTCCAAGAATTCGCTAGTATATAAACTGGAATTTTATTTGATTTTGCTATCTGAGAAAACATTTCACTTCCAATTTTATTGATAACTCCTTTTTTTAAAATTGCATCAGCACCAAGCAAAATTAATCTTGGTTTTTTAAATCCCTGTTCTCCACTTAATGCAACTGATGCAGCTGAGTCTACAATCATTGTAACTTTAATTCTTGCTTTTTTTAATTCCTTAGAAGTTTTTCTTCCTTGAAATAAAGGACGAGTTTCTGTATTATAAACTTCAAATCTTTTTCCTTTTTTTCGGGCATAAATTAATGCACTGACAACTGCTGAAGAATGGCAATGAGTAAAAATAATTGAATTATCTTTGATTAATCTAAAAGTCTCTTTATTAATTATCTCCTGAGAAGAATCTAGGTGATTAATTACCTCATAATAAGATAAAACTTTTGAATTATTCAGCATATTTACAAGCATAGGTTCTGTTGGGCGTGCAGATAATAATTTTTGTTTAGAAGTATTTGTTGGAATTAAAGAGTAAGCATAAAATGCTTTTTTAGCAATATTTTTAGCTCCCTGAATTTTAATTGACTTAATATCCTTTACAATTTTATTAAAAATTTTTTGTTTATTCATCTCTTTTATAGTTTCTTATATTTTCTAACTATAAAAAACTTTTTGAATCACATTAACATTTAAAAACAAGAATACATTAGAATTATTGAAATGAGGTACTTATTATGTTAGAGATGCTTGTAAATCCTGCAAAAGCTGAAAGAAGTCCTTGGGAGATGTTTTTTGTGGGTGCATTTTATGGAACAATTTCATTATTGTTAGTTAAATGGGTCTTTTCAGGAGACCCAGTCTTATCTAAATATGCAGGAATTTTGGTTGTAACCTTTTCGGTTATGTTTTCAATCCCATTTATTTATTATACATTAAAATTAGAAGAAGAAAAAGATTTTGAAATTAAAGGGTTTAAGAGACTATTATTTGAGCACAATCGAGCGATTTATGCTTTTATGTTTTTATTTATGGGTTTTGTTGTTGCTTTTTCTTTTTGGTATATTGTTTTTCCAGCTGGAAATCAGAATTTTGTAGCTCAAATCGAAACTTATTGTATGATTAACAAACCAGCTCATTTTGACCAGTGTGTATCTGATTATGGAATTGAACATATCTCCAAAACAACTGCATTTTTAACATCAAAAGAAAAAATAGTTAATATTTTTGCCAATAATATTTATGTTTTAATATTTACATTAGTATTTTCTTTGATTTTTGGGGCAGGGGCTATTTTTATATTGGCTTGGAATGCAAGTGTAATTGCTGCTGCAATTGGTATATTTGCAAAACAAGATTTATTACAATTACCTTTAGGATTAGCAAGATATATGATTCATGGAATTCCTGAAATTGGTGCTTATTTTGCAGGAGCTTTAGCAGGAGGAATAATTAGTATTGCTGTAATTAAACATGATGTGCAAACAGAAAAATTCTGGATAATTTTACAAGATTCATTAAACTTAGTTATTGTTTCGGTTGTTTTATTGTTTATTGCAGCATTAATTGAGGTTTTTATTACTCCAGTGATATTCTAATTTATTTAGTTATATTTAAAAAGTGGTTTAATTTCATATAAAAAGTTAAAAAGCTACACTAAATTGAACTAACATGGTGAAATGGGCTTGCACACGATGCAATTACAGATTTGAATCAGTTAATCCTAAAGATTGTCCTTACTGTGGAAGAGATTCAATTGAAAAGGAAAAAACAGCAGAAGAATTGATTGACGAAGTTAAAGACTTATTAAAAGATTAAAATGGAAGAAAATATTCTAAATTCAGAGATGATTTCAGATGAAAGAGCTAAATCTAGTTTTAATTCAGAAGAGATAATCAATAAAAGAAAAGAAAAAATCATTAGTTTTTTTAAAAATAAACAAATCTGGGTTTGGGTTGGTTTATTATTTTTAGTTATTTTGGGGATATATATCCGAAGCTTACCTATGACAGACCATAATGGAAATCCAGGCTTATGGGATATTACAACAGATTCCTGGACATTAGGACCAGATCTAGACCCTTGGTTATTTACAAGATATGCAGAAACTATTGTTAAAAATAGAAGTTTACCAAAAATAGATATGATGAGAAATGTTCCATTGGGATTTGATACCTCAATAGAAACCCAATTATTACCATATATGATTGTTTGGACCTATGATGCCTTAAATCTTTTGGGAATTAACAAGGGAGTAATTTATGCTGCAGCATTATTCCCCGTTATAATGTTTGTTTTAACTATACTTTCTTTTTTCTTATTTGTTAGAGAAATTTTTATTGAAAAAGATAAAAAAAATACTAAAGCAAATATTCTTGCTTTAATATCTACATTATTCATGATTGTTGTTCCAGTATTTTTATCAAGAACTGTTGCAGGAATTCCAGAAAAAGAATCTGCTGCCTTCTTTTTTATGTTTTTATCATTTTATTTATTTTTGAAGTCTTGGAATGTTGAAAAAAATAGAAAATCATTTATCTTAGCAGTTTTAGCAGGAATCTCAACTGCATTAATGGGATTAATTTGGGGAGGAGTTATTTATGTAGTTATTCCAATAGCCATGTCTGTTTTAATTTCTTTAGTTATAAATCAGGTAACTAAAAAGCACCTTATTGTTTATGGGTTATGGTTTATTGCTGCATTTATTATTATGAATTTATTTTCAAGTAAATTTAGCATAATCTCTTTGTTTACTTCATTAAATACAATTTTAGCCCCGATTATTTTCTTTGTCTTGTTAATTCATTTTATTTTGTGGAAAACTAAACTTGCTGAAAAAGAATTTATTAAAAAAATAAAATTGCCTAAACCAATTCTCTCTTTAATTTTAGCAATTCTATTAGGTATTATTTTAGTCAGTGTTTTATTTGGTCCTAATTTTATTATAGAAAAATTAAAAGCAATTCATCAAACAATTTTCCAACCTATAATCGGAAGGTGGAATACTACTGTTGCTGAAAATAAACAACCTTTTTTTAATGAATGGGAAGGCAGTTTTGGGCCGCATCTGAAAGGGATTGCTCTTATGTTTTGGTTGTTTTTTATAGGGTCTATATTTTTATTTAAAAAAATGTTAAACAAATTAAAAAATAAAGATTCTTGGATTTTAACTGGAGCATATATTCTCTTTTTAATTGGAATGGTATTTTCAAGGTATTCGAGTACAAGTATTTTTAATGGAGAAAGCTTCATAAGTAAATTAACTTATTATGGAACTGCATTTGTATTTGTGGCGTTATCTCTTAAAATTTACTCTAAATATGATAGGGAAAACAATGAAGCATTTAAATCAATTAAATTTGAATATCTAGTCCTTTTTTCTTTATTCTTGCTTGCGATATTTAGTGCAAGAGGAGCAGTTAGATTAATTATGGTTCTTGGCCCCATTGTACCTATTTTTGCATCATTTTTAATTTTAGATAGTTTTGAGAAATGGAAAAAAAATAAAGACGAGATTTTTAAAACTCTTTGGTTAGTATTTTTCATACTAGTATTATTAACCCTTGTAGTGATTCTATTTGGAGTTCCGGGACAAATTAATGGATACTACCAAGAAATAAAATCAACTTCTTATAATTATATTCCTTCATATTACAACCAACAATGGCAAAAAGCAATGGATTGGGTAAGAATAAACACTCCTGAAAACGCAGTTTTTGCACATTGGTGGGATTATGGATATTGGGTGCAAAGTATTGGAAATCGTGCAACTGTCCTTGATGGAGGTAATGCAATTACCTTTTGGAACTATTATATGGGAAGATTAGTTTTAACAGGAGATAATCAAAAAGATTCATTAGAATTCTTATATAATCATAATGCAACTCATTTACTTATAGATTCTACAGATATTAGCAAATATGGGGCTTTTTCAATTATTGGAAGCAATGAAGATTATGATAAATATTCTTGGATAAGTGCTTTTTTAATAGATGAAAAACAGACGCAAGAGACTAAAAATGAAACATTATATGTTTATCCTGGCGGATTTGTTTTAGATGAAGATACCTTATTAGAAGACGGTACTTTCTTACCTGCAGGAAAAACAGGAATTATCGCGATTATACTCCCATTAGAAGATAAAGGAGGGATATTAAAAGTCAATCCACCATATATTATCGCAACTTATCAAGGTAAACAATATAAAATCAATTTAAAATATGCTTCTGTTAATGAAGGGTTTATGGAATTTGATTCCGGAATTGAGGGTTGTGCTTACTTCATGCCGAGAATTATATCAGATTCTCAAGGAAGAATTAGTCAAAATCCTATGGGTGCAGCGATGTTTTTATCTCCAAGAGTAATGAGGGGATATTTAGCTCAAGAATATATTTTAAATGATCCATTTAATAATTTTCCTAATTTCAAATTAGTTCATTCAGAAACAAATTTAATAATAAATGAGTTAAATAGCCAAGGTATGGATCTGCCAGATTTTATTTATTTTAATGGGGTACAAGGACCTATAAAAATCTGGGAAATTGAATATACTGGAAATGAAAAAATAAAACCTGAATATTTGGATACAGATCCTTCTAAATATCTAAGCTGGAAATTATAAAAGAGAATAATTAAGTTTTAAAAGCACTAAATTTTAGATAGTTCATGGAAATTTTGTTATTTATTTCGGTATTTTTAAGTTTAATACTTACATTAATAATTCTCCCGAAATGGATTAAAAGATGCAACAAAGCAGGATTATTGTGGGAAAATATGAATCAATTTGATAAACCTAAAAATCTAGCTGCTTCTGGAGGGGTAGTAGTAATTATGTCATTTTCGCTAGGAATTTTATCCTATATTGCTATTAGAACTTTTATATTAGACATAAACGCTATTGAATCTCAAATATTTGCTTTATTAAGTGTTATATTAATCCTCGCAATAATTGGGTTAACAGATGATTTGCTTGGGTGGCATCACGGAGGATTATCTGCAAGATTTAGATTATTTCTTGCTTTAATTGCTTCAATTCCATTAGTAGTTATAAATGCAGGACATCATTCAATGATTTTTCCGTTATTTGGAGAAATAAATTTAGGATTAATATATCCTTTGTTAATTATCCCCTTTGGAATTATTGGTGCTACAACTACTTATAATATGCTTGCGGGATTTAATGGGCTAGAGTCTGGTCAAGGAATAATCATAATTTCCTTTTTATCTTTTGTTGCATACATTACGGGGTCTTCTTGGCTAGCAATAATCGGATTATGTATGGTTGCTGCATTAATTGGGTTCTATATTTATAATAAATTTCCTGCAAAGGTGCTTCCGGGGGATATTCTAACTTATTCTATTGGAGCTTTAATTGCCTGTATGGCTATTTTAGGTAATTTTGAAAAAATCGCTATTTTTATTTTTATTCCATATATACTGGAAACTTTCTTAAAATTAAGAGGGAACTTAAAAAAGCAGTCTTTTGGTAAACCTAACATAGATAATAGTTTAGAAATGCCCTATAATCATATTTATGGGTTAACTCATTTGTCATTATTTATACTAAAAAAATTTAAGAAAAAAGTTTATGAAAGAGATGTTGTTTATTTAATATTTTGTTTTCAAATAATATTATGTTTAATTTCATTGATTATATTTAAGAAGGAGTTATTTGCCTAATGAATAATTTTAAAAATTTCTCAAAAAATGAATTAATCAGAGGGGGTTTAATCTTATTAATTCTACTTAATGTAGGCAATTTAGTTAATTATTTATTTCAGTTCATCTTAGCTCGTATGTTGGGGCCGGAAGATTATGCGGTATTAGCAGTAGTTACTAGTATGATCTATCTATTTAATGTACCTACCATGTCTATACAGACAGTTGTATCAAAATATACAACTTCGTTTGTGGTTAGGAAAGAATTTGGTAAGATAAAATCCCTGATGGGGTATTTAACTAAGAGAATTTTATTGATTGCTTTAATTGCATTTATTTTATTTTCTCTATTATCTTTAATTTTAACAGATTTATTAAAAATTTCTATTGGGATTCTAATTTTTACAGGATTAGTTTTATTTGGAGCATTTATTTATCCGATTGGTATTGGAATTTTGCAAGGCCTTAAAAAATTCAAATCTTGGGGTATTAATTTCATTTTAATATCTATTATCAAAATATTAATTGCAGTTAGTTTAGTTTTAGTTGGATTTAGAGTTTATGGGGCGATAGTAGGATTTATTGCTGCAAATATTCTTGGTTTCTTACTTATTCTCCCAGAAATTAACAATATCTTAAAAACTCATGACGGTTTTAAAGAAAAAATAAAAATATTAAATCAGCAAAATATTATTACTTTTTTAGCTATCTTGATGATTACAATTTTATACACTTTAGATGTTGTTCTGGCAAAAATATTTTTCAAAGCAGAATTAGTAGGACAATATGCGGTACTTTCTATGATTGGTAAGATGATTTTATTTAGTACTATGGCTATATCTCTTGCTATGTTCCCTATAAGTTCTGAAAGATTTGAAACTGGAACAAAAACTAAAAGTATTATCAAAAAGTCGATTATATTAGTATCTGGACTTTGCTTGACAGCTGTTCTGCTGTTTTATTTCTTTCCTCAGATAATAATAAGTATTTTATTTGGAATGCGATATACTTCTGTAGGATATCTACTTGTTTATGTAGGAATTGCTTTTAGTTTCTTATCTCTATTAAATTTATTTATATTGTATAAAATTTCAATAAATACATTTAAAATAAAACATTTATTTGTTTTAGGATTATTTTTAGTTATGCAAGTAGCCATTCTTATAAATTTACATCAGACAATTCAGGATTTTAGTATTTCATTTATGTTTTCTACAATCATAACTTTTATAGGAGCTTTAATTTTAATGAGATCATGAAAAAAATAAGTATAATAATCCCGGCCCATAATGAAGAAAAAAGAATAGATGCTACTTTAGAAAGATATGGGGAATTTTTTAGTGATTTAAATAAAAAGAAAAAAGAATATGCAGAAATTTTAGTAGTCATTAATAATACTACTGATAATACTGAAGGGGTTGTTAAAATAATGAGTAAGAAGTATCCTATAATTAAATTTCTAAATTTAAAACCTAAAGGCAAGGGATTTGCAATAATCGAAGGGTTTAAAGATTCACTTGCTAAAAATTTTGATTTAATTGGATTTGTTGATGCAGATATGTCTACAAATCCAGAACATTTTTACTGGTTAATAAAATCGATTAACAAAAATGATGGTGCAATAGCCAGCAGAGCATTAAAAGAATCAAAGGTCAAAATGAGCTTAAAAAGAAAAATAACCCATAAGGGATTTAATTTTTTGGTTAGAATTCTTCTTTTTTTGCCGTATAAAGATACTCAATGCGGAGCTAAAATTTTTAAAAGAGAAGCTTTAGAACAAATTGTTAATGAACTAGGATTGACTCAATGGGGATTTGATGTGGATCTCCTCTATAAATTAAAAAAAAGAGGATTAAAAATTAAAGAAATTCGCACAGTTTGGGAGGATAAAGGAGGTTCTAAAATTAATTTAAAAAAAGTTCCAATAAGAATGTTTGCATCAGTGATTAGATTAAGGTTATTGAATTCGAGATTTAAAAAAATGGTTGATTTCTATGATAAATTGCCTGAAAAAATAAAAATTCATCATAAAATATAGATTAATTTAAAAAGTAAAAAATGGTTTTAAAATACATGAATGAAAAAGGTAAGAAATTCTCGATTGTAATTCCTGTTGCTCCTGAAAGAGGGGCAGAAATACTCCGATCCATAATGAAGTTAGATTATCCTAAAGAAGAGCTTCAAATAATAGTTGCTAAAGGAAAAAATCCTTCTGAAAATAGAAATAAAGGAGCTGAAAGATCAAAAGGCAGATTTATTGTTTTTTTGGATGATGATGCTGTTTTAGAAAATGATTATTTGAAAAAAGTTGAAGAATTCTTTGATCAGTATAAAGACATTGATATAGTTGGAGGACCACAACTAACTCCTAAAGATGATAAAGAATTTGCAAAAATTTCTGGTTATGCATTGAGCTCTAAATTTGGGGCTTGGAAAACTTCAAATAGATATTCTTCTCAAAAAATAATTTTAAATGCAGATGAAACTATGCTTACTTCTGCAAATCTTATATGCAAAAGAGAGGTTTTAGATAAAGTTAGATTTGATACAAACCTTTTTCCAGGAGAAGATCCTAAATTTATTTCAGAAGCAAAAGAGCATAAATTTCAAGTTGCTTATAGCCCGGATATTGTTATCTATCATAGAAGAAGAGATAGTCCTGGAAAGATGTTTAAACAAATATTTAATTATGGTAAAACTAGGCCCTTAAAAGAAAATTTCACTCAAACAATTAAAATGCCTTTCTTTTTTATTCCTAGTATTTTTTGTGTTTACTTGGTTTTATTATTAATAGGGATTTTAATTAACCCGAACATTAGTGGAAAGGTTATTGGTGCGGGATTTAAGCATTCAAATTTAATAATATTTTTGCCTTTGTTTTTATACTTGTTTGCTGCGCTAATCTTTGCAATATATGATTCAATCCATAATAAAGATTATAAAGCGATTTTTGTACTCCCTTTTGTATATCTATTGATCCATATTAGTTATGGTAGTGGAATGATATATGGATACATTAAAAAAATTACAAAAAAATGAAAAAGATTTTATTAATCGAACCGGGAGCAGAACATACCTTATATCCTCCTATTGGTTTAATGCATTTAGCAGCAGTCTTAAGAGATAAATATAGTGTTATTATAAAAGATTTTTCAGGTGAAGAAATAAACAGTGAAAAACTAAAAGAAGATATTAAAAAAATAGATCCATTTATTGTTGGAGTTAGAGTTTTAACTGGGCCGCCTATTCCAAGGGCAATTAAAGTTAGCAAACTTGCAAAAGACCTTGGAAAAATTGTTGTTTGGGGCGGGCCACATCCTACGATTCTTCCTGAACAAACCTTAAAAAATAAAAATATTGATGCTGTGGTAATTGGTGAAGGCGAACATACTTTTCAAGAATTAATAAAATATTATGAAGGAAAAAAAGCAAAACTAGATGGTGTAGGCATTAAGAAAAATGAAAAAATAAGGATATATCCTGCTTCTAAACATTATGTTAATCTAGATAATCTTCCTATGCCTGCCTGGGATTTAGTAGAAAATATAAACAAATATTTCCCTGAAAAAAGAAATAATGCTATTCCAATAAGCACCACTAGAGGCTGCGCATTTAAATGTGGTTTTTGTCACAATAGTAACAAAAATGTAAAAGAATATCTTGGCTGCTATAGAATAGCTAATCCACAAAGGGCCATAGAGGAATATAAGTTTGTACAAGGATTAATAAAAAATAAAATTGATATATTGGATGTTGGAGAAGATTTACATTTAGTATCTAAAGAATATGCAAGAAAATTCTGTGAAACTCTTAAAAAAAATAAACTTAAACTTAAATGGTATACTGCTGCAAGATATCAGATTCTAGATAAAGAAATGATTGATATGATTGCAGATTCTGGATGTATAAGAATACTATTAGGTGTTGAGTCTGGAAGTTATAGGATACAAAAGATGAATAATAAAATAATTGAATTAAATAGATCAAGAAAAATAGCAAAATTATTAAGAAAAAAGAATATTTTTGTGACAAATGCATATATTATGGGGCATCCTACTGAAACTAAAGAAGAATTAGATTTGACTTTAAAATTTATTAAAAACATTCCTGCTGATGAAAATCTTATACAACTTTATAGGCCTATGCCTGGAACACCGTATTTTGACTTATGTGTAAGTGAAGGCAAGGTTAATGTCCCTACAAAATTAGAAGAATGGTCTGGGTTTGGGGTCTTAGGGCATGATACAAATGTTTCTAAAATTCCAAATAAAATTCTCTTTTCAGCTTTTTATAGAACAAATGCGTGGCAGCAGTTAAGATACTTATTCAATCAACAGAAATTTTTTCTAAAAAATAAAATGTATTCTCCTTTTTTTAAAAATTTTATCCAGAATCGTTTTACTTTTAAATTAAAAGAATATTTAGGGAGTAAGGATATTTAAAAAATGAAAGAGAAGATATTTTTAACGGGCGGGACTGGTTTTATTGGAAAAGAACTGCTCCCTTTAATTTCTAAAAATAATAAAGTTAAATGCCTTATTAGAAAGGGCAGTAATATCGAATCTATCAACAATTTTAAAATAAATTGTGTTTTTGGGGATTTAATGGATAAGGAATCTTTTTCTAGTCATTTAAATAAAAAGGATATTGTTATTCACTTAGCTACTTCTCATGAGAAAGGCAAGGAAGATAAAAGTTTTATATGTTCAAGAAATCTAATAGAAGTTTGCAAAGATAAAAAGATAAAAAAATTTATTTTCATAAGTTCTATGGCTGCTAATAGGAAATCGTTAGATGATTATGGCAAAAGCAAACTAAAAATTGAAGAACTTATTAAAAATTCTGGATTAGATTATATTATACTTAGGCCAAGTATTATTTACAATGAAAATAACCTTTCTTTAATTGGGAAATCTTTAAAATCAATTCCATTTATCATCCCAATAATTGGAAATGGAAAGTATAAAATGAATCCGGTTCATATAAAGGATGTAGTCAAATCTATAAATGCGACTATAAGAACACAACAAAAAAATAAGATTTATGACATAGCTGGAGCAAAAAATATTAGTTTTAATGAAATTATTGAAATCTGCAAAAAAAGATTTAAAATAAAAAAGTTAAAAGTACATATTCCAATTAGTTTAGTATTATTAATCTGTAAATTTATTCCACTACTAAGTCCAGAAGCAATAAAAGGAGTAAATGAAGATACTCAAGCAGATATTACTGAATTAAAAAAAGATTTAAGTATTAATCCGATTAGTTTTGAGGAGGGTATAAAAAATGCCAATATATGAAAATATCCCTACTATGCAGCTCTTAAAAAAACCTTTTAGGATTTTATCTAATGCAGGTTATGCATTTTTATCAAAAGAAAAAACCGGAAAGCCCTTTAAAGTAAAATTTGAGTGTTCAACTCTATGCAATTTAAAATGTACAATGTGTCCTTTAACAAAGGGACTTACAAGAAAAAGGGGGGTTTTAAGTTTTGAAAACTTTAAAAAAGTATATGATGAAATAAAGGTTCCTTATCTTAATCTTACTGGACTTGGTGAACCTCTTATGAACCCAGAAATTTTTAAAATAATAAAATATGCCCGAAAGAGAGGGGCAATGGTAAAATTAGATACAAATGGCACTCTTCTAACTTCAGAAAATATTAAAAAACTTATAGAAGCTGATCCAACTTTTATATCTATGTCTATAGATGCTATGACAAAAGAGAGATATGAAAAAATAAGAAAAGGAGCTAATTTTGATAAAGTAATTGAAAATTTAAAAAAATTAATTGGATATAGAAACAAGATGAAAAGCAAAACCCAGATACATTTATTCTATGTTTTTCAAAAAGATAATGCAGAGGATCTAATAAAATTTATCAAATTTGCGGATTCGTTAGGAGTTGATGCAATAAATGGTGCCGTGGCTATGTCTTTTGGGAAAGTTGAAAATGAAGAGAAAAGAAATATAGAATTAGATAAAATAAGGGAAATAAAAAAAGAACTTGCAGAAATAAAGAAAAAAGTAAAAACTAAAATTAATCTAGAGAGTGTAGAAGCTTTCTTGAACAGCCCTGAAGACTACTCGAAAATAATGTTATCTAAACCTTGTTTTTATCCATGGTATAATCCTTGTATAACCTGGGATGGATATGTTGTTCCATGTGATGTTCATTGTAACAATGAAATTGTATTGGGTAATGCATTTATAGAACCATTTATGAAAATATGGAATAATAAAAAAGCTAGACAATTTAGAAAACAATTATTAAAAAAAAGAGTAGGAGTATGTGAAAAATGTTTTGTGGATGAAAGTTATATATTAGATAAATTAATTTTTCTTTATAAGATGCCCCTAATAAATCTCTTATCAGATAGAAAAATAAGATAATGAAAACTAATTTAAGTTTTATTATTTGCACCTATAATCAGCCTGAATTGATTAAAAGATGTGTAGATAGCATATTAAGACAAAAAAATATAGAAAATATAGAAATTATATTAGTAGATGGAGGATCTGAAAAAGAAACTCTTTTAGTATTAGAGAATTACAAAAATAATTTTAAAAACATAAAAATATTAAACAATCCGCAAAAACTTCCAGAGGGATTTGGTAAAGGAAAGTGGTTGGGGTGGAAATCTGCAAAAGGAAAATTTGTTGCTATGGTTGATCAGGATAATGAATTGCAAGGAAATAATTGGATTAATGAAATGCTTAAGCCTTTTTCTAAAGAAGATATTTTTGGTTGTGCTTGCAGGGTTATGATTAAAGAAAATGATAATCTAGTAAATAAGTATGTTGCTCTAATGGGAACTGATCCTTTTTTTGCTTATAGGAGCTTGGATGGGATAATTAATCTCAAAAAAATTGGAGAAGAAAAAGAAGATTGTACTGTTGTAAAGATAGATAAAAATAATATAATAGTTACTGGAGGTAATTGTTTTATATATAAAAAGTCTTATTTAGATGAAGTTGGAGGATACACTCAAGATACTGAAAATATAAAAAGACTAATTAAAAAAGGATATAACAAGATAGCTATTCCTAAAAAAGCATATACCCATCATTGGGCAACTAATGGCTTTTCAAACTTTTTAAAAAAGAAGAAAAAATGGGCCAGTGTTTATGAAAAAAAAGAAAAAACTGAATTTTCTTATATGCCTCAATCAAAAAAAGAAAGAAGAGATTTAATAATAAACTTGTTTTGTAGTTTTACAATTTTGCCGAATATATTGATCTCTATAAAGAAATTCGTAGAAACCAGAGAAAAAGCATGGTTTCTTCATCCAATACTCACATTTTTAACAGGGATCATTTATTTTTTATTCTCTTTTATAGGAATAACATTTCATTTATCTAATAGTAAAGTTTAAAGGGATTAGGAATTATCCGAATAATTTATCTCATAAATAATCAAAATTGGTTGTTGTTTTTCTTGATCTGCAAACCAAGCTTTCACAGGAACAAAATTAGATTTATTTTGGGGATAAGTATATGTCCAAGGAGGAAAATAAGTTTCAAATATAGAAACTACATAATATTTTGGTTTATATTTTTGGAAGACTGCTGAAAATTCCTCTTGGGTATACTCTCTACTCTCTTCATAGTTATAAGGAGCAATTACTTTTCTTTCAGCATAATAGGGCATCTGGGTTTTTGAAGTACTAATGATTACATCTGAATAATTTGAATTATCCTTCATCCACAAAGCAGCTTCTTTAACAGGCAGATATGAATCTTTTTTGAAATTTATTATTATGTCTGCATGTCGAATCTCATAAAAAGCACCAAAAAACAAAAGAAGCATTAAAATTAAAACAGAAAGTATTTTTCCTGTTTTTTTTCTAGATAACTTATACAGTGAGAGTATTCCTTTAGCAGATATAGTAAAAATCCCTATTGACATCATCATTAACCATCTATTTTCTCCATCTCTTAAAAAATAAATGAAAAATCCAAGTGTGAATAATATAATTAATAAATTAAAAAAATCCGCATAATATTTTTTTTCTTTGTTGAATATTAATTGATCCAAGCCCAAAAACATTGGCAGAAGAGTAATAATCCCTATTAAAAAAGTTATGAAAAACCCCATTTCAGGGTAATCAAAAACCAATTTTAACATCCACCATCCTAAAGGAGATTCTGTTACCCCCCCATAACCTTCCCTAAATGCAAATGCATTTCCGAAATAGGAATAGCTCCAAATTAGATAAGGAGTTATAGTCAAGAAAGCAATCAATAAAGCAATCCATATATTCTTATTTTTAAAAAATTTCAGTCTATCTGTAAAAAGCAAGAATATAATTAAAAATACTCCATATAATACTCCTGTGAGTCTGCTTAAGAATGCTAATGCAACAAAAAGACCTACTAACCAAATGTAAATCTTGCCTTTATCATGAACATAACCTTTCCAGAAGCATAATATTGCTAGAATCCCGAATAAAAACGATAATTCATCGGTCATCATACGCATAGTATAAAAAATATGAATCCAGGAAACAGAAAGAATAAATCCGGTTATTAGGGCTAATTTTCTATCATTATACATTTCTATAATCAATTTATAAATAAATAAAATACTAAGAATAGCAGGAACTAATTCTAATAAAAATTTCACCCCCAAAAGTCCAAATCCAATTTTAATAAGTATTGCAGCTAAAAAAGGAAAGAGGGGAGGTCTTGCAGGGTGAATATCATAAGGTATCCCTAATGCCCAATAATTTGCAGTAGACATATATTCCCCTTCATCCCACCATAGGGGCTGATTTTGAGTAATATTAAAATAATAAATCAATATGATAAAAGAAAAAATAAGCAATCCTGTAAGCAGAATATTTTCTGGCTTATAAAACCATTTTTTTAATTTCTCTACTCTTTGGTCTATTTCTTCATCTTTTTTTAATTCGTTTTCTTCCATGTATTATGATAACTTCCTTGATTTAAAAAGTATCGCCACGACCATTTTTTTTACATATTTTAAATCTTCATATGATTTTATTTTTGATAAAAACTCTGAATAAAAAATCAAAGGATTGGTATAAGAAAGTATTTTCTTTATATAAAATTTTCTATTAATATTTTTTAATAGATTATTTAATTCCTGGCTAGTAAATTTAGTTGTATTATATTTTGTTTCAGAAACATTACTTCTGCATCTAAAATCCTTAATTAAATGATGTTTTTTAAAATCTTCATACATTCTTGTTCCCTGGTAGGGTTGTGCTATATAAATAAAAGGGAAATTTATTTTAGAAGAGATTATATAATTTTCAGTCTTTTTTATATCTTCGATTGTTTCATTTGGAAAACCAATTATAAATGTTCCGCAGACCCATAACCCTATTTTATTGCAAAAATTAACTAATCTGTCTAATTTTTTTAAATCAATAATCTTGCCTATGTATTTTTGAGTACTTGGGGATCCTGATTCTATCCCAAAAGTAACTCTGTAACATCCTGCTTGTTTCATCTTAAGAAGCAATTCTTCATCTAGGGTCCATATAGCTATCCCGTTTGGAGTATCCCATTTAACATCCAAGTTCCTTTTTATTATCTCATTGCATATTTCAATTGTCCGATTTTTATTTAAAGTAAGATTATCATCTTGGATTCTAAATTGTTTTGAGTTATAAGTTTTAGATAAAAATTCAATCTCGTCTACAATATTTTTTGGGCTTCTTGCTCTCCAACCTCTTCCCCAAACAGTATGAATAGAACAAAAAACACAATTTCCAGGACACCCTCTGCTGGTAATAATATCAATTGAGTTTTTTCTCATAGTTGCAAGAGAGTTATTAGGATGTTCAAAATATTTGTTAAGATTAATAAGATGCCAAGCAGGCCTTAAAAGGTCTAAATCTTTTATATATTCTCGAGGTTTGTTGATGATTATTTTGCCTTTATCTCTAATAGCAGTACCTGTGATTCTCTTTAGAGATTTTCCAGAAATAAAATTCTGAGCTATTTCTACAATAGTTAATTCCCCTTCACCTATAACTACTAAATCAATATTTTTATTTCTAAGGACATGTTCTGAATTTGCAGAAGAATGAGCCCCTCCAACAACAATTAAAATATCTTTAAAATTTTTCCTAACTAAATCTATTATTTCAAAAGAATCACTTTCATAAGGAGAATAAGCACAACTTACTCCTACAATCCCTGGATTAAATTCTTTTATTACTTCAATTATTTGATCTGGAAACAAACCTATTTTTACCGTAGTATTATCAATAATCCTTTTTTGCTTGTAATATAAAAGGCAATCTAATATTTTAACTTCAAAGCCTTCTTTTTCAAGGCTTCCAGCCATATACAAAAAACCAAGGGGTATTTTAACGTTTAATCCCTCCCTATTTCCATCTCTAGATTTTGATTGGGGGGGATGTATAAACAATATCCGATTATTCTCTTTAGGGGCTAAACTAGTTGTTCTTTCTGTCTTTACCATAATAATCCCTTAGAAATTTTCATTTTTATAGATTTTTATCTTATAAAATAACTTATTTTTATGTTTTTTGAGATATTTTATTAAATTTTAGGTATATATTTAATTACCTCTTCAATTAAGATACTCTCTGCTAATTCAGGTATGTAATAATTAGTTAAAAAATAATCTTTAAACAAAGGAGAGACTACTTTTGAGATATTACCATAATCTTCGATTTCATCATAAGGGGTTGCAAAGAATAATGCTATCACTTTTTTGTTTAATGCTGAAGCAAGATGTAATGCCATAGTATCCCCACAAATAATAATATCACAAATACTTATTAGTGAAGCAAATTCTTCTATATTGTTTTCTGGATTGTTTTTTAATAGATAAATATTTTCATTAGACATTTCTTCAATTAAATTCTTTTGTTTTGATATTTCATTTGGACCTGCAAAAATAATTATTTTATATTCTTTAGGGATTCTTTTTATTAATTCTTTAATTTTGGGGATATCCCAAAATTTGGAGTTCCATCTTGAAGAAGAACCAATATTTATCCCTATAAGATGGTCATTTTCATTTATTTTATTGTTTATTTTGAATTGTTCACGAAACTTAATTCCCCGCTCAGTTAAATTAAATATTGGCTTTTCTTTATTATAATTTAATTCACAAATCTGAAAAATTAAATCTTGATAAGTTCTTTTGTTATTAAGTTTAATATGATTAAGAAATGCTGTTTCGAGATAATCTTCTGCATATTTATTAAAACAATTTGTAGCTCCCTCATCAAAAAAATATCCGAATTTTTCATCTGCTTTTACTAAATTAGCTAATAAAGTTGCAGGAGGATTAATATCTAAAGAAAATAATATATCAAATTTTTCCTGTTGTAACCTTAAAATATTTTCAGAATTATATGTTAGAGTTTTATCCACTAAAGGATTATCTTTAAGTGAATCAAAAGATTCTGGATGAGTAACCCAATAAATTAAAACATCTTCTCCATATTTCTTTTTTATTGCAGGGAGTATGCAGGTTGTACGTATAACATCTCCCATTGCTCCTAATTTTATGATAAGTATTTTTTTAGAGTATGATTGAGAGAACTTGCATTCATTACAACTAGTATATCCCTCGCTAGCTAATGTATCACAAGCATACTTTTCATTGAAAAATCTGCATTTTTTATTCCATTTCTCCATGTTATTTAATATAAATAAAGCATTTAAAAGCTTATGGAGGTTTAATAGGAATCTTTAAAAAATAGCCTATTTTAAGAAAATTATGAGAATATATATTGCTGGGCCCCTTTGTGAAGAAAAAGGTAGACTATTTTTAGAAGAAATTGATAAAATCTGCAAAAAAATGAATTTTGAAACTTTTTTACCTCATAGAGATGCTGGATTGTATGATGGAAAAAAAGAAAGCATTAAAAGGATTTCTGAACAGGATTTAAATGAAATTAAGGGATGTGATTTAATGATTGGAGTATTAGATGGTATTTATGTCGGAGCTGGAACTGCTTGGGAAATGGGATATGCTCAAGCAATTGGAAAAAAAGTTATTGGACTTAAAACAGATAGAAATCTTCAAGATTCTATTGGAGATATAAGTGTAATAATCGCAGGACAAGTAAAGATAGTTCAAAATTTAAATGAATTAAGAGAAGAATTAAAAAAATTAATCTAGGGGGCGAGTTGAAACTAAATTATCTTTTCTCCATCCATCAGAATAAGTTTTTTTCTTAAATTTAATTTCAAAAAAAGCAGTTAAATAAATATAGAGTCTGCTAATCATAAGTTCTATTGTCCAGAAAAACTCTTTTATACTTTTAGGGTATATTAAAGCAAAAAATAACCCTTCTTTAATTTCATTACCAAAAGATTTTGTTCTAGGCAAATCTTTTGCAATTTTGTTAAGGTTTTCATGTCCTTTTATATTTCTAATTTTTTGGGTTTTATAATCCTTCCAGTTTTGAGGATTTAAAACATACACTTCTGCTTCAGGAATATATCTTATAAAATATCCTTTTTTCCAGAATAAATAAGGAATTATACTATCTTCAGAGGTTTCTAATGGAAATCCCTGTAATACTCCATTACGAATTGCAAATAAATATCCTGTGCATTCAAAAAACTTATTTTCACTAGAAAGTCTTTTTCGAACTTTATCTATTCCACTAAATAATAATGAAAAAATGTATCCATATTTATTCTCTCTTGAATTTAAAGAAACAGGTTTGCCAGTTACGCATCCTACTTTAGGGTCTTTAAATGCATTGATTATCCCCTTTAAAGAATTTTTAGAGACATAAACATCCCCATCAGTCAAGATAATGATATCTTTTTGATTAGTAGAATAAATCCTCTCAAATAAGATATTTAATGCATAACTTTTTCCTTCTCCAGGGTCTAAAAAGAATTCTATTCTTTTATCTTTTATATTTTTATCTATGTACTCCTCAGTTTCCTTAAAAGGATCTAAAATGATTATCTTAAACTCTTCAGTTATATTTTGTTCTAGAAAAGAATTAATTGCCCGAACTGTAGCTTTGGGCTCTCCATAAGAAGCGATAATGATATGAATCATTTTAAGCAGTCTCAATTTTATCTTCTAATAATCTTATAACAATAATTGGCTCATGGTCTTTTAATTTTTCTGCTTCTATCCTACATTTAACTTTTCCTTGTTTAATGCCTTTGCCAGAACTTTCTATTTTTTTAATTAGCGCTTTTTCTCCATAAACTAGGATAATATCTCCCTCTTTTAATTCAGATATTTTTTTAAGTGTCATAAAAAGATAGTATTAACTCATTATATAAAGTTTTTTATAGTGAATCTTATCTTAAGAAATATGAATAATGCTATAGTTTTAATATCTGGAGGATTAGATAGTGTTGTTCTTGCACATTATCTTAAAAAAGTTGAAAATATTGAAAAATTAGTTTTGCTTTTTATAAACTACGGGCAAAAAGCATTAGAAGAAGAGTTGTTTTGTGTTAAAAAAACTGCTGAAATTTTAAATTCAGAGTTAAAAATTATTAATTTAAAATGGCTTGGTGAAAATAGCACTTCTTTAATAAATCAAGATAATAAAAATATGAGAGACAAAAACGATTTAATTTCTTGGTATGTGCCTTGTAGAAATTCTTTATTCCTTTTAATTGGATTAGCGATTGCAGAATCAAATTTTATATCTAAAAAAGAGAAATATGATATCTATCTTGGCATTAAATATGAGGGAGAATTAAGATTTAAAGATACTACTCCTGAATTTTTGAAAAAAATGAATGAAATTATTCCTTATTGTACTCAATCAGAAAACTTTGAATTTAAAGCTCCTTTTTTAGAAAAAGATAAAGAAGAACTGATAGAAATTGCAAAAAAATTAAAGATTAATTTAAGAGAAACTTATAGCTGTTACATTGGGGCAGGATTTAAAAAAGAAATACCTGTCCATTGTGGAGTTTGTTCTGCATGCAAAGCAAGAAAAAAAGCATTTAAATTTTCAAATTTTGAAGATTCAAGTTTCTATGAAAAATAATTATTTATATCGTCTTTTATCATACCGCACCTTAAAAGATGCAGGTAATTTTCTATAAGTTGGCTTTAAAATATGTTCTCTTATGAAATCGTAAACTTTTACAAATTGCAGTACAAAAATGGTCCAAAAAGGATGTTCTAAATTATCTTTTACTCTTTCTGAATTTAATAAATAATTAATTAATGAATTTGGCATTACCCCGAATTTCTTTTCTGTTGCTACTCCCCTCATTAAATTAAGAATCAGAACAAGATACATATTTTTTCTCTTTAAAAGGATATGAGCGCTTCTATCCCAATAATTTAGGGTTACAGCAGAATCTTTAGGATTTTTTATTACTCCTTCTTTAAAAGCCCTTTCATACAATTTGGATCCATTAAAAAAAACCAAATTGTTCACAGAAAGAAAGTATGGTTTAGGGATCTCTTGGAGTAATCTTATCATATCTATAATATCCTCAGGTTTTTCATAGGGATTACAAGTTATTACATCATACATAACTGTCAGTTTATCCTTATATATATTAATTATTTTTGCTGCTTTTAATACATCTTTATTTGTTTGGTTTCTATGATAAATTTCTTTATTTACTCTTTCAGTACCTTGTATTCCTACAATAATATCTGTACAACCAGCATCTACTAATAATTTAATTTTTTCTTCATCAATTGTCTTTGGATCTCCGAGGCATTTAAATCTCATTTTAACTTTTTCTTTATATTTCTTGTTAAATTCTTTTATTTGTTCCAAAGGTCTTAATGAAAAGGTATCATCCCTTATATCAAAATAACTTAAAGAAGGGAACTTAGATTTTAATTCTAGAATTCCTTGGATAATATAGTCTATGGAATGCCATCTCACTATTTTTTTTCTTTTTCCATTATATAATTCATTTAACAAACTATTACTGCAATAATCACATCCGTATGGACATCCTCTGCCTGTTAAAAAGAAAATTGCTCCATCTAAATCTTCTTCTGAAAATTTTCTTATTTTTTTCCTATCTAAAATATAATGTGAATTAGTATCGTAATCTGGTAATGGAATTTTATCTAAATTATCTATTAGGGGCCTTACTGAATTTTTTATGATTTCATTATTCTTATTTATCCATAAATTTTTAATTTTATTGATTGATTTTTTATTTTTAATTGCATTAACTAAATCTAAAATTGCTTCTTCACCTTCTCCAACACAAACAATATCACAATGGTTAATACATTCTTGAGGGGATATTGTTGCATGAATCCCTCCCCAAACTAAAGGGATTTGCGGAAATTGTTTTTTAAGAGATTTTATTATTTGAATTGCTCTTGGTGCAGTTGAAACAAATGAAGAAATTCCTATCAGTTCAGAATCCTGGCAAAGATAAGAAAGCTGAATAAGTTCGTCTAAGCTGTAAAATTTAGAATAATCTTCACTTAAAGTCATAAAAACAAGTTTTACCTCATGTCCTGCTTTTTTTAAAACAGAAGAAATTGTCCTTATGCCCTGATCTGAAGGATATGTTGCAGCTGAAATTAAAGTGATTTTCATTTTAAAAATATTAATTATTTTTTGCCAGAATGTCCTCGATATTTTTAATTAATTTATTCCAAGCAAATTTTTTTACAGAAATTCTTGCATTTTTTTGTATCTTTTCTTTTTGTTTTTTTGACATATTTAATATTTTTTTAAATATTTCAGCTAATTGATTTTCATTACCTATTTCAAATATAAATCCATTTTCCCCAGGTTTTATTAATTCTTTTCCAGCCATTGTGGATGAAGAAATTACTATCCTTTCTCTAGCCATTGCTTCAATAAGAGATTGGGGAAGTCCTTCTCGTTTAGAGGGAAGGACAAAAAGACCATATTTATCTATTAAATTTATCTTTTCTTTAAGTTTGTAGATTGCTGGGTAGAATTTTATATTCTCTTCTAAGCCTAATTTTTTTATAAGTTTAATTAATTCGTTTTTATAATTTTCTTCAGCAGGACCTACTATATCTAAGTTTATATTTTTATCTTTCAATAGATAAATGGCTCTTATCAAGATCTCTAAATTTTTTATTGGAGCGACTCTTCCTAGAAACAAAATTTTATTATTAAAAGCCTTATTTAATTTTGTACTAAAAAATTCATTTGGAATCCCATTGGGGAGATAGATTAACTTTTCATCTTCTACACCTAAAGATTTAAGGTATGGGAGCTCCCATTGAGTTATATGAATTATCCCTGAATATTGATTTAAAATTCTTCTGCCTATAAAAAAATCATATATAGATACTGCAAGATTTAATTTCCAATTTCTTAATTTTGGATCTAAAAATGGGGCATGAGTAACTAAAAAACAAGGGATATTTAATTTTTTTGCAATTTCTAAAGCTTTTGTAGAATAATATTGTCTGTAAGCATGAGTGATAATAATGTCTGGTTTTAATTTAAGTGCTTGTTTTTTATAATTCCAAAAAAAAGTATTTTGTCCAAAAGATCCTTTTGTAGGAAATCTAGTTATTCTTAGGTTATCTATTTCTTCATAAAATTTTGCTTTTTTCTTTTCATTGCTTCCTCTATAAATATCTGATGAATATATGTATACATCATGTTTTTTAGCAAGTCTGCTAGCTTCTCCAAATACTCTGGTCCAAACTCCACAAATTCCTGCTGAAAATGGACTTATTTCTAAAATTTTCATAATTGAATAGACTTAGTTATATTTATAAATTAATTGTTGTTTTAAAAATTATGGATCTAAAATACCTAATAAAAGAGCTAAAATACTATAAAAAACTTAAGGGGCTATCAAGAGCCATTAAAAAATATTCTCTTTCCAGAACTTTTTTAAAAAATTCAGTTAATTCTCCTTTTTATAATAAGATTTATGGCAATAATATTAAAAAGAAAGCTAAAATATTAAAACCCTATATTTTACAAATTGAAAATACTAACTTATGTAATGCAAGATGTGTTATGTGTCCGCATACAATAATGAAAAGAAAGGCGAAAGTTATGTCCTTAAAAAATTTTAAGAAAATTATCAATAATGTATTAAATAGATATGATATCAAAAAGCTGGTTATAACTGGTTTTGGTGAGCCTTTTATGGATAAAAATCTAATTGACAAAATCAAATATATTAATGAAAAATATCCTAAACTTAAAATTGAGATATATACAAATGCTTCGCTTTTAGACCAAAAAACTGCTGATGAGATATTAAAAACTAAAATTGAAAAAATGACTTTTTCAATAAATGGAACAGAAAGTAATTACAAAAAAATAATGGGATTGGATTATGAAAAAACTAAAAATAATGTCGTTTATTTTCTTAAAAAAAATAAAGAGCTTGGGAATCCTATTTTGACAAATGTATCTTTAATGATTCTAAAAGAAAATGAAATAGATGTTAAAAATTTTATAGATTTTTGGAGCCCTTTTTCAGATTCTGTTAGGGTATATCCCCCTTCAGATTGGGCAGGAGCATTAAATGAAATGGTAAAACGTCCTTCATTTAAATATAAAAGATGGCCCTGTATGACTTTATGGAATGCAGTAACTGTCGATGTTGAAGGAAAGGTTATTATGTGTTGTAGGGATTATGAATCAAAAGTTACTTTTGGTAATTTAATAAATGAGGATATTTTAAAGATACGAGAATCTAAAAAATTTCAAGATTTACTTAAAAATCAATTGGATTTTGAGTTTTCTACTCCAATCTGCTCAAAATGCGATAATTCTTTTGATTCTAGCTTGGATTGGTGGTAAATCTCTTCCAAAGTATTAAATTTGGTTCTTTTTGAAAAATAATTTAATAGTAACTCTAGTTTTTCAATAAAATCATCTAGAGGACATATAGAGTATACTTTAGAATCAGGAATTTCTATTAGATCCCAAGAGTGCATAAAAAAAACAGGGTATTTTACTATTTTTAATTTAAAAAAGAAAATTTTTAATAAGAAATTTGGCAATACTCTTAATAAAAATCCTGTAAATGGCATGATTAAGGAAGTGATTGGTATTTCCATTACATTTTTTCTATAATGTATTTTAGGATTTGTAAAATTGTATTTTTGGTTTAGTTTTATTTTCCAAAAAAATATTAAATGATAGAAATTCCAGGGAGTTAAACTGGAATCATATTTTATATTATATTTCTTTAAAAGGATAAGAGTATCTTCATCTAAAGAATGTTGAGGTGCACGAAAACCAACAGGAGCTATTCCTAAATTCTTCTTAAAACAGGTTATTGATTTTTTAAGGTTGTTTTCTTTTTCTTTAAAACTTAAATCATCAAACCTTACATGAGTGTAGCCATGTAAAGAAATTTCCCATCCTTTTTTATGAAGTCTTTTAAATATTTTTGGGAATTTTTCAATGCAGTCGCAAGTAATAAAAAGGGTTGGCCTAATGTTATACTGGTCCATAAGTTTTTCTAATCTTGGTATGCCCTCTTTAATACCTTTATAATCTCCTGTTCTTAAATCAGGTTCTACATCTACAGAAAAAGCTATGCCTTTCATATAAAAACAAAAAAATTAGATTTATTAAACTTATCTTATTATCTAAATATTTTTAAACGACAACCAGCTTTTTAAAATATGTTTAAAGACATTCAAGCAACAATAGAAATCGATTTATTAAAAAGCGAAGAGGAGCTATTTGATGCAATAGATAAAGATGCGAAGTGGGGCATAAAAAAAGCAGAAAAAGAAGAGATTATAGTTCAAAAAACTAAAGAAATAGAAGATCTGCAAAAATTTTACAATATTTACAAAAAAACAATGATTTATGGGGGGATTGTTCCTGAAAAAATTGAAAATTTGAAAAAAGAGAATAGTATTTTATTTGTAGCTAAAAAAGATAATAAAATTATTGCAGGAGCAATTATTATTGTTGTAAATAAAGAAAAATTTAAATTAGAATATAATGCATCTCTTTATAGTTTTTTAAAATTTCAACCTAATAATTTACTTTACTGGTCACTTATTCAATGGGGGAAAAGAAATGGATTTAAGATATTTGATTTGGGGGGCTATCAACTAAAAGCTCATGGGCATTTAAAAGGAGTAAATAGATTTAAAGAAAGATGGGGGGGCCAAATAAAAACTTATTATGTCAAATCAGGTAATCCAGTTTATATTTTAGGAAGAAAGGTGATAAGAAATATACCATTTATAAAAAATATAAGAGATTCTTTAAAACTTCAAATTTATCTTTCAAAAGAAAAATATAAACAAAATCAAATCAAAAAAAGAGATTTATTTAAAATATTTTTTAAGAAATTTATATACAATAATTCTACAGTTTTTCTTTATTCGTCATTTTTAGAAAATAATAAAATTTTAGAGCCAAAGATAAAGGGGGTATTCAAACCAGCAGATATTAAAGAGATGATGAAGTTTGTGGACAAAGATAGTAACATATCTCAAGAAACAATTGAAGAAAGATTTGATGAAGGTCACCAGTGTTTTATTTATCTTTTTAACAACAAATTAGCGCATTATTCTTGGGTTTCATTTGAAGAAATGAATATTTTAGAAGTTAATGCAAAAATTCCATTACAAAGTGGAGAAGCAGTAATTTATGATTGCTATACAAATAAGGAATTTAGAAATAAAGGAATTTATTCAGCTATGCTTACAAAAATAAAAGATTATCTTATGCAAAAGAATTTTGTAAAATCTTATATTTATGTAGAGTCTAATAATAAAGCTTCTATTAATGGTATTGAAAAAGCGGGTTTTACAAAAGAAAAAATTTTGAAATATAGGGGTATAATAGGATTTAAAAACAATAAAATAGAGGTTATAAAATGAAAAAGTTTCCATTAGTCTGCATAGTAGTAGTAAATTGGAATGGGGGAGAAATGGTTGAGAAGTGCATCAAGTCACTTAAAATGACTTCCTATCCTAATTATAAATTAATTTTTGTAGATAATAATTCTGAAGATGGTAGCCTTCAAAAAGTTATGAAAATCAAACCAGATGCAAAAGTTTTAAGATTAGATAAAAATTATGGTTATGCTCCAGGCATGAATGTAGGTATGAAATATGCTATAGATAAAATGAAGGCAAATTATATTTGTGCAATGAGTAGTGATGTTATAACTGTTCAAAAAGATTGGTTAGATCTTCAAATAAAAGAACTTGAAGAGAAAAAGGAATATGGAGTCTCAGCAGGAAAACTTGTTTTTCCAGATGGAAGATTTCAAGAAATGGTTAGAAAAGATAGAAGTAATTATAAAGAGATGGATAGAGGGCAATATGATTTTATTAAAGAAGTTGATGCTGTTTGGGGAGCATGTATAATTTACAAAACTGTTGTTTTAAAAAAAATAGGATTTTTAGACGAAAATTTCTTTTATGGACCAGATGATATTGATATGTGCATCAGAGCTAGAAAAGCAGGATTTAAAATAATATATAATGGACTTGCTAAAATAATCCATATTGGAGCTTTTAGCGGTCTTTCACCTAAAAGAGATTATATTTACCGATATCAATCAGAAGGTATGTTAATTTATGCTTTTAGGCATCTTTCAATTACAAATAAAATTTTAATGGTCTTCAGACAATTAATAAGAGCTTTAGTTACTAGAAAAGATCCTTTTTCAAATTTTTCTGTTAAAAACACTATTTGGCATTGGAAAAGTCTTCCAAAAAGAATAATATTGTTTTTTATTGCATTTTTTGCTGCATTAAAAAATTTCAAAAAAATAAAATATAATGCAGATAAGATAAAGTATGAAGAACTTAGATAGGTTAAATTATTAATCTAAAGATTATATCGCTCTAACATAATATTTTTAAATTAAGTCTATTACAAAGATTTATGAAAAAGAATGGTTCTTGGAAAAGATGGGGGCGTGGAGACACTCATCTAATAAACAGAATTCAATGGGATGGTCAAGAGGTGAAAGAGATGTCAGAAGTCCTAGAATCTGATTGGTTTGGTTATGGCCCCAAAAATGAATTATTTGAAAAAAAATTATCCCAATATACTGGAATACCTTATATTAATGGGACTAACAGTGGTTCTTCAGCAATACAAGTTGCTTTACTTGGGCTTAAACATGAAGGAAGGTGGAGACCGGGAGATCTTGTAATTCATCCAGTTACAACTTTTGCTACAAGTATTTCTTCTGCAATTTATCTTGGACTAAATCCGATATACGTTGAGACAAAACCACATACCTATGTTGTTGATCCTGAACAAGTTTCAAGAGCTGTAGAAAGATTTCCTGAAGCTAGAGGAATGATTCTTCCATATATTCTTGGAAATGTTCCTGATGTAGAAAACATATCTAAGATTTTAGGTAAAGGAAGATTTTTAGTTGAAGATTGTTGTGATACACTTGGAAGTAAATTTAACGGAAAACATATTGGATCCTTTGGAGATTATGCTGCATTTAGTTTTTATGCTTCCCATCATGTAACTGCTGGAGGAGTTGGTGGAGCTGTAGGGACTTCAGATAAAAGAAATTCCCATTTAGCGAAGAGTTTAATATTTTGGGGAAGGGATTTTAGGCCAGGTGATGAAGAATTCCTTAAACGATATACTTATGAAACTCTTGGAACAGATAGTCAAATGTCTGCTCTGCAGGCCGCATTTGGTATAGCACAAATAGAAAAATTACCTGAATTTGTTAAAGCAAGAGCAGAACAATTTAAAGAAATGACAGAACTATTTTCTCAATATAATGATTTATTAGATCTTCCAGTTACACATTCAAAAGCAGCTCCATCTTGGTTTTCATATCCTCTAACTATTAAAGATAATACTTTTTTTGATAGATCTATGTTTGCAAAATATCTTAGACAAAATGGAGTTGAAGGAAGACCGATAATGTGTGGGAATATTACCCGACAAAAACCATTTGAAAGGGTCCCTTGGCACTCTTTAAATAATGGCAAATTTCCGATTGGAGATGAAATCGAAGAAAAATCTTTATTCCTCCCTTGTTGGGGGATGCCTAGGAAGCAAAGAGGGGATTATTATAAAACTATAGAAAGGTTTTTAAAAAGTCATACTTAAAGATTTTTAAAATGAATATAGACAATCCTAACAAAACTAAAAAGAAAATTTTAATTACAGGAGGTTTAGGTTTTATTGGTAGTGGAATTGCTAGAAAAAATGTTGAAATAGGCAATGAAGTAACTATTTTAACAAGATCCTTATCTAAAATAAATAATATTGCAGACATACATAATAGAGTTAATTTAAGTGTAAGAGATATTAGAGAAATTCAAAAAGAAGATGTAGAAGACAAAGATTATATATTCCATCTTGCAGGAACAGTAGATAACTATGCTATTAAAGAAGGGCAACCTTACAAAGATATTAATATAAATTGTGCAGGAACAATTGCTTTACTTGAAGCAATGAGGGAGTATAATCCCCAAGCAAAATTAATGTTTGCAAGTACTTTTTTTGTGAACGGCAATGTAGATAAACTGCCTGTAAATGCTGAATCTCCTTGTCATCCCCTTGGGTTATATCCTACAACAAGATTAGCAGCTGAGAACTTCTGTCAAGTATATAACAATGTTTTTGATATTCCTTTTTTAATAGCTAGATTTACAAATGTATTTGGGCCTCCAGAAAGGGGAGACAATAATAAAAAAGCTGGTTTCAATTTTATGATAAATCAAGCAGTAAAAGGAGAAGAATTAAAAGTATATAATAATGGGGATTTTTACAGAGATTATATTTATGTGGATGATGTTGTTGATGGTTGCCAAACTCTTGCTGAAAAAGGTGAGATAGGCCATATTTACTATGTGGGCAGAGGAGAATTTGTGAAGTTTAAAAAACTAATTGACATAATTGGTCAACAAATTCCGGGATTAAAAACTACTCCGATAGTACCTCCCAAATTTCATAAAAATGTAGGGATAACTGATTTTGTATGTGATAATACCCCCTTAAAAAATCTTGGCTGGTCTCCAAAAGTTTCATTAGAAGAGGGGATAAAAAGAACAATAGAATTTTATAGAGCTAATCCTCAATAAAAATTTATAAAATAAAAAAACTTAATCTTACAAGAAAAGGAGAGAAATTGCAAGATTATCTTCTTTTAAAGGAAGAAATATTACATGAAAAAGAAAAAATTTAACATTTTAGTTATTATCCCAAAACAAACTGCTTCAAAAAAGAAAAATTTTGAATATATTTTCCCAATTGGGATTCCTTATATTTCCTCTATTCTTAAAAATGAGGGTTATTCAGTGGATTGTGCTAATCTTAATCACAGAGAGGGAACCAATCAAGAAAATTTAAATAAGATTCTCAACAATAAAAAGTATGATTTCGTTTGTACTGGAAGCATAGCTACGGAATATACCTTTATTAAAGAAGTAATGGATACTATCAAATCTCACAATTCAAAACCAAAAATTATTTTAGGGGGGCTTATAATTACAAGTGAACCTCAAGTAGTTTTTAAACTCGTAGAGCCAGATTATGCAGTTATTGGAGAAGGAGAAGAAACTATAATTGAGTTATTAGAAAGTCTTGAAAATAAAAAAAATCTTCACAATCTAAAGGGATTAGCATTTAGAGATGAAGCAGGGAAAATTGTGTTTACGGGCATGAGGGAATCAAAAAATGATATAAATAAAATCCCTTATCCGGATTATGATGATTTTGGATTTGAAGAATATTTGGAAAACTTACATCCAAACTCACATGATTATATTTATAGTGCTTTTGATTACCCTAGAGTTTATCCGATTGTTGGTAGCAGGGGGTGTCCATTTAATTGTACATTTTGTTATCATTATAATAAGTATAGAATGAGATCTATAGAGAGTATAATGGAAGAATTAGAAGTTCAGGTTAGAAAATATAGAATAAATGTAGTTCTCTTTTACGATGAATGTATTGCTGCAAACAAAAATAGATTATTTGAAATATGTGAAAGAATAAAAAAATTAAGAGAAGAGTTGCCTTGGGAATTACACTGGTACCCTCAATTAACAGTGCATAATATTGATGATGAAACTTTAAAGATAATGAAAGATTCTGGAGTTGCGGGAGTAAGTTATGGTTTTGAAAGTTTTAGTCCAAAGGTTCTTAAAAGTATGAACAAACCCATAACTCCTCAAATGATAGAATCTGCATTTAAAAAAACAATGGATGCTAAGTTAACTATTCAAGCAAATTTCATTTTTGGAGATGTAGCTGAAACAAAAGAAACTGCTAAAGAAACTTTAGATTGGTGGAAGAAAAATGCAATGGGACAAATACATTTGTTGTTTGTACAACCCTATCCTGGAAGCAAATTGTATCATCAAGCTTTAGAAAGAGGCATAATAAAAGATCGAGAAGAATTTATAAAAAATGTGGTTCCTTTCAGTAAATTTAACCTCACTAAAGAAATGAGTGATAAAGATATGGTCTGGCTTAGAAATGAAATATTAAAAGCTACTGCAAAATACTCTAAATTTGTTGTTCCAAAAATCAAGAAAGCAGAAAAAAACACTTATAACATCAAGGTTACTTGTCCATATTGTAAACATAATTTTACTTTTAAAAATTGTGTTATAAAAAATAAGCTTATTTATGGCCATATTCTGCCTTGCAGAAATTGTAGAAAACTCTTTTATATTGTGAGTGCTATTGAAAAGATAGGATATAAAAATTATACTATATTTAGGTCTATAAGAGATTTACAAAAAAGTATTTTCAGAAAATTAAGACTTGAAGGAACTTTATAATCTTCTAAGGTTTAATTAAATTTAAATTGTTTTTCTTTTTTTCTAATAAAAATCTTTTTCCAAACTCCCTTAATTATCATCCAGTCATTTTCATCTAGAGAATTAGAGATTAATATGAGGATGCAGTATAATAAAATAAATAAAATTGCAATTGTTGCCATTGAGAACACATTTAATGGGATCATACTCCTTAAATAAAATAAAATAAAAGTAGGAATTAAAGAAATTAAGGTGATTGTTATCATTTTTCTTCTAAATGGCAAAAAACTAAGATATTTTTTAGTTTGAATTAAAAAAAGAACATTAAAAAAAACTAGTGAAATTAATGTAGATAATGCAGCGCCTATAAGTCCATTTGTATTATTAAAACCAAATATATTCGGAGATGGGACTAAAATAGAGTTTAATATTAAATTAATAATTGCTGCTGCAATTATGTTCTTTAAGATTAATTTAGATTTGCCTAGCATAGAAATTAAGTTATTAGACACAATAAAAACAGCAGATACAAAAGTCCCTACAAGCAGTAATCTAAGTGCAGTTACTGCAGGCAGATATTCAACACCAAATAAAATATTTAATACTGCTCCTGGGAAAAAGAAAATTAATATAAAAATTGGCAATATACTAATAAAGATCCATTTTGTAACTTGCTTGCTAAGCTGTTCAATTAGTTTATAGTTTTTTTGAGAATATTCTTTATTAATTAGAGGAAAGAACAATTGCATAAAAATTTCTGGGATGAAACCTAAAAGAAGGGCTATTGGAACTGCTGCATTATATATCCCTACCTCTATTGCAGATTTATAGTATCCTAAAGAAAAGGTATCTATCCAATAAAAGATAAGTGAAATAATCCCATAAAACATTACCGGCCAAGAATAATGAATAAATTCTTTACTTAATTTAGAATAATCTTTTTTATCATACTTTTCAAATATTTGGGGGACGATATATCTGCTTATTATATATGCTCCGATCAAAGTTATTAATGATCCTATAACAAAAGACCATGCCACAATATTTGATTCAGATTTTAATCCAATTAAAACAAATAGCACTAAAATTCCAAATCTTGAAATATTCATTAGAATATTATAAACAAAAGAATACCAACCTATTTTTTCATATCCTCTAAAAATTACTAAAAAAGTTCCTGTAAATAAGTGAAGAATAATTGTAGATCCCATTATTTTAATAAAGATAGAAAGATCAATATTATGGAAGATAGTTAATGAAATAAAATCTGATAAAATGATTAAAAGAATAGAAGTTACTAATCCTGAAATCCAATAAAATTTTATTGTTTTCTTAAACAAATATTTTATATCTTCAATTTTATTTTTTGCTCTTAATAATGGAATAAATCTTAACAAACCATCATTTAAACCAAATCCTGCTATTGAAACAAAAAGAACTGTAATTGACAAAGCAAGAGAGAAAAAACCATAAATTTCTGGACCAAAATAACGAGCAATAATTATTCTGTATGCATAACCAATAATTTTTGAAAGAATTAATCCAATAAATACCACAAATGAACTTTTTATTAATAATTTTAAAGAATTATCTAATTTATCTTTTTCTAAGACTTTATTTTTTTTCATGAAAATATCATGACATTTCCTATTATAAACCTTAAGTAGGTATAAATTACAAAAATCTATTAGACTTTTTTTGCCATAAAAACATGCAAGGAATATGTTTTAAAAATATGTTTAGGAACAAAATTTAAGGCCCTTATAATTAAATGTTTTATTAAATACCCTATTCCCTTTTCTTTGATTAATCTATTTATTTTTTTTGAATTTGGTTCTACTTCATAAGAAGAACTAAGCTCAAATCCAGGTCTTTCTGATATAAGTTTAAATCCTTTACTATTAAAGATATTTCGAATTCTATTAAGAGTAAATGTATGCGGATGACAACTATCTCCTAATTTTATTTTTTCCATAAACTTCTTAAATTTAGTAAAATTAGAGTCATAACAATTTTGAACCAGAAATATAAATCCATTAGGTTTTAAGCATCTGTATGATTCTTCTAAAACTTTTGCAGGGCTTTCAGTATGGTCTAATACATTACCAATTATAATCAGGTCAAAGAAATTATCTTTGTAAGGCAAAGATTCTCCAATTCCTTGTTGCCAGTTAACATTTTTTTCCATTTGATAAGTGGATAAAAAATAATTCATTAAAGGATCCAAACCATATAATTCTCCATTCATTCTTTCAACTAATGTTTGAGGTCCACAGCCTATTTCAAGAATTCGGGTATTTTTATCTAAATGAAGATGTTTTTCTATGAATTGTATATAATCATTATATTCTGGGCGATCTGAAGGTTTTAGTTTGCTTCTGCTTTCCCAAAAGTCCTTTTCATGTACCTGTGCTGTCTGCCACCTGCTCATTTTTTTACTCCTTCACTAATTCCTACGCATCTTTTACAAATAGGTAAATTAAAGATTCCTTTCCTTACTTCTCTTCTAATCTTTTTGTAATAAGGAGAATCCCAGATAGCTACTAAATTTTTATCTTTAACATTTCCAAATACAAGAGAGCTATGGTAATCATTACTGCATAAAACTACATTTCCTGCGTAATCTATGTTAACTTCTCCTTGAGGATAAGTGCATACTGGCTTACTAAAGTCAAGTGGATCTTTAATATTCATTTCTCCGCCTCTATTTGACAATCCGGAATCTATTAATCTTCTATAAGAGATTTTATTTTCTATTTCAGGATGATTTTTTAAATAATCTAATAAATCTTTTATTGCAGGAGGCATTACTCCATTATACTCTGTAATTAAAATTCCTTTAATTCCTGCTTTCAAAAGTTTATGATAAAGAGGAAGAGTCATTAAAAAACCATTGCTGTTTATTCCTACCTTTGAATTAGGCAGTTTTTTTGTTGCATACTCTACTAATTCTGGTAATCTTTCATCACTTAAAGGTTCCCCATAAAAATGAAAATAAGTTTCTCCAGAATAATTTACTGATGCAAGATCATCAATTATTTTTTTAAAAATATTGATGTCCATTAGCTTTCTATTTTTTAATAACCCTCTTTCATATTTGCTATTTGGACAGCTTTGGCATCGTAAATTACAATAAGTTGTTGTTTCTATAGAAATATGATCAAAAAAACTTGATCTCCCATAAGTGTAAATGTATTTTATTTTATATAAAGGATAAATAATTTTATCATAATAAAGATATTTTAAATTTTTTCTTGATTTTGTTGGGAATAATCTATAGATAGGAATAAAGAAATTTTTAAATGCAATTGTTAACTCCATTAATCTCATTGTTCAATTAAGGATAGATATTTAATTTAGGATCTGAAGATGCTAAAAATTCTTCAAGCAAAAGGTTTCTTTCATGAGCAGAACACTCATGATTACATAATTTTCTAGGATCAAAATTCCTAAAGAAATTTCTTGTTTGTTCACTAAACCACATTTGTTTGAATGATTGGTCATTAATAGAACCAATTACTCCTGAAGGGTCATAAGATTTATTATGGCAAATATTAACATTTCCATCTGCTCCAATTACTGAAACAATTTCTCCCCATAAACATCTAGGCAGTCTTTGACTGGAACTAGAATTATTTATAAAATATTTCTCATAAGTGCTTCCTACTTCAAAAGTTCCATCTTCTAATTTCTCTTTAGCTTTTGCTATTTCCTCTATTGCCCTTTGTTTAAATGGAGCATGGTATTCTTCAAAACCTTTAAACCAAACAGGTGAAAATCTTACATTTTCAACACCAGTTTCCTTTAAAAACTTAGCAATATCAAAAAGCTTATCATAATTATGCTCATGAATTACGCAATTTGCTTCAAAATCACATTTTGGATTTTTTATTTTTGCAAAATAAGACATATTTTGAACTGTTTGATCAAAAGCCACTTTTCCTCTTTTTCTTATCTTTTTGAACATATTTTCATCGCAATAATCTATGGAAATTCTCACCCAATCACCTGCATTTGCTAAAATTTCTGCTCTTTCTCCAGATAATCTAAGTCCATTTGTTATTGCAGATAATCCTATTCCATTTTCAACTGTCCTTTTTAGCATTTCTGGTGCATATTTAGGTAAAAGAGATTCTCCTCCTCCAGACCAAGTTACTGCTTTAACTCCCATATCTTTAAAATCATCCAAAGTTTCTAGGACTTTTTCTCTTGGCAATTCATCCCTATAATTCATAGTTGGATGTATTCCTGAAAAATTAGAAATATAAACGCAATAAAAACATTCTTCATCACACCTGTTTGTAGGATTAAACCTTAAATAAACTGGTGCAGAAATAACTCCTTCACGAAGAGCTTGCATTTTTTCTGGATGATGTAGCACTTTTAATGCAGAATATTTTCCAGGTATTCCTTGGTTAAAATCAAACTCTTTTGCCATTTAATTTTTAAAAATTAGAGGTTATATAAAGATTTGTGTTTTTTGATGAATGTTGTTGAAATTAATATAATATATACAAAAAATTCATAATATTTTTAAACGCATAACTTATGTCATTTTTATGAGAGTAGCAGATTATATTCTTAACAGATTAAGTAACGAGGGAATTAAAGATGTTTTTGTTTTATATGGCGGAGCATGCGCTGGGATGATAGATGCTTTTACTAAAATAGATAAAATTAGATACAAAGTAATGCAACATGAACAAGCAGCGGGATTTGCTGCAGAAGGTTATGCTAAAGCAAGTAATGGGCTTGGAGCCGCTATTGTTACAAGTGGGCCCGGAGCTCAAAATCTTGTAACTCCTATTGCTAATTGTTATTATGATTCTACTCCAGTTATTTTTTTAACTGGACAAGTCCCAATTGACCATTTAAAACAAAATAAAAAAGCAAGACAATTAGGTTTTCAAGAAACTCCTATTTGTGAAATTGTTGCTCCAATAACAAAATATAGTAAGATGATAACTCATCCAGAGGAAATAAAATATGAACTTGATAAAGCGATTTATTTAGCTAAATCGGGTAGGCCCGGACCTGTTCTTTTAGATCTTCCCCAAGATATTCAAATAAAGGAAATAGGCTTTCAAAAAACAAAAAATTTTAACCCTAAAGATTATAAAATTAATTTTAATCTTCAAGAAATTGATTTAAAAGTAGAACAATTCTTATTGGACATTAAAAAATCTGAAAAACCAGTAGTTATTGTTGGGGGCGGAGTTAGGTTAGCTAGATCATTAGATGAATTAATGGAATTTGAGGAAAGATTCCAAATCCCGCTATTTCCCACTTGGAATGCTACAGATGTTGTGACTTCAGATAACCTTTATTATGGTGGAGGGATAGGAGGTTATGGGGGAAAAGGAAGAAATTTTGGAATTCAAAATTCAGATTTAATATTGGCTTTGGGAACCAGACTTTCTCCAAGAATTCTTGGCGAAGAAAATAAATATTTCTCAAAAGGTGCAAAAAAGTATGTAGTAGATATTGATACCCAGACATTGAAAACTGCAAAAATCCCAATAAATGTAAAAATTCATTCAGATGTGAAACTATTTTTGCAAAGATTATTATTAAAATCAAAAAATCAAACACTTCCTGATTTTTCTAAATGGAATGAAAAGGTTCAAGAATGGAGAGATATATATGACCCTGCATCAAAAGAATGTTTTGACGAACATAGTAATAAAGGTTATACAAACCCTTATGCATTTGTGAGATTACTTAGTGAACAAATAAGTAATATGGGGATTGTCATAGCAGATACTGGTGGAAGTACGACTATTTTAGGTCAAGCTTATGAAACAAAAAAAGGACAAAGAGTATTTGCTAGCAATGGCAATTCTCCAATGGGCTTTTCTTTTCCAGCTGCAATAGGAGCATGGTTTGCTTCAGATAAAAAACAAGAAGTAGTAAGCTTAATAGGTGATGGTGGTTTTAATCTAAATATTCAAGAACTTCAAACCCTAAAAACCTATGATGTGGGAATAAAGGTTTTTATTATGAATAACCATTGTTTGGGATTTACAAGGGCGTTCCAGAAAAGAAAATTTGGCGGAAAAACAGCAGCATGTGATAAACAAGGAGGATATATTGCTCCTGATTTTATAAAAATAGCCCAAGCTTACGGATTACGAACAGAAACAATAACTGGGAATAATAAAGAAAAATTAAAAAGTGATATTAGAAATGTTCTAGATATAAATGGTCCTGTAATCTGTAATGTAGATAATGGGGACTTTGATAATTATTGGTGGTGTTAATAAATAAATTAACTTTTCTTGAGTACTTTATTAATTTTCTTTTCAACTTCTTTAATACTTACTTTGTATAAATCATTTGCATCAATATGATCTGTTCCTCCTGCTATTAAAATTGAATTTTTACCTAATGAACCAACTACTTTGACTAAATATTTACTCATTATAGAAATAACATTTGTTTTTGATGACCAAGCTAAATGATGCGGAGCTCCATCAACCACAATGCAAAGATTGCTTTTCTTTAATACTAAATAAACTTCTCTTAAACTTAAGTCAACTAAAGGAATACAAAAAGGACATTGTTTTAAAATCCAATTTACTTTTTCAGTTCTTTGTCCTACAATTAAAATTTTATAGTGGGGGTATTTCTTTTTTAAAAAATTTATTATTGAAACAAAATTTTCTAAAGGCCATTGTCTTCTTGGCAAATTTGCTTCAGGAGAAATACAAATAAATTTCGTTAATTTATTTTTCTTTATAAATGAAGTTGCTCCCTCTATGTCTTTTCCATCTACTGCTATTTCTGGCCAACTATCTTTTGCATTTATTCCCAAACTTTTATTTATAAGTTCTAACTGCAATAAAGTTTCGTGTTTGGTTAGATCTCTTTCTATTGGAAAATTCAAAAACTTTTTTGACCAAGGATGATTATAATAACCAAACCTTTTTTTTATTCCAGATAAAAAAAGAAGTAATGTATTAAAAACACTTCCTCTCATCTCAATTCCAATATCATAGTTTTCTTTTTTTATTTTTCTTGAAATTAAAAAATAATTATAAAATTCTTTTAAAGTTCTAGGGGAATATCTTAAAGGATAAATTTTATTTATGTTTTTATTATTTTCAATTATAGGGATATTTTCAGGAGAGGCAACTACATCAATAATTGCTGAAGGTAATTCTTTTTTTATTTCTCTAAATACTCCTGAAGAAAAAATTAAATCCCCTATTTTATCATTTCTAATAATTAAAATTTTTTGGGGTTGCATTTTTATTATATTTCTTTTTAATTTTCAATGTGGGGAGGTATAAAAAGTTTGTGTAATTCAAATAAAATGATTCAAATTTAATGAAAATCCTATTCAAATAATTTTAACTTTCTTTTAAGAATATGATCATAAATAGAATAAATTAGTGAAACTTTATGCATTGCAGTTCCTAATTTTCTCTCGATATATAGGTCTTCTATTAGATGTACGGTAAATCCTAGAACAACGTAGATCAATAATGGGTAAACTTTGGAGAGTAAAAAAATAACTAAAAGAGGCTCTATTCCATGTAAAAATATAATACACTGTCTATGTTTTTTTCTTTCTTCAACAGAGAGTTTTAGTGATTTATAATGCTTAATTTTAAACCAGTTATATGCAGATTTCAAAGAAAGTTTTCTTTTAACAATCACATAATAGATATAATGGTCTACATCAATCAAGAAAGAGCTTAGAAAAAAAATTAAAACCCCTGTTGGAGGCATGAAAAGTAAAAATATCAGAGAGATAATTAGGTTTATTAGTATGTGTTTTTGTGGGAACATAAATTAAATAATCTTAATTGGTTTTTAAATTATGGGGATTCATCAAAATTCTTTTGAGAAGTTGCTCCTTTTATGTCCAGCCAGTCTTTATTTTTTCTTACTCTTTCATTTAATCTCCAAATTTCTTCTAATAAATACGGGCGATACATATTTTCTCTTGCAAGATAAATTAGTGCATTTAGATCTTTTGGAAAACATTTACCCCCAAAACCAAAATCCCCGTCATTTCCAGGAACATCTATATTTCTCCCGATTCTTTCATCTAATAGAATCGTGTTTTTAACTTCATTATAATTAATTTCAAGTTTGTTGCATATTTGATTTATTTCATTTGCTAAAGCTATCTGCCCTGCAAGAATTACATTTGCTGCATATTTTATCATTTCAGAAGTTTTAGTGTTAGTTAAAACATATTTAGCATTGGGAAATAAAGGTTCATAAATTTGTTGAACTATTTGCTGAATTTTTTCGTTATTAGCCCCTATAACAATTCTATTTGTATTCTCCATATCTTTTAGTGCATGTTTTTCTCTTAAAAATTCTGGATTAAATGCAAAATGAAATGGATATTTTTTAGCTAAATCATCTGTTGTTCCAGAAACTGCTGTTGAACGAATTATAATTGTTAAATCTAGAGGGTTTCTATTGATCCTATTGGTAATCTCTAATAAATTTGAAAGGGAACTGTAAATATTGGTGTAATCTATTGCTCCACTTGCCTGCATAGGGGTTGGAACACAAATAAAAATTGCTTCAGAGTTTTTTGCTAAATTTTCAAAATTTTGATTAGAGTTGTAAGGCTCCTTATATTTATCATAAGGAAATATTTGATGAACTTGTTCAAGAATTTTAGCTGTTGTCCCGCCAACAAAACCCATGCCAATTATTCCAATTTTCATTGTAATTATAAGAACTTATTTTTTTTAAATATTTAGATAGTTTAAAAGAACTAGTCTTTAATTATTCTTTTAACAATTTCTGCAAATGCAGGTCTTGTAATTAAAATTCCTGAAGTTATACCTATGATTGTTGTAACTGCAAATCCTTTTAATAATCCTGCTCCTGCCCAATAAAGTGGAGCTAGTGAAAAAAAGCTAGTAAAATAAGAGCCCATAATAATAAATAATGCTCTTTTGATTCTTTCTTTTAATGAATATTGTTTATTTAACTGAGATTCATCAAGAACAACAATTTGCTGGTCAACTCCAGTACCAATTGTAGCTATAATCCCGGCAATTGAAGGTAAATCTAAATTCCATTTTATTAAAGAAGCAATTCCTAAGATAATTATTACTTCTGAAAAAGAAGTTAATAAGACTGCTAAAGACAAATTAAGTTTTCTGTATCTAATAAAAACAATTAAAGCTACTACAAGAATTGCTGCTAATCCTGCTAAGAGAATTGAATTAATGAATTTCTCTCCAAGCAATGGAGAAATTGTATCTAGTTTTACAATATTTAACTTAAATGGCAGACTTCCTGTGATTAAAACAGTTTGAAGATTTTTCATATCTTTCATTGCATTATCATAAGCTTCTTGCTTTGTTGTTCCTGAACCAGAACCTTGGATAGAAATTTGAGTTGTAGCTCTTCCTTTAAGGTCCTTAGAAATAAATAATGAATCTACTAAATTATCATCAAGATAAAGACTTAGTTTTTCACTAAGATATTCAGGGTTTTCAGAACTTAGTGAAAGAGTGTTTGTTACATCTGCTTGTTTTTGTGCTGCTTTTTCACTTAAAGAAATAGCGAATCTAAACTGGCATACATAGCCTTCTTGGTATTGATCGCAAGAATAAATACCTGATTGCTCTCCTGTTCTCGCTACATAAGTTATATCTTCATTCCCTCCAACGAATACTGTCTCATTTCCTATTTTTGCTTCAAATTTACCTTGTTTTGAAATTAAATTTTCTAATTCACTTGGAGTAGAGCCGGCTATTTCAACTAACATATAATTTTTTCCAGATAAATCTGAAACTTGTCTAATAGAAATATCACTTAATCCATATACATTTAATCTATTAGAAGTTACTGCAATTAAATCATTTAGTTCCTGACTAGAAAGTTCTACTTCTGGTTCAACTAGTGCTCTTGCTCCTCCTCTTAAATCTAATCCTGTTTGAATTCTTGTTTTGGGTATATCCCTCACAACAATTTCTGGAGCTTTATCAGAGAAAAGAATATATTCATTATCTTTGGTAGTTATTGTTAATTTAATTGCTTGTTCTGTTGGAAATTTAGAGCTAATAACATTAGAATACTCATTAAAGTTAGTTATTGTTTGTCCATCTATAGAAGTTATTACTTCCCCTGCTCTTAATCCATGTTCATAAGCTGTTGAATTTTGAGTTACATAAGAAATTTGAACTCCTTTTTCAAAACTTGGACTGATTACTAGTAAGGAAAGAACTATTGCAATTAATAAAATCCAGATTCTTAATCCTATTTTCATTTTTTTCTCTCCAAATACCATTTTAATATTGAGGCATTAGTAATCCATGTATTAAAAATATCAAAACCTAATCCAATTAACATGATTGTAAAAATTTGGCTCAATGTTTCTGAAAATGAATAAACAAAAAATAAAGCAACACCAACTGCTGCAATAGAAGTTAGAGTCATTGTTATTCCTGTTTTAAATGAATTAAATAATTGTCTGTTTAATGAAGATTCTCTTCCTTTTAGTAAACGAGTAGTAAGCATAATATCAGTATCAACAGAATAACCTATTAACATTAAGAATGCAACAATTCCTGCACTTGAAACTTTTATTCCAAGTAAATTAACAGTTACAATAGTCATTAAAATATCTGCGAAAGCAGAAAGAACAACTGCTCCACTTACAATTGGAGTTCTAAAGATTACAAAAACAACTATAGCCATTAAAACAAAAGAAAATAAAATTGCAATTTGTAATTGTTTATAAAAAGAAGAACTTAGACTTGAACCTGAAAATTCGATACTAGAATTATCTTCTGTTAATTTATATTTTAAAATTTCTTCTAAAGCAGATTTTAATTCAGCTGAATCCAAAGGACTTTCAATAACAACTGCTTGTTGTTTACCTGTATTAAAATCAGATAATTCTCTTATTGAGAAATCTGTTGTTTTTTGAGAAAGAGCTTGTTTTAATTCTTCTAAATTTATATTTTCTGAGAAAATAGTGATTGTTGTTCCGCCTGTTAGAGAAACATCTTTTTTAATAAAATCATTATTTTGAGAATAAAAATAACCAATATATACCAAAGAAAAAATTAGTAAAACTAAAGGGATTATAAGAAATAATTTATAATTTTTATTATAAAATTCACTAAATGTTTTTTTTGTTTCTGTTGTTTGTTCTTCCATTTCAAATAAAATTTATGCGCGGGCCGGGAATTGAACCCGGAACAACTGGTTGGAAGCCAGTGATTATACCATTTAACTACCCACGCATAATTTATCCTATTTATGCAGGTTTTTAAAGATATTTATTTATTTATTCTCTAAACGCTCGGGGCAGGACTTGAACCTGCGACCCCGTCATTAGGAGTGACGTGCTCTAATCCAAACTGAGCTACCCAAGCATAACTTTAAAACTAATAAGAAGTTTAAAAAATGTATCTAAAATGATAATTATTAAAATATTAGGGGTCTTGGATATTTTTATTGGATTAATGTTCTGGTTATTTGGGATATTTGGGTTATTTCCTGAATTAATGTTATTATTGGGATTAATTTTATTAGTAAAAGGAATTGTATTTATTACTGGATTAAGTATTATTAGTTTTTTAGATATAATTTTAGGATTTATTATAATCGGTTCAACTGGTTTTGAAATGCCTAAAATAATTGTAATAATAATTAGTTTATTTTTACTTCAAAAAGGAATTTTTAGTTTACTGAGTTAATGTTATTTGGATTAATTCCTAAATTAATACCTAATTTATGTAATAAAATTACTGAACTTAATTTCCATATATGTTCTAATGTTCTAAATCTGGAATTATGTTGTTTATCTCTAGAAATATCTTTATGAGATTTTATTGCTGTTTTTAAAGAATCTAGTAATTTAGGAGAATCTGAAAAATCAATATTTTCTAAACAAGTATAACTAGAACCGATTTCATTTAAAGAATGTCCATCTGAAAAAGAAACAGAACCTAAATCATCAAAAGGAGTTTGATGATTATAAAAAATTCTTGCTTTTTTATTTGCATTAAAGGGATAAAAGTTAGCACAACCATTATGGATTTCTATTGCATCAAAGTCTTCTATTAAATCTGGATTCTTAATTAAATACTTTCCAAGTCCTTCAAAATAAAACGGATGGTCTGCAATAATTATTCCATTATTATCTTTTGCTTCTTTAAGAGTATCTTCTAATGTTCTTTGGTCTTTCAAATTTTCTTTTAATCCCAAAACTAATAAGTGCCCTTGTTTTGTTCCAATTTCCTGGCCCCTTAAAACTAAGATATTTTTTTCTGGAACATAAACTGCATTTCCTAAATCCTGTCTTTCATATCCTTTTTTACTAACCAAAGTTTCATATCTATTATCTGCAAAATTAATCCATCCCAAAATTCCATTAAAACCTAATTTTTTATGAGCCCTATCGATTACTTTATTAAAATCTCCATTATAAAGAAGTGTTCCTCCGTGATTATGCAAGTCTGCTTTTATTTTCATTTTTATCATCAGAACTCTTTTATTTTATGCAGGGAGTAGGATTCGAACCTACGAAGGCACTAAGCCAACAGATTTTGAGTCTGTCCCCTTTGACCGCTTGGGTATCCCTGCTTAAAAAAGCTAATAACTAGTCCTATAAAAAGCTTTATAAATCCCCCTTTTTAAGGTATATTAGACGACCATAATAACTTGGAAACACCTGTTCCCATTCCGAACACAGAAGTTAAGCAGGTTATGTTTATGAGAGTAGTTTTTGTAAAAAAGCAAAATCATAAAGTCGTCTCCTTATTAATAATAAATCAACAATAAACAAAATGATAATACCAATAAGATGCATGTCATGTGGGAAGCCAATTGCTCATTTATGGGAAGAATTTAAAGAGAGAACTGCAAAGGGAGAAGATTCAAAAAAAGTTCTAGATGAATTGGGGTTAGATCGTCCTTGCTGCAGAGCAATGTTTTTAGGACAAGAAGATACAGTTGAATTAGTTAACAAATTTAAGAAGTTCTAAATCTTCCACCTAGTTACAAATTCACAATTCTTGCATTTAATTGTTTTATATCCATTTTTTATTCTAATTGAAGAATTCTTAGAATCAAATAAAGAATGACATTTTTTGCAATATAATTTTTTTAAACTGCCTAATTTTATGTTTTTGGACATTGCAAGTTTTTTTGCTTTTTTGATTTTTTCAGGACTGGGATTTTTAGATAAAATATCTTTAATCTGCTTTTCAGCTTCTGATTTAGATAATTTGGATTTCATAATGTTTTAAAAGCATTTAAAGTATATAAAAATATGGCAAAATCATTCCCAAAACTAAAATCAAAGTTGATTCTCGCTCCAATGGCTGATATCACCAATATTGCATTTAGAGTTTTATGCAAAAAATATGGAGCTGCACTAGTTTCAACTGAGTTGTTGTCTGCAAATGCAATTGCAAAGAAAAATAAAGCTGTTATGAGATTAGCTTTAACTGATAAAACTGAAAAGCCAAATGTACTGCAGTTATTTTCTCAAAATACTGAGAGTCTTGTTAAAGCAGCTAAATTAATGGAAGATAAATTTGATATTATTGATTTAAATCTTGGATGTCCTTCAAAAAAAATTATGGAACAGGGAAGTGGAGGAGCTTTATTAAAAAGAAAAAATAAAGTTGCTGAAATAGTAAAGGAATTAAGTACTATTGAAAAGCCATTTACAGTTAAGATAAGAAGTGGTTTTGATAAAAAGACAATTAATGCTGTTGAGATTGCAAAAATCTGCGAGCCTTTTGTTTGTGCAATAACTGTTCATGCAAGAACAGTTGAACAAGGATATTCTGGAAAAGCTGATTGGGAAATAATAAAACAAGTAAAAGAAAATGTTAGTATTCCAGTTATTGGAAATGGAGATGTTATTAGTGGAGAAACAGCTAAACAAATGCTTGATGAAACTAACTGTGATTATATAATGGTTGGAAGAGGAGCAATTGGAAATCCTTTTATTTTCAGGCAAATAAATGAATATCTTAAAACAGGAAAAATAATCAGTCAAACAAAGCAGGAAAAAATAAATGATTATTTTGAATATATTGATTTAGCAAAGAAATTCAATGTTTTTAGCTTAGTTGATGCAAAAAAGAAAGCTCAAGAATTTACAAAAGGGTTAGAAGGAAGTGCAAAGCTAAGAAGAAAATTGAATAGTGTTAAAAGCTATGAAGAGATTGAAGAGTTGATGAGAGAGATGATGAAGTAAGAATTTTTGATAATGTTAATTCCTTAAACAATGAGGCTTCTGTTGATTAGCTTAATCTTATCCTCTGCAAAACTTTTGTCTTAATAAGATATGAATAATTAAAGGTATCAAATCCACAAACCTTAAAAACAAGTAAATTATGTAATTTTGAGGTGTAAACCTCAGATTTTCTGAGAGATATAAAATGTCACAAGAAATAATTAAACTAGATAATATATGTAAGAGATTCTTAGTTGGAGATTCAGTTATACAAGCTGTTTGTGATGTAAGTCTTACTATAAATAAAGGAGATTTTGTTGCTTTGCTTGGGCCTTCTGGAAGCGGGAAATCAACAATGATGAATATGGTAGGTGCTTTAGATACTGCGTCTCAAGGAGAGATTTATTTAGATGGATTAAATATTGAACACTTGCATGAATCTGATTTAGCTCAAATTAGAGGAAGAAAAATTGGATTTGTTTTCCAGAATTTTAATTTAATTGCTACTTTAACTGCTCTTGAAAATGTTATGCTTCCAATGACTTTTCAAGGAATGGAAATCGAAGAAAGAAAAAGAAAAGCAACTGAATTATTAGAAAAATTTGGATTAGGGCATAGATTAAATTCTCCTGCAAATAAGCTGTCTGGAGGAGAGAGACAGAGAGTTGCTTTAGCAAGAGCTCTTGCTAATGATCCTGAAGTTATTTTAGCAGATGAACCAACTGGAAATTTAGATTCTCAAAGAGGAAAAGAAGTTGTTGAATTATTTGAAAAATTAAACAAAGAAGGAAAAACAATAATTATGGTTACTCATGACTTAGAAATTGCAAAGCATGCTGATAAAATCTATAGATTAAAAGATGGAAAAATTGTTAACGAGCCTATTGAAGAAGCTAAAAAGCCTAAACTAGCAATTAGCAAAAGCCTTAAAAAGGATAAAAATATAAGAAAATAGAGGTGAAAACCTCAGAGTAATTCTGAGTAAATTAGACAAAATGAATAAAACACTAAAAATAATAATGGCTGTATTAATCTTAGGATTATATGTAATTAGCATGATAGCTATGGCTAGTGCTTTAACTATAAGTGATGTTACAATAAACCCTGATGAAATTGAGCCTGGAAAAACAAGTAAAATAAGTTTAACTTTAGAAAATGAAGGAGATAATGACTTAACTGATGTTTCTGTAAATTTAATTTTAGATTCAACTCAATTAGGAACTCAAACTGGAATTACTCAATTTTCATTACCTTTTGCACCTGTTTCAAGTTCTGAATATGGAATTGATGAAATAAAAGAGGGAGATGATGAAACAGCTAAATTTGAAATAAGTGCTTTAAGCAATGCAGCTTCTGGAACTTATAAAATTCCTGTTGTGATTAGCTATAGAGAAGAAGATGTTGTTAAAACAAAAAGTTCATTAATTAGTTTAAGTATAAATTCAAAACCTATTTTAGGAATCAGTTCTGATACAGGGCTATTATTAAAAGGACAAGAAAATCCGATTAATATAAAAGTAACTAATAAAGGATTAGCTGATGTTAAATTCTTAGAAATTGATTTAGGAACTTCAACTTATTATAGCATTATTGGTTCAGGTTCATCTTATATTGGGGATGTTGATAGTGATGATTTTGATTCAGCTGAATTTAGTATTTTGTTTAAAGAAACAGCTCCAAGTTTAATTAGCATGCCAGTTACAATAAAATATAGAGATGCTTTAAATAATCAATACACAGAAAATACAAATCTGCAATTAAGAGTTTATACAAATGAAGAAGCAATTCAAGCAGGATTAATAAAAAAGAGCAATACATTTTTGTATATTGGAGTTGTATTAGTTTTAATTGTTATTTATTTAATTTACAGAAGAATCAAGAAAAGAAGAAATAATAAATTTAAATAAATTTGAAGAAAATGGCAAAAAATTTTATGCATACAGTTAAAAAAGATAAAAAAATAAAACCAATTGAACAAATAGCAAAAGAAAATCTTCAATCAGGAGATTTAGTTGAGTTTGAATTAAGAGGAGGGTCAAGGACTGCAAGATATTTTTTAAACGAAGGCAAAAATTATAAAGAATTTGTAACCATTTATCCAGAAACTAATCGAACAGTGTATTCTAGATTGTCTGGTTGTTTACTCTCAAGTGTAATAGAATACAATCGGGTTAAAACTTATGAAATTCTAAAAAGAGCAAAATCACAAAAGCAAAAATCGCAACAGGAGAAAAAATAAAATGGCAAAGATAATTCAAGACATAAAACCAAGAGGAATTGCATCAGCTTATGTAGATGCTCCATTTGATAAAGGAAAAACAGAATTAGAAGCAAATAATTATCATATTATTTCTTTAGAAGAAAATGCTAATTTAAGAATGCAGGAAGGAAAAGATGCTTATGTTTCAAGAAATGGAAACTGGACAAGAGAAGGAGTTTTATATGTTCCAGATAAAGGTATATTCTTAACAAAAAATTCTCCTATTATGACAAATGCTAAGGAAGCAACAAACTGCCATAGAAAAGGAAAAGAATTTTATCTAACTAATGAACAAATTGAAGAAGCTTTAGCTGATTCTATTGAATTAAAAGCAGAAAATATACCAACAAATAGATTTGGAGAGAATAGTACAGCAGTTTATGCTTTTGGAGATTCTGCAAAACAGTATGGAGAATTTTTAAAAGATACAGGAATTAAAGAAATGCCGGTTTGTTTAGTTAATCTTGAAACTAAACCATTTGCAAGACAAATGTGGTTCAGGTATCTGGACTGTAAGTCTGAGCTTTGTGGCTACAAGGACTTGGGTTTCGACATTGGGGTGCGTGGGGTAGGTAGTGGAAGTGTCGAAGGCACACAAAAAAATTCTGAAGCTTATACTCCTAAACAAATTTCAAATGGTTTAAAAAAATTAGGATTTACTGGATTAGAAAAAACATTAATTGAAACATTAAAACAGGAGGCTTAAACCCTCATGATAACAGATTTCTTGAAATTAGGTGTTAATAATTTAAGAAGAAGAAGATTAAGAAGCTGGCTAACTATGCTTGGAATTATTATTGGAGTTGCTGCTGTTATTTCTCTGATTAGCTTAGGAAATGGATTAAAAGCTGCTGTTAATTCTCAGTTTGGAATTGCTTCTACTGAAATTATTAGTGTGCAGGCAGGAGGATTAAATAATTATGGGCCTCCTGGTTCAGGAGCTGTGAAACCATTAACTATGGATGATTTAGAAGCAATTGAAAATTTAAATACAGTTGAAAGGGCAGTTAGAAGAAACATAAGATCAGGAAAATTAGAATTTAATGATATAACTATCTATGGATATGGAGCAAGTATACCTGATGGTGATGCAGAATTTATTTATGAACAAACTGAACTAGAACCTGAAGTTGGAAGATTGCTAAAAGATGGGGATAGAGGAAAGGTTGCTTTAGGATATAATTTTTATGATGACAAAGTTGGTTTAAATAAAAAAGTTGTTCCTGGAAACAAAGTAATTGTTCAGGGCCAAGAATTTGAAGTTGTTGGAATTACAAAAAAGAAAGGCAGTTTTATTTTAGATAATGTAGTTTATATTAATGATGAAGATATGAAAGATTTGTTTGATTACGGAGATGAAGTTGATTTAATTGCTGTTCAGGTTAAAGACAAGAGTTTAGTAGAAAAAGCTAAAGAAGATATTGAAAAATTAATGAGAGAGAGAAGAGATGTTAAAGAAGGAGAAGAGGATTTTAGTGTTTCAACTCCCGAAGCTTCTTTAGAATCTGTTAATAAAATACTTACTGGTGTTCAGGTTTTTATTGTTATTATTGCACTGATTTCTATTTTTGTAGGAGCAATTGGAATTGTAAATACAATGACTACATCAGTTTTAGAAAGAAAAACTGAAATTGGAACAATGAAAGCAATTGGAGCCAAAAACAGCCAGATATTTTTAATATTTTTAATTGAATCAGGATTAATTGGATTAATTGGAGGAGCAATTGGAATTTTATTAGGAATTGGAATGGGTTATGCTGGAACAAATGCATTAAATAATTTTTTAGGAGCAACAACAAAGCCATCAATTGACTTTATGTTAATTGGATTGAGCTTAGCAGGAAGTTTTATTGTAGGAGCTGCATCTGGAATTGCACCTGCATTAAGAGCTGCAAATCAAAATCCTGTTGATGCTCTGAGAGGATAAAATGACAAAAGAAAAAATATTTGAAGATTCAAAAAACAAATTAATAAAAAATAAAAGATTAATGAATTTATCTAAGATTATCCATTTTGGTGCAGAGCTGTCTTATATTCCTGCTATGTTAATTCCTACAGTTAATGGAAATTTTGATATAAATGAACTTGCAACCTATTTCATCGGAGCAACAGCATTAAATATCGCTTGTCAGCCTGTTGCATTTTATTTAAAAGCTAAATCAATGACCTCTGAAGGAAATTATGAACTTGCCCAAAAATTAGCTAAGGAATATGAAGAAGAGAAAGATAAAATATCTATGAGGGCTATAGCAAAAAAACAATTATCTAAATTCCATTTCTATTTTGCAAAAAGAAATAACTTGGAGGTATCCAAATGATAGGAAAAGAAATAATATTATATTCGTTGAAGAATTTATTGCATAGAAAAGCAAGAAGCTTTTTAACAATATTTTCAATTTTAATTGGAATTGCAACTATTTTTATTTTTATTAGTTTTGGGATTGGACTTTATAGTTATATAAATGATCTTGCAGCAGGCTCTTCTGTTGATAAAGTTATAATCCAGCCAATTGGATTAGCTGCACCTGGACTTGATACTACATTTCAACTAACTGATAAAGATTTGGAAACAATTGAAAAAACAGCTGGAGTTTATGAAGCAACAGGACTTTATTTTAAAGTTGCAGAAGTAAAACAAGATGGAGAAAGAGTATACACTTTTTTAGCTGCAACTGATCCTGAAAGAGATTTGTTAAAAGAAGTTTATAGTGTTGGAATAGTAAAAGGAAGAGATTTAAAAAAAGGAGATAATGGAAAAGTTGTTCTTGGATATAATTATATGTTGGATGATAAAATATTTTCAAAAGGAATTGAATTAGGGCAGAAAATAGAAGTCCAAGGGCAAAAACTAGAGGTGGTTGGATTTATGGAACAAATTGGAACTCCTCAAGATGATTCTCAAATTTATATAGTAAATAATTTTGTTGATGAATTATATCCTAATGAAGAAAATACTTATGGATGGATAATTGCAAGAGTAGATTATAAGAATATTGATTTAGTTACAGAAAGAATTGAAAAAAATCTTAGAAAAGAAAGAGATGTAGAAAAAGGACAAGAAGATTTTTTTGTCCAGTCATTTCAAGATATGATTGATTCTTACTCATTTGTATTAGATATTATTATTGGTTTTATTATTTTAATTGCATTAATTTCTGTTGTTGTATCTGCTGTAAATACTACAAATACAATGGTAACTTCTGTTTTAGAGAGAACAAAAGAAATAGGAACAATGAAAGCAATTGGTTCTAAAAATTCTGAAATATTTAAAATGTTTTTGTTTGAATCTGCATTCTTAGGATTTATTGCAGGAACAATAGGAGTTATTTTAGGATTTATTTTAAGTTATACTGGTGGGCAGATACTTGCTAGTTTAGGATGGGGATTTTTAAAACCTGCATTTCCTTATTATTTATGGGGAGGTTGTATTTTATTTGCAACAATCAATGGAGCTTTATCTGGAGCTCTGCCTGCATGGAATGCAGCAAAAACAAATATCTCTGAGGCATTGAGATATGAATAATTAAAGAATTGAGTTAGTCTTGATTTTCTCTTTCCATAACTTTGGGTCTGCCTTAAATTTTATTTTTATATCAGAGCTAATTTCAAAAAATTTACAATCCTCTGTTGTTTTAAAGGCAAAAGCATCATAAGCTTTATATTGTTTTAAACAAATTATTTTATTATTGTTGAAATTAAGAGATTCATCAACCTTTCCATGAATACTTAAATTGTAAGATTCCCTGTATTCACTAGTAGTACAAATAAAGGTTCCATTTGAATCATAGTTATTATGAGAATCTAAAAAAGGACTGATTGTATAGGGCAATATAAAATTTCCTTTTTCATTTAACAGAAGATTTATGTTCTCTTGTTTGGATTTAACAAACAAAGTTTCGTCTTCTTTAAAATAGAGATTTATTGTAGAAGACTTCATAATAGAGTATTCCCCGGGAATATAAGATTTATCTATGGGCCAGTTTAAGATGAGCGTTCCTGCTACACTTTTGTTTAAATCTTTTCTAAAAATATCTGGTGAGAAACCCAAACTAAAGTATTTAATAGAACATTGCTCTGGAATTTCAGAAACTAAATCTTTTGTAAGTATGAATATATCTGCTTCTCCATTATAATCATTTAGAGAAGTTACTTTCAAATTTTCTGGTGAGATATTTACATTTAATGGAATCTGAGAATAATAATCTTGGGCGGTAGATTTAAATAAAAAAATAAGATAAATAAAAGAGAATACACAAATCAATAAAAGTATAATCCATAAAACTATTGTTAAAATTGCTAACCATTTCCCCTTTAAATTATGTTTTTTTATCTGCACTAAAGAAGTAATTGCTAAAACTAAACTTGCTAAAAATAAGGGGGATAAGAAATAAGATAATCTCAATAAAAAAGAATTTTTGAATAAATAAGCTAGAGGAATCACTGAAATTGATAAAATCAAACATGCAAATGCAATTATACTTAGCTTGCTCCATTTCCTCTTTTCTTCCATATATGTTAAGAGGAAGATAAATATAAAAACTTATCCTAAATAATTTTATCTATTAGTTAACATAAATATTTATAAACTAAATAAAACAAATATTTTAATCAAACAAAAAAGATGGTCAAAAAATGTATTTACTGCAAATGTGAGCTTTCTGAGGATTCTGTAATTGATTTCTGTGAAAGATGCGGAAAAGGGGTTTGGGGAGCTAAAATGTATGAAACCATTGTTAATAATATGAGTGAAGCTAGACAAAGAGGAGATTTATTTCAAGGAAAGTGCGGATAAAAACCTTTTTAAACCCCTTAGTTCTATGAATTTTAGCTGAAGAGGATAATAGTGGGCAATTTATTGCCTTAAATGACCTATGTACACTAAGAGAACCTCAATGTTTCTTAGTTAAAAATTTAAAATGATAAGAAAAAAAGAATTAAAAGATAATGGAAAAATCAAGCTTAGTAGATACTTTCAAAAATTCAAAGAAGGGGATAAAATAACTATATTAAGAGAATTAGCATTACAACCTAAATTCCCAAGTAAATTACAAGGAAGATGCGGGACTATAACTGGAGCAAGAGGAAAATCTTATTTAATTAAAATAAACGATTTGAGTAGGGAAAAAACTTATATAATACACCCAGCTCATTTAAAGAAGATACGATGATACTTGATAGAAAACCAATTGATTTGAATGAAGTGCAAGAAATTCTTAAAGAGATTCCAGAAAGTGAGAAAAAATTAGAAATGGAAGCTTATTTGAAAAAATTCTTAAAAACTAAATCTGGAAAAGCTAAAGAAATTAAAGAAGATTTAGAAAAATTAGACTTACTTAAACTTAAAAGAGAACACATTGTCAAAATTGTTGATTTACTACCTAGTGATGCATCTGATCTAAATAAAATATTTGTGGATATTAGTTTGAACGAGGATGAAATCAACAAAATACTTGAAATTGTTAACAAAAAATAATGAACATGGCAACAAAAGAAGAACATGCAATAATCTTAGATTATTTACCTTATGGTTATCCCTTAGAAAAGAAAATGATGCCTATAGCTCAAGCTATAGGGTCTAAGAATTTTGTCTTACTTCAATTAGTTCCCAGAAGAGGTGTTAGTATGGAACTAAATGAAAAGGTTTATATTGGAGAAGGCAAGAGAGATAAAGTATATTACATCCTTGGAAAACTTCCAAGCAACAAACTAACAGAAACTGCAAAACAGCAGCTTAATGATTTTGTTGAAAAATATATTGATGAAAATGTTGAAAAATTCTTAAAATTTTTCAATGAAGCACAAGCAATAAATACTAGACTACACCAGTTTGAATTACTTCCAGGATTTGGAAAAAAACATACTGTTGCAATTTTGGGTGAGAGGGATAAAAAACCCTTTGAGAGTTTAGAAGATTTAAAGAAAAGGGTTTCAAATCTTCCAGACCCGAAAAAAGCAATAACTAAACGAATATTAGAAGAGATTGATGGGAAAGAAAGATATCTTCTTTTTGTAGAGAGATAAAATGGAACAAACACAAGAACAAAAACCAAAACACTCAAGACCTGATCTTGAAAAGAAAAATTATTTTTCAATAGTTAGAATACTGCAAACCGATATTCCGGGAAATAAACAATTATTAGTTGGACTTACTTATATTAAAGGGGTTTCTTGGAGCATTTCTAATGCTGTTTGTAAAATAATTAATATAGATGCGAAGAAAAAAATATCTGAATTATCTAAAGAAGAAATAGAAAAAATCTCTGAATTCTTAAAAAATCCAACATTGCCTAATTTTTTAAAAAATAGAAAGAGAGATTTTGATACTGGAAAAGACTTTCATTTAATTGGAACTGAACTAGATATGAAAAAAGAATTTGATGTTAGAAGATTAAAAAAAATAAGATCTTATAGAGGATTAAGACATGCTCTTGGATTACCAACAAGAGGACAAAGCACTAGGAGTCATTTTAGAGAAAAAGGAAAAGGAGGCAAATCCGTTGGAGTAAAGCCTAAAGCAACTGCGCCCGCTCCCTCTAAAAAAAGTAAATAAATTATAAAAACTAAAAATGCCCAAAAGAAAAACAAACCAATATTCAAAACCAAGAAAATTATATGATTCAATTAGAATTGCAGAAGAGAATCAACTTAAAGAAAAATATGGATTAAAAAACAAAAGAGAAATCTGGAAAGCTGAAGCTAAAATCAAAAGAATTAGGGATTTAGCAAAAGAATTAATTACCAAATCTGATGAAGAAAAACATGCATTTATTATTAGATTGCAAAAAATGGGTTTAAATGTCAGCAAAATTGCAGAAGTTCTTGCATTAAACAAAGAAGATTGGTTAAAGAGAAGACTGCAAACAATTGTTTTTGCTAGAGGGTTAGTAAGAACTCCTAAACAAGCTAGACAACTAGTTGTCCATAAACATGTTCAAGTTGGAGACAGAGTTATTAATATCCCTTCGTATATTGTTGCTTTAGAAGAAGAACCAGAAGTTAAACTTAATATTGTATTAAAAATAAAAGAACAAAAATCTAAAATTGAAAAAATAAAACAAGAAATGGAAGAAGAAATACAAAATGAGAATAATAGTATTGAGTTAGAAGAAATGGAGGTTAGTGCATAATGGAACAAACAGAACAAATTGAAGAAAAGAAAGAAAGAATTGCTATCTTAAACATTTACACTACTTTCAATAATACTATAATGAATTTGACTGACTTAGCAGGAAATAGTATTGCAAAATTTACTGGAGGACAATCAACAAAACAAGATAGATTAAAAGCAAATCCTACTGTAGCTATGTTTATTGCTCAAAAAATATCTGAAGAATCTAAAGACCAAGGAATAACTGGATTTTATGTAAGAATTAGAGCAGGAACAGGACAAAATAATCCAGGACCAGGAGCACATGCTGCAATTAAATCTTTAACAAGAGCGGGATTTAAGATATTAAGTATTGTAGACACTACTAAAATGCCTCGAGGAGGACCTAAACAGAAGGGAGGTAGAAGGGGAAGACGTGTTTAAATAACTTTAAAAATACACTAAATTTTAAAATAAAATGATAAATATAAAAAATCACGATAAAGAAAAGCAAAAAATAAGTTTTATTACAGATATGCCAATAAGTTTAGCTAATGCTATAAGAAGAAGTGTTTTAGAAATCCCTACATTAGCTATTGATGAAGTAGAAATTATAAAAAATGATTCTGCTTTATTTGATGAAATTTTAGCCCATAGAATTGGGTTGATACCAATTAAAACTGAAAAATCAAGTAAAGAACAAAAATTCAAATTAAAAAAACAAGGAGAAATGGTTTATTCAAGTGATATAAAACCGAGTGTAGATACTCCATTTAAATTGCCTTTAACTTTGTTAGAAGGAGAACAAGAAATTGAATTAAATGCCAGTGCAAAATTAGGAATTGGATTAGAACATATCAAACACTCTCCAGGATTAGCTTTTTATAAACATAATTTAGATGAAGATCTCTTGGATTTTGTTGAAATAGAAGACGATAAAATTACTTTAAATGAAGATGAATTAAAAAGCAAACTTTCTGAAGAACAAATCTCCAAACTAAAGAAACTTAAAGAAATTAATGAGATTATTTTTACAATAGAATCCTGGGGACAATTAGATGTGAAAGATATATTTACTAAAGCGATTGAGGCTCTAGATAAAAATTTAACAGAATTAGAAAAATCTGTTAAGTAAACTGGCATCTTGAAGCGGAGATGCCGGAGTGGTCAAACGGATGCGGCTAAGGACCGCATGGCTTAGTGCCTACAGGGGTTCGAATCCTCTTCTCCGCATGGTTCTGACCTATTTCAAAAAATGATAAGCAAAACAAAAATCAGCAAAAGAATAAAAAGAAAAACAAACCCGGAACTAGTTGAAACTATAGCTCTAGCTAAAAATAATGGCCTTTTAGATTTAGCTAAAAAATTATCTGGGCCAACAAGGTTACAAACAAGAATTAACCTAGGACAATTAGATGAAATAAAAGAAAATAAAATTATTGTTGTTGGAAGAGTTTTAGGTTCTGGAGATATTAAAAAGAAAATAAGTATTGCTGCATTAGGTTTTTCTGAACAAGCAAAAGAAAAACTAAATAAAAATGGAAGTGAAATGAAAACAATCAAACAGGAAATTAAAGATTTAAAAAAATTAGAGGGAATTAAAATAATTTAAGATGAAACAAATAATACTCGATGCAGATGGAGCAGTATATGGAAGACTATGTAGTTTTGCTGCTAAACAAGCATTAGAAGGAAATGAAATTATTATTGTTAATTGTGAAAAAGCAGTTATAACTGGAAGAAGAGAAGATATTCTTGGAAAATATGGTTCTTTAAGAAAAAAAGGTGGAAGTTCACTGAAAGGGCCAAGACATTTAAGTGCCTCTTATAGGATGATGAAAAGAACAATTAGGGGAATGGTTCCTGATTTCAGAGTAGGAATAGGAAGAGAAGCATTCAAAAGAGTGATGTGCTATAATGGAGTTCCTACTGAATTTGTAGGCAAAAAAATGATTAAATCAGGTAAAATAAAACATGATAGATATATTCAACTAAATGAGCTTTCAAAAACACTATGAGCACTCTACAAAAAAACATAACTGTTAGTGGAAAAAGAAAAACAGCAATAGCTAAAGCTACAATAAAATCTGGGAAAGGAATAATTCTAATTAATAAAAAACCTTATGAAGCTCTTGATTTTTTTAAGAAATTAACAATTCAAGAACCCTTAGAAATTGCAAAAAAGGTTTTAGGGGAAATTAATTTTGATATAAATGTAGGCATCCTTGGTGGAGGAAGTCAGTCTCAAATTGAGGCTGCAAGATTATCTATTGCAAAAGCGATAGTTAAATTCACTAATTCAGAAAAATTAAAAAGAGAATATTTAGAATATGATAAAAGCCTTTTAGTTGCAGATACAAGAAGAAAAGAAGCTTGCAAACCTGGAGACAGCAAGGCAAGAGCTAAAAGACAAAAGTCATTTAGATAAAAACATTTATAATCTGAGTATTATCTTTTATAAAGAGGTGTAAAATGTATGAGCAAATAGTTGATTGGTTTTCAGGTATATTGTTAAGCTTACAGAATTCTCTTCCAGAAAAATATCAGATATTGGTGGGGCTTTTGTTTTACATTTTATTTATTGTGTTATATTCTTTGTTTATTTGGAAATTTTATAGATTTCTTGCTAGAAAAGATATAATTCAACTGAATCTAAGCCAGTATAATTATGCTCAACACCCGGCTTGGGAAAAAGTTACTGCAACTGCACTATACATTGTAGAATATCTGATAATACTTCCGTTTTTAGTATTATTTTGGTTTTCAGTATTTTCTGTATTTTTATTAGTGTTATCTAAGGGACAGACTACTGCTCAGATATTATTAATTACTGCGGCAATTATTTCAGCTACAAGAATTACTTCATATATTAGTGAAGATTTATCCAAAGATGTAGCTAAACTTTTTCCATTTACTGCATTAGTTATCTTTTTATTAGAACCAGAAAGCATCGGGCTTGTAAATTTCTTTGATAAAATAGCTCAAATCCCTTCTCTTTTCCAGCATATTTTAATTTTTATAATCTTCATTTTTATTATTGAATTTATTTTAAGGGGATTATCTACTATAGTTGATCTTATTTCTTCAGAAGATTAAAACCATTATTCTTATAAATGCTAGTTGTGATTTGTTTATACTTTTAAAATGTGGTCTCTAAATAACAATGAAAAGGAACTTAATCCTTTGATTTTTTCAAATGGAAAATCTCAAGCAGATATAGTTAAAGAAGTTTATGATTCCGTGGGAGAAGGATATAGGATAATTTTTATTAAAGGAGTTTGTGGAAGCGGAAAATCTGCAATTGCATTAAATTTAGCAAGAAAATTTGGAAGAGCATCTATTGTTGTTCCAATAAAATCTTTGCAAGAACAATACGCCAAAGATTATACTGAAAATCTTTATGTTTTAGACAAAAATAAAAAAGAAAAATTAAAAATAGCCTCTATTGTAGGAAGAAATAATTTTAACTGCAGATTTTTAGAAACCAGAGATAATTTTAGATTTAAAGAAGAAAAAAATTTAAAATTAAATGAAATTTTTGAAAAAAGAGCTGTTATTAACAGCGAGGGTAATAAAAGTTGTGATAATCCTATTTTACCTTGCAAAATAGAAATCAAAGAAAAGAATTTAAACAGAATAAAAGACTATATTAAAGAAAATCCTGATATTAATTTAATTGATTTTGATTCTATAAAAGATGTTAAAAGAATGTCTGTTGCAAGTGTCTGTCCTTATTGGTGTCCAATATTATCTGATGTTTATGATGTTAAAAAGTTCAAAGAAGCTAGAAAAATAAAATACAGGGGATTGGGTGGAAAAGAATTTACAATTTATCAGAGAAAAAAAGGATGTGAATTTTATGACCAGTATGAAGCTTATGCAGATGCAGATGTAATTATATTTAATAGTTTAAAATATCGATTAGAGAGCATTATGGATAGAAAACCAGCTACAGATATTGAAATAATTGATGAATGTGATGAATTTCTAGATAATTTTGCAAATCAAAAGCAAATTAGCTTAAGTAGATTAAATTTTGCAATAAATAGTATTTTTGTTGAAGAAAAATATCAAAAAGCACTTAATGAATTAATCGATATAACGAATACTTTAAAGTTAAAATATTCTGAACCTAATTCTGAAATAACTGAATTAAAGGGAAGTTTAGTTTATGATTTATTGGCCAAGGTTCTTGAATCTCAAGAATTAATAAATAGCCTCTATGATGATTCTAATTATCTAACTCATTTGTTAGAAACAGCTAGGAGTTTTGATGAAGATTTTAATGAAACATTTTTTTCAGTTGAAAAAGGAGATAAAGATATACTTATAAAATTGGTTACTACTAATCTTGCAAAAAGAGTAGAAGAGTTAATTGAAAAAAACAAAATAATTATTATGATGAGTGGAACAATTCATTCAGAGGGTGTTTTGAAAAATATTTTTGGGTTAGATAAATTTAAAGTTATTGAAGCAGAGATTCAAAATCAGGGGGAATTGATTAAATGCAAGCATGGTTATGAAATGGATTGTAGTTATGCTAATTTTCAAAGAGGAAATATCAACAGAGAAAAATATCTAAAAGCATTAGAAAAATCTGTTTCTTGTGCAAAAAAACCAACCTTGGTTCATGTTAACAGTTTTAGTGATTTACCTAATGAAATAGAGAGAAATAAATTTGAATTAGATAATCTTATGACTCAGGAAGAATTATTAAGAGAACAATCAGAAGACCCCTTTAGTGAGAGAGTCAATGATTTTAAAAAAGGGAAAACAAAAATTCTTTTTACAACCAAATGCAGTAGGGGGATTGATTTTCCAGGTGAAATGTGCAATAGCATTGTAATAACAAGATTTCCTTATCCTAATATTTCCTCTTTGTTTTGGAAGATATTAAAAAGAACAAAGCCTGGATATTTTATGAGTTTTTATATGGATAAAGCAAGGAGAGAACTTCTTCAAAGAATTTACAGGGGATTAAGAAGCAAAGAAGATAGGGTTTACTTGTTAAGCCCAGATAAAAGGGTTTTGGATTTCAAATTAGATTAAGTAAACAATAAAATAAGAATCTGATAAAATGTTTGAAGTTAAAGAATAATAAATAAATTGAAATTAAATTTTTTTGCCTGCGCCTTCGGCGCCTACTACCGCCACCCGACCATAGCCACCCGAGTTAGCAAGATCGGCATCATCGGAACTCAGATTGCCATAACTGTACAAGCAAACCCTCGACAAACCATTTCCTAATGTATATTTTGTAAATTGTCCATTTTTATCTGGAATAATAATTCCATTTTCATCTAAAGAATTAAATCTTGTTCCTGTTGGAAGACTTAATCTATCATCTTCAATTATTCTAAAGTTTTTTGCAGGTTCAATTCTTGCTCCATAACTTTTTTTGGAATTATCTGGAATACAATAAACTCCCTGCATTCTAAATGGAAATTTAACTTTTCCCTGTGTCTTTTCTGCTAATTCAATTATTTGTTTCCAAATTTCATTATTTTTTTCATAACTTGGTTTTGCTTCCCAAACATCAGAAGCATTAAAATCTGTATAAAAATTACCTTTAATCATCGGGTAAATAGTTTCATAACTATTATCAGTTGGAACAGCAATTCTAAATTTTCCTCCTGACTGGGCAAAAACCCAATTTGCCAAACCAGTATTAAGAAAATTAGAGCCAATTAAAGTCCCTCTATCTTTTCCTCTAAACTTAAAATTATCATTCCCCCGTCTTGCTGGTTCATATATAGGTGAAAAAGCTTCTTCTAAAGTTCCTGTAATAAATGTTGGAACCGGAATTAGATTAAGTGTTTCTGATGTTGGTTGAAGATTTTCTAGATTTATCATTTTATTTGATTTAGCTCAGAATTACTCTGAGGTTTTCACCTCTATTTTCTTATATTTTTAGCCTTTTTAAAGCTTTGTATTAATTACCGCTCAAATCCAAATATCCATTTTTGAATAGGGGGCAGATATTCCTAAATTCACACCATTTGCATAATTTACTTGGACAGGGTTTGAATTCTGTTTCAGATTCTATTTTTTGAATTGAATTAATTGTATCTTTTTTCAGGTTTTCTAATTCTTCGTCTGTTCTCTTAGAAACTATTTTTTCATCAAATGCAAGAAAATGCCAAATTAAAAAAACATCTTTAGCATTTTGAAAGGTTTCTTTTATCCCCAAACAATATAGGGCTAATTGCCTGTCTTTATCGAGTTCTTCTTGGGATTTCAAGAAATTACCAGTTTTATAATCATGAATTTCAAAAACATTATTTTCTCTATTATGCACTAATCTATCAATATATCCTTGTAATTTATATTTTCCTTCTGGATCTAAATTAATTAAGATCCTATGTTCTAGTGCAATTGTGTTATCTGAAAAAGGATAATGAGATTTGTAATAATTAATAATAAATTTTATTCCCTGATTAAAATAATATTCTGAATCTAAATCCTCTTTAACAATTCTTATTTCATTGCTAAAATTAGCTGTCCATTTATTAATATAAAATTCAATTAATTCATCTAATTTAGGGATATTTTTATTCATTACATTCTTGTAAAGCCATTCAAGGGTTGTATGAACTGTATTTCCTAAAAATCCTTCAATAGACTCCTCAACTTCTGGGATAATTTTATCAAGATATCTAAACTTGAATTTTAATGGACATTGTTCAAATGTGGAGATTTTAGAATGTGAGTAGATTGCCATATGTTTAGATAATAAACATACATTAAAAGTTTTCTATCCTAAAAAGCCTACTTTTTTTGGGTGATCATTAAGTTCCCTAAGACTATAATTATAATAAAGGTTGTAAGCAACAATATCTGCTAAACCAATTATAAATGGTTGGTGATAGTATTTTCTACTTTTTCCGTTTTCTTTAATTACTTTTCTTCTTTGTCTATGTTTATTAAATCCTAAGATTTCTATTTCCATACAAGAAGTTTCTAAATTCTCGTATATTCTATCTTTATCCTCCCCAGTTATTGCTCCATCAATATATATTTGGATTTTATCAAATAAAGTATTTTGCATCAAATAAGGACTAATTAAGCTATTTGACACAGTAGATAATCTATTTTTTCCTGCTTTTATTTGATTTGCACTTAAAACTAAAAATCTATAGTCTCGAAATGATGCTTTCAAATTATTCAACAGGGACAAGTCCTTATGTCTTATTATAAATTGAGACGACTCTGTATCTCTTTTTATTCTTGAAAAAACTGCTACACAAATTTCTGGAAATTTCCCGTGATTAGATTCATCTAAACCTACATACAACACTCTCTTTTTTTCACTCATTAGTCCTAAGAACAAGCTTTTGTTTATAAATATTTCAAGCTAAGATAATATATTTCAATAGAGATAAATGTTTAAAAGCCAGAAAAACTTTTTGGATAAAATGAATCAAAAAGAGACCCTTCATAGACTCAGAGGACTCTTGGATTTGACTGCTGAAGTGAGAAAGAGTTATGTTGGGGAGATAAATAGATTGGTTCTAGGTCATTTAGGAGAACCTTTGCTAAGCAAAAAAGATTATCAAAGAATATATGAGAAATTTAGACACAAGCCTGAAGGAAATCTTACTCCAGAAGAAATTGGGAGCCAAATAGAAGCTGTGTTAAGTGAAACTGAACAAATAATAAGAGATCTTCCAATAATAAGATCAACTCTTATGATGGAGTTAGATATAGTCAGAAGACAAGAAAGAGAAAGAGCAAATCAATATTACCAAAACCAGCTACATAATTTAAGACAAGAACTTGCGAGATACAGAAGAAGAAAATAAAAACATTTATTATTCAGGAATTCTATGTTAATATATGGTTTTACAATATAAACTTAAAAAAGAGATTAAATGGAAAGATTATCCTGGAAAAGATAAAATAAAAGGAAGTGTTCGTAATTATGATTTTAGATTATTAAACAAAGATAAAACAAAAGTATTAGTTGAAAAAGGAAGTTATGAAAACGTCATTAAAAGATTCAGGCAAATTGAGTTTTTCAAGCATAGGGGGTAAAATAAACATAAAAAATGATAACTAAAGAAAAAAGAAAAAAATTCAAAAAACAGGGGCAATACCCAAGAAAAACAAGAAACTGGTTAAGATATCGGCAGGAAGAACCTGGAAAATTTTCTGAATTTAGAATTAAAAAAATATCTAATGAAAAAGAACTAGTCCTGGGGAAGTTAAAGAAAACTGGCAAATGGAAAGTTCAGAGTGTTATGAAAAAAGGATTTAAAAACCTTTATTGATTTAAGATATTATGTTTTGGACAATTATAAAAAAAGGAGGAGGATTATTTTTTAATATTACTGGTTTAACCTGGGCAATTTTTGACAGGTTTATGTGCAAAAATTTCTGCACTGGAGCCATCTGCACAAATAATCCAGATACTTGTTCTATGTTATTTTTATTTGTTTCGATAATATTAATCGTGGTAGGTTATACTCTGATTAATATGAAACATGGTAGAAAAATGAAGCGCAGGGTTATAAAACATATCAAAAGGAGATTAAGATGAATTACATTGCAACAGGGTTCATTGGATTAGGAATTATAGAATGTTTGATAAGCAACCTATCTTGCACTAGTTTATGCTCTGTGTGTAATTTTGCTCAACTAAAACCCTGTTTCTTTTTATTAATTTTTGTAGGGTTAATATTTATGATTAGTGGGTTAAGTTTATTGAGTTTTAAAGGCAATTCATTACCAGAAATTAAAATCAAAAAATCAAGCAAATAATCAACTACCACTCTAAAATTACTTGTAACTACTTTTCAGATTTTTAGTATATAAATATTCTAATTATCTAAAATATATATTTATTTTTAGTTTAGTATTTAAAGAAAAGAATATTTTTAATTATCTGGAGGTGAAAATGATAATAGAACTCTCTTTTGCAATGGTAGGTGGAATAAATTTCGGATTGGAAAGATCTTGGAATCTAGTTAGAGAAATAATGAGTAAATACCCTAATGCAGTTTGGAGAAAAGTAATGGGAAAAAACAAAGGTAAATACATAGTTGAAATTGATTAATCAATTTCTTTTTCTTTTTTTAATATAATTTTAAGTTAAAATATATTTAAGAGGTAATTTTTTATAGATTCGATAACTTCTGGATGAGCATTTAAATAAGCTGGAATCGTCATAGAACTATAGACTCCTACAACGATACTAGTTGTAATTCCAAGGATTTTCCAATTTTCTTTAAAATCTTCTGATTCTCTTTTTCGAATTCCTTCTTTAAATTCTAATTGTTTTGCCATAGATTAGTTTTTTATTTATACTATTTAAATATTATTGGGTTAATAATTCTCGCAAAGTAATTCATAGTATGCTTGTGGATGTTTACATGCAGGACATTCTTCTGGTGCTTCTTTTCCTTCATGAACATATCCGCAATTTCTACATTTCCATTTTACAACTGAATTTCTTTTAAAAACTAGTTTAGATTTTACATTAGCAAGTAATTTTCTATATCTTTTTTCATGTTGTTCTTCTACTTCTGCAATTTCTTTAAATGAATCAGCTATTTCATTAAACCCTTCTTTTCTTGCAACTTTTTCAAAATCAGGATATAAAGTGCCCCATTCTAATTTTTCTCCTTCTGCAGCTGCTAAAAGATTTTCTTCTGTATTCCCAACTTTTCCTGCAGGATAAGAAGCAATTATCTCGACATCTCCTCCTTGAAGATATTTAAAAAATACTTTTGCATGCTCTTTTTCATTATCTGCTGTTTCTAAAAATATAGCTGAAATCTGCTCAAAACCTGCTTTTTTTGCAACAGAAGCAAAATAAGTATATCTGTTTCTAGCCTGACTTTCACCTGCAAATGCTTTTAATAAATTCTTTTCTGTTTCAGATCCTTTTAGTTTCATGATAAATATAAGTAATTTAACCTTTATAAGGTTTATAATTTAACCTAGCAGCGACTCTTCTTTGTCCAGCTGCAATTGCACCTGAATGTAATGCTGCTTGACTTGAAGCAAAATCCCATCTGAGCATTTCTGCAGCCATCCCTTCAGGAGTACTTGTCCTCTCCTTATATTTCCGATAAGCATCTAAGGAACATTCATCTAAGTAAATCTCATACTCCAATTTAGTCATATTTTTAGTATCTTTAGCCATCTTCTTTTCTCCTTTACCCTCAAAAGCACATGCCTTTTTTAAAGTTTTATTTTTTCCACAAACCATGCAAATTGCAATATTCTCTTGCAATTATTGTTTTTGCATTTATACAAAATTCTGCTTCTGGAGCTTGTCCAGGTTTTAAATATTTTCTATACACTTTTCCATCTGCAATAATTTCTATAAATTCAATATAATGCTCTTCTGTCATTGGGTGCGGAACACTTCCAATTTTAATTTTAACACCTTCTTTTGTTTTTTCAATAACTGGAACATGTTTTTCTTTTGCTGCATCAGTTGAATTTTCTTTTAATAATTTCATTGGCTCTCCACAGCAAACTAATGATTCTGCACCTTCATGAACAACTTCTATAATATTCCCGCATATTTCACATTTATAAATTGCATTTAATTTTGTCATTTGAATTATAAGTTAGATTAGTATAAATATTTTGTGAATTACAAATCATCTAATGGATTTTTAATTGATTTAATTTGTGTTTAACCACTACTCAAAAACTTCAGCATGCCCGGTTGCAATAGCTCCTATCCCAAAAAGAGCATAAACACTACCTATCCCTGCACCAATATACGCCCCCATTTCTCCTCCATACCCATAACCTACAAGGGCTCCAAAACCAATACATGAAGAACCTACCACCGGAATCGTTTCCCAATTAGGCATCCCATCTATAGTTTTTTTCTTCCAGAAATTTTTTTGTTCTTTAACTGCCTCTTCTAATATTTCCATATTTTTTATATTAATCTAAACCTTATAAGTATTATTATATTCTAAACATAATTTTAGAATAACTACACCAAAATCGGAGCTTGAAATCTATAAGTCATCCAGAGGATTTTTAATTGATTTAATTTGTTCTTGACTGATATGAGTATACAGCTGAGTGGTTGCAATTGAAACATGCCCGAGGGCTACTTGAATTGTTCTTAAATCTGTACCTTTTTCTAGTAAATGAGTTGCAAACGAATGTCTTAAAGTATGGGGATGAACTTCTTTATTTATTCCTGCTTTTTGAGTTGCTTTTTGAACTATTTTTTGTATGTTTCTTGTTGTTAAAGGTTTTAGCTGAGAAAAAACATACTGCCAATTATTTTTTTCGATATATTTTTTTAATTTTTTAGAAAGCTTTTCTGATATGCTAAATAATCTGTCTTTTTTTCCTTTACCTTCTCTTACCCAGCCAGTATTTTCATTAAAATTTATATTAGATGGTTTTAGATTAACAATTTCAGAAACCCTTAACCCTGAAGAATATAATAATTGCAAGATTAATTTACTCTTTTTATTTTCTGTTGCATCAAATAGCTTGGTTATCTCTTGTTTTGTTAAAACAACAGGAATTTTATTTTCTTTTTTAGGGCGTTTAATTCCTGAAGTTGGATCTTTTTGAAGAACATTCGAATAAGCAAATCTAATTGCAGATAAAAATAAAATATTTGATGCTGATGCTCTATTAGACATATTATCTGCTAAAAACAACTTTACATCATCTTGAATAATTTGTTCAGGAGATTTATTGGAATGAGTTAATAACTGATTGTTAAATTCTAGATAATTTCTTAGAGTATAAGGAGATAGCTTTAAGATTTTTATTTCGGTTTCAAGTTTTCTAAGAAATTCCTCTTTATTCATATATTAGATTGTGCGAACCCATATATAATTGTTTTGGAAACAAAGATATCAATATCTTATTTGAACAAACAACAAGACATCGGATATTTTAATCATCTCATCTGCAGAATTTATAAGTTCATTAGATTACTACAATAATCAATTAAAAGAATTTTTAAACTCTTAATTCTTCATTAAATTATGAAATATTGGTTTAGTAAAAAAAGAGGGAGTTGGAAACCTATTTCTATTGAAGGCTGGTTAGTATTAATTGTATTTGCATTAATAATTGGCTTTGTTGGATATTATTTCTTAACAAATTATAAAGGGGCTAATTTATGGCTGGGATTAATTGCATCTATTGGTATTCTCATATTTCTATTTAATAGATTATCGATTAGAAAAACAAAAAAATAAAGAGAAGATTAAGATAAAACTTTAAAAAGTAAACCAGGCCTTTATGAAAAGAGTGTTTAGAATGGGGCAGGCCTGGCTTAAGTTTTCTTTGGTGTCATTTTAGAAATAAAAATAATCTCCGATTCTTTAGAAAAATCCTGGCCAGATAAAGGTGCGGAGATTTTGATTGTTGTTTTCATTTGAATGAAGAGAGGAGGGGGTGTTTCCCCCTTTATTAATTATTAGAAGCAAAATCTATTTATAAAGCGGCAGAAGTAACAGTATATAGTAATCCTCTATATTTATCTATATAAAACTTTAAATAAATAAGAAAAATTTCAAATCTATGTATCAAGAGATATATTCATTTATTGCGCATAATAAAGACATATTTAGGTTAGGATATTCTTTATTTATTGTATTTGTATGTTTAATTATTGTTTTAAAAACAGATAAGTTATTTAGATTAAGCCACCATCAGGGAATAAGATATTTTAGAAATGCATTCTTTTTTTATGGAATTGCTTTTGTACTAAGATATTTAGTGGCTATTCCTCTTGGTATTCCCATAAAACCTTTTTTTGAATTTTTTATGATTATGGCAGGATTTTTCTTATTATATAGTTTACTTTGGAAAAAATTAGATTCACAAAAACCAAAATATAGCTCTTTAATTAATTCAAAAATCCTTTTGTTTTATGTTTTAGCTTTTGTAATTGCAAGTGCAGATTATTTATGGAGTACTTATAATTTTATGATTTTATCTCAGATAATTTTATTTGGTTCTGCAAGTATTATTGGCTATAAAAATTATATATTTGGTGGAAATAAACATAGATTCCTTAAATTATATTTTTTAGTTATGATATTTAGTTTTTTAGCCTGGTTATTAAATTTTTTATTTGCCAACTTCTTTAGCAGATTAAGATTTTTAGCAAATGTTTATGCAATTAATATAATTATTTTTCTGATATTTTTATACGGAGTAATTAAATTAACCAAAAAATGATTTATTAAAATGGCAAAGAAAAGAGAAAGATTAGATATTATTAAAGACATACTTCTAGCTATTAGAAATAATCGTAATATCAAACCAACTAGGTTGTTATATTCTTCAAATCTATCTCCTCAGATGTTTAAAGATTATATAAATGAATTAATTGAAAAAGGGTTTATTAGACTGGATATTGGAGAAAAAGATAAGAAAACATTTGCATTAACTAAAAAAGGAAATGATTTCTTAGAAGAATATAGAGTTATTGAAAGATTTATTGATAATTTTGGGCTTTAAAACTACATAGTTTTTTCAAAATTAAAAAATATTGAATATAGGAATTTTTCAATTTGCATATCAAGCCTATCAGGAGCAACAGAGAGTATTTTTCCTTCTGAAGTATTTGGCTTAGGAGTAACCCCTGATATTTTCATATGAGAAACACTAGGGCAAATATTTATTTTGGCAAGCTTTCCTTCTAAAGAGACTCCTGATTTTATTAATAATGATCTAGCTCCCTCAAGATTATAAAAACTGCTTAATTTATGATATCCTTGTTCTAATGATTCCAATTCTTTTTTAGATGAAACTAGGTATTGAATAATAATCTCTTCCATGCCACTATAATAAGAATTTGGTTTTTAAGGATTATTATCCTTTAATCGGTATTTTTTTATTCTTCACAATCCTCTGCTGAAATCAAATGTATGCTTTCGTACTCTTTTTTTCTTTGTTTAGAACATTTATCGCAGTATTTTCTAGGATATCTAGATTTAGCTTTTTCTTCAAATTCTTTTCCACAATCCTTGCATATTCTCTCTACCATAACTATGTTAAATAGAATTAGTTTAAAAGGTTTGTGAAAACAAAAATAATTCTCTTAAAAGAAATTTTTTCCTGCTAGTTTCTCTCTCCAAATTTTAAGTAAATTTAGTTTTTCAAGAGAATTTGCTTCTAAACCCATATCTGAAAAAAATCTTAATCCTTTTCTCTTAAATTCTTCTGGAGTCATCCCAATAAAACTCATATCTGAAGAGTATGCTTGAATAATATTTTCATTTAATCCTGAACTTCTTTTTAAGACTTCTTGAGAAGCAAGATTAAAGGTTTCATAAATTGCTCTTTTAAGTTGTTCTTCACTATATCCTAAATAAAATCTATTAACAAAGGATAATCTTAGCTCGTCTGCTGCTTGCTGGCATCTATTAATTATTTTATCTCTATTTCTTGCTAATAAATGATTTTCAGGAATAGTTTCTATTACAAACAAAGTTAAGTCATTTATCTTTCCATATTTTGTAGTCATAGCTTCTAATCTTGGGGGTTCTGATCTAAAATCTTGTGATTTATCATGTAAAATTAAACTTGCTCCATAAGAACTACTAGATGAAAAATGAGCTTCTAAATTTGGCTCTTCTGGAAAAGGAGTTCCTTTTTTGGTTTCAATTTTAAAATAATGATGCAAGAATCTCCCTCCAACCATATCTCCTTCTAATTCCATTTTGATTTAAAATCACTCTCTTCAATTTTTTTAAAAAAATAAAATAAATAAAAAATAGGCCATAGCCTTAATTAAAATTCTTCGTTGTCTTCAGAACTTTCTTTCTTTTTTGCATAACATTCTTTGCAAAAAACTGGCTTTCCTTCTGTTGGTTTGAAGGGAACTTCACATTCTTGCTTACACCCAGAGCAAGTTGCTTTGTGCATTTCTCTTGGTCTACTATCAAATCTTCGATTTCCAAAGCTTCGATTTCCGCCAAAACTTCTATTGCCACCAAATCCTCTGTTTCCGCCGAAGCTTCTTTGAGGTCTGTTCTTTCTGAAGCAATCCTGACATCTAACTGGTTTACCTTGTGTTGGTTTAAAAGGAACTTCACATTCAGCTCCACAGTCAGAACAAGTTGCTTTATGCATTTCTCGATCTTCCATTATTTTCCTCCGTTGCGTTATTCTTCCTCCCTAGTATCTAGGTAAAATTGATAAAGAATATCGCTATTTAAACATATCTGTTTAATATTTTGTAGAGTAACAACAGGTAATAAAAAGAAAGAGAAAAATTTTTAAAGAGGAATTACTCGCAAAAAAAGAGGGGAATTATTAACAATGGCGAGTATATTTGATAATACCTGGATTTTAAGAAAAATAGATTCTGATTTTACAGAGAATCTTCCTAAACAAAGAAAGAAGGTCCTGGATGTTGCTAGTGATAAAAAACCTGAATTTCTGCCTCTAATGGCTAAAAGGTATCCTGAAACAGAATTTACTCATTTAAGAGCTGAAAACTGGAGAGTTAGAGATGTTGAAAAAATATGTCAAAGATATAAGAATATACATGTAGCTTATTCCAAGGATAATCTACCGAGAGATTACGAGCTTGCTGTTTGCTTTTTAACTCTTCATGAAATTAACTCTTTAGATAATCTTATAAGTGAAAATGGCTCTGGACAAGTTGAAGTTAAAAGTCCTTTAGAACCTTTAATAAAAATAAATTCTTTATTAAAAAACTCTGGAAAACTAGTAATAATTGATTATGATTTAAAATGGTTTAATCAAGAAGAAATCACAGATAAAGAAGCTTTTTTTGATAGGAATATATTTACTGCAAAAAATGAAAAAGAAGTTTTGAAAATTGAAGAAAATTGCATTGAAAATCATACTGCTTGGGGATTAGATGATTATATTGCAATGGCAGATGAAGCAGGATTTAAGAAAAATTTTTCCAAACATTATACAATTAATCTTCCTATAATAGGGCAAAAACCTAAAATGTTTTTGTATATTGGGGAGAAAAAAGAATAAAAGAGTTCTGATAAAATATAAGGTACAATAAGAATTAACAAAGATTTTTAAATGAAAAATTAATAATTAAAAAATGGTAGATTATGAAAATGACTTAAGTTATGATTTAGCAGAGATAGAAAGATTAGAAAGACTAGTTCAACAAGGAATCTGGATGCCTGGAGGAAAAGTTAATAATCCTAACCCGAAAAATCTTGATATTGGGCAAGATGTTCCTAAATATTTAATATTGGATTGAATATAATAATTCTTAAAAAGGTAGAGATATTTAATTAAATATGAGTCTACAAGAAAAATTAGTTTCAGAAGGATTTGGGAGGGATGTTCAGATAGTAAAAAATAGCCATAGTGAAGAAGAGATTATTAGAACAATAAGAGAATATGGAAAACACCATATCCCTTTTGTAATGATTCCAGATGGAGATAATTATTCTTTTTATACTTCAGAACCTTATTTCTCACGAGATTATAGCAATGAACTTTCTCATACAGCTAATTTTGTTCAACATTAAAAATATGGAAGTTAAAACAGAGAATTCTAAACCGGAACCTAAAATAAAAAAATTAGAAGTATTAGCTGTTAGTGCGGGGAGTTTAGTTGCAGGAGCTGCAGTTGTTTTTGGATCTGAGTTATATTTTGAACATATGTTTAATTCTAATTTAAATCTTCATGAATATTTAGAACATATAAAACCTCTTGTATTAACAATTCCTTTAGTTGCAACAGGAGCGGATTATTATTTTAAAAATAAAAAACAAGAATACAAGTTTTTATCTAAAAGAAATTTGAAAATAGGAGCTATAAGTGCTATTGGAACTTTAGCAGGATATTTACCTGCTCAAAATATTATGGATGGACTTCATCAGGCTTTTGCAGGAATTGCTAATACTTTTTCAGGATTAAGTAGTTTTTAAGAATAACAAAAGAATTAATTAGATTTTTCTGAATCTTCCTCTTCTTCATCTTCGTCATCACTATCTTCTTCATCTTCACTTTCATCTAATTTCTCATCTAATTCCTCTTCATCATCTAAATCTTCTTGTTCAAATTCATCTTCTGATTCTTCATCCTCATTTACAATTTCTAATTCACTTAAAATTTTAAGAATTTTATCTAGCTTTTGATTGATTTTAGATAATTGTTCATTAGATGGTTGAGAATTTGAATTTCCTGAAAAACCTGAACTAGAAAAACTAGGTTTTCTAAAACAATCACTACATAAAACAGGTTTACCTCCTGTTGGTCTAAATGGAACTTGGCATTCTTTTCCACATTTATCACAAGTAACATCATGCATTTCAGTTCTTCTTTCGGATCTTCCACTGAAACTTCTTTGTCTATCATTTCCTCTGTTTCTATCTCCAAAACCTCCAGATCTCCCAGAATTTCTATTAAATCCACTTCTAGGTCTATCTCTATTCCCTTCTCTGCTTCTTCCTCTATCAGATCTAAAATTTCCCATAGTTAAGTGTTCAAAACTTAGTTTATAAAGGTATGGGGATGGGTTTATTGTAGAACAATTAAAAATTAAGAAAGATTTAGAGAGCAATTAAATTTATAAATCAGAAAAAAATGTTAAAAATATGAAACTCATAAATCAAATTGCTTTAGGAATAAACAGATTAAAATTAAAAAAATATTGGGATAAAGAGCAAAGTTCTGGATTAAATGAGGAAGAAAAAGCAGAGTTTTATGAAATAAAACAGAAGTATTTTGATCATAAGTCTAAACTTACATCTTTAGATATTCCTTGCGGCAGGATGCAGTTAAAATCAGGCTGTGCTTGGAGAGAAGGAATTTTTGAGTATGAATTAAAAGATGTACCTGGGGGATTTTATAAAAAAGGTAAAGAGATATATTTACTTGGATTTCCTGCATTTACTTATGCACCTGGAAAAATAAGAATAGAGAGGATATTTCCCCCTAAAAGAGGAGTTATTGTAAAAGCTAAAGACTTTAAACAGAACTATTCACCTATTGCAAATGAAGATTTTTATGATATTTCAGGTATGACTTTTTTAGATACTACTAATAATTTTCTTAGTCATTCAAAATGTGTTAAACCCACAAAATTAGAACAAGTAGAGATCTAAAAAATATTTTTTGATTTGTAAAGATTTAAATAAAACAAAAAATTAATTAGTTAATGGCGATATTCGAACAATTGTATACTTTAAGCAGAGCTTATCCCATTATAAGTATAATTATTGCAAGTATTTTATTTTTAATTGGATTGAGAATAACTGCTAAAATATTAAAATGGGTTTTATGGATAATTGCATTTGTGTTGGTAATTGCTGCTTTAGTTATGGTGTTTTATTGAGAGAATGAAGTTCGGAACATATTAATAACTTACAATAATCTTTAAATAATATTTATCAAAAGATTAATATATGAATAAACAAGAGCTAATTGATTATGTTAAGACTTATGTACAATTTAAAAGATTTACTCCTCAATCTGGAAGTATTCCTCAAGCAAGAAAAAAAGATTTAGCAAATTTAATGGTCATAGTTAATCAAGCAGAGGAACGTAAGATTTTAGATAAAATAACTCCTGAAGTAGCTAATTTAATTTGTTCAAGTTATTATCAGTATAGGCATTCTCATGAGAGCCATGATTTTTCAGATGATTCTCCTATGACTTATGATGAAGAGCGAAGACTTGAAGAAACAGAAAGAACTCCTATATATGAATCTTTGAGTGAATAAGTTTTAAATAATAATAAGATTTATGTTTAATAATCCCTAAATATACTAAATATTATTTCTTAGAAGCATATTTTCCTTGATTTTGATATTCCAGATGTATTCTTTTAAGTTCTGTGAGTTTTGGAGAATAATTTGTAGAAGAACTTCTATAAATAAAAGGAGAATCATTAGCCATTGCTTTTGCCCAATTATTATCTATTAACAATGGAGCTTTTGCAAGATTATTTCCTGCTTGTGCCAATGCAACTAATGTATCTTGTGGTTTTTTTGCCATGAATTTATTTTGTTTTTAAAGTTTTTAAAGTTTTATGTTCGGATAACGTACCTTGAGATTTAGATAATTTTAAATAAATGATTTGGTTGAAGTATTCATGCAACCTAATCAAAAGAGTGTGTTTAAGTTAAGTCCAAGTTCTTTGAACTTGTTTGAAGAGTGTCCTAAATGTTTTTGGAGGTAATTAATAACTCTATAATCTCCCCTCTTTTGTTTCCTTGAGAATTAATAAATCTTGGAGCTAAAATTTCTATATGATCAAACTTAGATAGAGGGTAATAGTATTTCATTTCAGAAATCTTATTGTTGCTAAGAGCGAAACTTATTTTTTTATTGTTTAGTTGCCCTATAAATTTAGCCATTTCTATTCTATCTTCTTCACAAAATCTTTTAGGATTATAATTTGCAAAACTTGTCTTCTTTAAAGGATCATAACATGGGTCGAGATAAATAAAATCTCCTTTTTTTACAAAATTTAAAATTTCTCGGTAATCTTGATTCAATATTTCTACATTTTTTAATAATTTACTTGCAAAAAGAATTGTTTCTTTTTCAAAAATTCCGGGATTTTTATGATCTCCATAGGGCACATTAAATTCGTTTTTAGAATTAACTCTCCATAATCCATTAAAACAAGTTTTATTTAAATAAATAAATCCTGCACATCTTTTCAATCCTTTAATTTTATTCTCATTAAATTTTTGTCGGAATTTATAAAAAAATTCTTTGGAATTTTTTTTCTTAAAATAATTTAAATAATTAATTAATTTTTTAGGATTATCCCGGACTGCTTTAAATGTTTTAATTAAATCTTCATTAATATCTGACAAAACACATTTTTTAGGATTATACTTTTGTTTAATATAAAAAAACATAGATCCCCCTCCCAAAAATGGTTCGAAATAAGTATTGATCTCTCTAGGAATATAAGGATCTATCTGGTCTATCACTCTCCTTTTTCCCCCTGCCCATTTAAGGAATGTTGGTATTATCATCTTAACGAATTTCCATAGCACTTAAAAAATCTTGATATAATTCGGACTCCCCTTGCTTTCCAGGATTATAATTTTCAGATGTTAATTTTTTTATTTTTCCGCTATTTTTTGCCTTTAAAATATATTTATTAAAAAATTCAAAGGTGAGATCTTTATTTTTAAAACCCATTTTATAAAGCTCCTTAAAAATTCTGATTATTGCAGAATAACCAGTAGTCTTTGTTAATATGAAATCTTTATCTCCCCATTCTTTAGAAAAATTATCTCTAACTGCATGAAAAAAAGATTTTAGAGTATTAAAAATGAAATCGTCTCGTTTGTCTAAATAGGGTTCCCAAAATATTTTTGTTTCAATTTTATAATTAAACTTCCCCCTTAAAGAAGATCTATCATTATTAGTTCTTTTTAGAATATCCCTTATTGAATAATTATCTTTACTATCACAGATTAACTCAATAATTTCACGTGTAAAGGTGCTTTGAGAGAGAATTTCCTCCCCAAAGGGCCCCCTTTTACCTAGTCGTTTAATTTTATGGTACCAGGGACTTTTTTCATTATTATTAAATTCTACTGCCAAGTTGTGTGCTATTTTTTGAGGGGTCTCGAGTTTTGCAAGAGCATATAATTCCTGTGCTAAAGAGGGATTTATCTTATTTTGTTTAGTATTAATCACCGAAAATAAATATGCTTGATCTTCTATAGAAAGACCAGGAAATAAAGTTACAATTAAATCAAAATTATGGCTTTCTTCGGTAAATCCTGCTAGACGATGTTGTCCGTCTAATATATTCGCAGAATCTTTTTGATTTTTGATATATAATTTCCCTCCCTCAATAAAAAATGACTTCTCCCCTAATGCAAGAATTATAGAATTTGGAAATGTTGCATCTTGAGTTTTAAGATAAGTTCTAATTTCTTTAACTCTCCCGGGGGAAAGAGGCCTCTGCATTCCAATATATCTTTCTAGATCATCCCAACTAACTCTTCTTTCTTCTGCAGAACATATCTTTAAAATTTCTTGGGCGTTTGCTATCCCTATATAGAATTCTCCAATATTTTGATTAACTTTTAAAATAGATATTTCTACATATCCCTCCTTCTTTTTTATTTTTTTAGTCATTTTAAATTTTTACCTCCTTATAAGTTTGTTCAGGATTTTCTACTTTCTCTGAAAATTTTTCTTGTTGTTTTTCTCTTTGAGCGGGAAAATTAGGAATTCCGCTATACTCATTTTGATTACTGATCCAAATAGCTATCAGGGAACAAGATATAGAAATAATTAAGAATATATAAGGGCATGCTTGGAAAAGAGTTTGAGCTATATAGGTAGTAGGAAGTAAAATGGCACTTATAATTAATATTGTAATCCCTGGCCAAGAACCTTTAAACTTGTTTTCATCTATATGACTATTTATTCTAAATTGGATTCCTATTTCAGTGCTACTAAGGATTAATGCATAAAAAAATAATTGTTGAGTAGCTAAAAGAATTAAAGGGGTTTTAGCTAGATAAAGTAAAAAACTAATTAATAAAAAAACAAGGATGGGAATTAAAGTGAAAAACCACCAATCTCCAGTTCTTTTCTTTATAATTACCATTAAAATTATATATCTCCACGGATTATAAATTTATTCATTTTTTTAAAAACTTTTCATTAATTTTTTGAATTTTCTAAAATGTTTAAATAAAGGAGGATACTTCATTTGTCCGCAGATATTTAAATATTGGTTAATTATCAAAATAGGATGAAAATTGAAAAACATTTATTTATTTTTTATATTTCCCAGATTATAACTATTTTAATTATTGATAAATTTCTAACAAATTTACCATTTGGGGGATTAATTGGAGGATTCCTAATAAAACTCTTCTTTTTTTCAATTGTTTCATTAATCTTATTGCTTGCTATTTATGGAAATTTAGCGTTACAAATTTTGGGATCAAATTACCAATTTAAAAGAAATTTAGAATTTGAGGATATTTCATTAACTTCTTCAGCAATTGTAACTACTTTTCTTTTAAGTGATTTATTGTTAATTTTTAATTTATTTCCTAAAGATTTTTCATTTATTCTAACTTTGGTTATCGGCATCCCTATTACTTTTTTTGTTATTTACCAAATTAATTCTTGGGTTGCAAATCGATTATTTTAAAGTTTTCTTTATACACTACACCTCCCTTTTCTTATCATTTTAAACACTACAATCTCGCTTAAAAGTTTTAGCTAAACTATGCAGGAAGTTTTTAGCAAAAGCAAGAAGTTTCTACTAAGGTATTTTTGTATTATTTGTGCTTTTTTGGCTGACTTTGTCTAGCCAATCGCACACGGAGGATATTGGTAATGTGTAAGGGCATCAATATTTAAATATTAGTGATGATTAAAAATATTATGGAAATAACAAAAGAACAAAAAGGATTTAATAGAGAGATCTTTGCTGGATTGGTGGGAGGATTATTTGTTTATTGGGCTCAAATTTCTTCGGAATTTGTAGCAAGCAATTTTAATAATGTTGGGGGATTGATTTTTAGATTATTTTTCTCTTTGATTATAGCCCTTTTTTGCTGGATTATATTTGTAGTCACTCTTTCTAAAGTATGGAAATAGCCATTACGCCCATTATATCTTGTGCGAAGCTTTTATGCATAAAATGGGGATTTATGCGTAAAAATGGTTTTTGATGGTTTTAAACTTAAGAATTCTTTAAAATGCACCACAATCTGGGCGAGATGGTTTAGGGATTTCATCTCCAGTAGATATTGTTAAGGGCTCTTGTGTTTGGGCTTTTTGCTCTAAGCTTTTTCTGAGAAAATCTGCATTTTCTTTTGCTTTTTGGATAATTGAATCTAAATAAGTTAAATAAACTTGGGGGTCATTAATTTTAATATAACTTCCCATTAACTTCCAGGGGCGGCCATCTTTATCAAAAGCAACTCCTTCAGAGTTTGTTCTAAAAATTGTAGGAATACCCATAGGAGAGGGGGTACTATAAAACTGATTAGGTTCTAAGGATTTACCTGCTATATTCAGAGGTTTATATTGATCTGGTTTATGAACTTCACACATATTTTATCTAAAAACCCCTGGTTTTTAAGGATTTATGTATGGAAAGATATGAAAAATAAAATAAAAATAAGAATAAATAGAGATTTTTGGATTTACCTTGTTCTGCAACAGGAATAACGTAGGTTTTTAAGAGCAAGTATAGCTGCTACAACAGTTATTGCTGCTTTTGACCAGATTTGATCTGAAAACCAAACTAAAACAATTATTGCTATTGAAAGTAAGATTGTACACCAACTTCCGCAATTTGAATTAGTTTTGGATTGTATATTTAGGTTATTTGTTTTTCTCGTTTTCTTTTTTGCCATTTTTCACCTCCTTTCCCCTTTTTGAAGCATGCAAAAACTTTTAGTTTTTGATTAAAAGTTTCTGCTTTATTGTTTATCTTTTTTTAGTTGTTAAATCTATTACTTTTCCCTCTCTTTTTGTTATTAACATGAATATTACAAACACAATAACCATTACTAATAAAAAAGTAGTGATTAGTGTAGCTAGGGGATCTGTGGACATACCGAAATATTGATTTGAGACTCCTAAGAGAGGTTCTCCAAAGGGATTAGGTAGTTTACACATTGACCAAGAATACTCCGGATTTGCGATAACTGGGGCAGTTTTACATGGAATTATTCCTATGAAAAATGATAAGGCAGATAAAGCTACTGCTATTATTATTGCATAGTTCAATATTTTGGTTATTTTCATGTTTTTCATTTTTTGTGTTTTTTGTGGTTTTTTAGTTATTTTTTGGAAAAGAGACATAAGCTTTGCTAATCATATATTCTTGACCTTTCGGGTTAAATCTGTTTGTTTTTTTGACTTGTGATCTGATTCATTTGTGATAATCTTTTACCTATTTTTTTGTGATTTTGGTAGAATAGTACTATGTTTTTTTGGTATTTAAACCTTATTTTTTGGGGTTTTTGATTAATATAATGAAATTTGATTTTCCTAATAAAATCGCATTAAAGGGGCATTTCTAATCGAATTTTGTTAGAAAAATAGTGTTTTTTTGTATTTTTATGTGTGGAAACTCCTAATCAAATTTGATTAGGAAAAGAGGATATTTTTTGTTTTTGGGGATTATTGTTTATTACTAATTTGTTATGTTTTTTTGTTGAAATTATGTGTTTTTTGGGAGTGTTTAAACAGCTTTTTGGGGTGTTTTTTGGGTGTTTAGAGGTGTTTAAACAGCTGTTTATGTGATTTTTTTAAATATTTTCTTATTTTTTATTGTTATTTTATCGACGATAAAGTTAATGGAGATAGAAATATTTATAAATAGGCATATTTTAGATTAATTATGAGTTGGTTTTTCAAAAAAAAGGTGAGTGAAGAGGACTTTAAACAGCTTAAACAGGCTGTTCAAACAGGCTTCAACAGTGTTAAACAGGACATAGGAAAAACAAGTGCTTGGATTAAACACCTAGATTCTAATAATTCTCAAGTAAAAGATGAAATTTTTGAATTAAATCAAGAAATAGCCTCGATGAAAGATGAGATAGAAAATTTGAGGAATATGATTGGAATGATGGGGAGTAGTGGTAATTTTAAACAGGTGTTTAAACAGGGGCAAACAGTGTTTAATAAACAAACACCTGTTCAAGGTGTTTTAAACAGTGTTCAAACAGGTGTTCAAACAGTATTTTTGGACAAATTATCTACTACTGAAAGAGCAATTATTTTTGTTTTGTTAAATTCTGATATGAAATTAAGCTATGAGGATCTAGCTGCAATGATGGGTAAAAGCAAAGCTACGATTAGGGGACAAATTAATAGTATAAGGCAGAAATGTGAGAATTTAGTAGAAGAGCAGATAAGTGAGAATAACAAGAAAAGAGTCTATATTCCTGAAAATATGCGTGAAATATTGTTAAAAACACGAAAAGTGAGAGCTAAAACTAAGAAAGATAGTGAAAAACAGTGAAAAAACATGAAAAGTGAGGGTTTTTTAGTAAAAAAAGACCTAAAAAACAGGAAAAGTGAGAGTTAATAGATACTAAAAACCATGATTTTTAGTAGAAAATGAGAGTAAAGATTCCAAACACCTTAAATTTGGAAAAGAGAGAGCTTAAAATAACTAATTTTAAGTTGAAAAGTGAGAAAAAAGACATAAGCAAATCTAAAAGAGAGGGTTTTGATTGAAAGACCTTCCAGAATAGAATAAAAACCTCAAGTCTTAAAAGGGCAAAATATGGGGTTTTTAAGGCTTAAAACAAAATCGGTTTAAAATAAAAAATTATAGCTTTAGCTTTGCTTGTATTAAATTCGTTACAACGAATATAAACTAAAAAAGGAGGAGTAATATTGAATTATTCTGATGCGGTAATATAAGCTAGATCTAGCTTTAAATAGCAAATTTAAAGGGTTAGATGTCTCTAAGTTGAATTATCGTTGATAATGAAGCTAATTTTTTAAGTTCTGGGGATATAGAAATAATGATCTTTTTATTGTTTATTTTCTCTTTTTTAAGGGGAATCCCCTTAATAATCATCCTTTGAACATAGTCCCTAATAGAGCTTTGGCTTAATTTGAGGATTTTAGCGATATTTGGATAATTTGGCTCTAGGTTTTTTTGTTCTTCTAATTGGTATATCGTAGAGAAAACAGCCATTTCCTGGTTAGTTAATCTTTTAAATTTCAGTCTTACTTGTCTTTTTATTTTGTCTAATGAATCTAGTATTTCTGAAGCTTCTTGGATATTAGTTTCTACTGTTTTCTCTTGATTTTGAGCTAAAAAATGTGTCGAATTGTTTGTCTGTCTGTCTGTCTGTCTGTCTGTCGAAGCCCCTTCATTTCCTGTGGAGATACCTAAATTTGGGCTTTTTAACCCCCCTATTTCCTGTCGAACTGTCGAATTATCTGTCGAAGTCACAGGATTTGTCGAATTTATCTGTCGAACTGTCGAATTATCTGTCGTAGTGATTAAATCATTATTAACTGCTAAATTATATAGTTTTGTAGTGGTTAAATCATCTAAGATGTTTCTTAAGATTTCATTAATTTGTGTTATTTCAGATCTTAAATTATCTACATCTTCTTTGACTTTAGAAAAAGATTTTTTGATTGTTTCTTCATCCATAACTAATCTTAACTGGGGTTTTATTTAAAGATTTATTTATTGAATAAATACTGATAATTAAAGGATATATGTCGATCTGTCGAATTATCTGTCTAAGACACTTCGACAGATGTAAAAATTAATAAAAAAATACTATTTGGATTTTTGATGATAAACATCATAAACTTTTTGAGTCAGCCTCCATTTAAGTCTTCTAGAGAAGACAATTCCTTTTTGATTTTTTTTAATATCTGTAATAAGTCCTTTTTCTTTAAGGTCTGATAAAATCCTTTTTATAAATTCTTCATCTCTTGCAACTTCCCTTGCTATTTCTGCTGTGAAGGGTTGTTTTGGAAAGACGTTATATAAATAAGCAAGAATCTGTTCAATAATTCTATTTTTTTTATCTTGACTGAGCCTCATTTTATAATAGTTCAATACCGAATAACTTTTTAAAGTTGTTGATATTAGTAAATGCATGAAAAAGAGTGTAAGAAGAAAAATAAAATACAAACCTAATTTTGATATTAAAAGAACCTTGCCTTTTAGACTGTTAATTATCTTCTTAATTATCTTATTAGTTTTAATTATAATTAAAATAGGTTTAAATGAAAACAAAAAAGAATCAGGACTTAAAGGAGAATTAGGGACTTTAAAATGGGATTTGAGTAAAGAAATCGTTATATTGGAGGTTTTAAATTATAATGTTTCTGATAATAATCAAACAATTCAGGTTAATATGAATTGGAGTTCAGGAAATATCCCTGCTGGGGACTTGGATTCTATATTTATTAAATTTATCAGAAGCGGACAAGATTGTAATTATACAAGTAATAATGTTTTAAGTTATGGAATAAATCAAACATTAGATATTTCTTACACTTCAGCTGCTTGCAATCCGGACTTTCAAAATATAACTAATGTTGAAGCTTATGCGCAAGTTAATCTTCATGCAAAACAATTAACCCCTTTAGAAGAAATCCGTTTGTATAAAGATGAAAGTTTAATAAATGTAAAAAATTTATCTGAATCTTTCTTTTGTTTAGGCAATTTAAGTTTTAACTTCACTGAAAGTCCTTCAAATGATATGATAACTATGGTTATAAATGAAACTAATGATTTAGTTACTTTTTATCCTATTTTTGGTTGGTATGGTTCCCAAAGATTTAATTTAACCTCGATTGTTTGTCATGGTTTAGATGAAAGTGCAGAAAATATTGAAACTAACTCTAATACTAGTTTTATCTTTACTTTTTTAAATGAAACTAAACCGATCCCAGATACAAATCATGATCCTGATTTTATTTCTGCAAATTGCAGCTATTTTACAATTGATGTAAATAAGACCCGGAATATGGTAATCTATATGAAAGATTGTTTTAAAGATGATGATGGAGATAGTTTAATTTATAGATATACTAATTTTAGTGGTAGTGATAGTACAAGGAATATAAGTATTAGTGTTTCTGGAAATAATTTAACTTTAACTCCAAAAGCAGGATATATTGGAAATAGTTCATTTTATATTTATGCTAATGATAGTGTTGAAGAAACTAGTGGAAAAATAAATATTCAGGTTATTAATGGAAGTGGCATAGTTACTCCTGCTCCTTCTTCTACTCCCAAAATAATTGTCTCTAATATTCCTGGAACTGAGACCTATAGCTTTCCTGGACAGGGAACTACCTTTACTATAACTGCTGAGAATTATGAGACTATTGAATGGTTTTTAAATGGTGTTTTGAAAAAATCAAATTCAAATTTTTTTAATCCCGGTAATTTAAGTGAAGGTAATTATACTGTAAGAGTTGATGTTAAACAAGGAAATCAATTAGATAGCAAAACTTGGAAATTAATTGTAGAAGATAATGAAAGAGGGACCTTAAGTATGTTTGATACTGGGCAGGTTATTTTTTATATGATTGTTATTGTTCTTATAATTATTATCATGTTAATTGTATGGTTGTTTATTCTTGAAAAAAATAGGCAGGGCATTGATGAGTTTGGTTTTGGGAGTTCGTCTGTAAATGTTGTTGGGAAATCTACTCCCAGCAGTGCATTTAATATACCTAGTTAGATAAATTTAAAAGTAGGTTTAATTATTAAATAGAAAAGAGTTCTGTATTATGTATCTTTAGAAAAGATGCAGATAAGAATATTATTGCATCATCAAAATGGAAGTAAAATATCCCCGAGCTGAATTAAGAGATAAATCCGAGCTAATTAGAATTCTGGATCCTTTAGTTAAAGAATGGTTTTTTTCTAAATTTAAAGGGTTTTCAGATAGTCAGTTATATGGAGTTATGAATGTTCATGAAAGAAAAAATATTTTAATTTCAGCTCCAACCGGAAGTGGAAAGACTTTAACAAGTTTCCTGAGTATTTTGAATTATTTAGTTAGCTTAGCTAAGAAAAATGAATTAGAAGATAAAGTTTATTGTATTTATTCTAGTCCTTTGAAAGCATTAAACAATGATATTTACATTAATTTATTAAGGCCCCTGGAAGAAATTAGGGGATTAGCTGAATCAAAGAATATAAAATTACAAAAAATAAGAGTTGGAATTAGAACTGGGGATACAACAACAGCTGAAAAAGCAAAAATGCTTAAACATCCTCCTCATATTTTTATTACAACTCCTGAAAGCCTTGCAATTTCACTTACTACTAAAAAACTAATTGAAATGTTCTATGGTGTTGAGTTTTTGATTATTGATGAAATTCATAGTTTAGATAATAAAAGGGGGGTTTATCTAAGTATTAGTTTAGAAAGATTAGATGAAATAAGTAAGATTAGTCCTGTTAGAGTTGGTTTAAGTGCAACTGTTGCTCCTATTGATGAAATTGCAAATTTTTTAGTTGGGATGAATAGAGAATGTTTAATTGCAGAAGTTCAGACTCAGAAGAAACTAGATATTATGGTTTTAACTGGAGTTAGTGATTTAATTGATACTGATGCTTATAATTTACATAGTTCTTTATATGGTTTAATGGATAAATTAATACAAGAGCATAAAACAACTGTTGTTTTTACAAATACAAGAGCTGCAACAGAGAGAGTAATTAATCATTTGAAAGACATGTTTCCTGAAAATTATATAGAAAACATAGGTGCTCATCATTCTGCATTAAGTAAAGAATATAGATTTAAGATTGAAGAGCAATTAAGAAATGGGGAATTAAAGGTTGTTGTTACTTCAACTTCTTTAGAATTAGGAATTGATATTGGTTTTATTGATTTAGTTATTTTATTAGGAAGCCCTAAAAGTTCTGCGAGAGCTTTGCAGAGAATTGGAAGAGCTGGACATAAGCTTCATGATGTTGCTAAGGGAAGATTTATTGTTGTGGATAGAGATGATTTAGTTGAATCAGCTATTTTAGCTAAAGAGTGTATTGAAAAAAGAATTGATAGGATTTTTATTCCTAAAAACTGTTTAGATGTTTTAAGCCAGCAGATTTATGGCATGGCTATTCAAAAAATTTGGAAAATTGATGAGATGTTTGAGTTAATTAAAAAAAGTTATTGTTATTCTACATTATCTAGAGAAGATTTTATGAGTGTTATTAGTTATTTAGCTGGAGAATATGCATTAGAACACAGAAATGTATATGCAAAAATCTGGTACGATGAAAATACAAAAGAAATTGGTAAAAAAGGCAAGCTTGCAAGAGTAATTTATCTTACGAATATTGGAACTATTCCTGAAGAAAGTTTTATGACTGTTGTTATTGCGAGTGGTGAAAGAAAAGATCAAAAAGTTGGAATGATTGATGAAGCTTTTTTAGAAAAAATAAAACCCGGAGATGTTTTTGTTTTAGGAGGAAGCAAATATCAGTTTTTATATTCTAAGGGTATGAAAGCTTATGTCAAAGCAGGAATAAAGAAAAATCCAACTATTCCTTCTTGGTTTTCAGAACAATTACCATTAAGTTTTGATTCTGCTTTAGAAATTGGAAAATTCAGAAAATTAATAAATGATATGTTTGAGAAAGATAAATCTCCAGACGAAATCAAGGAGTTTATTAAAGAATATCTTTATACTAATGTGGGTGTTGCTAAATCTATTTATAATTATTTTGATGAACAGTATCATTATGCAAGAATTCCTCATGAAAGAAGGATCTTAATTGAGTATTATAAGGGAGAGAAAAATTATGTTGTGTTTCATAGCTTGTATGGAAGAAGAATTAATGATGCTTTGTCTAGAGCTCTAGGTTATTTGATGGCACAGAAAATTGGAAGAGATATTGAAATTGGAATTAATGATAATGGATTTTATTTTGCAGGTGAGAATCTTCCTATTGATGAAGCTCTGAAATTTTTAAATAAAGACAATTTACATGCTATACTTGATGAAGCTATTTCTAAGACAGAAGTTTTGAAAAGAAGATTTAGACATTGTGCAGCTAGGAGTTTGATGATTTTAAGAAATTACAAAGGAATAAGAAAATCAGTTGGGAAACAGCAAATGAGTAGTTTTTTGTTATTAAGTGCAATTAATAAAATATCTAAAGATTTTCCTATTTTAAAAGAAGCTAGAAGAGAGGTTTTAGAAGATTTAATGGATATAGAAAGAACTAAAGTTGTTTTGGATTGGATTAAAGAAGGCAAGGTTAAAACTGAAAAACTAAATACAAAATTACCTAGTCCATTTGCATTAAATATTGTTTTACAGGGGCATTATGATTTAATGAGAATTGAAGATAAGCTAGAATTCTTAAAAAGAATACACAAAGCTACTATGGAAGAAATAGGACATTAGATAGGTTATAAAAGATAAATATTTAAATAATAAAAAGGATTAAATAAGATATGGAAACATATCGCTCAGATTATATGTGTAAAAATTGTGGGGAAGATGTAATTAGGAATGGAACTTATGGGAAATGTTTTGGATGTGGAAGTTGTGGAGAGGTTAGTGAGATAGGAATGATAAAACAAAATCCTTTAGAAGAAAAAGCACAAACTTCTAATGAACAAATTAGCTTGACTCAAATTATCAACAGTCCAGAAATACAAAAAGCTCAAAGGGGATTTAAAAAACAAGTTGAACCTACCCCAGAGCAACTTAACAGGCATATGACAATTTAGATATTTAATTGAAAAATATTATAATCCTTTATAATTATTAATTAATCTCACTAAATCTTTATTTGTTAGATACTTAATTGTTTTTTTGTATTGGGTTGTAGGCTTATTTGAAGGAGAAGCTAATTTTACAACAGCCATGTTTTGATTAAAAACTGGGGATATTTCTAGTTTATTGAATTTATTGATTGGAAGCCAATAACCTACTTTCTTAAGAAATTTTTCAGATTCTTCTTTAGATATAATTTTGTCTTGTCCTGCTATTTGTTCTAATAAAGTATTTGTGATTTGTTGTAAGTTTTGATTTTCTAAGGTTTTATTGTGATTGTATTGATTTGTTGGTGTACAACTATTTAATCCTAAAAAAGAGGATGTATAGATTGCCAGAAAACCAAGAGACTTAAATAAACTAGGGGGATTTAATTTCATGTTAATTTGGAGATTTATTTATAATGTGGGGTTAGATAAACTAATTTAAAAATAAGAGGGTGTTGTAAGATATATGAAACAAAAAAGACTTTTTCCTCAAGAAAGAATTAGATTTATGAATAAATCTCTTTTAATAGATAACGAGATTCTTGTGTTTGGTGATTTGCATATAGGTTTAGAAGAAAATATTGCAGCTGAAGGTTTGATACCAAGAATCCAGTTAAAAGAAACTATTCATGATTTAGATGAAATTTTTAAAATATTAGAAAAAGAAAAAATAAAATTAAAAAAAATAATTGTTTTGGGGGATTTAAAACATGAATTGGGAGAAATAAGCGAGAGTGAGTGGAGAGATGTTTTAAAATTATTAGATTATTTAATTAAAAAATGTAGTGAAATTGTTTTAATTAAAGGAAATCATGATAATATTATTGGACCAATTGCAAGAAAAAAACAGGTTAGATTAGAAAATTACTATTTATACAAAGATATTTTATTTGCTCATGGAAATAAAGAATATAAAGAGTTTTATGATAAAGAAATTAAAATTTTAGTTTTTGGGCATTTGCATCCTGCTATTAGTTTTTCTGATGAATACAAAAAGGAGAAATACAAATGTTTCTTAAAAGGAAAATGGAAAAATAAAGAAGTTTATATTCTCCCTAGTTTTAGTGAATTAAATATTGGTTACGATCTAGGTTTTAATAGAGATATTGATAATGGAAGAAATGGTTTTTTAGTTATTCCAAAAAAAGAGTTAAATAAGTTTAATGTTTTAATTTATAATAATAAAGAAAAAAAGGTATATGATTTTGGAAAGTTGAAAAAATTAATTTAAATTATTCTTTTTTAGAAGTTATTTTGGGCATAGGTATATGCAACGGCAGCCCCATTTCATCTTCTAAGTTTAGTGTTTTAATATTGCATTTCCCCATAATAAAGTTAAATAGGGGGATTCTTACATTTTCCGGAAGTTGTTTGTCTTTCCAGGATTTTAAAATTTCTTTTAGTTCATCTTTTTCAGGTAAAAGGATAGTTTGGCCCTTAAATTCTATTTTTGCGAATTTTCCATCATTATAATCTGTTGTAAATGTAAATTTTATTTTTAATAAATCATCTTTAGAAAACTTAACGTTATCTTTTATAACTTCATCTATATTTAGGTTTTGCTTTATATTCAGTTGTTCGTCTGTTTTTTCTTCTCTTTCAACTAATATTTTTAATAAATTAAATCCTATAACTTGCATTTTAAAGAATATAGTTGGGGGTTTTTAAATATTGTTATGATAAAAGAAAAATAAGCTAAGAATAAATAAAAATTATGGTCAAGCTGCTTTTGCAAGTTCAGGTAAATTATCCGGAATAAAAATTTGTTCTTCTAATTTTTGCCAGGGAAGAACTGCTGCTTTTTTAGTATTTTCCTCTAATAAATCCCTTTCAAGTTTCTGAAATTTAATTGGTTCTTTGATATCTGGGTTGTTTTCTGGGTTGTTTTTATTATCTAATTCTAATGGTGTATCTGATTTTTCAGTTGTCAAACTAGAATAAATAAAGGTTTTTAGATTAATATATTTCTCACTAAAACTTATTATAGAAGTATGATAGTCGCGGGAGGGGGGTTCTTCCATATTTAGATTAAATCTTCTTCAGAAACTACAACGAAGTCACCTATTGCAATTATTGAATTATAAGGTATAAGGATTTCTCCTTGGTTTGATCTTTCTAGTCCTAGTTGCCGAGTATATTCTGTTGGGTCTCTTAAAATAATGTGGATTAATTCACCTGTTCTTGTTTCAAAAGAAATATCTTTAACAAGTCCTAATCTTTTACCCTCTTTTGTCACAACAGATTTGTTTAAAATCTCTTTGTGAGGTTGTTTTTCTAAAGCCATATATAATGAATAAGAAAATTGTTTATAAAGTTTTCTGTGATTGAAAATCTTAGATTAAAATAGTTATTAAAATAAATATTTTCTGAGAATTAAGGATATTTCTTAATAGTTTATAATAATTTTTGATAATAAGTACAATAATATTTTGATAAATATTTTGATAAAATAAGTATTTTAGTTTGATTTGAGTTAATCTATTCTTAAATTAATGGGATTTAAAGTAAGTTTATATGGTTTTAAGTCCAATTTATAGATAAATCCTCTTAACACTCTCACCCCTTGGTTGCTTTTGGAAGTATTTATAAAGGAAAAGAGGTTCTTTCTTTTTTATTTTTTATTTATAAAGTTTTATATTATATATTATATATATCACTTTATATATATTTAATAATATATATGGGGTTATTTTTAAAAAATTCGAAAGAAGAATATCATCTAAGAAATTATATTTTCCAATGGAAAGAGAGGTGTCAGGGGCTAGCTACGAAAAAAGAAGGAGTTTTATTATTTTTTTATTTTTCGAGGAGAAATAAAGGGGATAGCGAATATTATTAATTTTTTCACTAGAAATAAAGGTAATATGTTTCGTAATAACCATATGTTTATAAAATCCGATTATTTAGCTTATTTCTAAAGGAGTGTAAAAGGGATGAGTAAATTAAATGAGATATTCGATTCTGTAAGTGAGAGGAGCTTGTTTAAAGATAAACTAGTTTTACAGGTAAGACATTCCCCTGAAGATATTCCTCATAGAGATAAGCAAATAGAACATATCGCTTCTATACTTGCTCCTTGTTTATTAGGGCAAAAGACAAGTAATTTGTTTATCTATGGCAAAACTGGAACTGGAAAAACTCTTTCTGTTCAACATGTTACTAACGAATTAATGAAAAGATCACAGGAAAACAAAATATTAAGAGTAGAATATTTAAATTGCAAATTAAAAAAAGTAGCTGATACAGAGTATAGAATTTTAGCGGAATTAATTAAGAAGTTAGGGGGAGAGGTTCCTGCAACTGGTTTGCCAACAGACCAAGTTTATTTTAAATTTATAGAATTATTAGAAAGCAAAGATGCCAAATTATTGATTTTGATATTGGATGAAGTTGATGAGGTTGTAAAACGAATTTCAGATCATTTTTTATATAACTTAACTAGACTTAACTCAGATTTAAAAAACATACAAATAACCTTAATTGGGATTAGTAATGATTTAAGATTTTTAGACCAGTTAGATCCGAGGGTTAGGAGTTCTTTGTCTGAAGAAGAGTTAATTTTTCCCCCATATAATGCTTTACAATTGCAAGATATTCTAAAGAAAAGATGTGATGTTGCATTTGAAAAAGGAGTTGTTAGTGACGGAGTAATTGCTAAGTGTGCTGCTTTTGCTGCAAGAGAGCATGGAGATGCAAGAAGAGCTTTAGATTTGCTAAGAGTTGCAGGTGAAATTGCAGAAAGAGAAGGGAGTTCAAAAATCGAAATTAAACATATAGATTCTGCAAATGATAAAATTGAAAGAGATAAGATTTTAGATATTATTGAAACAGAACCTAAACAATTTCAATTAGTTTTATATTCTATTTTTAAATTAATTGAAAAAACAAAGGAATCTATTTTTACAGGAGATATTTATGCGTATTATCAAGAATTATGCAAACATACTAATACTGATGTTTTAACCCAAAGAAGAGTAAGTGATATCTTAGCTGAATTTGATATGTTGGGCTTGATCAATGCAAGGGTGATTAGCAAGGGAAGACAAGGAAGAACAAGAGAAATTAAATTAGCAATCCCCAACAATATTCTCGAAAGATCAAAAGAGATCTTAATAGATTCTTTGGGTTTGTAGTATCTTTTTAGAGAAAGGTACAGGTAAACTTAAGTTAGATAAAATGACACAAAAAATATTAAAATTATTCATAGAAAAAGGATTTCTTTTAGACAAGGAAATGTTAGATTTTTTTAATCAATTAGAAGATGAAGAGTTAGCCAAGGAGATTGTAAATAAATTAAGTGTTATTTCTCATCAGAAACTTATTACTAAAACTTTGATTAATGAAAATATTGCAAAATTAAAACCAGTTTTTGTTGAGTTAGAAGGAACAAAGAAAAAGATAATAGAAAAGTTTTTAGTTAATGTATCTGTTTCATTAGAAGTTAAAAAAGAAACTTCTATCGAAGAGGAAAAAATAGAAGCGAATAACGAGGGGGTTGTTAAAATTATTTCTTCACCAGTAATTGCATGCCAAAAATTAACTGTTAAGGATTTTGTGAAGAATTTTAGAAGCAGGTATAGTTTTTTTAAGAATATTTTAAAAGAAAGAAAAGAACTTGAAGGATTGACTTCTATTGATAAAATCTCTGGAAATAAACAATTTTCAATTATCGCCATGGTTAATTCTAAAACTACAACTAAAAATAATAATATTATTTTAGAAGTTGAAGATTTAACTGGAAAAGCCAAACTTTTAATTAATCAGAACAACCCGGAGATTTCTGAAAAAGGAAAAGAGATTCTTTTGGATGATGTTATTGGATTTAAATGCTCTGGAACAAGAGACTTTGTTTTTGTTAATGATTTATTTTACCCAGAAGCAACTTTAGGTGAAAAAAAGAAATTAGATAAAGAGATTTATGCCCTTTTTACTTCAGATATTCATATCGGTTCAAAAAATTTTATTCAAAATAATTTTGAAAAATTTATTAATTGGTTTAATGATAAAAACCAAAAAGAGTTTATTGATAAAATTAAGTATTTGTTTATTGTAGGAGATTCTATTGAGGGTGTTGGAATTTATCCTGGACAAGAAAAAGAATTAGTTATTAAGGATATCAAGGAACAATATGTTAAACTTGCAGAATATTTAGATAAAATTCCTAAACATATCCAGATTATTCATTGTCCTGGGCAGCATGATGCAGTAAGAGTTGCAGAGCCCCAGCCTCCTGTTGGAGAAGATTTTGGAGAACCCTTACATAAATTAAAGAATTTACATCTAGTAAGCAATCCTAGTTTAATTGAAATTGAAGGAAGTAAAAATAAAGAGGGTTTTAAGGTTTTAATGTATCATGGAGCAAGTATGCATGGAGTGGTAGATGAAATTGAAGAACTAAGATTAAACAAAGGACATCATACCCCCACAAAAATTGTTAAGCATTTGTTAAAAAGAAGACATTTAGCACCAAGTCATGGAAGTGTAGTTTATATTCCTAACAAAGAACAAGATTCTTTGATAATCACGGAAATCCCTGATATTGTTCTTACAGGGGATTTGCATAGACCTGAAATCGATATGTATAATAATATTTTACTAATTGCTTCAAGTTGCTGGCAATCTATAACTCCCTTTGAAGAAAAAGTCGGAAATAAACCTGATCCCTGCAAGGTACCTATTTTAAATTTAAAAACCAGAGAAATAAAAATTCTGGATTTTTCAGAATGAACCCAATGAAAATTATAGATAAAGTTTATGGTAATGAAGAAATTGAGGAACAAGTATTAATTGAGTTAATAAATAGTAAAGAAGTTCAGCGATTAAAAAATATTTCTCAAATGGGTTTGCCTCAAGAATATTACCATATTCCTGTTTATTCTAGATATGAACACTCTATTGGTGTCTTGATTTTGTTGAGAAGATTAAATGCAGATTTAACTGAACAGATTGCGGGATTATTGCATGATATTTCTCATACTGCTTTTTCTCATGTGGTTGATTGGGTTATCGGAGATCCTGAAAAAGAAGATTACCAAGATAAAAATCATCTGATAACTATTCAAAATTCTGAAATTCCCACTATCTTAAAAAAATATAACTTGAATTACAAGGAAATCTCGGAATTAGACAAATTTTCATTATTAGACCAAGAGATTCCTTCTTTATGTGTAGATAGAATTGATTATTCTTTGAGAGAGTTAGTAGAGATATTTGATTTTGAACTAATCCACGCAATTTTGAGAAGTTTAACTAATTTTAATGGACAGATAGTTTTTGATTCTTCTGAATTAGCATATGAATTTGCTAAAGGATATTTAAAATTACAAAAAGAACACTGGGCAGGAAACCAAGCTAAAATTAGATATTATCTTTTAGCAGAGATATTGAAAAAGGCATTAGAAAAAAAGATTATCTTTTTAGAAGATTTTAAAAGCACAGATAAGGAGATAATTCTGAAATTGATTAATAGTAAAGAAGCAAATATCCTCAATGATTTAGACAAACTTAAGAAGAGAATATTTTTTGAAGAATCTAATGAGGGCTTTGTAGCAAAAAAGAAATTTAGATATGTAGACCCGGAAGTATTAATAAACCATGAAATAAAAAAACTTAGTGAAATTTCTAAGGAATATTCTATTTTTTTAGAAAAAGAGAGAGAAGACTCCAAAGTTGAAAAGAGGATAAAAATATTATCATGAACACAGAAGAATACTTCGCAAGTTTGAGTGAAGAGATTCAAAAGAATTATGAGGTAGCTAGGCAAGCAAGAGCAAGGGGATTGGACCCTGTTGATGAAGTTGAAGTCCCTCTTGCTTTAACAATGGCTGCAAAAGTAGTTAGATTAATTGCCACTATTTATCCTCAATTAGACCGAGAAGATATTATTAATAGAATTTTAGAATTAGAAAAACAATATGGGGCTTTAGATAATACTGTTAGTTTTAAAATTGCAGAAGAAATTGCAAAAGAAACTTACTGTAAGTTTGAAAATCCATTGCAGGCAATTGATGCAGGAATAAGGGTGGGATTTGCATATACTACGTTAGGAGTTGTGAGTTCCCCAATTGAAGGATACACTGAAATAAAAATTGGTAAAACTCAAGAGGGAAAATCTTATTTAAAACCTTATTTTTCAGGGCCAATTAGAAGTGCAGGAACAACTGCAAGTTGTGTTGTATTAATCTTAGTAGATTACTTAAGACAAATTTTTGGTTATGCAAAATATGATCCCACTGAAGAAGAATGTAAGAGAGTAGTGACAGAATTGTATGACTATCACGAAAGATGCAATAATTTACAATATTTACCTACTACTGAAGAAGCTTATTTTATTGCAAAAAATATGCCTATTCAGGTTGCAGGAGATCCTACTGAAAAAAAAGAAGTTTCAAATTTCAAGGATTTGCATAGGATAGATACTAATTTTATTCGGGGAGGACTTTGTTTGATTCTTGGGGAGGGTGTTGCCCAAAAAGCAGCTAAAGGATTAAGAATTTTAAGAGGAATGCAGAAAAATGGATTAGTTATAAATGATTGGGAGTGGCTAGAAGAATATTTAAAAGTTCATGAAAAAAGAGAAAAAGGAAAATCAGATACAAGCCCAACATATATTAAAGATTTAGTTGCAGGAAGACCTGTTTTTGGACATCCGGGAAGAGGATTTAGATTTAGATATGGAAGATCAAGAGTTGCAGGGTTTTCTGCTGTTTCTGTTCACCCAGCTACAATGGCGGTTACAGATGACTTTATTGCGACAGGAACCCAATTAAAAATTGAAAAACCAACTAAAGGTTGTGTAGTAACGCCTTGCGATGAAGTTGATGGACCTATTGTTAAATTAAAAACTGGAAGTGTGAAAAAATTAAGAGATTACGAGGAAGCTAAAAAACTTTACAAAGATATAGAAGAGATAATTTATCTGGGGGATATTTTATTTCCATTAGGAGATGTTCAAAATAGAAATTCTCTTTTAATCAAACCCGGATATGTAGAAGAATGGTGGAATTTAGAATTAGAAAAAGCAGGAGAGATTATTAATAATTATTATGAAGTTAAAATAGAAAAAGCAATTGAAGTTTCTGAAAAATATAAAATTCCTCTACATCCAAGTTATATTTATTATTGGACTCAGGTTTCTTATGAACAATTTTTAGGATTCATTGATTGGTTAGAGCATGCAAGAATTAGGGATAATAAATTAATTTTTCCTTACAACAAAACAGAAAAAGAAAGATTCCAAAAGGGCAAAAGAGCATTGGAATTACTTGGAGTAGAACATGAAGTTGCAATTGAAAATGTAGTTTTAGATGAAAGTGCAACAAGAGCTTTGCTAATTAATTTAGGAAAAGATTTAGATTCTTCTTTGGATTTTGATTATCAGTTTAGTGAAAAAACTAATGTCTTAGAGGTTATTAATGAATTATCTAAATTTAAAATTAAAGATAAAGCAGGAGAATTTATTGGAAGTAGAATGGGAAGACCTGAAAAAGCTAAATTAAGAAAATTAATTGGAAGTCCGAATGTTTTGTTTCCTGTTGGAGAAGAAGGAGGAAGACTACGAAGCGTGAATGTAGCATCGGATGTTGGAGGAGTTAAATCTAGTTTCCCTTTTTATTATTGTGATAAATGTAAGAGAGAAACCATTTACAGAACTTGTGAGTGTTGTGGAGAAAAAACCAAGAAAAAATATTTTTGTAGCGTTTGTAATAAAGAATCTGATGAAAAATGCAATATTCATGAAAGAGCAGGCAGTTTTAAACAAACTAGAATTGATATGAAACATTTTTTTGATAATGCAAGAGATAAACTTCATCTGGGAAAATATGAGGTTCCTGAATTAATTAAAGGAATAAGGGGTACAAGTTCTCAGAATCATGATTTAGAGAACTTAACTAAAGGAATCTTAAGAGCAAAGTATAATCTGCAAGTGAATAAAGATGGAACAATTAGGTATGATATGACTGAATTACCGATTAGTCATTTTAAACCTAAAGAAATTGAAGTAAGTCTAGAAAAATTAAAAGAATTGGGTTATGATAAAGATTATCTTGGAGAAGAATTAACTAACGAGGAACAAATTTTAGAATTAAAACCTCACGATGTTATTCTTCCTTGCAACGCTTTATGCGGAGATGAAAAAGCAGATGAAGTTTTTATTAATACTGCTAAATTCATCGATGAATTATTAGAAAAAGTTTATGGCTTGCCTAGATTTTATAATATTAAAAAAAGAGAGGATATTGTTGGGCAATTAGGAGTTTGTATGGCCCCCCATAATTGTGCAGGAGTCATTTGCAGATTTTTAGGATTTTCTAGGGTGCAAGGATTATTTGCAAGTGCTTACATGCATGCAGCAATTAGAAGAGACTGCGATGGAGATGAAGCTGCTTTAATGTTGTTGTTAGATGTTTTAATTAATTTTTCAAGAAAGTTTCTTCCGGCACATAGGGGAGGAACACAAGATGCCCCTTTAGTCTTAAATGGAAGAATCTCTGCTAGAGAAGTTGATGACCAGATTTTAGATTTCGAATTAGTAAGTAGATACCCTTTAGAATTATATGAAAAAGCAGAACAAAAGTTGCATTCAAATCAGATTGAAATTGAGATGGTTAAACAAAGATTGAAAAAAGGAACAGATCCGTATATAAATACCGGATTCACTCACGATTCAAATGATTTTAATGCAGGTTGCACTTGTAGCAATTATAAAATTCTTCCAACAATGCAAGAAAAAGTAGATAAACAAATGGGATTATGTGTTAAATTAAGAAGTGTCGATCAGGGGGATGTGGCTAGACTAATTATTGATAGACATTTTATGAGAGATTTGAAAGGTAATTTAAGAAAGTTTTCCCAACAGAATTTTAGATGCAGCAGATGCAACGAAAGTTATAGAAGGCCTCCCTTAAATGGAAAGTGTATTAAGTGTACTGGAAATATTATATTCACTATTTCTTATGGAAGTATTGTTAAATATTTAGGGCCTGCAATAATGCTGACTAAAAATTTTAATGTCCCTCCCTATATTATGCAGGATTTGGAATTAACTAAAAAATATATTGAAAGTATTTTTGGGAAAGACAACGAGAAACAAGTAGGATTAGGGGAGTTTATGTAAAAGTATGTTTTATATAATGATTTAATTTAAAAACCAATTCTTATTTTTAATTTAAATATGGAGCAGGTTTATGTTACAAAATGTCATGCAGGAATAAAAAGACTTTTTGTTAAAAAAGAAAAAAGATTAATTGAATATTGTGAAAATAAACAAGTAGACCGGGGAGAGTTAATTGGAAGTCTTCCTTCTTTACAAATTGTAAGGATGATGAGTCGTTCTAATGGTTGGGAAAATGATTATGAAAATGGAGATTTGGTTGTTGGTAGGGATATTCTTGAGGGGGTAGATATACAAAAATTAAAAGAAAAATTTCCTAGGATTCAGGAGATTAGTTTAGAGCCATTAGCAGATCAAAGATTAATTAGTTTAGTTAATTCTCACTATAGAATAATGCCCAGTTTATGGCAAATTTGGGAAGGAAATCCTCTAGAGTTAAGACAACATAGCAAAGCATTAGATACTGTTTTTCGGGAGGGATTTATTCCTTGCCCATTAATTTTAGGGAGATATTTAAACCAGAGAAGATAAAATTGTTGGGATTAATAAACAACCCATTAAATGCATTCTTTTAATTTCTAGCTGAATTGTTGCGATTCCCAGTGCTGTTGAAACTAATAAAATTAATAATCCTAGAAATCCTGAAAAATAAAAACTAATTAAAATAAGCAGAATTAAGATACTTAATGAAATGTAAGAATAATTTATTTTAGATATTTTTTTGCACATTGCTTTCGAAATATTTATGGAAATAATAAAAGCAATTATCCCTGAAAATATCATGGTTAGAATAATGCTTATTAAAAAATCGAAGTTGAACATTTCTATTAATTTAGAGACTGCTAATGCAGAGCCAGTTCTTGTTTTGTTTATGGAATAAAGTGCAATAAAAGATAACCCCATTACAATCGTGTTTAATGCTCCAATTAAAAATAAAAATTCTCTTGGAGACAAATCTCCGGTTACTTCTGAACCAATGACTGCTGCTTGAGAAGCTCCTAATCCAGGAAGAAAACTAGTTAGCGGGGCAGAGATTAAAGAAGCAAAAGTGGTTTTTAATAAAGATTTTTTTGAGAGTTTAATTTCTTTTAGTCTAGAAATTTCCTGAGTAGGAATTTTTGTTTTCTGTTTAATGCTTATTATAATATTGCTTGTTCCAAATAAACCAGTTAATAATGGAAGAAGGGGCTCTTTTAAATTTGAATGCAATACAGCTATTCCTAAAAATCCCGCTAATAAAAAAATAATTAATGCCCTTAGTTTTTTATTTTTTTCTGTGTAGATTAAAAAAATTGAAACAATAATTAAAATAAAAGGCATAATTGCCTGAATATTCTGATAAATCCTTGGTAGAAATAAAATAAATAAAGGAGTAAAAATTAAAACCAGAATCAGAGCCAATATCCCTCCTTTTAATGTTAAGATTACTGCTTCATGAGCTTTTCCATTTAATAAAAATCGATGTCCTGGGAGAGTACTTAGCAAAGTATCTTCATCAGGAGCTCCTAAAAATATGCTTGGAATAAAATCCACAAAAGTGTGGGTTATGGACATTGCAACAATAAATACAACTAAAATTAAGGGAGAGACTATCGCAAGAAAAAAAGTAGAAAAAGAAATTAAAGAAATAGCTACTAGATTAATATGAATGCCTGGAAAAATGCCAGTCAGAGTTCCTGCTAAAATTCCTAAAAATAATGCTAATATTATTGCTATTAACATTTTATTTATTCAATGTTAAGGAGTTTAAATATTTTTTATTTTTATTAAGTTATATAAACTTGGAAAGCTTTGATTAATAAATGAAATATAAAATAAGAAAATATAGCAATTTTAAAAGAAGGAATGTTTTTGAAACTTACGAACCCAAAAAAAGATTTATTACTCGGGGACAGAGTATCCCTTTGGTAATAAGAATAGGAAGAAAGTTTTTATTTCTGGGAGGAATAATTAGTTTATTTTTTTCGGGGATTATCTTTGGAATTAAAAGTTTCTTTGGGATAAAGAAAAAAGTAAATCGCATGGGAAAGACTATAGAATTTAGAATCAAAGGAGCTTAAGAAATATTTATAAGCTATAATTCTTTTAAAGGGATATAAAAGAGGAGAAAATGGCAGACAGAAGACTTGTAGAATATTTTAGATTGCACAGAGGAAATTACCCCTTGGAGGCTTTAAAGAAAAAAGTTCTCTCAGAAGGATATACCAAACAAGATGTCCAAGAAGCGTTGGAACATCTAGATAATCTTTCTAAGGAAAACGTCCCCACTATGAAAGCTACAATTAAAAAAATAAATGCAGAAAATTTAGGAGACCCAAATGAGATTGGCAAAAAACCTGTTTCTGTTAATAGTTTGTGGATGAAATTAGGGGGTTTTGCAGGAATTTTAACTTTATTGTTTATAATTCTTTCTAGTTTTTTTATTGATTTATCTGGGATAAGTAATTTTCTTCCTATAGTTTTAGTTTTAGCTGGAGGCGTATGCATGTTATTTTTTTATTTTGGATTTGTTACTTTGGGAAAAAAATATAACCAAAAATTATTAGGGGTAATAAGCTGGATTTTTATTGTATTTACTTTGTTATTTATTTTTGGGGAGATATCTTTAATTGCGGCTCCGAATCTAATTAATAAGTTTATTAATTTAATTCCTACAACTGTTAATTTTGCGGATTTAGGTTCAGTTATGGGCTTATTATTTCAAACACTGATTATATTCACAATTAGTTTTTTAGTGTTAGTTCTAATCTTTATGATTTTAACAATTTTGTTAGGAGTAGGGTTATTAAAATTAAGTGAGCATGTTAAATTTGCAAAACTTACTGGAATCTTATTAATAATCGGTGCATCTACCTTAGTAATTGGAATAGGACTTTTAATATTGCCTATTGCTTATATTTTTGAAATTGTTTTATTGTTAAGCGCAAGTAAAAAGCAGTTATTTTAAATAAACTTTATTTGCTTGAATCTGCAGATTATGATTATATTCTTGGATTGTTCCAATAACTATAAGATTGGATTCTTTTGTTAGATTCAGGATTTTGTCTAAAGTTAGGTCTATTTTTCCTGTTGAATCATTAATAGAAATAATCTGGAAATTAGAATCTTGATAAGACCTTATGTTTGTTATTTTTCCTTGAATTTTTATGTTTTGATTTAAATTAGATAAGGATAATTGATTTATATTCATTAAATCAGGTTCTTGAATATTTATTAAGATTAATAGACCTAAAATGCCTAGTAAGGATATTATTAAACTTATAGCTAATAATTTCATCTTAATAATCTTTATAAGGAGAGTTTAAGATTTAAATTTATGGTTAGAATAGCAATTGAAGCAAGTGAAAATGAAAATGGTTTTAATAATGTTTTGAAAGGAGCAGAATTTGCTTTGAGCTCTAATCCAAGCTTGAGATTAATTTTAGTTGCAGGAGAAGATAGAGTTTTTAATAACTTGAAATTACCCCCTAATATAGAATTAGTTAGAACGAAATTTACTTATGATTCTAAGATTAAACCAAATCAAAAAACTAGTTCAATTCACAAAGCAATTGAAATGCATAAAAATAACGAGGTTGATGCAGTTATTTCCCCTGGAGACACAAGAGGAGCAGTTAGGTTTTCTTACCAGCTATTGGGGTTAATGAAGAATGTTTTAAGTCCTGCAATTCCCACTCACTGGCCAAGAAAAAATGTAATGTTAGATTCTGGAGCGAATCCCGAATCTAAACTTAACAATTTATATCAATATGCTATAATGGGGCATAATTTTTCTAAATATTATTTGGGAGTTGAAAGTCCATTAATTAGTATTGTTACTAATGGCGTAGAAAGACAAAAAGGAAGTAGGGAGGCTAAAAAAGCAAAAAGATTAATAGATAGATTAAATGAAAGAGGATTTAATATTTATGAGGGATTTTTTGAAGGAACTTCTTATGCAGATTTAGACAGAGGAATTGTTGGAGTGATTGGAGGAGAAGAAGGAAATATTGCTTTAAAAATTGCAGAAACTGCATTAATGATCCCTTTAAAGATAATGAAAGAAGAGTTTATGAAACAAGGTTGGTTGAAAAAAGCATTAGGATACTGGGGAGTAAAAACTCCTTTAGCAAGATTAAAACAAATTTGCGATTATAGGAAATATGCTACTGCTCCTTTATTGGGAATAAATGGAAATGTAATGATTTGTCATGGAAGATCTGATTCAGAAACAATTGCCAATGCGATTAAAATAACTGATAATTATCTTAAGGCAGGTGTTAATGAACATTTAAGAGAAGATATGATTCAATATGGAAAAGTTTAATAATCATTTTTAGATTAATTATCTATGGCAATGAGTGTTGAAGAAAAATTTGAATTAATTAAGAGGAATACGCAAGAAATTGTAAATGAAGAAGAACTAAAAAGATTATTAAAAGATAAAAAAAGTCCAATTGTTTATTGGGGAACTGCAGTAACTGGAAAACCTTCTTTAGCTTATTTTTTTCCATTATTGAAATTATCGGATTTTATTAAATCGGGATTCAAAGTCAAAGTATTATTAGCAGATTTACATGGAGCAATGGATGGAACTCCTTGGGAAAAATTAGAACATAGATATGATTATTACAAAGAAGCAATAACTCAGATTTTTAAGGCATTAGGAACTGATTTAAAACAAATAGAATTTGTAAGAGGAAGTGAATTTCAATTAAAACCTGAATATAGTTTTGATATTTTGAAATTAGCTAGTATGAATTCTGTTAAAGACTGCAAGAAAGCAAGTTCAGAAGTAATTAAAAAATCAGAAGATCCAGATGTTGCTGGTTTAATTTATCCAATTATGCAGGCATTAGATGAACAATATTTAGAAGTAGATGTTCAGTTTGGAGGAGTAGATCAGAGGAAAATATTAATGTTTGCAAGAGAAAATCTTCCTAAAATTGGTTATGATAAAAGAGTAGAAGTTATGAATCCTATGATTCAAGGGTTAGTTGGAAAGAAAATGAGTTCAAGTGACATAAAATCTAAAATAGATTTAACTGATAGTGAACAAGAGGTGAAATCCAAAATAAATAAAGCAGAGTTTATAGAAGGAAATTCCGATAATGGGGTTATGGATTTTCTGAAATATGTTTTAATGGTGATTAAAGAAGATAAAAAAGAAAAATTATTAATTAAACGGCCCGAAAAGTTTGGGGGAAATATTCAATATTCTAAATATTCTGAAATTGAATCAGAGGTTCGATCTAAGAAGCTACATCCTATGGATTTGAAAAATGCGGTTGCGGAAGAAATTGTTAGTCTATTAAGTAAGGTAGATAAAATTAAATTGAATAAACTAGCTGAAAAAGCTTATAATTAATATTTTTTTAAACTGCAGATAAAAGTGCTTTTATTATTATGTATCCTAATATTATCGTTACAGCTATTTTAATCCATTCTAGAACATCATTATTTGTAAATGCTTTTTTATTCATTTTTTCTTAATATTTTCTAATAATTTAATATCTTTAAGAGTATTTAATAGTTTCTCATTTAATTCTATATTCTGATTAATTTTTTCATTATCTTTTTTCAATTCTTCAATTTTTTGGGCATTTTCATTTATAGTAGACACATGATTTAAGAAATAAAGTACAAGGAAACCATTAACCACCAATGAAATTCCTATAGGCCAGAGTTTAGGATCGGTTCTTAATGCAATAATACCCGAATTAGCTAGAATAAAACTTAATAAATAACTAAATAAATTATAAATTGTTGTTTTATCCATAATTTAATAAAGAATATTTTATTTATAATTAAATCTATATTAAAAAATATATTTTTCACTCTGTGAAAAATTCCACAACATCTTTATCTTTTACAATATGTTTTAATCCTACTTTTTGATTTGGGAATTTGCAAGAAGGACCAGTTATTTTTGCATATTTAACTTTTTTTGAATATCCATGGAGAATTTTTTCTGCAACATCTTCTAGAGTTGAATTTGGTTGTAGAATAACCGGGCGATTGTCTTGTTTTTTTCCAGGATGTCTTGTATACACTTTAATAATCTCAAATGAATTGAGAATTTTTTCTTTTAATTCTTCTATTCCTTCTTTAGTAAATGTAGAAATCATAACAAAATTATATCTTTTCGACCTTAGTGTTTCTTTTATTTTTCTTTTTGTTTCTAAATCATATAACTCTATTTTATTGAAAACAATAATTAGGGGTTTATTAATATTTTTTAGTTTATCTAAAATTTCTTTTATTTCATGTATTTTTTCAGCAATTATCAATATAGTGTCTGTTGTACTTAAGATCCCTTTATTAAAATTTTCAGATGCAATTGGAGGGGTATCTATTATTTGTATCGGACAACCAAGATAATTTAAGGTCCCAATTTCGGGTTTTATTGTTGTGAATCCATAGCTTGCTATCTTTGGATCTGCATTGGTTAGCGCTTTTAGAACCGAAGATTTTCCTGAATTAGTTAGTCCTACTAAAACTGCTTGAAGTTCTTCTTTTTTAATTCCTTTTTTTCCACTTGATTTTTTATTTTTTTTATTTTTAGCAAGTTCCTGCTTTAATTTTTTATATCTATTTCTAATATTGGCTCTAAGTGCTTCTGCACTTTTATGTTTGGGCATAGTCCTAATCATCTCTTCTAATGCAGATAATCTTTCTTCATCTGTGGAAGCTTCATGATATTTTCCTTCTGCATTTGCATATTCAAAATTAGCATTAATTGGCATAGGATAACTAATCTAAAAGAATATATAAGTATTACTCATGAAAGTTACCCCGCATATTCGAAGTATTTATATAGTATTTTTAATATATTTTATTGCGGGGTAATTATTGTTTAATTGGTTTTGGAAAGATGGTGCATAAAAAATATATACAAACTTTCTTTAGAAAAGACAAGTTTGAACAAAGAATAACTTTTTCGATAAAAGTTAAATCAAAATCAAATATATTTTTATAATATAAAAATGGTGCATAAAAAATATATAAAAAGAGACGGAAAGATATTTGGGCCTTATTTATATGAGAATTACAGAGAAAATGGAGTTACTAAAACTAGATATCTTGGAATAGGCAAGAGCAGAAAATTGCGGGTTAATAAGATATTATTTATTGTTTTAGGGTTATTTTTAGTTGCTTTAATTTTGGGAGGGATTTTTTTACCTAAAGCTAATTTTTCTTTAGAAAATTTAAAAGGAGAGTTATTTAGCGAACAATTTGATGTTTCTGTGAGTATTGCAAATAATCATGCCCCTGAATTTTTAGATATAGATAAAGATATTTTTGTTTGTGAAAATAGGGATTTAAATTATTTTTTTAAAATTACTGATTTTGATGGGGATGAACTAACTTCTTCTCTAAGTGATTTAGATCCCTTTTATATGGGGGAGTGTAATCGGATGAATAATAATGATTTTGAATGTAATATTGTTTCTTGGGTATTAAATAAAGAAGACCATATTAAACCCAAACAAATTCCTGGAGAAGGTTGGGCAACTTATCCTGAAGAAATAACTATCAGTGATGGAGATTCTGCTAATTATTTTAACACAAATATAGTTGTTATTGAAGTTAATAACGCCCCTAATTTAACAAATATTCCTACACAAACTGTTTGGACAAAGGGAGATGATAGTTTTTTTAATTATCAAGTTAAAGTAAATGATAAAGAAGAAGGAAATGAATTTTTAGGCAAACTTAAATTTAATTTAAGTTTTTTAGATTCTACTAGTTTTTTTAATATTAATTCAACTGGTTTTATGAAATTTAATGCAACTAATAGGAATGATTTAGTTGGGGTGTATAATTTAAGGGTTTGTGTTAATGACAGTGGATTAACTAACACTATTCATCCAAATATTAGTCTTTGTTGGAATGAGGGACAAAATGCAGATCCTAAATTTTCTTGTAATGATTTTGGTTTAACAATTACTAATAATAATCGCCCTCCTAATATTACTTCTTATTATCCGAATTTAACTTTTAGCACCGATAGTATCAATGAGTTGTATTTTAATATTAGCAAATATGATCCTGATTGGACTATCCCGGATTCTTATTGGTATCTCGATGGTTCTTTAGCACAATATGTTGAAGGTAGGCAGGGAGATTATGTTGATGAGTTTATATACGCTTTCGGATGTGGAATTTCTGGAGAACATAAATTAATGGTAGTTGTTAGTGATGGCCTATTAAATTCTTCAGTTCAATGGAATATTAGTGTTATTAATGTCCCCTGTCCAACTACTCCTTCAGGAGGGGGTGGTGGCGGAGGCGGTGGAAAATTGGTTTGTAAAGAGAAATGGGTTTGTGGGGACTGGAGCCAGTGTGAGAATTTTGCGTTGTCTTCAAATCAATTAGATTACGAGACTAATTTATTAATTAAAGAGAGATGTTCTTTATTTAATTGGGATGCTTCTTTTTGCGGATTTCAAACTAAAAATTGTGTTGACTTAAAACATTGTAAGACGAATTTAACTAAGCCTGGAAATTTACAGGAATGCTATTACACTGTAAATCCTAGTTGTAATGATGGAATTAAAAATTGTCATGAGGGAAGCTGCGAGGTATTAATTGATTGCGGAGGTCCATGTGATAATTGTCCTAGTTGTAATGATGGAATTAAAAATCAAGGTGAAACTGGAGTTGATTGTGGAGGGCCATGCAAGGTATGTTTAGAAAAACCAATTGCACCATTTTTATTTAAATCATTTGTAACTTATTCTTTAATTGCTTTTGTTGTTTTAATATTATTTTTAGCTGGAAGCCAGATTTGGAAATATTTTTCATTTAAAAAACTTGAAAAGAAGAAAAAACAAGAAGCAATTGAATCTAGCCAAATTGTCAATTTATTTTTTATAGTTTTGGTTGTTGTTGCATTAATTTTAGCTAATAGTTACATTATGGATTTTTCTGGCTCTAAGAATCTTCCTGATTTAAATCAGGGAGTTTTGTATAGCTATGGGTTATTAAATTCTGTTTTTTCTAATTTAGGAATTTTTATTAGTGGTCCAATTGTCAGTGGAGATGGATTAACTCAATTAATTATTGGAGATGATACTGATGAAGAAGAAGGAAAAATAAGATATACTATTTGCAATGACGCTTTTTGTGTGAAAAAAGAAAAACCCTCTTCTAGTGTTTGGACAGTTAATTTTTATGCAATTTTTGAAAATAATGGTGGTGGAGCAATTAGTGATGGGGCTTGTCAGATAAGATTTGATGGTCCAGAGGGTTATTCTGGATGGAGTGATATGGTTTTTAATACAGACCGATATGCATTTTCAAGTACATTTGATTATAAAGGAGAATGGGATTTTGAAATACAGTGTTCTAAAGATAGTTCGAGTGTTTCAACAACTGAACCTTTTGTAATAACCAACACTGTTCCATATATTATTCAAACTGCAGCAGGACACATTGATTTTAATGGAGATGGAGACAGGGATGATTTGCAGTGCAATGAAGATGAACTTTGTTATTATGATTTCAGTAAAAATGTTAGCGATGACGATACTAATGATGATTGGGTTTATGGAGTCAATACAATCAATACCACTTTAACTAAGTATAGTTTAGATGCAGACACTGGAATGCTTATAATTAATATCACTAATTCTATTAATACTGGGAATAATAAACAAATTGAATTAAATGTAAAGGATAGTGAAAGTACATTAAGATCTGCATTATTATTTGTAGATGTTAAAAATGTAAATGATGCCCCAGTTTTTATTAATTTAGAAAATAAAACATTTAATTCAGGAGATTTGTTTGAATATATAATTCAAGTGGGGGATGAGGAAAATAATTATCCATTTAAATTTAATATAGATTACTTAGATTGTTCTGTTGCTGATTGCGATTTGTTTGATGGGCAATATACTTTTGATGCAAGAAATGGAAAATTAAATATTAGTTTTAGTCCTGTTGAGGCAGATGTTGGAAGTTATCTAATTAACTTTAGTGTAATGGATAATAGTTCTTTGGGAAATAAAACAACTAGTCAAGTGGTTAATTTCACAGTGGAAATTCCTATTTGGAGACAAGACATAGAATTAAATTATGGATTAACAGAAGATCAATTGTTTTCTTTGGATTTAACTACTTTAGCTCTTAATCCAATAGGAATTAGTTTTTCTAATAAAACCAATGATATGCCTAGCTTTTCTTTAAATGAAGAGGGAATAATTAGCTTTAGCCCTAAAGATATAGATATAGGATACCATGAAATAGAAATTATTGCAAGCAATTCTGAAGCTAGTTCTTTAAGAACATTTAATTTCACTGTAACTAATATCAATGATTTACCTGTCTTTGGTTCCTTGCAAATACAAGGAGCAATAATTAGCGGAAAAAATTATTCTGTTTTTGAAAATACAGACACAAAAGTTTCTTTGTTTGTTAATGATGATGATTTAATTATTCCTGCTTCTCAAAAAGCATTTTATAATGAAGATTTTAATGTTAGCTTAAAAATTATTGGGCCAAATAGTTCCTTATTTAAGTTTAATTCAGGAGAATTATTTTCTACAAATCAAAAGCTATATTCTGTGAATTTTATTCCGAGAGCTGCGGATGTTGGACAGTATAATCTAAGTATTAATGTAACGGATAATTCTAATCAGTCTTTTGCTTATGGATTTATTTTAAAGATTTTAGCAAGGCCCTATGATCCTCCGAATATCACTTTCCCAGATAGTTTAAGAGAATTTAGTTTAATTGAAAATCAGAGTGCAAATTTAATTTTTAAAGCAAACCATACGGTAGGGGATAATCTGAGATATAAATTTTATATTAATGGAACATTAAAAGATAGTTTGCTTTATTATGGAGATAATACGGATTTAATTTGGAATTGGGCCCCCTTATTTACAGAGGAGACTTATGACAATAAAACTAATTTAACCCTTATTGTTGAAAATCCTCATTATCCTGAGTTTAATATTAGCAGAACCTGGAATTTAACTATTAATCATTCTAATGCCCCCCCTGAATTTATTGATGAAATTCAACCAAGGAGTTTTCCGTATAATCTTGTTTTAGAAGAAAATTTAGGTTATTATTTTAGAGATATAGACCATGAAGATTTGCATTATAAACAAAATGTTAGTTTCGTAGTTAGTAGTAATTCTAGCCCTAGTGATATTATTATTGGAGAGGTTTCAGAAAATTGGACAATTACCTTATCTTCTTCTAGACTTGCTCCCTTTAAAGAAACATTAAATATTACTGCTTATGATTTAGATGAAAATGGAAACTATCTAAGAAATGTCACTAGTAATAATTTTGTTATTGAATTACTTGAACCTGAAAAAGAACCTGTTCCAACTCCAAGTCCTTCTCCGGATAGTGGTGGTGGAGGTGGAGGAAGCTCTAAAATCATTGCATTAAAGATAATTGTTCCTGGAAAAATTTCTGCTTTTCAAGGAGATAAAATTGATATTCCTATTTCTCTCTTAAATACTGGTAAAACCAGTTTTAAGGATATTGGTTTGTTTAGTTCTGCATTTAAAGATGGAAATTCATCTAATGAAATAACTACTTCTTTAGATAGAAATTCTTTTAGTGTTCTAAATCCCGGACAACAAGAAAATTTAACTTTATCCGCTATATTAAATACTGATAAGCTGGGAGATTATGAGATACTTATTAATTTTAGTTCTAAAAATCCGATTTATTTTGATTGGGGGAAAATTTATATTAATTTACAAAGTATTAATGAGTCTAATGTAGGAGATTTAATTGTGTTTACAGAGGAGCTTATTGTTGAAAATCCTGCTTGTGTAGAAATAACTGAAATCATAGATGAAGCAAAAGAATTGCTTGATAGAGGGGATTTAATTAATGCGAAAGTTAAAACCGAAGAAGCAATTGCTGCATGTAAAGAAAGTATTTCTCAGGTAGGCATTCCCAGCAGAAGTAAATCTATGTTTTATGCTTTAAGTATTTATTTGGCTGTAGCAATTGCAGGAGCTTTTGCAATCGGGATTATTTATTATATTGTCCAAAGAAGAAAAATTAGAAAAAAATATAGGGAGGTGATTGAAGAATCTAAAAACTCTGAATAAAGAAATCAAAAACTTTAATAAGAGTTTATCCTATTCCCTATTGTAAAAAGAGGAGAATTAAATGGCAAAACCTAAAATTAGAGATACATTTATTGATGAAGAAGCTAAATTAAAGAAAAAACTAGAAGATTTAGAAAGAAAGTATCGGGGAGAACCTGCAGAAGATAAGTTTGTTCAAGAAATAGAAAGAGATCCGATTTCTGAAGTAATTCCTGCAGATACTTCTAATCCGAAAAAGTCAGAAGAAAATTCTAAACCTGAGTTTGAATCTTATGAGGAAGAATATGAGGATGAAGATGAGGAGTATCCTGAGGAAGAGAAAAAAGCACCTCTTGAAAATGTTAAATTAATCGAGCCTGTTTCTATTAAAATTAAACCTGTTCAAATTAAACTAAAAGGAGATCCAAGACCAAGTGAAGCTGAAGTTCAAAGAATTGCAGACGCTATTTATAAAATAAAAAAAGAAATTTCCAAGGTTTTAATTGGACAAGAAGAAATTGTAGATGGTTTAATTAGGGGGTTGATTTGTAATGGACATGTTCTTTTAGAGGGAATTCCGGGTATTGCAAAAACTCTTTCTATAAGAGCATTAGGTGCGGTTAGCGGATGTGATGTCAAGAGAGTTCAGTTTACAGTTGATTTGCTTCCAACAGATATTACCGGAATAACTTCTTATACTCCCCAAAAAGGATTTGAAGTAATAAAGGGGCCTATTTTTGCTAATTTTTTGATTGCCGATGAAATTAATAGAAGTCCTCCTAAAACTCAATCAGCGCTAATTGAAGGTATGCAAGAAAAGCAAGTAACCATTGGAAAAGAAAATTTTTCATTACCTAATCCTTTTTTTGTTATGGCAACTGAAAATCCTTTGGAAAATGCAGGAGTTTATCCTCTTCCAGAAGCTCAAATTGATAGATTTTTGTTTAAATTAATTATGAGTTATCCTAAGGAGGAAGAAGAAAGAGTAATCATGGAGAATAATATGACCTTGCAGAAGTTTGAAAATTTTAATATTAAGCCAGTTATAAAACCTAAAGATATATTGCATATGCAAGAAATAGTTAAGAAAGTTTATCTAGATAATAGCATTAAAACTTATATTCTTGAAATAGTTAAACGAACAAGAAATAAAAAATTTCAAGATTCAGAGTATCTTGCTTATGGGGCTTCCCCAAGAGCAAGTATCGCTTTATTTATCGCAAGCAAAGCTAAAGCATTAATGGAGGGAAGAAATTATGTTATCCCTGAAGATGTTAAGAAAATTGCCTATGATGTATTAAGGCATAGGCTAATTTTATCTTACAAAGCTACTCTTAAAAATATAAATCCTGATGATTTAATTAGAAATATTCTAAATGAAATTAAAGTCTAAGATGGAAAGGCAATTGAATCTAGACATTCCAGAAAGTGTAGCGGAGTTTGAAACTCTAATTAGAAAAGTTTTGCCTAAAAATATAATGTTCCAAATAATTTATGGGAAAGGATTGGAATTTGATGGTTATAGGTATTTTTTACCAATTGATGATGCAAGCAATATTGATTGGAAAGCAAGTGTCAGATCTGGTAAAATATTAATTAGAAAATATATCGAAGAAAGGGATTTTAAAATTATTTTTTTAGTTGATGTAAGTGAAAATATGGTTTTTGGTTCTACTAATAAATTAAAATGTGAATATGCTGCAGAGCTTGTTTCAGCATTAGCTCATGTAATCCTTGGTGCGGGAGACAGAGTGGGTTTTTTCTTATTTAATAATGAAATTATAAAAAAAAGAGATCCGGGTTTTGGCAATAGGCAATTTAGTATTCTTGCTCAAGAATTATCGGATCCTATTAACTATGGGGGGGCTTGGGATTTGAATAAAGCTTTAGAGGAAGTTTTAGGGAGATTAGGAAAAGATACTACTATGGTTTTTATTGTTTCTGATTTTATTCGGTTAAATGATTCTAATAAAATGAATTTAAAGGGTTTAGCCTCTTTATTTGAGACAATTGCTTTAATAATCAGAGACCCTTTAGATATTTCTTTTCCAGATATTAATAAAGAAATCGTTTTAGAAAACCCCGAATCAAGAGACCGAATTGTTGTAAATCCTCATGTAATTAAATATGCATATCAAATTCAAGCTATCGAACAATTAAATAAAACCAAAAATATTTTTAGAGATGCAAATATAGATTTTGCTGAATTTAAAACTAATGTCCCATTTTCGTTAGATTTAGCTAATTTTTTAAAAGAAAGATCACAAAGGAGAGTTTATAAGAAAAATGATGTACATTAGTTTTACGCATCCATTTTATTTAATATTCTTATTTAGCATACCTCTGATTATCTTTTTACATTTTTTTAGTCTTAAAGCTATACGGGGTAATGCATTAAAATTTGCTAATTTTGAGGCCATTGCAAGAGTAAAAGGAATAGATATTTTTTCTAAAAATATTTTCTTGTTATTTTTTGATATTCTCCTAGTAGTTCTGTTAGTCTTATCTCTTTCTGGGATTAATTTACATAAAGAGGTAGATGCGAGTTCATTTTCATTTGTTATTGCTATTGATTCTTCACAGAGTATGAGTGCAAATGATATCTTACCTACTCGAATAGATGCTGCAAAAGAAACTGCAAAAACTTTCATAGATTCTTCCCCGTATGATTCTTCTATAGGGATTATTTCTTTTTCAGGAACTTCTAGTTTAGAACAGCAGATTACTAACAACAAACAGCTTCTTAAAACTGCAATTGATAATATCCAGCTAAGCAATACCGGAGGAACAGATATTTATGATGCAATTCTTTTTTCTTCAACTTTACTAACAAATGAGAAAAATAAAGGGGTTATTATTTTAAGTGATGGACAGATTAATACCGGAAATGTTTATGATGCAATTGAATATGCTAAAGAAAAAAATATCCTAGTTCATACAATTGCAATCGGAACTTTGGAAGGAGGAGAGACAATTTATGGTTTATCTAAAGTTGATGAAGAAAGTTTAAAGAGCATTTCTTATAACACCGGAGGAAAATTTTTTAGTGTTCAAAACAAAGCAGAATTAGAACAATCTTTTAAAGATATCATACAAGTAACTAGGAAAGTCGGAACAATAGAATTAAATTTGTATATCCTTATGCTTTTAATTGTCTTATTTATTTTCAGAGGAATTTTAATAAGTATGAATAAAATTTTGTGGTAAATTTATTGATAAAAGATTAAGACATAAGGGGAGCATATGAAGAGATCAAGGTGCGTTGGATTCTTAAAGGATATTTTAATGAACAAAATATTTATTGTTTACTCGGGATTATATTTTAATCAATTTCTTTATCAACTAGTTCTCTTAATTCTCTAATTATCTCATTAATTTCCTCGGCACTTATTTCTCTTCCTGAATATCTTATATCTGACATTAATTTACTGAAACCCGCAAAATCTATTTTATTTTGTTTTTCAAATTCTTCTGCAAGCTCTAAATAAGTTAGATTATACCCTAAATGATAATACTCTCTAAAAAACACTCTCATTAGCTTGTTAAGTTTCTCAAATTTTATTTCTGGATTTTCATTTGCAGTTTCTATTTCTTCTAGTTGTTTTTTATAGAATTTGAGTTTATTTTTTTCAAAAGATAGTTTTTGGTAAAGTTTCTTGTTTTTGGAATAAAAAAACCATGCAATTGCAATTAATATTATTAAGACTAATGCAAGCGGGATTAGAATCTCTAGAGGAATAATCAATGCCATGTTAAGGAGTAGTGTTAAGATTTTAAAAAAGTATCTGTTGATTAGTTATTTAAAGAATAGATCCCTTTAGATTTTATGGAAAAAAGAGGACAGACCAGTGTTTTAACAATTATTTTAATAGTGCTTATTTCTATAACTGCAGTGATAATTCTTTGGAATGTAGTTTCTTCTATACTTCAAGATAAAACTGCCCAGATTGATTCTTCGGTTTTAACTAATAACTTAGGTATTAAAGAAATTGATTTATTTGTAACTGGGCTTTTAAAAATCACTCTTCAAAATACCGGTAAGGGAGAGATTAATGAATTAAAATTTGTTTTTTATGATATCTATGGCAGGAGTCATATAGAAAATAGAACCGATTCTTTAAAAGAATTAGAAACAAAAGCTTATTCTTTTAATCCTATTCCCAACTTTGGTAAACTACAAAAAATTTCTGTTTATCCGGTTTCAAATAATAATCTTGGAGTAGAAGTTAGCAGCGAGGCTAAAGGTATATTTAATGTCCCAAAAGATTTAATTTCCTGGTGGAGATTTGAAGATGCAAATGATTTTGTAGGGAATAATGAGGGGCAATTGATGGGAGTCATTGCTAATGGCGAGCTATCCGGAGCAGGTTATTTTGAGGTTCAGAATAATTTAAATTTAAATAAAGAAATGGCAATTAGTTTTTTTATCTCCCCTTCTGCTAATGGAATTATTTTTGAGAAAGGAGATAATTATCAGGGAGAAATAATTGGAAATAAAATAAGATTTAGCCCCTGGAATTTAGAAAGTGAAGAATTGAATTTTAATGACTGGAACCATGTCGTAATAACTATGAATAGTCTTGGAACTTATATTTATATTAATGGAAATTTAGCTGAAACTGGAAGTTTAGCAAATTTGATTTTGAATGAAAACTCTTTGAAAATATATGGAATTAATAAAATTGATGAGTTTATGATTTTTAATAGAAGTTTAGTTTCTTCTGAAGTTTCAAATATTTATAATAATCTTAAGAGATAAATTTGAATTTTATTTATTAGTTTTTATTAATCGATTTTATTTGAATGAGTTATACACACATACTAAGTATTATATACTTAGTTTATAGTAAGCTTTATAAGGTATATTTACATACATATTAAGTAATAAAATTATTACTGTGTGTGAGACTTAAAAGTGGTGAGTGAAAATTGTAGTTAGAAATACTAATCAGAGAAGCTTAGAGAAAAATTTAATTGAAATTCTTAATCATAATTATTTTTGTTTTAAATTCCGGGACAGGTCAGTCTCACACACAATCCCTGCTTGGCCTGTCCTTTTTTCATTTTTATTTAAATTCTCCGGGGGGCCAGTCTCACACACACAATCACTTGGCTCCCTGGTTTTTGTAAAATGAATGAAAAAATAAGAAAACTAGAAGAGAGAAAACTGAAATTATTAAAAAATATAGACTATACTAAAAAGAAAAAGCAAGAGATAATTGATTTTACTCAGAAGCTAGTTGGCGAATATATAAAGGGAAGAATTTCAAGAGCTCAATACGAGTCTCAGTTGAGCAAAACATTGAATAATAAGACTCCTGAACAGTGGGTTAGGTATTATGAGGAATACATAGAAAGTTATGAAAAACAAATTGATATTTGTGACAAAGAAATTAAAAAAGAAAAATCAAGAAGAATAAACAATAAAACTGTTTCTGTTTTGCTTATTGGAATTGTTTTAGTTTCTTTGATATTATTTATTTTTTCAAGTTATTTTTTTGGACCTGCAATTATAAATAAATTTTCAGGAATTTCTCAAGGAACCCAGACTAGTTTAAGCCAGGCTCAAAATGAAATTCAAACTCCGGAACTTCTTCCTGAACAAGCTATTCCAGCGGAGGAACTTGCTTTAACAGGAGTTTTCATGAATGGGCAAGATATTTCTTCTTCTGTAAAACAATTTCCAGCTGTTGCAGGAATGCCAGTAAGGTGGAAAGCAAAAGTTGATTTAAATGAAAATAGTGCTTTAGTTCTTCCAAATGAAGCAGAAAATATTGTTGTAAAAGAAAATGGAAAAGAAGTTACAAATGAAATCTCTGTTGATAAAAAGAGTTTTTTAGGTATTTTTAATAAAAGAACGGAAGTTTCTGTTACAGATTCAGATAATTATGAAATTAATTACGAAACTCCTGCACCTCAAATTAGCGCAGAGAATTTCGAAAATCGAGGAGCAATTAAAATTAGCGGACCGGATAATTTAGGATATACTAATGTTTTAAGTTATGTGGAAATTCCCGGACAATTAAAAATGTCTGAAATTAATAAATTAAAGTTTTATTGGATTAAAAATGGAATAAGAACAGAACATAAATATGTCGCTTATGATTTAAATGAAGATGGATTTGTAGATACTATTGAATGGATAACTCCTCATTTGTCTGAACAAACCTTTGAGTGGATAATTGAAATTTCCAATGCAGAACATTTAGATTCTAATAAAGAATTTATTTCAGATATTTATGAGCAAGTTAAAGAACAAGATGATATTTGGAGCGAGCAAATAAATAATAATGAATATGTTAGAGTTAGATTCAGGCAAGCGTTAGATAACACAAGAGATATTACTATTTATGCAAGGAAAACAGGTTCAGATGAATCTGAAAAATCAACAATTGAAGTTTATAGTGAAAATGGAAATAATTTAATTGCAAGATTTGAAAATATTAATCAAGAAAATTGGTATAAAATTTATTTAAATAATTTACCTGGGGGAGAAAGTTATGATGTTTTTGATTTGAAGATAATTGGAAATGTAGAATTTGATTATATTGTTGATCCGATTGTTATCCCTTCATATTCTGAACAATTAATTTCTGAAGGAAATTTTTATCATTTAAATATTTCAAATTCTGCTCCTTATAACCAATTATATCTTTACCATAATTTTGATGTTGATGGAACGAATATTCCTTCTTGGGATAACAAAGGAACTCCTGATAGCACCTTCGGTGCAGTTTATAACTCTTCGGGCCTATATGGGGGGGCGAGAACATTTAATGGAAACACTTATTTGAGCAATTTACGTACTGAATTACAGTTTAGTAATCCTGGGCAATATACCTGGATGATGTGGATTAAAAGAAGTTCTTTAACAAATAAAGAGGCGCTATTTAATTTTGCATTTTCAAGAGCATGGGATGCTGGAGGAAGTATTACTATCGGTTCTGTTTTAGAAGATGATAAACTTTATTTTAATAATTTATACGGGGGAGATTATATTCGTTCAAGTGGAACAATTGAGGGTGGTTGGACTCATGTGGCTGTTAGTTATAATAATGGAGCAATTGCACTTTATATTAATGGTAATCAAGACGGGAGTGGGACTTTAAACTGTATGGGTAGTGAAGGTTATGATTTAAATATTGGAGGAGATAGTTTCGGCGCCTTAGATTATAATGCAAATGAAGGAATTTATTTTAAAGGGGAGATGGATGAAGTTATGGTTTTTAGAAGCGCATTAACTTCTACTCAAATCTCTGATATTTACAAAAACCAAAGCAATAGATTTATTATTTCAGGAAGCCAAAATTTTGGTAACCAAAGTCTTTTAAATATTTCTGGTTCTCCAATCAGTGTTCTGGGAGATTATAAAAATATTTCCAGTTATATTAACTTAAGTGTAGGATATTATACTGGCCAATGGTATTCTACAAATACTCAAGTCTTTAATGGAGATAATTTATTTGATACTCATCCTCTTTCAACTAATTTAACTTTAAACTTTACATTTTATTCTGGGAGTAATAACGGAAACTATAATTTTTATTCTCCTATTTTATTTTCTGATGTGGATGTTAGTAAGGGGAGCGTAGATACTACTCCTCCTGCAATTAATTTTACGTATCCTACTCCTGCAAATGCTTCTAAAATTTATGCTGATAATTTTGTTGTTAATGTAAGTGCAAGTGATGTTGGAAAAGGAGATAATAATATTTCTACATTTATTGATTTTAACAGAAGTTTAGTTGGTTGGTGGAGAATGGATGATGTTAATGGAAATATTGTTTATGACAATTCAAATTATGGAAATGATCTGAGTGTGAGAAATGGTGCTTATCAAACAAATGGATTTTTAGGAAATGGATTTGGATTTGATGGAGTAGATGATGTTTTGGTGAATAATTCTAAAATTAATGGACTTGCTATCGGGGGGGGAAATGCAACTATTTCTGTTTATGCAAAAATAAATCAAGATTATGATGTTTTCAAAGGAATTTTTGAATATGGTAGGGCGAGTGGAGATTCTTATGGAATTTGGAGAAATGCTTCAGATACATTTCATTGCAGATTTGGGTATGGGGGAGCTGCTAATTGGCAAGATACTATAGATAGTGTTCAGATGTTTTATCCTAATCAATGGTATCATATATTGTGTACTATGCAGGACATTGGAAATGGAAATTTTGAATATAAAATTTATATTAATGGAAAATTGGATAATACTAAAGTCAGAATTCCTAATAGTTGGATATCTCTTGAAAAATCCTTAGCTATTGGTGCCTATGGTTATGGTGATGGAGAGCTTTTTAATGGAACAATAGATGAAGTAATGATTTTTAAGAGAGTATTAAATGAAAATGAAATTAAAACTCTTTATGCAAATTATACTGCTAAAAACTTAAGTGTTAGTTTTAATAATTTGAAAATTGGGAATAATTATACCTTTAAAGCATATTCTCAAGATATTAAAGGAAATGTTAATTTAACTGAAAAAAGAGAAGTTGAAATTTCTGCTCCTGGAGATTTAATTGCAGATTGCAGTGGAACAGACCCTTACACAAATCAAGATTGGATTATTAAAGATAATACTCTTTGCGAGAATGTTAATATTAAATTATCTCAAGATAGGATACTCGCAATGTATGAGGGAGGAAATCTTACTCTAAAAAATGTTAGTTTGACTTTGGATCCGAGTTCAGATAAATTTTTGATTTATGTCGAGGATAATTCTAAAATAAATATAACTAATTCTAAGATTAATTCAACTGGAAATCGTTATGCGATTCGTGCAAATAATAATAGTAATACTTATATCTCTGATTCTATTTTTTATGATATGGGAGCATCTAATGCTCAACCATACCAAGGGGTTATAAATGCCTATGATAATGTTTATGTTCTTATAAAAAATAACTCCTTTTTTAATATCGGAGGCATTTTTAAATATTCAGGAGCATTAACAGGACCTACCCAGAGAATCTTTCTTTATAATAATCAAGTTATTAATTATAGTTCTGATTGTATCCGAAGTTATTATGGAAAAGGGATTGTTGTAGAAAATTTATCTTGTTATAATGGGGCATTATATGGTTCGGGAATTAGACTTCAATATTATAATTCTAATTTAACTTTTAAAAACATAAATATCACTAATATTATTGATGACGGGATTGTTATTTTAGATGGGGCAGATAATTTAAGTTTTGAGAATATTAACTTAATTAATGTAAGTGATCTGAGACATCAAGGATACCATGGTTCAGGGGTTAATCTTTATCAAAATACCGGAAATATAACTGATATTTTATTTAAGAATATCTTTTCTACTGTAAATGATATAACTTCGGAAGACGGCATTGATGAAGCAGTTCAAATAGGTAATGGGGGTGTAGGGAAAATTCTTAATGTTACTTTTATTGGCTGTAATTTTTCTTCTGTAGGAAGTTATCCTGTTGGGGTAAATGCCAAAGATTCTTATATTAATTTCATAAATACTAGCCTTAACAGTGATTTAGGAAATAAGTTTAGTTATGAATCAACATCTAAAAATGTTACAATTAATGTTAAATGGTATTATTGGGGATATGCTAAAGATGAAATTGGTTTTCCGGTTCAAGGAGTGAATATTTCAGCCTTTAATAAATCTAATAATTTACAATTTAGTAGTTTAACTAATGGAAACGGATTAGTTAACAAAGAATTAATTGATTTTATAGATTTTGTAAACGGGTCTGGATCTCAAAATAGAAGTTATTATTCAAATTATACTATTAATGCAAGTTATCTGGATTATCCTAATAAAACTATTTCTCATAATATGACTTATGAACATAATGTCTATGACGAATTTGTGTTTTTAATTCCAGATAGACATGCTCCTGCAATTAATTTTACTTATCCTACTCCTGCAAATAATTCTATTGTTTACACAGATAATTTTGTTGTTAATGTAAGTGCAAGTGATATTGGAAGAGGAGACAATAATATTTCTACATTTATTGATTTTAACAGAAGTTTGGTTGGTTGGTGGAGAATGGATGATTTTTGTGTTGTTTGTGGGAAGAATGGTAGAGGAGATTATCTTTCTTACTGGAAATTGGATGATAGTTTTTCAGATGGAGTTGCAAATGATGAGAAAGGAATTAATAACGGAAAAATTTATGGAGCTACCCAAATTATTGACCCTCAAAGAGGAGAAGTTGCAAGATTTGATGCAAGTGCTTCTAATTATATTAATGTGGGTAATAATTCAAATTTAGAGATTAGTAATGCGATTAGTATCTCTGGTTGGATTAAATTAGAAGGAACTGCAGTTACTCAAAGGCTTGTTTCTAAAAAAGTTAGTTCTGGGGCTCAAACTGGGTTTGAAGTTGAAATTTATACTTATAGTTTTGACCCTCGTTTAAGATTCTATGCTCAGGGAAATACTTACGCAAATGCTTACTATAATTGGAATTCCAATCCGGGATGGCATCATATTGTTGCTGTTGCTAATGGTAATGAAGGGAGATTGTATGTTGATGGAGTGGATAGAACAACAGATAGTACTATAGATCCTATTTTATCTAATAATCTAAATTTAACTATTGGAAGACAAAGTGGTACTGGTGCAGCTCCTTTTGAGGGATTAATGGATGATATCAGAATCTATGATTTTGCACTAACTCCGGGAGAAGTTTTAGAGATTTATAATTCAGAATCTAACTGCGATCCGGGTTTTTGTGATTATTCTGATTATGGAACTAATTGCTTAGTTGTTGGAGGAGCAACTCAAACAAGTGGAAAAATAGGAAAGGCACTTAATTTCCCCTTGAATAGTTTTTTGAATTGTACTAATGATTTAGACTTTAATATTACTAAGGAGATTACTCTTTCTTTGTGGGTTAATGCCCCTTCTCTCCCAGCAGACAACCAGGAAATTTCAATATTAAGAAATGAAGAATCAGGGTATAATTTAATTATTGGAAATGAAGAAGTTGATGGAATTATTGCTCCAATTAGATTTGAGATAAGAAATGCATCAAGTGGAACAAATCAATATCAAAAAATATATAGTAATTCTGATATCTCACCCAATACTTGGTATAATGTAATCGCAACTTACGATGGAAATTTAATGAAATTGTATCTTAATGGAAATTTAAATTCTCAAAAATTAGTTAGTGGAAAAATCTTAAATGATAATTCTGGATTAATTATTGGAAAGGGTTCTTTTAGTGATTTGGCTACTGGACTTGTTGATGAGGTTATGATTTTTAAAAGAGCATTGGATGAAAATGAAGTTAAAGCCCTTTATGCAAATAAAACATTGGATAACTTAAAAACTAGTTTTACTAATTTATCTGCAGGAAATTATACGATGAAAGCATATTCTCAAGATAGTTATGGGAATATTAATTCAACTGAAGAAAGAAGTGTTAAAGTAACAGGACTTGTTGCTCCGGAAATTCTTTATATTACCCCGATGAGTGAAGTAGTTTATCCTGATGAAGATAATGGGGAGGGAGCTACTGCCACTAGAATTTTAGATAAGATTATTTTTGGGGTTACTGATGGAAATGGAGCTATTGATTTACCGAATAGCGGGATCATAGCTTCAGGATATATTGAACATACTCCTAATACTCCTTATGGTTATACTGATGTGGCTCATACCCGAAGATATTTTAATGGGGTGGACTGTGCTTTTAGAGGACTGATTGAAGAAGGAGGAAAAGAATATTCTTGTGATGTGAATATTTATTATTATGATGATGCTGTTGACTGGAGTGTTAATATTACTAGTTTCAAAGATTTATCGGGATTAGAAGCTTCAAATCTTCCTTATTCTATGAATGGAGCTTTTAAAATTGGAGAGAGAAAGGGAGTTTATTTGTCAGAAAACATTTTAGATTTTGGGAATGTGAATAAATCTGTTCTTCCTGTTGAAGCATTAACCCCGATGATTATAAAAAATACTGGAAATAGGAATGTCGATGGAATTAGTAAATTACTCCAATTTAGAGGAAGAGATTTAACTGGAGAAACCTATACCGAACAAAAAATTTCTACTGAAAATTTCCAAGTTAATTTAGATAATCCCACTCCCTGTAGTCCTAGCAGTCAGTTTATAACTTTAACTGATAAAATTGATAATCCTGCTGGAACTTTATTTAATGGTTTGATTTTACATAATGGGGATTTAGTTTTAGGAGATGCTCAAAATAATGTTTATTTTTGCTTAGCTAGTTTAATTGATACTCCTTTGAACAGTCAAACATATTCTACTATTCAAACAGGAGATACTTGGGAAATTAATGCAATTAGCTTATTTTTGATTAAGTTAATTAGATTTAATTTAGGAATAATTTTATTTGCAGTTGGAATAAGAATAAAGAGAAAAAAGAAGTTAGTTACAGAAGACAGATTATTAGATGTTCTAGAATCTAAACTAGAAGATAAATATGGGATTAATATTGAAGAATTGCTTTCTGAAATTAAAAAGAAAAAAGAAAAAGAAATCGAAGTTCCTTTGATAATCTTTAGAAAAAGTATCGGGCCTGCTGAAATCTTATGTAAATACCTTAGAGAAAATAAAAAATTAAGGTTTAGTGAAATTGCTAAGCTAATTAATAGAGATGAAAGAACTGTTTGGATTAATTACAGAAATGCTCAGAAGAAAATAAAAGGAAAGATAGAAATACAAAAAAGTTTAGTTATTCCAATATCTGTTTTGTCAAATAAAAAATTGAGTATTTTAGAATCAATAATAAATTATCTAAAAGAAAAAGATTTGAAGAATTCTGAAATAGCAGAAATATTAAACAAAGACCAAAGAAATATCTGGACATTGTATTCAAGAGTTAAGAAAAAAATAAAATAGAGAAACTCTTAATTTGCGAAATATTTATAAATAAAGAGTTTCTTTATGAGTTATGAAAAGAGAAAAAAGAGTGTATTTAGGAATTGCTGTTTTAGGTATTGTGATTATTTCTTTGAGTTTAGTAAGTGCAGGATGGTTTAGTGATTTATTAAAATTTGGTTCTGATGATAAAAATTTAGAAGGAGAATTGCCTAATGCTAATTTTGATACTAAAGTAATAATAAAAGATGATACTCCTCCTCAGATAGTTTTTGTAAGTGATGTTAAAGGAGAAATAGCAGCTCCAGCAAATAATCCTAAACTTAGATCAAAACCTGGAGGAGATACCCCTCTTAATTTTACTTTTTTAGCTCAACAAGGAGGGCCTCAACCAGGAAATTTAGAAATTGTACCAGGTCTTGCTCCTACAACAGGGTATTTTAATAAATCTGGAGAAGCTCAAAGAAATATTATCTCTTGTTATATTTTGGGGGTAGTTAGTTTTGGTGCAGGAACTGCTGTTAATTATTCTTGTAAGGTTAATATGTCTTATTATGATGCGCCCGGTATTTGGAGTATAAATGTAACTATCCAAGATAATAATAATCAAAAAGGAAGTAATAGTACTAAAACATTTACAGTACAAACTACTTCTTCAGCAAGTACTTCTGCTAATGCTTATTTAAATTGGACTGGTTTAAAATCTACAAATACGAATATCCCTTCAGATAATAATTTAAGTATCTTAAATGAGGGAAATGTAGCTTATGCTTCTGTTTCTATGAATGGAACAAATTTGACAGGACAAGGAGCTCACCCTGAACAATTTATTTTAGTTAATCGGTTTAAAGGAGATGTTGGGGCAGGATGTGCTGGAGGAAATGCGCTTGAAAATAACCAAATAGTCTCTTTTGGGACTTTTTCTGTACCTAGGAGTACAACAGGTACAGATTCAAAAAAAGATTTACCTTTTTGTATAATTGATTTTGCAGGATCTGGAATTTTAAGTAATCAAGAATATAAAAGTATAAGACAATGGGAGATTATTTTCCCAATTTCATAAAATGGTAAATAAAAATAAAATAAAAATGAGAATCATGCCTTTAGTTGGAACTTTAATTTTAGTTTTAACACTAAATTTAGTTTTTGCGTTTAGCCCGATTTTAGGATTTAGTAATGATGCTCCTTTAACTGTTTATGCGGGAGAATCTAAAGAAATGGCTTATAATATCTATGCTAATCCTGAAGAAGGAAATTTGAAAATTAAAGCAGTAATAACTGAGGGAGGCAATATTGCTTCTATAATGGATAGTAATAATATTTATGACGTATCTAATGCTAACCCCGGAATAACCAATATTAAAATTAAGGTTCCTTCAAGTGCGACTATTGGAACTGAATATACTGTGAAATTATTATTTTCTGATGAAACTCCTGCAACTGGAACAGGAACAGTTAGTTTAAATGTTCAGGCAACTACTTCCTTTAAAGTTAAAGTTGTAGAACCAACAGAACAACCGGTTGCTGAAGGAACAAGCATCTGGTGGATTATACTTGCTATTGTTGTTATAATTGCAGTTATTGCAGTTATTTATTTCCTTGTAAAAGGAAATGAACAGTCTGTTAAGAAAGTTTCTAAGAAATAATTATAAAAAAAGATTTTAGTAATATAAATATTAAAACAATGAGAAATCTGTTGTTAGCTTGATGTCAGCATTATTATTGTTTGTTTTGATAATACATAAATATTACTTATAGTTTATTGTTTAATTTATTAAGATATAAGATATGTAGATGAGAAGATTAAGAGATTTAGGATATTTTGCTTTGAATTAAGAATATAATTTTAGTGAAAACAGATGACTTGTTATTTGTCCTAATAAATTATAGATATCTTCTTCATTTTAAATAGTTAAGAATTTAAACTAAGTTATCTTTTTTAATTTATGAAAAAGAGTTGGATATTCATTTTATTAATTAGTTTTGTTAGTTTGATTAGTTTAGTTAATGCTGTTTCAGTAGGAGGACCTTATTCTGAAGATAGACCATTAATAATCTCTCCTGGTGAAACAAAAATATTTAATTTAAGTTTGCAAAATAGGGCCGGAGAGGTTGATGTTAAATTTAGAGCAGAAATTATAAATGGTTCAGATATAGTTAGCTTTATAGACTCTAATCCTGAATATTTTATTGCTGCATCTCCCACTAGTGAGGCCTTTGTAAACCTTAAAGTTAAAGCCCCTAAAGCAAAAAATGGAACAGAATATTATGTTAAGATTAAATTTCAATCTATACCGTTAGATACTGATAAGCCTGGAATGGTTCAAATAGCAGTTGGTTTATCCTGGGAATTTAATGTAATCCTCATAGAAAGTCCTGAATATAAGGAGGCTCAACGAATTAGGCTATTATGGATAATTTTTTCTCTTGCGTTAGTTCTAGCGGTTATAATTGTTATTTATTTGCTTGTAAGGGGTTATGACTCTGATAAGAAGTCTTTTTCTAGATATTCATAAGATTATTAAACTAAATTTTCTTTTTTAGATTATGAAACTTGCAGTATTGTTTAGTGGAGGAAAAGATAGTTGTTATGCTACTTATCTTGCTAAAGGCTATGGACATGAATTAGCTTGTTTGATTAGCGTTTATAGCGAAAACAAGGAGAGTTTTATGTTCCATACACCTTCTATTGATAAAACCGAAAAACAAGCTGTTGCTATGAATCTGCCTTTGATAATTGTTAAAACTAAAGGGGAAAAAGAAAAAGAACTTATTGATTTAGAAAAAGCAATTAAACAGGCTATTAAAAAATATAAAATACAAGGAATCGTAACTGGTGCTGTTGAAAGCGTTTATCAAGCATCTCGAATACAAAAAATATGCAATAAACTTAAAATCGAGTGTTTTAACCCTTTATGGCAAAAAAATCAGATCGAATTGCTTAATGAATTAATTAAACATAAATTTGAAGTTATTATTGTGGGAGTTTTTGCATATCCTTTTGATAATAGATGGTTGGGGAGAAAAATTGATAAAGGATTTATTCAAGATATAAAAAAATTAAATGAAAAATATAGAATAAATCCTGCTGGAGAAGGGGGAGAGTTTGAAAGTTTTGTTTTAAATTGCCCTTTATTTAAGAAAAAAATTAAAATTAAAAATTCTAGAGATTTTGGAGAGAAAAATTCATGGAGGAGAGAGTTAGAATTATGAAAATTATGATTATTAATATTTGTAAAGAAAAATTCCATTATTTGGAGTTTGTAAAGCCTATTGAAGATATTTTGAAAAAAAATAAGATAAATTATTTTGTTAAAAGTTATTTAGAAATTAATAATCGAGAGTTAAATGTTGCTGATAAAGTTATTATTTGCGGAACTTCTCTCTTAGATAATGATTATATCGAATATTATGATAATTTTAATTGGCTATTGAATTTTAATAAGCCTGTTTTAGGAATATGCGGAGGCATGCAGATAATTGGAAGATTATTTAATGGAAAACTTTTGAAGAAAACTGAAATTGGATTTTTTAAAGAAAACTTTAAAAAAGATTTTCTTGGTTTGATAAATGAAAATGAGGTTTATCATTTGCATAATTATTATATTAAATTTTTAAAAAAAGATTTTAAAATTTATAGCGATGGGAGCATTCCTCAGGGAATTAAACATAGGGAGAAAAATATTTATGGGGTTTTGTTTCATCCAGAAGTTAGGCAGAAGCATTTAATAACTAATTTTTGTTTATTATAATATGAAAGAGGTAGAGTTTCATAGAAAAAAATTAGATAATGGAGTTACAGTTATATTTGAAAAAAGAAAGATCCCTGTTGTTGCTGTTGCCAGTTCTGTAAAGTTTGGAGCCCAATATGAACATGAAAGTGTCAAAGGAATATCCCATTTTATTGAGCATTTAGTTTTCAAGGGAACTAAAAAGAGAAGCGTGATTGAGATACCGAGACAAATTGAAAGCAAAGGAGGAATATTGAATGCATTTACTGGGGAAGAAATAACTTGCTATTGGAATAAAATGCCTAGTAAACATTTTGAGTTAGGCGCAGATATCTCTATCGATCTGGTATTAAATCCCTTATTTGAAGAAGAAGCATTAGAAAGGGAGAGGAAAGTTATTTTAGAGGAGATAAAGATGTATCATGATAATCCCAGCACTTATGTTTTAGAAAAAATAAAAGAAATGTTGTATGAAAAGCCATTTAATATGTCTATTGCCGGAACTCAAGAAACTGTTTCGGGGTTAACTAGGGAGCGTGTAATTAGTTTGTTTAATTCTATTTATACTTCTAATAATATGGTTTTTTCAGTTGTTGGAAATACTAGCTGGAGTGATGTTTTAACACAAGCTAAAAAATTCCCGAAAATACAAAGTAAAATTTCTCCGATTCCTATTCTACATACTCATGGAGAATTAATTGAAAAGAGAAAAGGAATTGATCAGGCGCATGAAGTTATTGGATTGCATATGCCTAAATTAGGTGATAAAGGAAGATATGCTGCCGAAATTTTTGATTCTATTTTAGGTGGAGGAATGAGCAGCAGATTATTCCAGGAAATAAGAGAAAAAAGAGGATTGTGTTATTCTATAAGAAATAATTTGGAACAATCAAAAGATTATTCTTATGAAATGCTTTATTTTGGAACTGTTAAAGAAAAAGTAGATGAAATAAAAAGATTAACTTTAAAAGAAATTAAGAAAATAAGATGGCTAGGTAAAAGTGATTTTAATGAAGCTAAAGAAAGATTAATTGGTTTAAGGCAGATTAGCAAGGAAAAATGCGATTTAACCATGATTGAATTATTGCAATCAGAATTAGGTGGAAACGCAGAAGAATATTACAAATATGAAGATAGAATAAATTCTGTTAAATTAGATGAAGTTAGGATGCTTTCAAAATTAAAGGGTTATAGCTTTGTGGCTTTATTGCCTGACTGAAATTACTTTAAGTTTTCTGATTTCTTTTCTAATTATTCAAATATAAAAAATAAAAATTAATTAATTTTATTTACTGAAGATTTTAACTAATCCCCAGATACCACACAAAGCAACAATATAGTAAACAATTGAAACTACTGTAGCTCCTGCCCAACTTCCAATTAGTTTGTCTACTGCGTTCCAACCAAGTTCATTTAGACCCCAGTTGATAGCTCCAATATTTGCTAAAACTATTGCAGTTTTATTATACCAAGTCATTTTCATTACCTCCTTTTTATTATTATTTTATATAGGAAAAACCTATTTAAATAGATTTTGTTTTAGGTTTCTATGGAAATCATCAGAATTAGGTTAGTTAATTCACTTGGAAAAACAAAAGGATGCGAAGAGGCCCCGGTTGAAGTTTTAAAAGAACTAAAAAAAATTGGGAGCAAAGAAAATGGAGAAATCATTGAATTTAGTAAATTAAACTTAGAAGAGATACATGTCGATTTAAATGATTTAGAAGAAGCAAATCATTTGATTTATAAAAATTCAGAAGAAGCTTTCCACAAGAATGATAAAGTGTTTTTTATCGGAGGAGATCATAATATTAGCTATTCTATTGGAAAGGCATTTAATAAAGTGGAACACAAACCTCTTTTAATTGTTTTTGATGCTCATGCAGATTGTATTGAAGCTGGAAAAGAACCAACTCATGAAGAATGGCTAAGAAAATTAATTGAAGGGGGATTTAATCCTAGCAATTTGATTTTAATTTCAGCTAGAAATTTATGGCAAGAAGAAATTGAATTTTTAAATGAACATAAAATAACCTGGATTAAAATGGATTTAATTAGAGAAGATATCCATGAAATTTGTGATTTAGTTATGGAAAGAGCTAAAGATTCAAGCGGGTTTTATATTAGTATTGATATCGATGCTGTTGATCCCAGCTGTGCTCCTGGGGCAAGTTATTTAGAGCCAGGAGGATTATCCAGCAACGAATTAATTTATTTTGTCAAGAGATTAAAATTAATAAAGAATTTTAGAGGAGCAGATATAGTTGAGATTAATCCTTCTTTAGATGTTAATAGGATGACTGTGAGATTAGGAGCGAGATTGTTAGCGGAGATGATGTAATAAATTATATAATTTTTATAATATGCAAATCTTATACTTTTTGCAGATGAGTAGATAAAAATATTTATAATTAATTATTAATAATTGGAGAGAGATATAAAATAATGGAAAACAATAAAATAAGAGCGTTTATTTCAATTGATTTGTCAAGAGAGGCAATAAATTATATTAAAGAAATTCAGAAGTTAATAAAAAAACAAAATTTATTGAATGGAAAGTTTACTGACCCCGAAAATCTTCATTTGACTTTGAAGTTTTTAGGAGGAATTAATGAAGAGAAAATAGAAGCGGTTAAGAAAAAACTTAAAGAAATAAAAATAAAAAGTTTTGAAGCGGAACTTGGAGAAGCAGGGATTTTTAATGAGCATTTTTTAAAAATAATTTGGATTAAATTAAATGGAAAAGGAATTTTTGAATTGCAAAAACAAATTGATGAAAAGCTTTCTGATTTGTTTGAAAAAGAAAATAGATTTATGAGTCACATTACTATTGCTAGAATCAAGAATGTTGGAAATAAAAAAGGATTATTAGGTTATATTGAGAATATGAAAACAGAGAAAATTACGTTTAAAGTTAAAGATTTTGTTATTAAAAAATCTGAATTAAAACCAGAAGGGCCGGTTTATACGGATATAAAAAGGTATGAACTAGAGTAAGAAAAAATATAACTTAGAAAGATAATCTGAATTTAAATAATTGTTGGTTTGCATTATCTGTTTTACAATACAATTTTGTTTATAAATTATAAAAAATATATTATATTTTAATGGAACCAAATACCATTAAAAATCCTTTAGAAGAAATTGCAGAAGAATCTGTAAAAAATCTTAGAGATGGAAATTGGCTTCCAAAAAGAATAGTGATTTATCATTCTAATGCAGATAATTTAAGGATTCTTCTTTTTGCTTTAAAAAATCAAGATTATATTAAAAGGAATAATATTCCCGTATTTGTTGAAAATGATTTTTACAAACAGTTAGAGGGAGAATATAGTTGTGATGTAGATGGATTATTAAGGCTTAACCATAGAGTAGCTTCTTAAAATATTTACTTTTAGATTTTAGTATTTTGCTTAATTGTTCTTCAGATGAATTGAAAATAGAATTTAGATTTTTAAATTCTTTTAAAAGATTTTTTGCTGTTATTGGGCCTATATTTGGAAATGATTCTAAAATATATTGTTTTTGTTCTTTTATTGTTTTAGGAATTCTTGAATGCAATGAAGATTCTATTGGTTTTTTTAGTTGTTGTTTTGCAAGAGTTATAAGATAATTTGCAGTATCTTCATAATTTTGAGTAAATATTATAGGAGTTTCATAATTTGTGATTATAGATAAAATCATTCCTCTTATTGCATTGGGGTTTAGTTTCGTATCTTTTCTATATAATTCTTGTTCATCTACTCCTTCAATAATTAATAATTTTTGTTTATATTTTTGCAAGTTCCTTAGTTGTTCTACTAATCTTTTATTTAACATTGAGGAAATGAAGTCACTTACTGTTTTTCTCTCAATTGCTGTTTTCCCTATAAGGTAATCTGCAATTTCAAGATTTTTTATTTCTAATTCTATTTCTTGATTTGACTGTAATTCGGCTAGAATTAATGAATTTTTTTCATGTATATCTGCAATTATTTTTGGTTTTATTTTCTGCTTTTTTGTTTTCTTAGTTTTTGAAAAAATATTTTCGAACATTTTAAAACAACTTTTTTTGTTTTGTTTTTTTATCCGGAGCTATTGAAACTCCATTATCTAAATCCTCTTTGATATCCTGTATTGCTTTATGCATTCTTTTTTCTTTTGCTCTTGAAGCATAATAGAATATTTCATCTAAGGTTTCTTTAGTTAATAAAATAATTAATCTTCCTTTCATTAATCTTGCGGTTCTTCCTCTTCTCTGGATTGAGCGGATTGCACTTGGGATGGGTTCATAAAAAATTACTGAATTAACCTCTGGAATATCTAGTCCTTCTTCTGCAATTGAAGTTGCGCAAATGATATTTATTTTTCCTTGCCTGAATTCGTCCATAATTTCCTGCTGTTCTTTTTGATTTAATCCACTTATTTCTCCTTTTTCATTAGTTTTTTTAGATTGTCCAACAAAAACCCGCGCATTAATCCCTAGAATTTGATTTAATTCTTTAGATATTTTTGTTACAGTATCTCTATATTGGGAAAATACAATTGTTTTATTTTTCGGATTTTCTTTTATTGAATCTTCGATAATAGATATTAATTCTAATAATTTTGGATGTTCTATTTTTTTTGAAACTAATTCGGTTAATTTGATATAAGCTCTGTTAAATTCTGGATTTTTGATTATTTGTTGAACTGCCTTTGATTTATTTGCCTTGGCTTGTTCAAACATGGTTTGAACATAATTAAATGCAGTGTAAACGGTTTGGGTCTCTAGTAATTCAATTAAATGAGATAGTTTTAATGCTTGAGCACAAGCAGAAGCACCTGAAAAATAATTGAAGTTTTTATTTCCTGAAGAAATAGCCCTCATTATATTTCCTTGTAGTTCTAATAATGTTATTTTATTTGCTGGTTTGAATAATAATTTTCTATTTTTTAGTTCTTCTACTTTCTTTTGGTATAATACTTTTATTATTTTAGTTATTTCTTTGAATTCTTCTGGAAATTCCAGTTTTATCACATCAAATTCAAGTTCTTGAAGATATTCTTTAACATCTTCACTTTCTCTTGTTCTTAATTCAATTGTTTCTATTCCTAAATTTTCAGCTATTTTTTTAATTGTTTCTTTATCAGAACCCGGACTAGCAGTTAATCCTAAAATTTGAGGATTTTTAGCTTGTTCTTTGTAAGTTTGAGCAACATAAGTATAAGAATAATTTTTCAAACATCTGTGACATTCATCTTCGATGAGGAGAGAAACCCCCGAAAGATCATATAGGTTATTCTTTAAATCATTTCCAATACATTGGGGAGTTGAAAAAATAATGTCTGAAGATTCCCATAACTTCTTTCTTTGGGAGGCATTTATTTTTCCAGTGAATAATGTTAGTTCGGCAAATAATTCTGGAAGATTTTTTTTAAAATATTCTAAATGCTGTTCTGCTAAAGGGCGGGTTGGGGCAAGAAATAATGTTTTTGAAGCAGGATGTTTTTTTTGAGTATAAATAGAAAGCATTAATGCAATTAGTGTTTTTCCAATCCCCGTTGGAAGTATAACTAAGCAGTTTTTATCCCTGCAGTTTTCATAAATATCCTGCTGGTATTTTCTAGGCTTAATATTTTTAAGAACTTTATCTGGCATTTTTTAGGTAATAAAGAGGAGTATATATTTTTTGTGTTAGTATATTGATAATCTATTAAGCTAAGACAACCTAACGGTTTTCTTATGCATCAACTTTCCCTTGATTTTGCAGATGAGAAGATTTAGAACTTTATGACGATTTGATTATTAATAGAATTTATAATAGGATTATAATTAAAGAAATTAAATAGGCTATTGCTAACAAACACCAATTAAAAAAACTTCCGAAAAATAATTTTATTCCATCTAATTTCCCGAGAGGCAATAAGTTCCAGATTCCATAATAAATTGAATATTTTGTTAGTTCAGGAAAATTAATTAATGAGCCAATGATTGCTAAGAGAATTAATGCCCAGAAACCCCATGCAGAAATAAATGCTAAGTCTGATTCATTTATTTCTTTTTTTCGGATCATTCCTCTTGTTTTTAATACTCTTAGTTTAGAGGGCTTTGATTTAAATTGAAAAAAGGTAAATGGTTTAATTGCACCTAAAGAAAAAATACCAAGGAAAAAAGGAAGAATTAATCCTATTGGAAGTGGTTTTTTAAATTCGCTTCTTTGATACCACCCCCATCTTTGAAAATCTAAAATTTCGTGTTGAATATCCACATAATAATGTTTTGATGCAAATTTTTTAACTAAAATGCTTGTGAGAATTATGATAAATGGAGCAATTATTGTGTTAAGATTATACTCTAATTCAAGGGGAAATTTTAATGCAATCAGGAACATAAATACCAGCGAAAATACTATTATTAATACTGCCTCTTTTTTTGTCAACATACTTTTAATAGACATAATAATTATATAAATTTATCTTATTCCCCTTAAAATCGATTTATAATATAATAGATTTCAGGAGAAGCTTAGTAAAATCTATTTATAATATAATAGATTTCAGGACACAGAAAAGTATTTAAATAAACTCGGCTATTTTTGATTAAGATTAATGAGGTTAATAAAAAATGAAGGTGCAGAAATTATAAATTTCTGGATTTTCAATTTCAAAGAAATATGAAAGTAAAAAAAATTACAGAGGTTATAGGGAAAAAGGTATTTACAGATACTGGTGACTACTTTGGGGAAGTTGAAGAGTCTAACTTAGTTGAAAATAAGGTTGATGGATGGAGAATTAGAATTGCAAGTTCAATGGGCAATTTTTTAGGGGGTGCTAAAGGGGTGATAATTCCACATCAGTTTGTGAAGGCTGTTGGAGATATTGTAATTGTAAGCAGAGCTAATCTGCCTTTAGATGAAGGTGAGGAAACAGTTGAGCAAACAGTTGATTTATCTAGTGGAAGCAGTTCCCTTGAGATGTAATGGTCGAGTCTATTTTTCAGTCAATTATTTTTATGGATTACATTTTGCCATTTGTATTAATATTTACTCTTGTTTTTGCTATTTTGCAAAAAACAAAATTATTGGGAGATAGTGTAAAACAAATTAATGCATTAGTGGGATTAGTTGCAGGATTGATTTTGATTGCCTTCCCTTTTTCAAGAGATATAGTTTTAATATTAATGCCTTTTTTAGCTGTTTCAGCTACTATCTTATTAGTTTTTATGTTATTATATGCTTTTGTGTGGGGACATTCAGGAGATGCAATTGGTCATAAATGGGTGAAAATCGTTATAGGGATTCTTTTAGCAATTGGATTAATTAGTGTGGTTTTATATGCTGCAGGATTATGGGAACCTATTTATGATTTCTTGTTTAATAGAGGGGATTCAGGACAACTTTGGGTTAATATTATTTTAATTGTTATTATGGCTGGTGCAGTTATCGCAGTTATTCTTCCTAAAGACAAGGGAGAAGATAAATCCAAAAAAGAATAGGAAGATATATAAATAAATCAAACTTTCTTTAACAAAGATAAGTTTGAATAAAGAAAATTAAATAACTAAAAAAGATAAAATAAAAAAGATGGCTTACAATTTGGGTGCTTGGAATGTAACAGATATTTTGAATACTTGGGCAGAGGCAGGAGTATTCGCTTATATTATTCCAGGATTAATGATCTTTGCATTAGTTTATGGAATTCTAATGAATGCAAAAATTCTTGGAAATAATAAAGGAGTTAATGCGATTGTTGCTCTTTCAGTGGGATTATTATCTTTGCAATTTGATTGGGTAGCTAATTTTTTTGCAACTATCTTTCCTTATGCTGGGATGGGAATTGCTGTTTTATTAGTTGCTATGATTTTAATGGGGTTTATTGTTGAAGACGAAAAGAAAGCTAAATGGATATTTTTTGGAATAGGAGCTTTAATATTTTTAGTTGTGATTATTTATAGTTTAAGTGATTTTGCTTGGTTTGGGGGTTATTCAGGGGTGGATTGGGCTCCCTGGATTGTTTTAATATTATTGGTTGCTGCAGGGGTTGTTGCAGTTGTATTGGGTGGAGATAGTAAATCTAAATAGTTTTTTTAATAAGCATTAACAATTTATTGGTAATGTGTAATTTTTAAATGATTTCCAGATGAAATAGTTAAAATGGTTAGGATATTTATCTTTAGAAAAAAATGACTTCTTGTTTGTTTTTAAGAAGATAGGAATATCATATAACTTTAAAAATTAAAATTATATAAGTTTCTTAAATCAGAAGATTTATAAATTATAATCCTATTTTGATTATATGGCAATTGATGTATCTGGATTAGAATTTTTTATGCCGATATTTAGCTTCTTATTTGTATTTATAATTATTTATGCATTGCTTGCAAGTTTTAAAGTAATTGGAGATAATAAAGGAGTTAATATCATGATTAGCCTCATTGTAGCGGTTATTTTTATTAGTTTCTCATCTTTAAGATTATATGTTGAAACTATTTTACCTTGGTTTGTTGTTTTGTTAGTAATTGTATTTTTAGTTTTGTTTTTAGGAATGTTTGCTAGTAAAGATTGGGCACCTAAAGCAGGATTAGCCTGGACATTTATTGTGATTTTAGGCATAATTTTTGTTATCGCTGCAATTTATGTTTTTAATCCTGTTTTGCACCCAGATTTAGTTGTTGCAGAAGGAGGAAATGGAGAGAGTTTGGGACAACAGGTAATTGACTTTTTTACTTCATCTAAAGTTGCAGGAAGTGTTTTATTAATAATAATTGCTGCAATTGTTACATGGGTATTGACTAAGAAGTAATTTTATCTTTTTTTAGATTTATGATCTTCTTTTCCAGTTACTTTTTGAAATTCTCTTATTGTATCGGTTAGTGGATTCAAAATTTTAGAAAAAGAATCCTGAGTTGATTGCATTTCTTTAGAAATATTCTCAATGTTTTCTCCATATTCTCCAACTTTTCTAATAATTGAAATTTGAAGTTCAGCTAATGTATTTTCTATTTTTTCAAGTCTAGAATTTATTTTATCAATTTCTAACACCACACTATCTTTGAATTTGTTAAATGTAGCTGTTTGTTTTAAGATGTTTTGTGTTTTTTCATCAACTATTTGCTGAGCAATTTCATTTATTGTTTCTACATCGCCTCCATAAGAATATTGTTGGTATTCTTGCCCATATCCTTGTGCTTCTGAATATTGTTCTGCATAAGGAGCAGTTGCGGGCTGGTATTGACTCGGGATTTGATTAGTATCTTGATAATCTTGTTGCATCGACATACTTGGCTGCATTTGCTGATTCATAGCCTGAGATTCTTGATTTTGAAAGTTTTCTGTTCCAACCATAGATTTAATCTGAGATTGAGATAACGCTTCATTAATTTCTCTAGGAGAAATACCTTCTCTTTGTAAATTATTAATTATCTGGCTTTCTGTCTGGCCTTGTTGTTTCATTTGCATAACTCTTTCTAATACTGCCATCTTTTTTATTTTAAAATTAAGATTTTTCTCTTTTTATAGTTTTGTTTAATTCTTCTTGAATAATTTCTTTAATATCTGCTATCCTTGCAAATTCAAGTGGTTGGAACATTTTTAGCTGTCTATCTAAAATCTCAACTTCTGATTTTCTAGCTGAATTATTCAGTTCACTAATTACTCTTGCTAAAAGTCTTTTGATTGTTGCAAGATCTGATGTTGTCTGCTGAAGCTGTTTTTTAGTTTCAGATTCTAATTTAATTAAATCTTCTTTAGTTGAAATTAAATTTTCTCCAATAAGTAAAATTCTATCTTTTAGAAGTCTTTGTTTTTCCTCTAATTCATTTAATCTTGTCCCTAAATCATTAAAATCTGCATAAGGGTTTTGTTCATCCACCATTTTACTTATTATTAAGGATTAATGGGTTTAAAATTGTTTTTGTTTGAGGATACACAAATCTTTATAACATTAAAATATTTATTTTAAATGAGGTAAAAAGAGAATGTTATTCAAAATAAATGGGGGAAATAACTGATGTTATTCAAGCCAGGAACGCCGGTTTATGCTTATGAAATTGTTAAAGAAGAAGATGCTCAAGTTATGTATGTTAATTATTTAGGGGCTCCCTTAGTGCCTAATCTAACTAATGCAGATATTATGTCCAGCACAGTTGATTTATTAATCCAATCCCCCAATGTTTCTAGGATTGTTTTTGTACAGCAAAGAAATTATTCTTATGGTTCTGAAGAGGTTTTTGTTTTAAAAGAAATCGCAAATCTTTATGTTTATCTTACTAAACAAGAAAATATTCTCTCCCCTATTAAATTATCTATAATGAATTCTGAATATCTTGGGCAGAGACATAATGATGTTAGTTATCTTTTAATGACTTTAAAGAGAGATCCTATTGCTTGTTATTATGAATTAAAGAGATTTTTAAAACAAGAAAAATTAAATTTACTTAATACTCCTGAAGAGCTTAAAGTTGATCAGCTAAGTTATATTCGGTTATTAGAAAAGTTTTTTTCTTTATTAGGACAATCAAAATTAATAAAGCAAGCTGAAATTTATTTTTCAAATTATTCTTTTGGAGACAGAGAAATTTATAATCATGTATTTAGGACAAATATAATTCCTAATTTTACTTTTACTAGATTGGTAAGTAATCTCCCTGAAAACGCAGAGATTGTACAGCAATATGAATTGGGATCTGATTCAAGTAAATCTCTTGTAACTATTTTGAAAAAAGAAGAAGAAACTAAATATATTTATCATCTAATGCCTCCAGAATATGCCTTAGAAGAAGATAAACAGGAATTGCTTAATCTTGCAAGAAATGTTTTAATTGAACATCAACCAAAAGCAGAAGAGTTTACTGATCCTGAAAAAACACGGCAAGTATTTTTTAATGTAGCAAGAGATTTGTTAAGTGAGCTGTCAGTTAGCAGAAAAGTAAAATTAAGTTATGATGAATTAAATACTTTAGCTAAAATTTTAGTTAGACACACTATTGGATTTGGATTAGTAGAAATATTATTGCAAGATAAAAATATCCAGGATATTGTATTGAATGCACCTATTTCTTCTAATCCTGTCTTTTTAAGGCATCAGAATTTTGATGAATGCATAACTAATATCCTTCCAAGTACTGAAGATGGAGACTCGTGGGCAGCAAAATTTAGAATGATTTCAGGAAGACCCCTCGATGAAGCGAATCCTATTTTAGATACTGATTTGGGTTTGGGAGATATAAGGGCGAGAGTTGCAGTTATTCAGCAACCACTTTCACCAAAAGGATTAGCTTATGCAATTAGAAGGCATAGGGAAGAGCCATGGACCCTGCCTCTCTTTATTAAATATAAAATGCTGAATAGTTTTGCAGCAGGCTTAATGAGTTTTTTAATTGATGGAAGCAGGACTATTTTAATTGCAGGAACAAGAAGTTCAGGTAAAACTTCTTTGTTAGGAAGTTTAATGCTGGAGATTATGCCGAAGTACAGAATAATTTGTATCGAGGATACTTTGGAATTACCTGTAGAAGCATTGAGAAAATTACAGTATGATATTTTAAGGATGAAAGTTAGAAGCAGTTTATTAAAAACAACAACTGAAATTGGAGCTGATGAAGGTATAAGAACTTCGTTAAGATTAGGAGACTCAAGCTTGATTGTTGGAGAAGTAAGAAGTTTGGAGGCTCAGGCACTTTATGAAGCAATGAGGGTTGGTGCTTTAGCAAATGTTGTTGCAGGAACAATTCACGGAGCTTCACCATATGCTGTGTTTGACAGAGTTGTTAATGATTTGAAAGTACCTGTTACTTCATTTAAAGCAACTGACTGCATTATTGTTGCTAATCCAGTTAAAACTCCTGATGGATTAAAATCAATGAAAAGAATTTTGCAGATAAGTGAAGTAAGAAAACATTGGACAGTAGATCCTGAACAAGAAGGGGGCTTTGTTGATTTATTGAAGTATAATGTTGAAAAAGATGAATTAGAAGCAAGCGAAGAATTAATTAATGGGGATTCTGAAATAATAAAATCTATTGCTGGAAGTGTTAAAGGATGGGCTGGTGATTGGGATGCTGTTTATGATAATATTTTATTAAGAGGAAAAGTGAAGCAGGAAATTGTTGATGTTGCTGAAAAAACAAAGAAACCAGAATTATTAGAATCCCCATTCAATAGTTTGTCTAATAATATGTTTCACCAATACTCTAAAGAAATTCAAGAAGAAGTTGGATTGCCTGTAAGTGATAGGGTTTTTCCTTTATGGCAGGATTGGTTAAAAAGACAGGTTCAGGGAAAAAAGATATCATAAATACATAATGCTTTTAAATTAAAATTTGATATTTAAAAGATGTATATTGGAATTAAAAAAAGAGAAAGAGAGTTTAAAGAGCAGAATTATCGATGCAAGCTGCCTCTTTTAGAGATTTATTTGTTTAGAAATCCTCGTATTGCTTCTTCTGATAATGGGATTGCTGTAATTCATTTAGATGATCCTCTTAAGGATTATAAACAATTTGAATTATTTAATGGAGATTTAATTGAGAGGACTAAGGGAGGATTAGGGGGAATTGGAATTGAAAGAGATTGTCTTTTTGAGATTAATGGAAATTTAAAAGAGCTTTCTGAAAAGCATAAGATTCCTATGTTTTGTTTAGAGAAAGTAGCAAATAGCTTTAGAGAGCCGGCAGGCAATGCAAGTAATTAAGTTTATTAATTCTATTTCTTAATTTTATATATGGAAAATAAAGAGGTTAAAGATATTCTTGAAAAGTATTCTAATCAATTAAAAGAGCAAGTAGAAAATTATGATAATTATAGTCCTTCTGGAGAACAGGTTAGCAGAGAATTCGAGCAATTTAAACAAGATATGATGCCAGAATTATCTAAATTTGAAAGGTGGGCTGCAAATATTGGAGGAATAATAAAACTTAAGATTGCTACAAAAGATGAAGAGAAAATCCAAAAAGAATTAGATAATGCCCACTTAAATGTTAGTCCCGGAGAAGTGGTTGGGTTAGCAATTGCTGGTTTTTTAGGATTCTTTTTTCTTGGAATCTTAATAAGTGTTGCTATATGGTTATTTAGTGGGGAAAGTTTGATTAATGGTTTTCCATTATTATTTTTATTTTTAATGCTAGTTGCTTCATTTTTTATTTTTTATTATTTTTATTCGCAGCCTTCAAGACTTGCAACTAAATGGAGATTAAAGGCAAGTAGCCAGATGGTTCCTGCAATTCTCTATACTGTAATTTATATGAAACACACAAGTAATTTAGAAAGAGCAATTAGTTTTGTTGCACAAAATGTCGAAGAACCTTTAAGTTTGGATTTAAGAAAAGTTATATGGGATGTTGAAACAGGGAGATATTCTACAATAAAAGAAAGTTTGGATTCATATCTTGATTCTTGGAGAGAGCATAGTATGGAATTTGTAGAGAGTTTTCATTTAATTGAATCAAGTTTATATGAGCCTAGTGAAGCAAGAAGAATTCAGATTTTGGAAAGAGCTTTGAAAGTTATTTTAGATGGAGTTTATGAGAAAATGTTGAAATATACTCATGAAATAAAATCTCCTTTAACTAATATTTATATGTTAGGAATTGTTCTTCCAACTTTAGGATTAGCTTTACTGCCTTTAGCTTCTACTTTGTTAAGCGGAGCTATAACTTGGGTGCATGTATTTTTAATATTTAATTTAATAATCCCTTTTTTAGTTTTTTATTTAACTAGTCAGATAATGCTGCAAAGGCCAGGAGGTTATGGGGAAACTAGCTTGTTAGAAAGAAATCCTCTTTATTATGAATATAGTTCCAAGAGTGTTTATTTTACTGCATTTGCAATTTGTTTGCCTTTCTTTTTATTGGGAATACTTCCATTAATTTTTGGATATACTCCTGTTCCTGCATGGTTAGGCTTACCTAGTGATTTTAATACAAGCACCTTTGCTTTCGGAATTTTTGGAGATAAGGCTTTTGGATTTTTATTAAATGATGCAGGAGATACTGTTGGTCCTTTTGGATTAATTGGATTATTGCTGAGTTTATTAGTTCCATTTTCAGTTGCAATGTTTTTTTCTCTAAGTTTTTCATTTAGAACTAGAAATTTAATTAAAGCAAGAAATGATTCAAAGGATTTAGAAAAAGAATTTAACAGCAGTTTGTTTACCTTGGGAAATAGATTGGGTGATGGAACTCCTGCTGAAATTGCATTTGCAAGAGTTGCTGAGTCAGTTAAAGGACAGAAAACAGAGGATTTCTTTAGAATTGTTAACTCAAATATTCAATCAATGGGTATGAGCATAGAAAATGCTATTTTTAATCCTACCAGAGGGGCTTTGATTTATTATCCTTCAACCTTAATTGCAACAAGCATGAGAATTTTAGTTGAATCTGTTAAAAAGGGTTTGAGAGTTGCTGCTGAAAGTTTAATGAGTATTTCTGAATATGTAAGAAATATACAGAAAATAAATGAAAGATTAAGAGATTTACTTGCTGATGTGGTTTCTGATATGAAGAGTAATATGACTTTTTTAGCTCCTTTGCTAGCGGGAATTGTAGTAGGTTTGTCTGCAATGATTACTGGAATTTTAGGAATGTTAGAAGGGTTAATGGGAGAGGGAGGGGCTGGAACCTCGATTGCAGGTATAGGGGATATAGGGAGTATAACTACTTTGTTCAATATAAAGACAATGATTCCTCCTTATTTTTTGCAAATTGCAATTGGAATTTATCTTGTACAGATTGTATTTATTTTAACAGCAACACTAACTACTGTTGATTCTGGTGAAGATAAATTAAAACAAACTTACGATATTTCTAAGAATTTAATTAGAGGCACAATTTTATATTTGGTTACAGGATTTATTTCAATTATTGCTCTAAGTGTTTTAGCTTGGTTTGCATTAAAAGGATTAGGTGCAGGTTAAATTTATTAAGTCTTTTTTTGTTTTATTAATGCTATAAGATGAGAAATAAAAGAGGTAAACTTTCTTTAGGAAAGACAAGTTTAAACAAAGAAAAACTAAATATGAAAAAGGTAAACCAAAATCTGTTTTTATCTGAAGATAAAAAAGGTTTTGAAATGGCTATTAGTACTCTAATCTTAATGATTATAGGAGTAGTTTTGCTTATCTCTCTAATAACTTTTTTTACAATGGGAAGTGCAGAATTTATTAAAACAATAAAAAGTTATGTCAGTTATTCAAATGTAGATAATGCTGTTGAATCTTGTAACATTTTAGTTGATACTAATCAGCAAAATACTTATTGCTGTGAGAAAAGAATCGTTAAATATTATGAAGAGGGAGATAAAAAAGAAGAAAGTTTTAGTTGTTATGATTTAATCCCCTTAAAATTGAGTGATAATTTAAAAGAAATGAGTTGTAATGTTGAGTGCTAATGAAAATTTTTAAAAAAAGTAAAAAAGGAATGGAAATGGAAGTTTTAGCTTGGTGGATACTTGGGTTAATTGTTTTTGTTGTTATTGTTTTTGGGTATATTATCTTAAGTGGAAAGGGAGGAGGAATGATTAGTTATCTTAAGAATTTATTTAGAGGAGGGATAGGATAGGCACCATGAATAAAAAAGCAGATACAGGGCTTACTATGAATAAATTAATTACTTTATTTATAATTGCAATAGTAATTATTGTAGTTGCTATAGGTTCAATAAAATATGGGAAAGATATTTTTGATAAGATTAAAACCATTTTTCCGGGTTTTAATCAGACTGCGGGGAATAATGAGTTAATTCAACCTGCAACTATTCTAAATATTAAAACGAATGTTTTATTAAATGATGGAGAGGGAAGATGCATTGTTTATGAAGAGAAAAATCCTTTAATTAAGGATTATGGGATAAGAGAAAATAAATTATGGAGATTTGAAAATGGGAAGTGGATAGATATAGACACAACGGCTAATTTAGATGATAATCAAATGACGAAATGCGAAGCTGTTCAAAAGTTAATTGCTGATGAAAAAGAATTAATGCAAGAGATTAAAGATTATTATTATCAGTTTTATAATGATGTTTGTATTCCTACTTTTAATGATCCAAGCAACTATATTGATTCTGAGATGAATGTTAAATGTGGATTTTTAAAAGAGCTTTTTGAAGAAAATTTCTTTAGTAGCGCAAGTTTTAAAGATATCGAAAGTATAGATGATGATAACCTTAAAAGTGAAATATATTTTTTAGTTCAATTGATTATAAAACAAGATGAGAGCTTAAAAAATGAAATTAGTTTTAGTGGAAAATTAAATATTTTAATGCTTCCTGCGGGTAACTTAAATCAGATATTGTCGAGTACATTAGATGGGAATTATGCAACAAATGGAAAAGAAATTTATACATTATCTGGGGTAAAGTGGATTGAAATTGAACAAGAGGATCACCCCTATCTATTTATTGAAGGATGCTCAAAAACAAATAAACAGATCAAAGCAGATTTATTCAATGCATGTTATGTTGATGAGAAATAAAATATAAAATGAAAAGATTAAATAAAAAAGACAAACTTTTTTTAGTAAAGACAAGTTTGAACAAAGAATACCTTTTTAGAAAAAAGGTAAACCAAAATCTTTTTTTATTTAAAATATAAAATGAAAAGATTAAATAAAAAAGCAGAAGAGGGAACTTTTTTAGGTGTAAAAGTAGTTAATTTAGTTATTGCGGTATTGTGTATAATTATTCTTATTACTCTAGGAGCTAAATTATTTAAATTATTTTCAGAAGAAGGCAATGTTAAACAAGCAGAAGATATACTTAATTTGATTAACGATAAAATAAGTTATTTAACTGGAGGGGAGTATACTGAAAATTTTTTATACATGACTATTTTTCCTCCTGAAGATTCTGGCTGGTTTTTAAAAAGTTACCAGGAAAGTTTTTTTCCTGAAAAAGAATGTGTTGGCAAGTTTAAGAGTTGTTTGTGTATTTGCAACTCTAAAGATTGTATTGGTTTAAAAGCATGCAAGGGAATGGGGAAATATACCTTAGTTGAGGGGGATTTTAAAGAAGAGATTCTTATAGGAGGACATGTTAACCCCCAACCAGGCTCTGGGGTTTTTACAACTAAAGAAATAATTCAATTATCAACTGCTCAGCAGGAGTTAACTTTAACTAAATCAGATAATAAAGTTATTATAACCGAGAAAAAATGAAGTCAAAAAAAGCACTTGAAGATTTAATGAATATTTTATTATGGATTATATTTTTAATAATTGCCATAGGAGGTTTATATTTTTTAATTAATTTTTTAACAAAATGAAGAAAAATAAAAAAACAGGTAAGAAAGCAGAAATGAGTTCAAGGACATTAATAGCTTGGATATTATTAATACTTGCTTTTGGAATTGTATTATTATTTTTTTATATGTTTGATTGGACAGGAGAAGTAGACAAACAAGCATGTCATAGCTCTGTTATTTTCAAAGCAACTGTTCCTGAATTAAAGGATCAAAAGGTTGTTGAGCTGCCTTTGCAATGTGAAACTGAAAAAATATGTATAACCAGCAATATTATTAGTAAAGGGAACTGCGACAAAGATTATCTTGGAGAAAAATATCAAACAGTAAGAGTTTCTGGAGATTCAAAACAAATGAATGACGAAGTAAATAAGATTATTGCAGATAAATTATATGAATGCTGGTGGATGATGGGGCAGGGAAAAGTGAAAATTTATTCAAGATATTCAAAGGATTTTGGAGAGGGCAAGGTTTGCAACATCTGCACTAGAATTGCTTTTGATGACAATATTAAATCAGTTTTAAATAATAAAGTAACGGGGAATGTAAACTATTTCACAAGTCATAATGCTCCTGGAGAAGATGTTACTTATTATCAATATATAACCAATAATCCTGTTAATTATGTTAATGGATATGAAGAAAGTCAGGATTTTATGAATTTAAGCCAAAAAGCAATTATCTTCGGAGAGATTAGCAGCAGTGTTATTCCCGGGTGGATTGGAGTTAGTTCTGGAACTGCTGTAGGAATTATTATTGGAGCACAAATAGGAGCTATTGTTCCACTTCCAGGAACTACTTTAGTTGGGGCAGGTGTTGGAGCAATTGCAGGATACTGGGGAAGTGATAATCTTAAAGAGGTTATTGAAGGATGGACTGGAGCTGATGCAGTATTTGGAGCTATACAGATTAAAGATTATAATATTGAAACATTAAAATCATTAAATTGTTCTTCTTTTGAAGGCAAAGTTTAGTTAAATTTATAATGTTTCTAAGGTTATTTAATACATGAAAAATAAAAAGGGTGAAGAGATTTTAGAGAGCACAGTTATTTTTATTTTATTAAATCTTATGTTTTTTGCAGCAATATTTTTTGGGGTTGTTTATAGAGTTGAATCTGGAGCAAGTGTTTACGAGCAAATATATGCAAAACAAATTGCTCTCACTATTGATCAGGCAAAAACCGGTATGAATATTACATTAAATTTAGATGGGTTAATGAATCTAGCTGATAAAAATAAAATAAGCAGAGCAAATGTTGTTAAAATTGATAATGAGAAAAAATTAGTGCAGGTTATAGCTGCAAATGGAGAGGGGTATAGTTATAATTTTTTTACAGATAATGAAATTCTTTGGAGCTTAAAAGTTAAGGCAATGAAACTGGAGATGAAGGTAAAATGAGTAAGAAATTTATGTTGAATAAAAAAGCAGGTGAAAAGTACTTATTTGGCTGGATGTTTTTAATTTGGGTTTTAATTGCTGTTAGTATTTTTGCAGGAATATTTTTATTCTATTCAGTGAATATTGATGCAAGGCCTGAACAAGCTAGAATACTAAATCTAAGGTTAATGGACTGCATTAATGATAATTTTGAAAAAGTAGATAATAATTTTGATTTTTTTTCTGAATGTAATTTAAATAAAGAAGTGATTAATGGAGAGGGATATTTTTTGAGGATTTCTATTCCTGGAAAAATAAATATGGAATTTGGAAAAAAAGACTTAGAATTGCAATGCCAGTTAGCAGAGGAAGGGATTGAAGGAGATTTTCCTGCATGCGATTTAAGAAAACTTTATTATTATTCAGATAAAGAATATGTAATAGAGGTTTTTAGTGCTTCTAGTTACAATGGAGGAGAATTATGATAAACAGAAAAGCGCAACTTGGAGCAACTTTTACTTGGTTTATTGCAACAATAATTGTTATGTTTATTCTTGTTATTTATCTTATTTTAATGTCTGGTATTTTTATAGATAAAAATAAGATAAAAATAGGTAAAGAGGAAAATTCAGATAATGCTTATAGCTCCTTTGTTTTGAATTCTATTTTAAATGATAAAATTGAATTTAATGGCAATTCTGTTTTATTAAAAGATGCTCTTAATGAGTGGATAATCTCTGAAAATCAAGAGGATTTTCAAGAAGAATTAGAAAATCAAATTAAAAGTAAAATAGATAATTTATTGAATTCTGGAGAAGGATATTTATTTTATGTTGCTTATAACGAGAATCCTAATCAAATTTCTGGAAGTTTTACTGGAGGAGGATTTGAAATTGATGGAGCAGATTATGGTGATTATTTTTATTTAGTTTCAGATAACTTTGAAAGATACGGAGTTGCAACTGAAGCTGAAGCTGCATTAACAAAAGCCTCTACAATTTATCTTAATAATAAATTTAAAATAAGGTTGTATATTGGAAAATGATAAATAAAAAAGCAATGTCCCTTTCAGTTGTATTGTTAGTTATTATGACTTTAATTTTAGTTATAATTTCTTTAGTTTATTTTGAAATAAGAGATGAAAAATTAAATCAGCAAATTAAGTTAGGGAATCTGGATAGAGTTTATGCTAAAGAACAGGAAATTAATTTTTATTTAAATGAAATAATGTCTTCTGATAACTTTCAAAGGGAATTTGTTAAATATCGAGATAATTTGGAACCTGCTTTGGATAATGTTAGATATACAATTAATGGAAATGAAGTTGTTTTTGATGTTTTGATCCAAGAATCTAATGATAATATCGAAGTTAATTATAATTATCAGAAAATCTTCAAGATTTGAAAACATTTATAAAGACAGCAGGTTTATTATTAAAATAATAAACGGATGAAAGATTAGCAAAAGATGGTGAGGAAAAAAGATAAAAAAGGAGCTGAAATGACTATTGGTACTATTATAGTTATTATTTTAGCTTTAGTTGTTCTTGTTGTAATTATTTATGGATTCACAACTGGATGGGGGAATTTATGGGGAAAAATTACTGGTTTTGGCGGAGGAAGTTCTAATGTTCAAACAATGGTTCAAGCTTGTCAAATAGCTTGTACAAGTGCAAGTAATTATGATTACTGCAATTTAGAAAGAAATGTTGTTTTTGGAAAAGAGGATACTAACAACGGAGATTATACTTGTAAGATCCTAGAAACTAAAAATATAGGTTTACCGATTTGTAAAAGTGTAACTTGTTCAGGTTCTGTAACAAGTACAACTGAAACTGCTGATGAAACTAAATTTAATACCTGGAAAGCTGGATGTGTAAGTGCTGGAGGAGAGGCAAAAACTGCTAAAGAGGGAACTTGTGCAAGTAACACCCTGACCTATAATAATCAACTTTATTATTGCTGTAAATAATTGGGGTATAAAAAATGAAAAAAATATTATTGTTCTTCGCTGGCTTCTTTTTATTAGGAATTCTTCTATTTTGTTTGAGTTTGGTTTCTGCAGAAGATGAGTTAAACCAAAAGATCGTTTTTGAGTATTATGAGGGAATGAACGATATTTTTAAGTTTAAATGGAATTCAATAAATAATTACCTTGAAGTAAATTCGGATGTACGAAGCGGACCTTGGAGATATGCTTTACCTTATACTCATTATCCCACTGTAGATAGCATCTTTATTAATCTCGTTGGATTATATGCTTATGAACGCGAAGATATTGTTAAAATGCTGGGGGCAACTAGTTTCAAAGAAGCAATTGAACTTGCTAATTTAATTGCAAAAGAAAGAGGGATAGAGAAACTTTTTGTGTCTATGGAAGATTTAGACAGCTCAGATATTCGAGATACCCTTTCAATTGGTTTTGATTTTGAAGAGGATAACCCAGAAGATCTAGAAAATAGGTATAATGAAGATACTTTTTTTGAGTTTGATAAAACAGAATTAAACCAAAAGATCGTTTTTGAGTATTATGAGGGAATGAACGATATTTTTAAGTTTAAATGGAATTCAATAAATAATCATTTAGAAGTTAATGGAAATGTTAATACTTGGTATCAATCTGCTAGTAGCAAGAGAAGAGAAACAGAAAAGAGTTACGATTTTGATTATACTTCCAACCCCCTGGGCGATAGTAATTTTGCAAATTTGGTGGGCATCTATCCAGAAGAACAAGACGATGTCTTAACCATGCTTCAAGCAAACAGCTTCAAAGAAGCAATTGAACTTTCTAATATTATCCAAGTTCAAAGAGGACAAGAAAAATTATCTATTGGAATAGTGGAAACAGAAGATAATCCTAATGAGTTCACATTTGATGAAGAAGTTTCCACTACGACTAATGATCAATTTGCATTTAATGAAAAAATTGATGAAACCGAATCAAATCAATTTGATTTCGGAGTAGCATAATTTAAAATAAATCTTTTTTAATCGCTTCTTTATTAATTTTTAAAATTAGATTTTTTGATTAGTGAAATTTAAAAACTTGGAGTTATTTAAATTGTTAGGGGTTTGTTTAAATGGCAGAGGATTATTGTTGTTCAGGGAGAAGAAAAACAAAAACAGATAGGAGAGCTAAAGCTAGATATAATCGATATAAAAAAGGCGGGAGCCAGAGAGTTAAGGAAAAAGATAACTGGAAAAAATAGTTTAATCTTCTAAAACTGAAATTATGTTGGATATTAGAGACATTAAAAGAGCAAATGCACTTACTGATAATCCTGTAATATCCAATGCATTTACTTTTATTAATGTTAAAGAAAAATAGATAAAGAGGAGAATATTAATAGCATGAGATAATATTGAAAGTCCCGATCATACTTTCATCTTAAGATATTAATAGTTTAATTATCTGCCAAATTAAAAGCCCAATTGCTAAAAATCCTAGTATCCAGGTGATTATTTGTGCTATTTTTAATATTCTTTTTTTATTTTTTTTCATATTTATTAATAGTTATAGAACTATATAAAATTAGTGTTAAGATATATTTATTAAGGTATTTTGTCATTTATTAAAAAGGTGATTAAATGATTAGTGAAATTTTTGCTGGTGAGAATGGATTTCTTATAATTTTAGGATTAATCTGGATTATCGGAGCGATTTTACAGGACTTTAAAAGAAGAGAGGTAGATAATTTATGGAATTTTAGCTTGATATTTATGGCACTTGCTTATAGGGCCTTTGTTAGTATCTCTAATGGGAATTACTGGTTTATTATAAATGGTATAATTGGGTTCGGAGTATTTTTTGCATTAAGTAATTTATTTTATTATTCAAGATTATTTGCAGGAGGAGATGCAAAATTATTAATGGCTTTAGGAGCAATTCTTCCTCTCTCTTACAACTGGATTTCAAATTTAAAAATATTTGTTGCATTTGTCTTATTATTTTTTGCGTTAGGTGCTTTGTATTCTTTAGTTTATAGTTTTGTTTTAGTTTTTGCAAATTTTAAGAGATTTACTAAAGAGTTTAAGGTTCAATGGAAAAATTATAATAAAATGTTTTTATGGGCAATTGGTTTTATGATCCTCTGGATTATTTTTGCTTTTATTCTAGATCAAAAGCCAATTATGATAATTGGATTTGTTGTTTTGTTGTTCCCTGTTTTATTTGTTTATGCAAAATCAGTTGAAGAAAGCTGCATGGTTAAATTAGTTGATCCTAAAGAAGTAACTATCGGAGATTGGCTGTATAAAGATATTAAAGTTGGAGATAAGAAAATAAAGAGCAAATGGGAAGGAGTTTCAAAATATAATCTAGAAATAATAAGAAAAGGAAAGAAAAAGATTTTAATCAAGCAAGGAGTTCCTTTTACTCCTAGTTTCTTATTTGGTTTTATTGTATTAATTGTTTTAATTTACAAGGGATATTTGTGATAATAGTTGTTTTAATAGATAAAATATTGATAATGTTAATAACTAATATGTTCTGCAAATGAAGAGATTAAAGATTATAAAATATAATTAGTCAAGAAATTATTAAGGTATTCTAAAAGAAAGCTGTTGAAGTTTTGTTTTTGTTTCTGATTTTTCTGTTATTTTTAATTTTTTAGCTCTTTCTCCTCTTTTTTTGATTTCAAGGATAGTTTGCAGTTCCTGCAATTCAGATTCAGATGCTTTCTTTTTTTCTAATAATGTATCTTTGTAAATTGGAATTACATTGATCATAGCATGTCCTTGAAAACTAGAGGTTTCTATTTTAATTTCATCGGGATTCAGTTTTGATTTTATCTTTTTAGATACTTTTTTTGCTAATCCTAATGCTGAACTGGGTAATTTTTCTGTGGTAATATGTTCTAGAGGAAGAATTATAGAATGTCCTTTTGATAGTGGATTTATTTCTAAAATAGCTATTGATTTTTTATTTTCAGCTATTTTATGGCTCGGAATATCATTATTGGTTATTGAACAAAAAATACATTTTGGAGAGTCTGATGAAGAGGATTTTGATGCTTCTTGCTGTTCCTTTAAAAAATCTTCAAGTTCCTGTTCATTCATATCTCTAATCTGTTGTTTAATTTCTTCTTTATTGGGCAGTTGAGAATTATCTATCTGACTAAATAATTGCTGTTTTATTTGCTGTGCTTGTTCTGGTGAAAACATAAAATAAAATAGAATTAAGGTTTTTTATATTTATGGATAACTTAGATTTTCAATTATCCAAGTGCTCTACGGAAATCAACAACTTCTACAGAACTAACATTTTCAATTTGCTTTAGCTTTTCTTCTGTTTCATCTACTGATTTTGATTCCTCAAATGCAAATGTTAGTATTAGTGCTTTTAATCCAAATGCAATGGGTTCTATTTGCACATTTACATCTGAATTAGTTATCTCTTTAATAATATCTCTTGCATCTCCCTCAATTAGATTTAAATCTGCATCGGGGGATAAGGGCATTATTTTGTATTTAATTATAGCAGTTCCCATAGTATGTTTTTGGTAATTTGGTTTATAAAGCTTATTGTTGAATAATAGGAATATTGAGAATATAAATTTAATAGAGATTAGTAATGTGAAATATAAACCAGGTTATTGCTGATGATTAAGCTTAATCTTTTAATTTCTTGCTGTTTATTTTAATAGGATATCAATTTAATATAAACAAGAGGTATCATTGTTTTCAAAAGGCATAATACTTATAAAGAATCTTACTTTTTATTTAATCTAAAGAGTGAAGATGGTAGCTGGAAATTATAAACAATTAATTGAATTTATTTCAGAAAATTCTGGAGTTTCTATAGATGAACTTGAAAGAAGGGTAGAGGCAAAACAAGCTAAATTATCGGGTTTAATCAGCAAAGAAGGTGCTGCCCAAGTTATTGCAGCTGAATTAGGCATTAATTTTGATAAGCAAATGATGAAGATATCTCAAATTGTTAATGGGATGAAGAAAATTAATGTTATTGGCAAGGTAATTAGTTTATTTCCTATAAGGGAATACAACAAAAATGGTAGAAGTGGAAGAGTTAGTAATTTTATACTTGCAGATGATACGAGTAATATAAGGACTGTTTTGTGGGATGAAACTCATATAGAATTAATTGCAAAAGGGCAGATAGGAGAAAATTCAGTTATTGAAATAAGCAATGCAACACTGAGAAATGGAGAACTGCATTTAACTAGTTTTTCTGAGATTAAGTTAAGTTCTCAGAATATTAATAATATTGTTGTTTCAAAGCCAGTTTTTAAAAAGAATATTTCAGAATTTAATGCAAATGATTCTGTTTCTACAAGAGCAGTTATTGTTCAGATATTTGAACCGAGATTTTTTGAAATTTGCCCTGAATGCAAGAAAAAAGCAAGTGAATTAGGAGAATGCATGACTCATGGCAAGATTGTCCCTGAAAGAAGGGCTTTGCTTAATTTTGTTATTGACGATGGCAGTGATTCTATAAGGTCAGTTATGTTTTCAGATGTAATTGAAAAAATAATCCCTTTAAATGAATTAGATAATTCAGAATCATTTTCAATTAGAAAAAAGGATTTGCTTGGAAAAGAAATGATTATACATGGGAATGTTAGGAAAAATCAGTTATATGGGAATAATGAGTTTATTATTTCTGATTTAAAAGATATTGAACTGGATAAGTTAATTGAAGAATTAGAAAAAAATTAAATTTTTTAATTTTGATAATCTATTCGGACATAAGCTGAGCAGAGGAGATACTTAAGATAAGTTTAATTTGTTTTAAAAATCATTATAATATTGAATTGTTCTTTAAATTATCCAAACAAAAAGCATAGCTAAAACATCTATTAAAATTAAAGCAATAAACAAACCATCTTCAATTCTTCCTCCTGAACGAATAAATCCAATACTCTTTTGTTTTAACGGCCAGAAAGGCTGAATTCCTTCTTTTGTAAAACTATCACAGATCAAATGAACTGAATAACCTACAAAAAAACCTAAGCTTGCAATCGGAAAGAATATAGATAAAATAATTGAAAGTGCAATTGCTGTTGTAAAGCTGTGAATAATTCCTCTATGGTTAACTAACCATTGCAATGGTCGAAAAATTAAATGTCTACCCCAACTGGAAAAACTATTATCTAAATCGGGGATTATTGTAGCTAATAAAACCATCCCTACAAAAATAATTTGATTATTAACATGTTCTACAAATAAAATTATAAACAAGAATGCAACAGCTAAATGGGTTCTAAGCATCATCTCTTTTATCACCTTAAAATTAAAAGATAATTTAGTTTATAAGATTAATGAAAAGCAATTAAGTTTTTAAATTCAATTAATCCAAGAATTTTATGAAATTTTTTAAAAAATATGAAAGAACAAGAGAGATTCATTTACAACCTATCCTAGAATTAGCAAAACTTGGGGCGCAGGTAGCTAAGAATTATAAAGGAAAAAATATAGAGATGTTATTGACCCCTTTAAATCGTAATTTGAGACTAACTGAGCCAATTAATCTTCTGAGTAGTACGCTTCAAGTAAGTTATAGTATTGGAAAATTTAAAGCAGCAAATTATGTAAAAGTTTCAGTAGAAGGAGAATTAAAAAAAGAAGAATTAGAAGAGATTGCAGACAATATTGGAAGTGTTTTTGATAAAGAGAAACATGTTTAATTCTTTATAAATTGAATATTTCGAACATATATAACAAATATAAACAATGTTTATATATTGAAATTGGATTTTTAAGATATGGCTAAAAAAGAAAAAGAAGAAAATAAGGAAATGAAGCTTTCTGATTTGCCTGGGGTTGGACCTGCTGCTATTGAGAAATTAGAAGCTGCAGGTATTTTTGATTTAATGGGAATTGCTGTTTTAGGGCCTAAAGAATTATCTGAAATGGCAGGAATGGGAGAAGCTGCTGCAAGAAAGGCAATTCAAGCATCAAGAAAAATGATGGATTTAGGATTTCAGTCAGGATTAGAATTTGCAACTAAAAGAGAGGAAATTAATCATATCACAACTGGAAGTCAGAATTTTAATAATTTGTTAGGGGGAAAAGGAGTTGAAACCAAATCAATTACAGAGGCTTTTGGAGCTTATGGTAGTGGAAAAACTCAGTTGGGTTTGAGTTTAGCTGTAAATGTCCAATTGCCTTTGGAAATGGGGGGATGTGAGGGAAAAGCAGTTTACATTGACACAGAGGGGACATTTAGACCTGAGAGAATAAAGCAGATTGCAGAAGCAAAAGGAGCAAATCCTGAAAAAGTTTTGCAGAATATTTTAGTTGCAAGAGCATTTAATTCTGATCATCAGATTTTGCTTATAGATAAAATTGGTGAGTTAATTAAAAATGGAGAACCAATAAAAATAGTTATTGTGGATAGTTTAACTGCTCATTTTAGAGCAGAATTTTCAGGAAGAGGACAGCTAGCAGATAGGCAGCAGAAATTAAATAAATATCTGCATAATTTAATGAAAATGGCAGAGCAGTTTAATTTAGCTGTTTATGTTACTAATCAGGTTATGGCAAATCCTGCAATGATGTTTGGAGATCCTACAACTGCAATTGGTGGAAACATTGTGGGACATGCTTCAACTTATAGATTATATTTAAGAAGAAGCAAGAAAAATTCAAGAGTTGCAAAATTAATTGACAGCCCTAATTTGCCTGATAATGAGTGTATTTTTTATGTTGGAAAAAAAGGAGTTAGTGATGATGAAGATGCTGAATGATTTTCGTAATCTTTATTAAGTTAAGTTATTTTTAGTTATTATGAAAAAAGAGAGTGGAATAATATTCGTTTTAATAGGAGTAATAATTTTAGTAGGCATTTTTGCAGTTTTTAATTATATAAAAATGAATTCTGAAATTGATGGTTTAAAAAAAACTAATTCTGATTTACTTACAGAAAGAGGGCAATTGAAAGATGAAATAGAAAGTTATAAAGCAAAAATTGCAAAAACAGATGCAGAACTAGCAAAACTGCAGGAAGATGTAGCTAAAATTTACAAAACTTGCATTACTAATAATGCATGCAAAGGACATTATCCGGGGATAAGCTGGAATTGCAATAATGTAGGTGATGAAGTAAGTGATCCTTCACATACTTGCGTATGTGATTCTGCCTGTAATTTAAAAGCTACTGCGATTTAATCCTAAGGATTAACTCCCTGACGTTTTCCTCGCGATATAGAAATTATTACAGTTCTATTTCGTCAAAATTAACTAGAATTCTCTTCTCAAAATCATAGTGAGAAGCATAATATGGATTAACCTTATTGTTACAGTTTTGGATTTGCGGAAGAATTATTTTCTTCCATTGGTACAAATCTGCTTTTAGAAATGCCCCGGGATATATTATCAACCTAAACTTATCGCTTTTAACAAGAGTTTTAGGAAACTCAATTAATCCCTGCCTTATAAGATGAGTAACCACAATCTCTTCTATAATAAAATTGATATTTGCTTCTGTTTGAGGTCTTCCATTGAGCCCTTCAATTAGTAATCCTTTAAAGGTTTTATCTTTTTCTTTTAAATCTACTAATTTTTGATAGTATTCTTGATAATTTGGTGCATTTAAGATAATGTAATCCCAAGGAATAAAATGGGCTGCTTGAGGAATATACTTCTTGCTTTTAATTAATAATTTTAGAATTTTATTCTTATGCTCAATCATTTGTATGTTTGTCTTTTTTCTAACACTCAATGCTGGCTCATCATTATTATAATAGAGCCCATTGGTATAAAGGAATATAAAATCTATTCCAACTTGACTTACTTTTTTTTCAAACTCTTTTACTATTTCAAAGCACTCTTCTGGACTTTGACCCTTTCCATTAGAAAGTCTGCTCATTGACAAAGGTAGAACCATGTATCCATCAGTAGGTAGTTTGTTTATATCATAAAGTTTGTTTTTGATTACCATTAAATAGTATAAGAGGATGGTATTTTAAAACTTATCTCAAATAGAAATCCTAAGGAGAAAAAGGCAACTCTTTAGGAGAGGCTATTTGGGCTCAGAGCTATTTTCTTCTTCCCAGCTTTAGAATATTTCCACTTTTGAATTTTCAAATATAGTAACTTTGCTTCTTTCTCATTTAAGTCATATGTTGATTGTAAGTCCTCAGTATCATATTCACTTCTATCTTCCAATAAATCATTTTTCTTAAAAGAACTAAATAATCTGTTTACCTCTTTTCTCCTGACAGTTTGCCTTTTAACTTTTATCATAAAATAATAAAAAGAAGCTCGTTTTTATAGGTTGTTCCGACGAGAAAATTATAATTATTAATAATAATTATACTTTAGATTTTTCTTCTTTCCTAACTAGTTAAACGCCCCCACGAATCGTATCATACTTTTTATGATATTTTTTGTTACAGAATATGTGACAAGATTTATAACACCGAAAAGAGTTATCTTATAATGTCTGACAAATCACTTCCAGTCTTTATGCAGGAAGAATCTACTAATAAGATATTAACAGAAGCTATCACTTGCATTCCCAAAAATACTAAAATTTATCTCATAGGGGGAGCCCTAAGGACTGCAATTTATTATAAACATTTTAATAAAAAAATGCCTATGAGAGATTATGATTTATTCTTAACAGGTAGCCCTAAAGAATTTATATCAAACTTAAGAAAAAAAGGTTTTATTTACGGAAAACTAAAAAGGAAGGATGAAAGAGTTGTAAAGAAAAAGAGATTTTCTGGAGCAAAGGAATTAGAAGACTTTGTTTTTTTAGATATTCATTTTTCTAGTGATAAGGATATTAAAAGTAACTTAAAAAAAAATGCTAATTTTACCATAAATGGATTTGCTTTGCCTCTAAAAGAAATTTTATCTTCCGAATGGCAAAAAAAGATTATCTCTGTAAAAAATGCAGAAAAAGATTTAAAAGAAAAACAAATTAGAATAAATGCATTTATTCATCCAGCCCAATTGTATGCATGTGTCAGATTTGTTTCTCATGGATATAAACCTCCAACTAAAGATGAATTAGATGGTTTGTTATTACTTCTAAAGAAACTTCGTAAAAACCAATTAGAAAGAAATCTCAAAAAAGTTTTTACACAAACAGGTGGAGAAAAAAAGGCTAGAGATATTGTGAAAAAAATGGGAATAAAAGAAGATATCTTTTCTTTTGAAACAATAAAGAATCTCCGTAAAAATAAATAGTTCACCTCCTCCCCACTAAGTTAAACTTTTAGGTAACACTTCCCACCACTACTCTAAACTTTTTTCATCAGAAGTTTTTCGGTTTATGTAGGAGATTTAACCCTTAGGTAACACGCCCCCACGAGGATTTGAACCTCGGATTATTCCTCCGCAAGGAATTGTTATATCCTGGCTTAACTATGGGGGCAGAGTTTATGCTTAGGAGATATTGGTAATTAAAAAACTTATACTTTGTGCAGATGATAAGATTAAATTTTATGTCAGATGTTTTGTTGTTTTGATTTAGCAATATTTATTAAGGTTTTAGTTTATGTATTAATATGAAAAAAGAAGTGATTAGAGAATCTAGTGATAAATGGCACAAAAAAAGAATATTTAATGATAATACCTGGAAGATATTTACAGTAGCTAGTTTTCTTTTTATAACTATATTTTTTATATTGCCTTATTTGGTCCAGGTATCTACTTATTTTCATGAAAGAGGACATAGACAGGCATTAGATAAATATGGGATTAAAAATTCTTATCAAATTGACTTATTAGCCACAATCCCTAATTTTTATAATCCTAATGTAGATAAATTAGGGGTCACTAGATTTGATTTAGAAGCCTACAAAGCATTAGATAAATACAAAAGAACTGAAGTAAATATTGCAGGAATTGTTTCTGATTTAAGATTTTTGTTTTTAATTGCAGTTTATTTAACTTTTGGAAATATTTATCTTTTTTACAGATATAAATTTTCTGCTAATTTTAATCCTAATTGGGTTTTAGCAATTAACTGGATATTATTTATGTGGTTATTAGCCCTAATTCAAATAACTGTTTCAAATATAACTTATCATTCGGGAGATATTTATCAGTTAGTTAATCTATTAAGAATTTGATTCTAAAATAATTTTTCCTGTTCTTCATGTTTTTTTAATATCGGAATCCCATAGGTTCCATCATAACCTGGTTTTACTTTTATATTCCCTATTCTGTTTTTCATAATAAGTTCTATTAGAAAATCATTTTTTATAACTTGAGATAATTCATCTGTTTTAGCATCTAATAATATATTAAATTCATTTCCGAATTTTTCTATGAGTTCATTATAAATTTTCCAAACTGCTTTGCTGTTCATGCTTACATTTATTGCTAGCGCAATTATTTCGTGTAAAGGAAGCATCTTATAAAATGGTTTCATATTTTTAGGCATATAGCCAAAAGAAGTATTGCTTAATGCATTGACTCTATTTTCAACTCCAATTGTCAAAGGTTTTTTGCAAACAGGACAAATTCCTCCTAGTTCTTTAGTTTGCTTAGGGGATGAAGAAAAATTGCAGTCTCTATGCCCGTCAAAGTGATACATTCCATAAGCAGGATCTGTTTCAATTGTTGCTTTATAGGTTTTATTTCTAATCTGATTAATAATAAAATCATAACTTAGCTCTTCATTTAAATTAAAAATTGTTGCTTCTCTTCCTAATCTCCAGGGCCAAAATGAATGCGAATCTGAAAAACTTACAATTGCATAATTTTCCAGTTCAGATATTTTCCAGTTCATCTCAGGATCTGATGAAATTCCTGTTTCAATTGCATGAATTCTATTAACTTTATCCAAAAAAGCATCTGTTAAAGAATTAAATCCACTTTTACTTCCAAATACCCCGAAATAAGGAGTCCAGATATGAGCAGGGATTACCTCTATTTTTTCGTCTATTTCTTCCATTTTAGCAACAAAATCTCGAGCAGACATACCAAAAATAGGTCTTCCATCATAATCTCTTCTCCCTTTTGTATCCAACCATGAATTAATCTTATCAACAATTTCTAAATTTGGTACTAGTAAGACTAAATGAACTTTTCTTCCTTTTCCATCTTGAAGATACATTAAACTAATTTCTCCTGTTAAAATAAATGGAAATTCTCCCTTTTCATCTTTAAAATAATAAACCCCTTTTCTTTCTTTTAGATTTTCTTTTAATTCTTCTAACCATTTTGGATGAGTAAAATCTCCAGTTCCTAACAATCCCAGCCCCTTGATTCTTGCCCATTTAACTAAATTGGTTAAATTTAAATCCTTACTGCAAGCTCTTGAAAATCTAGAATGAATATGCAAATCCGCAAATAATTCCTGCTTTTTTTCAGTAATATCAAATACCATAACTTAGAAATAAAATTAAGGTTTTTATAGATTTATATTTTAATTATTACTTTTCTAAACTAAATTCCGCTTGATTTTTTTTAGCTAAAGATTCTATTATTTCAAAAAATTGAGTTGAATCTGATTTTAATTTTTTAAAATCTTCTCCTTTTAATGAAAGTCTGTATTTACCTGCAGCTAAATAAGAAATTTGACAATTTAATCCTTTACAAGAATCTTTTATTATATTTTTGATTATTAAAATTCCATTTTCTTTTTTACTTGATAGCTTAAAATTCTGCTTTATCTCTTTTATCTTCTCTTTTTTTGACTCCAGTATTTTTATTATTTTTTCAGAATCTATTTTTGAAAAATATTTTTCTAAAGCTTTTGGGTTTTCTTTTGCGGAATCTAAAAACTCTATTAAGTTTTCTTCTTCAATTACTTTTTTTATTAAATCTTCTGATTTTTCTTTTCCAATTACAGTTCTAATTATTGCAGAATAACTTTTTTCTTTTTCTATCTGATCTAATAGCTCTTTTCTTTCATTTTGTTTTACTCTTCTTAAAGATAGTTGAGCTCCTTTTGAAGTTATTCTAAGAATTTTGCAAACAATTTTTTTACCTGGAACAACATAATCCCTCAAATTTCTAATCCTTCCTGGAGCAATCTCAGAAGTATTAATGGTCCCTTCCCCATCTTCTTCTATTTTTACAAATACGGTAGTTCCAACTACTTTATCTACCGTGCACAATACAATTTGCCCTTCTTCTAATCCCATAGAAATAATGGTTTATTTAGTGTTATAAAGGTTTGGATTATTATTTTTAGTAATATAAAATTTAGAATGTTTTGCAAATGAAATTCTTTTTGGTAATTTATTAGGACAATTGTTATGCAGATGATTGAATTAATATGTTTATGATTTCATTATTGTAAACCTATGACTTTTTAATTGTTTTATGTAAATATAAATAAATTCAAATTTGCTAGAAAACAGGTTAAATTTTAATTTAAAAATTCTAAAACTCTTGATTTAACTTCTGCTTTTCCGCCTTTAGGCTCTGCTAAAGGAGCATCGCAAACTAAACATTTTACTTTAGTTGTTGCACCTTCAAATATGATCTGCTCATTTTTACAGCCAGCACATCTTACTTTTATAAATCTTGATTTAGCTTTTGCCATGATAAATCATTGCAATATTGCTTTTTAAAGGTTTTGATGTAATTTTAAGAAACAATTTAAACTTTAATTAATTCGAAATCAAGTTTTTGCTTTAATAGCTCAATGAATTTGTTTTCATGCTCTTTGCAAATTGTGCAACCTGCTGCATTTTTATGTCCTCCTGCTTCTCCTCCAAGAAGATCTGCTACAGATTCCATTAGTTCTTTTAAATTTCTAGTGTTTATAGGATTTCTACCAGAAATCCTTGTTGAGACTTTTATTTTATCTTCATTATATGCCATTGCAACAATTATTGTCCCTTCTCTATAAACTTGAGAAAAAGATAAAATACTTGCAAGAGTTCCGATTATGGTATCTTTAACATTATCTCTCGCATTAATAATTACATATTCTTTTCCGATAATTTTGTTGTTTTGATCAATATATTTTAGAGCTGAAATTAAGTGCTGTCTGTATTTTACATAGATTCTTTCTGCTTTTCTTTTTGCGTCTGAATTTCCCATGCAAAGCATTAGTGCAATATGCGGGTTTCCCATTCTACTACAGGCATTAATTATTGCAGAAATTTCTCTTGCATCTTCTATTTTATTGAATAATTTTACTAAATATAAATTTCCAATATAATCTTTGCTTTCTTTTGAGGAAACCCTTAATAAAACTGCAGTAACTAATCTTTTCATTTCATCTTCATTTAAATCAATTAAAGAAGGATAGCTTTTTTCTTGTCTTTCAATGCCTGCTTCTTTTAAGAGTTCATATGTTCCTTGAGAATTTCCAGTAACTCCTGGGATAAATGGGCGGGAACTAAATTCTAATGCTCTGTCTATTGGTCTTGTTGAAGGATAAATTAATAGCCCTCTTTTTATTGTTACATTTGCATCATTTATTATTTCATTTCTCAATTTGTTGATGTTTCTTTCCATTGTATCTCCAATCATCCCTAAGATTGCTAAATGGGATAAATTTCTATTTTCTTGAGATATTCTTCTAGAAATAATATACGTTAATTCTGCGGAGCATAATTCTTCATAATTTTTTAATAAGTGTGGATTAATTATCCCTATATTTTCAGGGATATCTTTTTTAATTATTTCATGATGGTCAATAATAAAAATCTGATTTTTTATTTGAGATAAATATTTTAAACTATTAGAACCTAAATCAATAAGAACAATAATTCTTTCTTCTGGGAAGGATTTTATTTCTTGTTCATCTAATTGCTTGACAATCTTAATTGTGAATTCTTTGTTTAATCTTTCTAGTGTTCTTGAAAATATTGCTGCAGAAGTAATCCCATCTGTATCAAAATGACTAACTAAATGGATTTTTTTATCCTTTGTTTTTTCTAAAAAAATCTTTACAAAATTTTCAACCTCTTTTAACATTCTTTGAAATAACCCCGCGTGTTTTAATTTATAATTCAGTCTATTTATAGATTGTGTAATTAATAGGATAATTATTCTTTTCTAGCTAGATATTCTTTTGTTTTCTTTAATTTTGCTTGTGTAATTATTAGAGATCTTCCTGTTCTTTTGTCTTGTCTGTTTTTCTTAGAATGTTCTATAATCTTCTTTAGTTTAACCTCTAAGTTTGTTAAAGTAGGTTCTATGAATTTGTTTTTTTCTTTTAAAACTTGTCCTACCTTTAAATTATACAAGTTTACTTTAGGAATTCCATATTGGTCTCTAAGGACTAATCCTATTTTTTCAGCTGATAGTCCTTTATCTGCTAATTTTAGGATAATTGCTTTTACTTCTTCTGAAGTATATTTCAACCAAACTGGTTTTTCTAAATTCTGATTATTTTTTGGTTTTGGCATGATAATTGATTGGAATATTGGTTTAAAAGACTTTTGGTAGTCTTTTAACTCATTCAAAATTATTATTTTGAAGATTTTTAAAGGTTTTGATAAGTTTTTATATTTCAGATTATTTAATAAGATATGTATAATTTAAAAGAGGGTAAAGGCACTTATAAGGGAATTATTGGAGAGTGTTTGTTTAAATTAACTAGAAGATATCTTATTTTAACTAAATTCTTTAATAGGGTTAAATATCTTGAAATTTTTAGTTGGTTTTTTGATGAACCAAAAATAACTTTTCTTAAAGAGAATTGGTATTCTATTGATGCAATAGAATTGGATTATAAAAATAAAAAACCAATATTATTTGAAATAAAAACTTTAAATGATTTTTATTATGCAAAATTAAATGGAATTAATAGAATTCCTTTATTTAGTCAGTCAACAATAGATATTTACAAGAAAGCATTAGATTTAGGTTTTGAAATTAAAATAGCAAAAATTTGGCTTAAGAAAGATTGGAATTATAACGTGGAAATTACTGATTTTGAAGATACAAACTATATTGTCTCTAAACCCCGAAGATATGATAAGAAATAGTGGCTATTTTCTTATAGAAAATAGCCCCACCCGGATTCGAACCGGGGTCACAGCCTCCAAAGGGCCGTATCCTTGACCGCTGGACGATGGGGCTCTAAAACTACTAGATATAATGTATTTTTAAGGGTTTTGATGTTTAATTATCTTAGATATTATAAAATTAGTTTTGAGAGGGTATTAGATCTTTTAAAAATTCTTTATCTCGAGGATTTATAGATATTATTTTAATTGGAGTTAATTCAAGATATTTTTTAATTCTTTCTTGGATTAATTGTTTTCTTTTTTGTATTGCTTGTTTTCTAGGCAGTCTCTCATAAATAGCTTCTCTTTCTGTAATCTCATCTAATTTATCTAACTTGGAATTAGCATATTGTCTTTCCCTTGTAACCATCAAAACATAAGGCATTTTTTTTATTTCAGAAAAAGAGAATTGTCCAGTAAAGTCTTCTAAATATAAAAAATTAGGATTTAAAGGGTGTGCTACTCTAAAAGATTCTCTTACATAAATATTATCTCTTGTTGCATATTCTAGATAAATCTCATGGTTATTCCCTGCAATGCTCATCCTTAAAAATTCAGTTCCTATAGGGATTTTAGATTCAGAATTTGCTATTTTCATTTTAATATGAGAGAAAATTCTTTTTTAAATATTTATATTTATTGCAATAATCTTTAAAAAACATAATTAAGGTTTGTTAATATGGATGCACTAAAAGTTTATGAAGAAATTAGTAAATTAACAGGATTTTCAGCTAAAGAATTATGTGGAAAAAGTTTGGTGTTAGTTCGGGATAGAGATAATCAAAATTTTTGTGATATGGGAGTTTTAGAAAATTGTGTTTCTGGTTTAAAATCAATTGATTATTTTGTTAAATTTGCTAATAGCGAAAAACCAGAAAAAATAAGTTGCAATTGGAGAACTGAAGATATGACCCAAGGATTATATGTTTCAATGAATCCTGAAATGATCTTAAAAGAAAAATTTAAATTAAATTAATGCTTATCTTTATATCTCCCTCTTGATTCAATTGTTTTTATTCTTTGGATTATTTCTTTACTTTGATTTGTATTATAATTTTTGAGAATAATTTCAAATGCTTTTTCTGCAATTGAGAAATGCTTAGCATCAAGTGCTTGTTTTAGTAAATGCAAGTCAACTGCTTTATCTTCAATTCTTTGAGAGTGAAATGCTAAACCAAAATCAATAAAATAAAGAAGATTATTCTTTGGATTAAAAATCATATTGCTTGTTGTTAAATCACTATGAATAATGTTTTGATTATGCATTTTTGAAATATTTTCTGCTATCTGGATGCAGAGGTTTTTCCAGTTTAATTTTTCTAAATGTTCTGATAGCTTTTTACCTTCTATATGTTCCATTATTATTTGCTCTTTATTATCTGTTTGAATAATTTTTGGAACCGGGACAATGTCTTTTAATTTTTCAATTATTTTGGCTTCTGATTTTGTTCTTGATTTTCTTAATTTCTCATCTAAACTAGAAATTCTATAAGATTTTTTTATTCTATTTTTGATTATTTTGTTGTCTTCTAATGAAATAACTGCTTCTGCACCCTTGCTAAGACACTTAATGGTTTCTTGTTTATCAACTTCCCTTGTGTTATTATTCATCTTCTGTATAGTTCCTTTCTCATTTCTTTCAGTACCTCGTTTCGAGAATTAATTAATCTTTCCATATAATGTTTCAATTCTTGAATTTCTATTTTGTCTTTTTGTTTTGAAATTGATTTAAAAATGTTCTTTTCAATATCTACAAATTGATTTATTTTCATAGATAAATTGTTTATATTAAAATATAACGGGCTAGCTAAAATGAGATAACATTTTCTATTTTCTTTTAGTTTAGAAATAATTTGATTATTCTTTTTAGCAGTTTCTATATCACTTATAGCATTTCTATACATTCTTATATTCTGCTCAAGTTTTTCAGAAAGATGCTCAAAATATTCAAGTTTTCTTTTAAACATTAGATCTCTCCTTGTATTTTTAAGATTTAATAAATGATTTAAATAAGGGGATAAGAAAGTTCCAAATACAATACCGAGTATACCCACTATTGCAGTTATTGCTGTTGTGCTTAATGCTACCATGAACATTTTTGTGTCGAAACTTATTTAAATTCCTTTTGTTTATTCTTTTTATAAAAATGGTGAGTATTAATATAGAAAAGAGGCATTTATTTTTAATTAGCGCGATAGTTGTATTTTTAGTTGGAATTGGAATTGTATTAAGTTATGTTAATCCTGCAACTGGTGTTGGACATGAATTAGCTGATGTTAATTTACCTTCTTGTACAACTGGACAGATATTGAAGAAAACCTCTTCTGGGTGGGGATGTGGAACTGATGATGGAGCAACAGGAATTTATACTTATGAATTGGTCACTAAAGGAAGTTCTTCTTATTCTTATGGTTGTTTGACTGGAGATACAATAATTGCATATAGATTAACTCAAAATAGTTGTACTGGTACTGGAAGTTGTACTATTAATAGTTGTACTACTACTAATCCTCCTCAAGTTTGGAGTACTACTCCTTTAGATCCTGCTACATATAAATGTGAATATAAAACTGCTTTATCTTGCGCAAGTATTGCTTGTTATCCAGAAAGACATACTTTATGTAAATATAATGGTGCTTAATTAAAACTTCATTTTTCTACCAAATTTCTTTGCTAGTTTCATCATTTGTTTTTGAGATAATCCTTGGCTAGGGTCTACCTCAGAGAAATCACTTGTTCCTGCAACCATTTCTTTTAACATTTTATATTGCTTAATTAATTGCCTTATATCTGATGTTGATGTTCCAGAACCTTTTGCAATTCTCTGCAATCTTGATGTTTGTTTTTCCATAATTTCTGGATTTTGAATTTCTTCTTCTGTCATTGAATTAATTGCATGTTCCCATTTCTTCATTTTGGATTCTTGAGTTCCAAGTAAATTATCTGGAATTTTTGCTTTTCCTAAACCAGGAATCATTTCTGCTATTTTGGAAAGAGAACCCATACTTCCCATTGATTTTAGCTGCTGCTGCAAGTCTCTTAAATCAAATTTACCTTCTTCTAATTTTTCTTTTAATTTCTTTTGGTCTTTTTCATCAACAGCAGATTGAACTTTTTCTAAAAGCCCTTCTAAATCTCCTAAACCTAGTAATCGAGAGATAAATGATTTGGGATTAAATGTTTCAAATTCATTTGCTTTTTCACCTGTTCCTATAAAAAATACAGGAGCATTTGTTTCATGACAAGCAGTAAGAGCTCCTCCTGCTTTTGCAGTAGAATCCATTCTTGTTATTATAACTCCATTAATTCCTGCTGCTTCCTGAAATTTAGAAGCTTGTTGTTTAGCTGCTTGTCCAATGTCTGCCTGAATTATGAGTAATTTATAGTCTGGTTTTATTAGTTTAGTTAAATCCTTTATTTCATTTGTTAGTTCAGAATCTAAATCATGTCTTCCTGCTGTGTCAATAATAACTAAATCATATTCTTTTAATTCTGATTCAAATTTTTTATATAATTTAACTGCATTTTTTTCATCTTTGTCTATAAAAACCTGAATTTTATATTGTTTTCCAAGTTGTTCTAATTGTTGTGAAGCTGCTGGACGATGGACATCTAACCCAATTATTGCAACCTTCTTTCCTCTTTTTTGATAGTAAGTAGCAAGTTTAGAAGTTGTTGTTGTTTTCCCTGCACCATATAAACCAATAAGCATGATTTTAGTATTATCTTTTATTTGAAGTTCTTGTTTTTCTCCACCCAATAACTTAATAACTTCATCATGTAATAGTTTAGTTAGGTGTTCTTTTTTTTCTATACCTTTAATTTTCTCATTTTCAGCTTCTTTTTTTATTTTATCACCTAATTCTTTTACTAAATGAACATTAACATCTGCTTGAATTAGTGCTCTTTGTAAGTCTTTAACTACTAGTTCAATTGTTTTTTTATCAATAAATACCGCTCCCGCTATTTTATCAAAGCTTTTCTTTAAAACAGAACCTAGTTTTTCTAGCATAAGATTAAGAAGATTATTGGGTTAAAAAGGTTTCTTATTGCCTTTTTACAGTAGAAAGTTTTTCATCTAAAATTGATCTTATTTCAGAAAGGAAAAGCAATTGAAATTCAGTTTCTGTTAATTGAGAATATTGGTGATTTTCTAGTTGACAAGTTTTTGGAGGATTGTATGAATCTTTTATATCCATTTTTTATTTAATCTCTTTCTATATTTAAAGATTATACTTCTATGGTATAATGATAAACTGTTTCATAATCATTGTATAAACTGCACATTTGTTTTATTGACATTTTTTCAAAGTATTTTCTAAATGGTCTCATTGAATTATTATGAGCTGAAATAGCTACATTTATTTTTTCTTTTTTTATTAATTTTATTAAGTCTTTTATAAAAGAATCTACTCTTTTTTCTACATCTTTGAAACTCTCTCCTTGTGGAGGCCTTATTGTATAACTTCTATGCCATTCATCATATTTTTCAGGGCCAAATTTTTGTACAACAGATAAATGAGTTTTTCCTTGCAATTTTCCATATTTCCTTTCAATTATTCTATTATCTTCGATAACTTTTTTGCATTCTGGATGAAATTTTAAAACTTCTTTTAATGTTTCCTTGCTTCTTGCTAAACTTGATTCAAATGCAATATCTATTTTTTTATCTTTTAATCTTAGTGCAACAATTTGAGCATCTCTTTTTCCTTTTTTATTAAGTTTAACATTTCTCCATCCAGAAAAAATTCCATCAGCATTATCAATTGTAACACCATGTCTGAATAAATAAATATTGCACCTCATAATTATTTTAAGAAACTTAAACTTATAAACTTTAATATTGTCTTTAAAATGTAAGAAATCTTATTTGTATAAGATATTGGTAATGTTAAAATTAAATGCTTGAACAACAGAAGATTAAGCTGATTGAGTAATATTACTGAAATAATGGAGAAAACATGTTTGGAAAGTTAAAAGACAAGCTAAAAAGCTGGATTCAGAAAGCTAAGGAAAAAGTAGAAGAAACAGAAGTAGTTGAAACAAAGGAAGAAATTAAAGAAGAAAAGAAGGCAAAGAAAAAACTTGATAGGAAACTTGAGAAACAACAAAAAAAAGAAGAAAAAAGAGAAGAAATTATTGAAGAAAAACCTGAGATTAATGAAGAGATCGGAGAAGCTATTGAAGTTGAAACTGAAATAGGGGAAGGTATTTCGGAAGAAGATGAAAAGGAAATTGAAAAAGTTGAAGAAGAAATGAAGAGCTCATTATCTAAAGATAATGAAAAAACACGAATATTGGAAGTTCCTCAGAAATTTAATGTAGGATTAGAGAAGTATGAACCTGATGTTGATAAAATTAAAGAGAAAATTTCTGAACTTGATAAATTAGAAGAACAAAAAGAAGAGGAATTAAAAGAGCTTGAAAAAAAATCAAAAAAAGGATTTTTTTCTAAGTTGAAATCTGGTTTTAAATATAAAATAGGTGAAAACGAATTTAATGATATTTTTGATGATTTGGAGATGCTTTTATTAGAGAATAATGTTGCTTTAGAAGCTGTTGAAGATATCAGAAAAATTTTATCTGAAAAATTAATTGGCAAGGAACTTAAAAAAGATAAATTAGAAGAAGAAATTAAACATGAACTAAAAAATACATTAAATGAAATATTAATTGATCCTGATGATCCTGTTGATGCAATAAAAATTAAGAAAAAAGAAGGAAAACCCTTTGTTATTTTGTTTTTTGGAATAAATGGGACTGGTAAAACAACTTCAATTGCTAAAATGACTTATTTATTAAAAGAAAAAGGATTTTCAGTTGTTTTAGCTGCTGCAGATACTTTTAGGGCTGCTTCAATTGAACAAATTCAGATTCATGCAGATAAACTTGAAGTTCCTTTAGTTAAACATGATTATGGAAGTGATCCTGCTGCTGTTGGTTTTGATGCAATAAAATATGCAGAAAAACATAAGAAAGATGTTGTTTTAATTGATACTGCAGGAAGAATGCACACAAAAATAAATTTATTAGCTGAAATGGAAAAGGTATGCAGAGTAACTAATCCGGATTTAAAGATTTTTGTAGCTGAATCAATTGCTGGAAATGATGCAACTGAGCAAGCTAAATCTTTTAATGATATGATTGAGATTGATGGAGCTATTTTAAGCAAGGCAGATATTGATGAAAAAGGTGGTACAATTATTTCTGTAAGTCATGCAATACATAAACCTATTTTTTATCTTGGAACTGGGCAAGAATATAAAGATTTGAAGTTATTTGATAAGCAGAAGTTTATTGATGGTTTGGGGTTGTGATTGATTTTAGTAATCTATTGAGACATAAGTTGGGTTGATGAAAGGATTAAAATGTTTATGATTTTCTTATTAATGATGTTTTGTTGTTTGTTTTATTAAGATACTAATATCTTAGATTATTGAATTAGTGATATTTTTATAACATAATAAAGGTTATAAAGGATTTCAAACTTTCTTTAAAAAGACAAGTTTGATCAAAGAATACCTTTTTAGAAAAAAGGTAAACCAAAATCAGCTTTTTTAATTTAAAATGATAATAGTTGATATTGAAACAAGTGGAAATTTAGATCCTGAAAGAAAGGGGATATGGCAAATAGGTGCTTTAGATTCTGATAATCCTAATAATACTTTTTTGCAAGAATCAAGAATTGATGAAGAAGATAATATTGAAGAAATATCACTTCAGGTTACTGGAAAAACCAGAGAAGAGCTTAGAGATAAGAAAAAACAAAGTCAAAAGCAATTATTAATTAATTTTTTTAATTGGGTTTCAAAAATAGATAATAAAATATTAGTTGCTCAAAATACTCCTTTTGATTATACTTTTTTATATCTAAAATCTAAAAAATATAATTTACAATTTCCATTTGGGCATAGAACTATAGATTTACATGTAATTGCAGCAATGAAATATTTTCAGATTAGAGGAGAATTTTTAATAGAAAATGGAAATAGTAAAATGAATTTACCTAAAATATTAGAATTTTGTGGAATGGAAGACACTAGAGTTCAAGTGAAAGATAATAAAGTGGTTAAAGAAGGCAAGCCGCATAATGCATTAGAAGATGCAAAGCTAGAAGCAGAATGCTTTTCTAGACTGCTTTTGGGAAAAGGTATGTTTGAAGAATATAGTAAATTTCAGATACCCGAGTATCTGAAAGGAGAGAGTTAGGAAAATGATAACCTATAATGAACTTTACGAAGCTTTGAGAAAAGAAAGATATTCAGAACAATTACAGCCAATTCCAAAGAATTTTATAAAAGAAGTTGCAGATTATTTAAAAGATAAGAAAGAAATTGCAAATAAAGAAAATGATGAGTTTTCAGACACTATAATAAAAACTAAAAAACAATATGAAAATTCAATTGCAATTTTTAGAGAATTATTGTTAAGAAGAAAAAAGAAGATACTTGATTTAGCTTTTGTTGCTGCTGAAACAGGCATTTCTAAAAGAGACTTTGAAAATATGCTTGGTGTTGAAAAAGATATTTTTGATGGGATTATGAAATCCATAGAAAAAGGCGATAAAAAAACAGCTCAATTATTAAAGGGAGCTGATGAAGAAGAAAAAGTTTCAAATAAGATGATTGTTTTTATAGAAGATACAGAAGAGTTTTTAGGTTTAGATGGAAACATGATGGGGCCGTTTAAAAAAGGAGATGTTGCAAATATATCTTCTGAAATCGCAAATATCTTGATTGTTGATAAAAAAGCAGAAGCTGTTGAGGAGGAATAAAAATATTTATAAAGTATAATAACTAGAAAGCATAATGGAAACATACAATTCTCAAAAAGGGTATGAGAGCAAGATAAGAGACTACCAAACCTTTAATGGTGTTGGTGGAGTTGGTGTTGCTAGAAAGCTTTTAGCTGGAAAGTTTAATACAAGAGTTGAAGAATTAGAAGATAGAATTGCTCCTTAATTTTTTCTTTTTTCCTTTTCTTTTTATTATATTTAGATGTAGAAGTATTTAATTAATAATTTATATAAAAAAGCCCCCAGCCGGATTTGAACCGGCGACCCCCTGTTTACAAAACAGATGCTCTACCACTGAGCTATGGAGGCAATAAAAATGTTAGTTAACATGGGTTTTTAAGGGTTTTTGTTGATTAATCTATTATAATTAATCTTTTAAACCTGATTTTTATGTTATTTTTATGGTAAATAAATCAAAAGATTATAATCCTAAAGTTGGAAAAGTTTATGAGATTCCTGAAGAAACTATAAGGCAAATGCAAGAAGAGGTATATAAAAAATGCATGCCCATATGGAAAGGATTAGATGATTGGAGAGCAAGAAGTTTAGACTCTAAAATGATTTTGGATTAGATATTTTTAAATTAAAATGATAAAATTAGTTGGGTTAGATGTTTATGGAACAATATTATGCTCTACAGATAAAGATAATGAAATGCCCTCTAGAAAGGGATTTTCAGAACTAGTCAAAAAATGCACTACTCGGGGGATAATTATTACTTCTGTTTCTGATTCTAATATTGCTATGGTTAAATTAGATTTAAAAGATTCTAAAGTAGATTTAAAAATCTTTAATGATTTTTATGAACTAGTTGATGACCCAAAAGATTTTTCATATTTAATTGAAGATTATGGTTTAATGCCTGAAGAGATATTAATTATTGGAGATTCTGATAAGGATATTAATGGGGCTAAAGCAGTTGGAGCAAAATATATCAGAGTTCCAGAATACAAAGCATTAGGAGATAAATATGATTTAGGAAAAATAAGAATAGAAGATTTTGATTAAAGGATTTTTGTTATATAATTAGTAATCATGAAGTTCATGTTTTTTAAACCAGACAGAAATTTCTCTTTGTGCGTTTTCTAGTGAATCTGATGCATGAATTAAATTTCTTAATGCTCTTCCTGTTGAATTTGCTTTTTCATAAGATTCTTCTGGAACTAAATCTCCTCTAATTGTTCCTTTTTCTGCTTTGCAAGGCTCTGTTGCACCAACTAATTTTCTTACTGTTGAAATTGCATTAGGACCATGCAATACCATTGCAATAACAGGAGCTTCGGTTATAAAATCCACAAGCCAGCTTTGAAGAGTTTCTCCAAATTCTATATGGTCTGAAAAAGGAATTTCTCTCTTATCTTCTTCTGCTGATTTTTTTGTTTTTTCAAAAGCAGATTTTGCCCAGTCTAAATCTAATGGGTAATGTTTTTTAGCTAAATCTTCATCTGCTTTAATCATTTTCATTGCAGAAATCTTAAGATTATTTTCTTCAAATCTTTTAGTTATTTCTCCAATTAGCTGTTTTTGAACACCATCTGGTTTTATTAGAACTAATGTTTTTTCTGTCATTTTACTCTTTTGCTTCTTCAGTTTTTTCTTTCTTTTTTCTTTCTTTTTTGGGTTTTTTGGTTAAATCTTCTTCAGCTTCTTTTTTTAAATCTAATGCTGTTTTTTCTAATTCTTCTTCTTTAACTGTTCCTAATTCAGATGCTTCATGCTGAGTTATTTTAATTTCTTTTTCAGCTTCTTTTATTTTTTGTTCTTTTATTTCTTCTTCAATTTCAGCTAGTTGGTCTATTCCCTGCATTTCTTCAGCTTCTTTTTTAATTTCTTTTTTCTTTGTTATTTTTGGTTTTTCTTCTTCTCTTAAAGCCCTTTTAATTTCCAAAACTCTAATTTCACATAAAGATAAAGGATAAGTTTTCTTTAGTTTTAATGAAAGTGGTTTTTGCATTCTATTTGAAAATATCTCATTGAATATTTCAGAATCATTCTTTTCTGCAATATAATCTTGGAGCCAATTTCTAGCTTGATTTCTTATTGTTTTTCTAACTGCTCTTGAAACTCTTTTTCTTGTTATAATAAATGGTTTTACTATAATCATGCTTTCCTGGCTGGGAGTTTCAAAAGAATCTTCAATATAAGAAATTCTTTTTCTAATCATTCTTCTGATAAAATAAGGCATTAGCTTCATTTTTATCGGTTCTGCAATTGCTTTATTTTTATCAATTTTAACTTTAATAACTGCTTCAACTGATTTCCCTCTTAGCTGTCTTGTTAAATCTAGCTTTATTGTTTTATCTTTTAGTTCTTCAATAGAATTTCCAACAAGCTCAATTTTCGTTCTTGTTAATGGAACATCGACTTCATAGAATTTTCTTCTTTTTGATAATACTTTTGTTTGTTTAGCCATTTTATTCAAATACTACTTTAGATACTCTCCTTGATTGTTTTGAGTGTTTAGATTTTTTGCATTCTTTGCAAGTATAAATTAAAAGTTTTCTTGTAGTCATTTTAGATTTTCTTTTTCTTTGTTTAATTGGTTTTTTACTGTATTTACCTTGATTTCCCATTCCCCTATTTTTCCCTCTTAGTTTTGCTCTTTCAAGAGATCCTCTCTTTAATGTTCCTCTTTTAGTTCCTGTACTAACTAAATCTATTTTATGTTCTGTTCTTTTATTGCACTTTGGACAAAATCTCTTTGTTTTCTTGGGAACTTTCATGAAATGTGAATAAGAAATAGGTTTTTAAAGGTTTTTGTTTTAATGGTGTCATAGTTAACTACTGAATATGGATAATATAAAATTTAGAACAGTGAGATATCTGTTGATTAAGCGGGGTATAGAATAGATATTTTATAATTTATCAAGACAACAGACTCGCAGATGATGAAGATTAATATCGGGATATTATAAATTAAATATAAAACAAAGATGCAAAGAATTTTATTTAAGAAGGGAAAACAGAGAGAATTTCTTAATTTAGTTATTGAAAGTACAGGATGTATATCTTTAAGAGGAATATTGCAATTTGGATTTAGTACTAATTATTCTAGTTTGAAGAATTATTATTGTGAAAGAAGATTATTGCCCAAAGATTTTTTTGAAAGTTTATGCCATATTGCAAAAATAGATATGAATAAATTAAGATTTAGTTATTTAGAAGATAATTGGGGACAAGTTAAAGGTGGAAAGAGGAAGAAAAGGAACGAATAAGGTTAATAGGATTTACTTAGTAAGTTAGTTATTAAATTAGTTAGTTAATAAGAAACATTTATATATGGTAGCTGGTTCAATATTTATAATATTGAAAAATCAATATTTGCTGGGGAAAGAGAGTGTATGAAAAAAAATAATAAATTTTTTAGTATCTTAAATTCCAAAGGAGATTTAAGATGAAAAAATATTTACTTTTAATTGAAGATGAAAAGATGTGGGAGAAATTTAAAAATCTTATAAATAGAGATATTAACAGCGAAATTATAGAATTGATTAAAAGTAAATTAAAAAAAGAGGATAAAAATGAAAAATAGTATAATAAAAGACAATAAAGCGCAAGCTGCTATTTTTGTTATAATTGCAATTGTTATTGTAGGGGGATTAGTAATTTATTTTTTAGCTAGGGGATTAGAAATTGGAAGCGGGGTTCCTAAAGAATTTGAACCAGTTTATTCTTATTATTTAAGCTGTATTGAACAAGCAACAAAACAAGGAGCTTTAATTTTAGGGGAACAAGCAGGGTATATTGAAAATCCTGAATTTGAAGCAGGCAGTGAATATATGCCTTTTTCTTCTGAATTGGGTTTTTTAGGAATTGGTGTTCCGTATTGGTATACTGTTTTAGGTAATGGAGTTGTTAAAGAACAAATTCCAAGTAAATCTAAAATGCAAGTTCAATTAAATGATTTTGTAGCTGAAAGATTAAAAGAATGCGATTTTTCAGAATATTCTGACCAGGGGTTTATTGTTAATACAGGAAATGCAGAAGTTGACACAATTATAGGTGATTTGGATATTAGTGTTAATATAAATCAGGATTTTAGTGTCTCTTATGGTGGAGATTCTTGGAATAAAAACACACATATAACCTCAATTAACTCTAATATTGGAAAATTATATGGATTAGCGGAAAATATTTATAATTATCAAAAAGAAAATATGTTTTTAGAAAATTATGGAGTAGATATTTTAAGATTATACGCTCCTGTTGATGGAAGTGAAATTACATGTTCCCCTAAAATTTGGAATCTATTTAATATAAGAGAAGAATTAACTCAAGCATTAGAGGGGAATGTTCCTGCAGTTAAATTAAAAGGAGATTATTATAATTTAGCTAGATCTGAAAATAAATATTTTGAAATTGATACTGGTAAAAATATTGATGTTACAACTAACTTTTTGTATTTAAGAGACTGGCCGATGAAACTAGAAGTCTGGCCAAGTGAAGATAATTTTTTAATTGCTCAGCCAGTTGGTTTGCAAGAAGGATTAGGAATGTTAGGATTTTGCTATGTACCTTATCATTATGTATATGATTTTGCATACCCGGTTATGATACAATTATTTGCAGGAGATGAGATGTTTCAGTTTCCAGTTGTAGTTTACATTAATAAAAACAAACCTAGAGAAGCTCCTCAGACAGAAGGAACCCCTAATGTTATTCCAGAATTATGCCAGCATAAGAATAATCAGATGAGTGTGGATGTTTATGATACTAAGTTAAATCCAGTTGATGCAAGCATAAGATTCAAGTGTTTTGATACAAGTTGTTATATTGGAGAAACTGAAAATGGAGCTTTAACTGATTATTTCCCTCAATGCGTTAATGGAGCTATTACAGCCAATGCAGAAGGATATAAAAAAGCAAATTACCAGATCGAGAGTATTAATGAAAATCAGGCAGTAATTATATTATCTAAAACTTATATTCTTGACTTAGAAATAGATAAACAAGGATTTCCATTAAGCAACGAATATGCTATTGTCAATTTTATTTCAGATGATGAAACAAAAACTTTAAGTTATCCTGAACAAAAACAAATTGAATTATCAGAAGGACAGTATAAAGTTAAAACATATATTTATGCTAATTCAACTATAAAATTAGATGCAACTAAATCTGAAAAATGTGTTGATGCTCCTAAATCCGGATTGTTGGGTGCATTTGGTGTTACAGAGAAGAAATGTTTTACAGTTGAAATTCCAAGCCAGATAATTAGCTTTGCAATTTCTGGAGGAGGAACTCAGAATTATTATTTTAGTGATTCTGAATTAGAAAATGCAAAAAAGATAACAATTAATTCAGAAGCATTTTCAAAACCAACTAATGTTTTGGAATTGCAGGAAAATTACGATAATGTTGAAACAAATAGCTTAAATATAATCTTAGAATAAAATGAGAAATATAAAAAATAAAAAAATAAAAAAAGATAACAGAAAATTGAATGAAAAAATAAAGCTAATTGTAGGAATATTTATTTTTGTTAATTTAATTGGGATTGTTGATGCTGCTGTAACAGTTGCAGGAGGAGGGGATACAGGAGGATTTTCAAATTCAAGAGTTTATTATCCTTCAACAAATGTTCAGTATAGCCAGTCTTTTTTCTTAACAGGAAGCGGATACAATGTAAATGATATTTGGGGAGATTTTAATGAAGAAAATTGTGATGAAAGGCAGGACTTTATTTTAACAATTCCTCCTGGAGGATGCTCCCCAACTGTTGTTAGAAGTGATTTATTAGAAGAGCAGGATGTTCCTGTATTTTGCAAAGTAGCCAGTGTTCAGATGAATCCTTTAATTGATGTTTCAAGGATTAATTATATTACTTTTAAGGGAAGTTTACCTGAAGGTGTTAAAAGTTTTAGTTACTACCCTGCAAATGCTTATGTTAAAAGCACGGTTAGTTTGCAGGGAAGCCCTGTTGTAGATAATGTAGGTTATTTAGTTATTGTTTTGAAAAGAAATCCTAGTGAAGAATCAATGCCAGAGGTAATAAAAGGAAATGCTCTTGCAGAAATTCATTATAATGCTCAGGGAACCTGGGGAGTTGGTAGACAGGAATTTTTCTCAGAAGCATTAAATGATTTAGAATGGGAAAGAATGTATAGACAAAATGGATTTTGGAATGGAATGTTTTTTTTGAGAGTTGAGGATATTCAAGAGAGTACTGTAAGAGTTGGAATTTATAGAGATTTTAATACAAGAGTTTCAAGTGTTAGTTTAGAAAAAGGAAAAACTTCAAACAGAATTTCATTAGGGGGATTTTATTGTTCAGCAGGATTACAATTGCAATTGCAGGATATAACTTATCCAAATGAAAAAGCATTTATCAGAGTTGATGACCAGGAATTTTGGGTTATAAAAGGAAGCAAGTTCTTAGATAATAAGTGTACTGTTAGTGATTTAGTTATTGGAGATAAAAATAATAAAAAGAATAATACTTTTTATGGTTCAATAAAGGTTTCTTGTTCTGGACTTAAAACATTTGATTTAAAGATATCTGAAAATAAAGAGAGTGTAACTAATGAAGAGATATCTGGAGATATTAAAACTAATTTTGATGAATCTAGTGAGGATTATAATAGAGTTAATAATGAATTTCCAGATGAAATTGAATTAAATTCAGGAGATTTAGATAATTTTGGAGCTATTGCTTTGTATGAGCTTGCTGATTTAGCTGGAAGATTAGGGCAGATTGAAACTCAAAAAGAATATTTAGAAAAACTTTTGAGTGATTATCCTGAATCAAATAAAGCTAGTTTAGCAAGACAGGAGTTAGATTCTGTTAGTTACGGTTCTGATTCAAAAGCTGTATTTTATATTAATAACGAAGCCCATACTATTTCTCTTTATTCTTTAAGCAGGCCTAGTTATGAAAATCTAAATGCAGAGATTAGTGTTGATGGGGCAATTTATAAAATATTAAGTACAGAAACAACAATTAATTCTAATCTTAAAATGAAAATTGAAAAGTTGCAGGGTAATGTTGTTGTAGTGAATATTAATGGAAAATCAACTGGATTGAAAGAAGGAGAAGAAATTACAATAGATATTGATCCAAGCACTACTAAGCAGAATAATGTTGTTTTTAAATTAGTAAAATTAGATATTGAAAAAGAAGCTTCTATTAAAATAATTCCAGACACAACTGGAATGATAAGTCAGGCTAATTTAAGTTTTGGAGTTGGAATTGAAAAAAGGGCAATTAAATTAAGTCCTGAGAAAACTAAAGATTTAATTGAGGATTTAGAACATCAAATTGAACAATGGAATAGTGTTAATGATAAACTGGGAGAGGTTGTTAAGACAATGAAAGGAACTTGTTTTGCTACTTCTGCAGTTCTTACTGTTAAGAATTTCTTTTCTGGTTTAAGTGGAGAAGCTATGGCAAGAAATAAAGTTATGACTGAAACTAATGGGTGGAATCAGAAATGTGAGAATGCAGTTTCTCAAAAATCTAAAATCACGGGATGTGGAGATGATTTTTTTACTAATATAGAACTATGTTTGCTTGCATGCAATTCTGAAATTGAAAAATCTATTGCAGCCTACACAAAAAGCATCGAAGATCAAAATAAGAATTTATTGGACATTCAAAATCAGTTGAAAACAAGTGGAAAGTGCAAAGATTCTGGAGGAACTTTGGTTTGCGAGGATAATGCAGTTAAAGATGCTTATAAAAATAAATATCTTTCCGATGATAAAATATCTGAAATAAAGGTTCCTGTTAAGGGAAGTGATGGAAAAATAACCTATAAGACTTTAACTAATGAAGAGGTAACAAGTATGGATTTAGATACAATGAAAAAAGTTTCTATTTATAGTTCTCTTAGTGACGGAAGTGTTGAAAAAGAGGTTTTAACGAATGATTTATCTTTGGAAATAGCTAGTATTCAAAGCGCAGCTAAAGCTAATGCCGAAATCGATATTCTTAAACAAAATGGATTAGGAGATATAGCTGTTGCAAATGTTAATCCTAAGAATGTTCAGTATCAGGCAATGACTACTATTGATAAAACTAAAGCAGAAACTTATTTTGGAAAAGATTCTATGGTTACTAAGGTTGTTGCAATACCTTCTGATTGGTTAGCTGATGAAAAAGGTCAAGTAACTTCTGGAAAATCAATTGTAGTTGGCCTTACTAAAAGTTCAGAAAGCTGTTATACAATAACAAGTGCTAAAAATATTGATAAAAATGATAATAGTGATTATTTAACTGCTGTTAAAAATTATTATCAAAATTCAAAATGTATCCAAGAAGCTACTTTAACTTCTTACAAAAATAAAATTGTAGATGATGCTAAAATTGTTAAATATTACCCTGGAGGAACTGTGGGTTATGTTCCATTCCAGTGGAATGGCGGATGGTATTATGTTTCATCAACACCCGTTACTGTTGGATTAAGCCAGCCTGTTCTTGATTCTGGAAAACCAAATAGCTATACTATTGGTTATTTAGGGAATGATGGAATAAAAAGTGCAGATGATGTTTCAGCTATGTTTTATAATGGAGTTTCAAATAAATTTCCAGGATTAAGTGAAAGTGATTCAAAGAGTTTAGTTGCCAAAGCAGAATCTGTTTTAATAAGTGCTAAGAGTCAATATAAAACTACAGGGGTAACCTCTGTAAAAATTGATGGAAATACTTATAAGACTGGAATTGCAAGTGAAGGAACAAAGTGTTCTGATTTTATGAGTCCTGCTGATTGCCAGCTAATGTTTAATGTTTGTGATCCTGTTTTATGTCCAACATCAAGATGTGATTTTGGAGGACAATATTCTGTTGCAAATGTTGTCCAATCTGGAATAATTGGAAGCTTAATGTTATGTCTTCCTAATGCTCAGGAAGGAATTTTAATTCCAATTTGTTTAACTGGAGTGCATGCAGGTATTGAAAGTTTTGTAAGTATTTTAACTTCTACAAGAGATTGCTTGAATGAAAGTCTTGCAACTGGGAGCAATATTGGTATTTGTGATGAAATTAAAAGTATTTATTTATGCCAGTTTTTCTGGAAACAGGCTGTTCCTTTAATGGATGTATTTATTCCTAAATTATTTGAATTAGCATTAGGGCAGGGAACAAGAGGTGGAGGAGAATATCTTACTGTTGATTATGCTTGGCAGAACATGCAAAATTCTATTGATTATTTTAAAAATGATTATGCAGTTACTGCAATGAAAGCTTTCCAGATGAGATCAACTGCAGAAGTAGGAGATGATGTTTGTAATATGTATATAAGTACACAATATCCTACTTCTTCTGATTTCTTTGAAAATTTAATTGAACCTGATAGTCCTGTTCAGTTTACTGGATGGTTTAGTGAGGATGTTTTAACAACTGCAACTGTCCCTCCTATGTCTCATTATAAAGTTTATTATCATATTTATTCTGGAAATGATATTGGAGCAAGTTATGTTGTTTATTTGAAAGAACCTAAAGATACTGGATTGTATTATTCAAGCAACTATGTTATTGACAGAGGATATATTAACAAAGGAAGTCAGGTTGATCAGGCAAGAGATGTAGAAGCTATTTCTGGTTATCAGAAGCTATGTATAGAGGTTAATGGAAAAGAAGAGTGTGGATTTGGGCAGGTTTCAACTGATTTTGCAATTAATTATATTACAGACACTTATATTGCAGGACAAGCTACTCAAAATATTTCAAATACTATTGAGTGTGTTTCTACTACTAATGGATTAATAAGAGTTTGTGCAACTAATAATCCTAGTGCAAATACTCCCAGTGCTATAAATGCAAGTTCTGAATATGATCGATGGAAGCAAGTTGGAACTTGTGATGATAAAAATGTTAAGTGCTGGATTGATACAGAAAGTGTTAAAGATGCTCTTGCTGGAAATCCTGGATTAACTAATTCAAGTTTAAGTGAAATTAATGCAAATAGTATAGCTAAAATAATTTCAGAAACAGGATTATGGGATGCAAATGTTTCTGAAAGTAAATTACAGGAAGCAGATAAATTAAAAGATACTAATGAAGATTCTGCAATCGAATTGTATAAACAGGTTGTTGATAAAGCATTTAATAGCTTGCAAAAAGCAAAAGCATTAATTAAACTTGCAAGAATTTATGGAGAAAGAACAGTTAAAGGATATTTAGAAAATAAAAACAATGTTCAGCAAGTTGCTGTTGATACAACAGTTGCTGCTCCTGCAGCAACTACAATAACTTCTACAACAAGCTCAATAGAAAGTGTTAGTTTAATTAAAGAGGGTAATGGATATAAATTAAATGCAAAATATACTTGCACGAATATTTATTTTGAAGTTTATGAATCTGAAAATACAAGTGTTAATAATAATGATGTTAAAATAAATGATTTAAACGAAAATCAAATTCTTTCATTATCTGCTGGAAATTATTATGTAAAAGCGATATGCAAAGATAGTAATAAAGAATATATTCTATATTCAGATGTTCTGAGTATTGAAATTTCTGGAGCTACAAGTATAAATTCAACACTAAGTGATATAACTTTAGTAAATCCCGAAGACATTACTCCTCATGCAGATGTTGGACAAGATAGCTGTGATAAAGAGCATTTGGATTTATGTGATGAAGGTGACTGCATTTTGTTTATTAGGGGATACTGGTATGATAATCACTGTCATTTAGTCCCTAAAGCAACTATTTGTGATACCCAAGATACTCTTTTAGGAGAAAAACAATATTTTTGCTTAGAAGGAGAAAAGACTATTTTTTATGTAAATAAAATTCCAGGAGATATTAAAGTGGATATTAATAATCAAATTGATTTTAAGGTTGGGAATTATGGAGATTCTATATTATTTGATCAGTCTTTGATTGATAAAGGCGCTACTATTGCACAACAAAAAGGAGTATTAGAGGAATATAATATGTATAGCCAGTTACAAGGAAGTGCTTTAATTACAGATTATGATATTTCTCCAAGTTATTTAATTGAATTTTGTGATGATGATAAAGATTCTATTTGTATTAATGGAGAAAAAACTAATTTTGAATTATCTGAATCTAGAACAAGTATTTTTTATGATAAAGGTATTTTATATCCTTCAAGAAATGTAGGAAGTTATAAAGATGATAAGATTTTTTTTGATACTAACTTAGTTACTCAATATATAACTGATGAAACTGATTTGGAGTATGTTGGAATATTAGAAGGAAAATCTCTTCCTTTATAATTAGAATAATTTTTAAGCTTTGAATGTTTGATTAAATTATGGAAATGAGTGTGAGGACAATTGTTATTATAATATTATCAATAGTGGGATTTCTTTTAGGAGTTTTATTATTAATTCAGATAGCTGGAATTAAGGATATATTGCCAGTTATTTCTTCTAGTGATAAATTAAGTGTTAAAGTGATTCCTGAGAGTTCACAGCTAGGAACAAGCTTTTTAATTAATGCTGTTTATACTGAAAAAAGAGAGCAGCAGGATCTAAATCTTAGAATTGAAAGTTTAACTTATTCTGGATTAGTTGATTTATATGATGATGGATTGCATTCTGATAAAGATGCAAATGATGGTGTTTATGGGGGTTATTTTGATTCTACAAACAAGCCTCTTGGAAATTATGATATAAAAAATCAGGGAGATGTTTTAACTAGTTTTAAGATTTATGAATCTAATTGCGAATTTATTGAAGGAGTTCCTGGAGATGATAAAATAAATTTTGTTATTGTCCCTTCAGGATATACAGATTATAATGAATTTAAAAAAGATGCATTGGATTTATTAGATTGCAATAATTGTTTTTTTAATAAAGAGCCATTTAAATCAAATGAAGATAGATTTAGTTTTTCAATTGTTAATATTTCTGATTTAAATTGTGAAGTAGGATGTCATGAAGTTTCAACTATTGTATGTTGTGATAGCTCTAAGGTTCTGAAGCAAGCTTCTCAGTGTCATGCAGATAGTATTTATGTTTTGGTTAATGACGATGCAGAATGCGGTTCTTCTTCTAGTTTTGCAAAAATTTGTTCAAAGAATTTTTATGCAAACAGAATATTGATGCATGAATTAGGACATAGTTTTGCTGATTTAGCTGATGAATATGTTTATTCAGATTATTATGGAGATTACAATATCGGAATAATAAATAATGCTAATTGTGATGATAATTCTGAATGTTCAAAATGGACAAATATAACTGATGGATGTTATAAAGGATGCACTTATTCTAATCTTTATCGCTCTACCTATAGTAATTCAGTGATGGTTGATTTATATCCCGAATATAATCCTGTTTGCAGAGAGCATATTAAGGACGTAATTCAAGAACAGAGATTAGAAGAAGAGCAAATAGAAAGATTAATGCCTTCTGGAAAAAGTTATTTTGTTAATTTAAGATATGAAAATGGAAACATAGAAATTAAAGAGGTTTATTTGATTCCGGTAAAAGCAGGAACTGATATGAAAAAATCAGATTATAGTGTTAAAATTAATTTAGGAGATAATGAAAAATATTCAACTAGTTTATATGTTCCTAAAATTGAATTGCCTGTTGTTAATTCAAGCCCTGTTGTTTTAAATTCAGTTGATTTTTCAGTGGTATTACCTTATATTCCTGCAGATAATTTAGTTGTTTATGACAAGGAAAAACCTGTTGCAAAAATCTTTTTGCCTTTTGCAGATAAATGCGGAAATGGGATTTGTGATAAAGGAGAAACTAATTTAGATTGCAGTGATTGTTCAGTTGAAAATGATAATTTTTGTCAGACTTCTGAATGTGATCCTAATTGTGCTTCGCAGAAGAATTGCGAGGTTGTTGAAAAAACAGGAATTTGGACTATTGGCATGGGAATCGGTTTGTTTGTAATTATTTTAGTTATAATCTGGCTTTCTAAAAAGAGATAAATTTGATAATATAAATTCGAAGAGTAGACTCAGAAATTAAAATATTTTTGTGATAATCTTGTTTTGCAATATAGAAAATGCGGGGAATAGGATTTGAACCTATGTAGGCACTAAGCCAGTACGGCCTAAACGTACTCCATTTGACCACTCTGGCATCCCCGCATAGAAATTATAAATTATATGGGTTTTTATAGGTTGTTATAGAAAAAGGATTATTCTTTTTGCTTGTTAGTTTTATCTTTGCTTGCTTTTGTTTCAGCTTCTTTAATTCTTAGCTTATCTTCTAATCCTAATTTGTCTAGTAATTCTTTGTATCTGTTTCTTATTGTAACTTCTGTGATTCCTGCAACATCTGCAACTTCTCTTTGAGTTTTCTTTTCATTGTTTAATAAAGCAGCTACATACAACCCTGCTGCTGCAATTCCCGCTGGTCCTCTTCCTGATGTTAATTCACTTCCTTCTGCTCGTTTAAGAATTTTAAGAGCTTCATTTTGAGTTTTTGGACTTAATTTTAATACTGATGCAAATCTGTTTATGTAGTCTTTTGGTGATGAAGGAGTAACTTTAATTCCTAGTTTTCTTATAATAAATCTGTAGGTTCTTCCAATTTCTTTTCTTTCAACATCTGATGCAGCTGAGATTTCATCCAAAGTCCGGGGTATATCATAGCTTCTACAAGCTGCATAAATACAAGCTGCAATTACTGATTCCATTGAACGTCCTCTTACTAATCCTCTTTGTAATACAAAATTATAAATTCTTGATGCTTCGTCTTTTACAACTTCTGGAAGATTTAAGAAAGAAGCAACTCTTCTTAGTTCTGCCATTGCTAATCTTAAATTTCTTTCAATAGAAGTTGAAACTCTTTCCTGCCATTTTTTTAATCTTAAGAATTTTCTTGTTGAACCTGCATCTAATCTATAAATATCTGAGATTTCTCCAACATTTGTTGTAAGTCCTTTATCAAATTTCTGCATTGATAATGGAGCTCCCCCTCTGCCTTTTTTTTCTCCAGAGTCAAAACTGCCTTGGAGTTCCTGAGAAGTATCAACCATTTTTTCTTCTACAACAGTTCCGCAATCATTACAGAAAACTTCTCCTCTTTGCTCATCCCAAGTTAGATTAATTCCTCCACATTCTGGACATCTTTTAACATTAGCCATTTTAAGTGATTATAAAAAGGTTTTAGCAACCTTTATAAAGATTATGGAAATAAGTTTAAAAAGGTTTCTGATAGTTAAATATTCGTAGAATATCCGTGTCCATCATGGCGATGATTAATTATCTTGTTTTTTAAATCTTTTATTTGTTTTTCTAAGAATTCTATTTTTTCTTTTAATTCTTGGATTTCTTTATTTTCCATGAATATGATGGATAATTATTTTATAAGAACTGCCTGAACATGTCCTTCTTGAGAAGGTCTGTTTGTTATTTTAGCTTTTCCTAATTCTGTATCAATAATTGCTGATTTAACTAGAATATTTTGCCTTGCTAAGAATCTATTTGATGGAGTTTCTAAAACATTTTTAATGTTTACTTTTTTAGATTTTTTTGTTTCAGGGTTAAAAACATTTACAATATTACTCGTTAATAAAACTATTTTTTCATTTCCACCTGTAACTCTTAATTTTTTTTGTTTTGTTTCACTAAGTTTAACTTTTCTTGCTATCCCCTTTGAGGAATACTTTTTTTTCTTTCTTAATTGATGGTATTTCCCACCAGTTATTTTTCTTCCAAGTTTCATAGTTTTTTATTGAGAAGTTGGTTTATAAAACTTACTAAATGTCTTTTTTATTAATTTTTCACATTTTAATTAAACAGAAATGTTTAAAAACTTATTATGCAGAATTGGTTTATGGTTAATGGAATTGAAAGGCCACTAGATGTGTTGAACAATGCTAAAGGCAAAGAAGTATTAGTTCAACTGAAAAACAACAGACAGATGGTTGGAACTCTTTTAGCATTTGATATACACATTAATGTTGTGTTAGATAATGCAAAAGAAATTGTTGAAGGAGAGAATAAGAGAAGTGTTGGCCTTACCTTTTTGAGAGGTGACACTATTATCTTTATATCTCCGGCTAGTGTAGCATAAGAAGAGAATTGAGTGTTTGACCTGTTTAGATTCACACGGTTAAATTCTTTGAAGTTTAAAGTTAGTTGGGCTTTAATTATCAATTGCTATTATTATTGCTCCAACTGCAATTAATAATACTCCTAAAATTGATTTGATTGTTACTTTTTCATTTAAGAAAACAAATGCAAAGACCATTGCAAATACAATAGATAATCTGTCAATACTTACTACTTTTGTTACTGTTCCTTTTTTTATTGCAATAAAATAAAAAAGCCAAGATAATGCTCCTGCAATTCCAGATAAGATAATAAATAATAATATTTTTTTATCTAAGAAAAATACAAATATATTATCAAATTTCCCTTGAATTAGGATTACTCCTATTAAAAATAAGAACATTATAAATGCCCTTACTGTTGTTGCAGTATTTGCATCAACTCCTTGAAGACCTACTTTTGCAAATATAGAAACCAATGCAGCAAAAACTGCTGAGAGTAATGCAAATATTAACCAACTATCCATTTTAAACCTCAACCTTCATTAAATCTTCAGCAATTGTTGTATGCGGGAAATATTTTTTAGCTTCTTTTAGAACTAAATGTTCTTTATGCTCATATCTCTGAGATAAATGAGTTAAAATTAATTTTTTTACTTTATTTTTTTTAGCTGATCTTGCTGCTTGTTCTGCAGTCATATGTTTATGTTCTTTAGCTTGCTCTTTTTCTGAAGAAGTATAAGTTGATTCTACTATTGCTAAGTCCGAATTTTCTATTAATTTGTCAACATTAGAATTATAAAGAGTATCTAATACAAAAGCAATTTTCTTTCCTTTTTCTCCATAAGTTATTTTTTTATAAGAAATTTTTTTATTATTTATTTTAATATCTTTTCCCTGAGTTAATAGTTTTAATTTATGAATCTCTTCTTTGCTTATTTTTAATTTTTTTAATTCTGTTTTATTAATTCTTAGTTTGTTTTTTTCTTCAAACATATATCCATTGCAGGGAGCTCCGTGATTTAAAGGAATAGCAGTTATTGTAAAATCTTTTGTTTCCAAGAACTTACCAGAGACTTCTTTTACTTCTATTTTCATTTTATTTTGATGAATGAAAATCTTGGATATCTCTTCTATGAATTTTTTAGTTCCTTTTGGACCATAGATAAAAAGAGTTTTTGGATATTTGTTTAATTCTAATGTTTGAAATAATCCTGGAATTCCTAAGATATGATCTCCGTGCCAGTGAGTAACTAAAAGTCTGGTTAGTTTGCAGGGATTAAGTTTTGCTTTTCTAAACTGTCTTTGAGTTCCTTCTCCGCAATCAATAAGTATATTTTCATCTTTATACTGCATTAAAATTGCAGTATGATTTCTTGTTGCAGTTGGAATTGCCTGGCTTGTTCCCAAAAAAGTTATTTGAGTTTCCATATATTATACTGGGATATGTAGTTTAAAATGCTTTTGAATTCTAAAAAAGTTTATATATCAATTTTTACTTGTAATATAATGATAAAGGGAAGAATAATATTTGGTTTGGTTGTGTGCATAATGATTAGTTGTTTTAGCTTAGTTTATGCTGGGAATATCGGGATCGAGGCAGGCAATAATTATGTCCCTGGAGAAGAGCTTCATTTTAAAATAACCCTTTATGGAGATAATAATCAAAAGATAAATGGACAAATTAACTATCAAATTTTAGACTATTATTCGGAGGTTATAACTGAGGGAATTGTGGAATCTGGTGTCGAGACTATTTTTAAATTACCTGAAAATACTATTCAAGGACATTGTGCAATTGTTGCTAAGTATAATGGAAGAGAGCAAAGGCAGTTGTTTAATGTTGGAGAATTAGAAAGAGCAGAAATCAAATTAGAAGGAGATAATTTGATTATAACTAATGTTGGAAATGTAGTTTATAATAAAAAAATTTCAATTTCAATTGGTAGTCATGATGAAACTGCACTTGTTCCTTTAGAAATTGGACAAACTAAAAAAATTAAACTAACTGCTCCTGCAGGAAATTATGATATTAAAGTAAGTGATGGAACAGATGCAAATACTTTTGAAGTAGAGGGAGTAGGATTAACTGGAAATGTTGTGGGATTAGAAAGTGTTGTTGGAGATAGTTTTTTGAATAAATTCCCGTTAGTGGGATTATTTTTAGGTGCTTTGCTTTTAGTTGTTGTAGTTATTGTAGGAATTAAATTAATGCATAAATTCGCGAAATAAAACAAACTTTCTTTAAAAAGACAAGTTTGAACAAAGAAAAACTAAATATGATAAAAATTAAATCAAAATAAGTAAAATTTTTTAAATAGAAAATTAGCTATAAAAATTAATAAAATAAAAAACAAATGAAAAAAAGAGGAATAATCTTGGGAATTGTTTTGGTTAGTTTAGTTGGATTAGTTTTAGCAGGGAATTTTGAAGATAAGATACAAAGTGATTTTTTAGGAACTTTTAATAATACTTTTTATAATTCTTCTGGATTTATACAATTGAATAATTCCATAAATGGAACCACAATTGTAAATACTACTAATGTAAGTGAAATGACTGGAAGTGAAACAGGATTAGTTTCTTATTGGAGATTTAATGAAACCAGTTGGAATGGAATAAATGGAGAGGTTAAAGATGTTTTAGGAAAAAATAATGGAACTGCTAAAACTAATGCTAATATCAGTTTAGGTTTATTTGGAAATTCAGGAAATTTTTCAGGAACAAGTGGAGCTTATGTAAATGAAGTTCAAATAGCAAATAAAGAAGAGTTAAATCCTGGGACTGGAAGTTTTACAATAACTGGGTGGGCAAAATCTATTACTCGAGGTGGAAATGGATATCAATTGTATGTTGCAAAAAGAGATAATGTTGCTGGAGGAAAAAATGGATATTATATTGGAATATTAGAAGGAAGTGGTATAAAGTTTGTTGTGGGTGATGGAACAAATAGAGTTGATACAAGTTATGTAGATATTGATTATACAAAATGGTTTCATTTTGCAGCTGTAATAAATAGAACTAGCAATCAGAGTTTGTTATATATTAATGGAAGCTTAGCAACAAGTTCAAGTATAGCAACAGTTGGAAAGATTAATAATTCCTGGAATTTAAGTATGGGAAATGATGAAGGGCAGGCTTTATTAGGTGCAACTTGGCAGTACCCTGTTAAAGGGCAGATTGATGAAGTTGCAATTTGGAATAAGGCTTTAAGTTTGTCTGAAGTTCTTGAATTGTACAATAAAGGAATTACAAATGTAACTAGTTCAACAATAAATTCAAGTGAATTTTATAATGGAACTTACGAATCTAATGTAAAAGATGCTGGTGCAATTGTTCAATGGAATAATATTTCATGGAGCGAAGACATTCCTTATGGAGATGAGATTAGCTTTAATAATCTGAATTTGAGTGGTTTAGTAGGATTATGGCATTTAAATGAGCAATCTGGAAATATTATAGATTCAAATGGAAAAAATAATGGAAGTTACAATGGAGCATTATATTCTCAATCAGGAAAATTTAATTCTTCAATTGGATTTGATGGAACAAATGATTATGTTAATTTAGGAAATTCTAATTCTGTTAGAATTACAGGGAATATTACAATTTCTTCTTGGGTTAAATTCAATCAAATACCTTCGGACAGTACTGTTTATTCCCTAGTTGACAAAAATGAAGCAGGAGGTTATGGAATTATTGCTAATGAAGCTTCAAGTGGTAAACTTGAAACTTATTTTTATATTGGAGGATATAAAAATGCAGGAATCGCATTATCTTCTTTATCTGCTGGAACTTGGTATCATATAATTGGAAGATATAATGGAACTGGTGTTGATTTTTATTTAAATGGAGTTAAACAGCAGAGTGTTGCTACAACTGGAAGCATAAGTGATATAAGTTATAATTTAACTTTAGGAGCAAATCCCGGACCAACTTATGCTGAATTTTTTAATGGAAATTTAGATGAAGTTGGAATTTGGAATAGAAGCTTGTCTGACAGCGAGATATTAAACTTGTATAAAAGAGGAATTTTGAGTTTAAAATTCCAAGTTAGAGCGGGAAATACAAATCCTATTACTTCTGATTATCTTGGACCTGATGGAACAAGTTCAAGTTATTTTGATAATAATCAAAATATAAATCTTGATTCAAGATATATTCAATATAAATCATTTTTTAGCAGAGAAAGTTTAGAGGATAATTTAAGATTATATAATGTTACAATAAATTATGATTCTTCAGCAAATTCAAATGTTTCTGTTTCTTTAGATTCTCCTTCAGATAATTATTTAACTGACGAATACAATATTAATGTGACTTGCTCTGCTTCTTCTTTAGCTGAACTTAGTAATGTAAGTGTTTATTATGATAAATTTGGATGGGCTCCTTTAGAAACAAAAACAATTTCAGGAACAAGTAATACCACAAGTTTTATTTTAGGAGAGATAGTAAATAGTGTTAAGTGGAATTGTTATTTTTGTGATATTGATGGGATTTGCAGTTTTGCAAATTCAAATAGAACTATTATTGGAGATATTGCTTCTCCAACAATAAGCTTAGTTTCTCCTGAAAATAATTATAGTGAAAATTCAAGCTCTAGTGTTAATTTTATTTTTAATGCAACAGATAATAGGGCAACAAGTTTGAATTGTTCTTTATTTTTAAATGGGGTTTATGCTGCTAATAATAATTCTGTTCCTAATGGGCAAAATGGAGCAATAAGTTATAGTTTATCTAATGGAGATTATAACTGGAAAATAAATTGTTCGGATGGATTAAATTCTGCTGAAAGCTCTGATAGAAATTTAATTGTGAATGTTTCTTCTGCTTATACTCCTTTTTGGGCTAAATCAAATACTCATACTCATACAACTAATTCCGATGGAGACAGTTCTCCTGCGATAGTTGCAGGATTATATAGAAATAAAGGGTATAACATTGTAGCGATTACGGATCATGGTTATGTAACTAATTGCACTTCTCTTACAAATTTGAGTGCTAATTTCTTGTGTATTAGTTCAGAGGAGTGGACATCGACTAAACATGTTGTGAGAATAAATGTAAATTCTACATATAATAATGCTGCAGTTAATATTCAAAATGCAGTAAATGCTGCTAATGATGCAGGAGGATTTGCAATTGCAGCTCATCCAAATTGGAGTTCAACTATTTGGAGTGTAAGTGATTTAATTAATCTACAAAATTATACTGCTATGGAAATTTATAATAAAGTTATTGAAAGATTAAGCCCGGATCCTTATGCTGTCCAGAAGTGGGATTCAGTTTTAATATCTGGAAAGAAGGTATTTGGAGTTGCTGCAGATGATATGCATCAGGTTAATGTGGATTTAGGATATGGATTTACAAAAGCATATATGCCTGAATTTACAATATCTGCTTATGTTAATTCCATGAAAACAGGATATTTTTATTCTTCACAAGGGCCTAGTATGGATTTAGGGCCATTTAGTTTAGATTGTGATGGTTTCACTGATTATCACATGGGAGAAACTGCAAATTGCTCTGCAATTTCAGTTAGCACTATAATTTCTGCAACTAATTCTTCTTTTGTTGTCAGCAATATAAGTTTAATCAAAGATGGAAATGTGATTAATTTAACTGTTTGTTCTTCTCAAAACTGCAGTTTTTCTTATTCTGAAAATGTTTCTTCATCAGGATATTATAGATTAGAAGCAGTAGATAGCAATAACAGAAAAATATGGAGCAATCCTATTTGGATTAATAAAATCGCATTACCAGTGATAATAATTGTGAATTCTCCTGAAAATAATTCTGAAATAAATGATTACACCCCTACTTTAAATGTTAATTTAAATCAAAATACAAGTTTATGGTATAAAGTAAACAATGGAGAAAACATTAGTTTATGCTCTAATTGCAATGCTTATATTGGAAGTATTTTATTAAGGGAAGGATTGAATAATGTAAGTGTTTATGCAAATAATTCTGATAATGCTATCAGGGAAGATAAAGTTTTTATTACTTTAAATTTTAATAAAAATATTTCTGAAAGTTTCGAAGATAATTCTTCTATACAATCTACTAGTAATCTAGTATGGAATAATGGAAAAATCAGTATGAATTCAAGTAATATCGCTGGTAATTTTGTATTAAAACCTATTTTTACAACTAATAATATAACTGAATTTAGTATTAAATGGACAGAGAATAATACTGAAAATGCAAAAGGAGATGGACAGAGAACACCAATTATTTTGAAATATAGGTTTGGAAATTCAAGTTGGATTTCTACAGATAGTTATGGTGAATATATTGTTAATGGAACAACTATTAGTGGATTAAATGGAAACAATCTTTCTTTAATGTTTGATTTTGAGAAAAATCCAGAGATACCTATAGATTTGTTAAACTTTGAATTAACCTGGAAAGAATTTACTGTTCCAAATATATTTAATGTAAGTTCAGGAACTCCCACTATAGATTCTGCTACGATTAGTTGGGATACGGATTTAGATTCAAATTCAACTGTTTTTTATGGAATGTCAACTTCTTTAGGTTCTTCTTATAATAAAGCTGAAATTGTAAATTCTCATTCAATTATTTTAACTAGTTTAACCCCTGGAACAAGTTATTTTTATAAAGTTCAGAGTTGTACTGATGCAAGTTGTTCTCAAGATCCTCAGACAGGATTATATTCTTTTATAACTCAATCTTCAACACCTTCAACACCAGGAGGTTCAGGGGGGTCTAGTGGAGGCGGAGGAGGAAGTGGAAGTGTTAATGTGAGTAAAATAGGATTATTAGAAGTTTCTAAATTAGGAGAAGTAATTGCCTATTCAGGAGATAAAAAAACTTTATCTGTAAGTGTCAAAAACAAAGGAGCTGTTTTTGCAAATAATTGTAAATTAACTGGAAAAGGAGACCTTGCTTCCTGGATTTATTCAACTCAGAAACAAGGAATTGCTAAAGGAGAAATAGTTGATTTTGTTTTTGATTTAAATGTTCCTCAAGAAATAAATTCTGGATATTATATCGGAGAAATAGAAATTAGCTGTGATGAAGCTAAAGATACACAGAAGATAAGTGTTAATATTCCTGGACTAAATTTTATTGAGGTTGGCGAATTAGTTTATGAAAATAACAAATTAAATGTTAATTATCACTTTGACAGCTCAAAAGTTGTTGGAGAAGGAGCAAGTGTAGATATCTGGGTAACTGATGAAAATGGGAATGAACTAAATAGAGTTCAGGATTTGTTCGCAATTGATGGGAGTATTATTAATAGAAATGTTGTAATAGATTTAGATAGAAATTTAGCTGGTATTTATTATGTCTATTTTGCACTCTCTGATGATGCTGATAATTTTATTAAACAATCGGTTGTCTTAGGTGAAGGAAGAACAACTGGATTTTTTATCTGGGGAGCAACTAATGGAAAAATGATTGGGTATATTATCTTTTTGATTATTATCTTGGTGGGGGTTTTTTTGATATTTAGAAATCACAAAGATAAATTAGACAGCCATAATACTCATAAATGGCTTCTAAGAAAAAAAGGACAGAGTAAGTTTAGATAGATTGTTAATAATTTTATTTAATTTTCCATATTATGATAAGGCAAATAATTCTTGGCTTTTGTGGTCTTCTAAAAAAGCGGTTGTAGATAATTTTATAAAGCTAATAGTTGATTTTAAAATAGATGGTATGCCCTCGTAGCTCAGCCTGGATAGAGCGACTGCCTTCTAATACCTGGAAATTATAGGAGAAAGCAGTAGGTCCGGAGTTCAAATCTTCGCGGGGGCGTTTTTGATAAAAACATATAAAAACCTTACAATCTTCTTCTTATAAAAAGAGATGGGAATTATATTTGCAGTTTTGCTTTTAATTATAGGATTATTGATAATGCTTTTTTCTGCTGAGAAATTAGTTAAAGGAGTTGTTAATGTTTCAAGGGGATTTGGAGTTTCTGCATATCTTATTACTGCTATTTTTGTTGGATTTGATCCGGAGAATATGGCTGCTGGAGGAGTTGGAGCATATCAGGGAATAAATGGGATTGCAATTGGAAGTATACTTGGTGCTGTCATGATTCCAACTGCTCTTGCATTTGGAATAACTACTTTATTTGTTAAAATGAAATTTAAAAAAGTTTCAAAACCCATTGTATTATTACCTACTTTTGTATGCTTATTTTTGCTTTTATTAAGCTTAGACGGATTAATATCGAGATTTGATGCAATACTTTTGTTGTTAGCTTTTACATTATTAGTAATTTATATTTTTAAAATAAGCAAAAAAGGAGAAGATATAAAACCTGCTGGAGAAGTTAAAGAATATCTTGAAAAAAAGAAAATAAATAAATGGAAAGCTTTGTTTATTTTAGCGGTAGCTATTATTGGAATAGTTTTAGGAAGTGAAATGTTAGTTGAAGGAGCAAAACCTATTATTTCTATTTTGGGAATCAGCGATACATTATTTGGAATGACTATTGTAGCATTTTTAATTAGCATAGAAGAGCTTGCAAAACAAGTTCCTGCTGCTATAAAAGGAAGAGCAGATATAAGCTATGGAAATATGTCAGGTTCTGTTTTTCATTTCTTGTTATTAAATGCAGGAATAATTGCTTTGATAAATCCCATAGTAATTTCAAAAGAACTGCTATTATTTTATTTTCCAATAGTAATTCTTACAATGATTTTTATCTCTGTAATTATGATAAAAAAAGATATTCCCCGATGGACTGGAGCAGTAATGATTTTATTGTATTTAATTTTTATATTAAAAGGTTACCTATTTTAATGTTATTCTAATCTGATAACTAACTTTAAAAACTTGTTATATCTTTGATTTTTATAAATTTGCGCGGATGGCACAATGGTACTGCGCTCGCCTGCAGAGCGAGTTTGTCTGGGTTCGATTCCCAGTCCGCGCTTGATTTTAAATTCTGAATATTGTTGTCTGAACTGATTTTTGATAAACAACTTTCTAAAATCAAATACTATCGAAGATTTTATAAATTTGAATTTGCTCACTTTTGTATAAAAAAGATGGAGAATGTTACAGAATATCTTAAGAGTTGCTTTTTGAGCAGTTTTCCTCCAAGAGAATGTGGAATAGCTACCTTTACGAAAGACTTAGCTGTTGCAATGGATAAGAGATTTAATCCAAAATTAAAATCAAAAGTAATTGCAATTAATGAAAGTGAAAATTTCTATAACTATGGAAAAAATGTAGTTATGGAAATGAGAAGGGATGATATTGAAAGTTATCTCAGCGTTGCTAAAAAGGTGAATAATTCTGAAAATATAAAACTAATTTGCATACAGCACGAATTCGGATTATTTGGAGGAGAGTATGGAAACTATTTAATTCCTTTTTTGGATGCAGTTAACAAACCTGTTGTTATTGTTTATCATAGTGTTTTAGAAAATCCAGATGAAGCAAGAAAAAAAGTTGTTAGAGCTATTTCTTCAAGATGTTCTGCAATAGTTGTTATGGCTAACATAGCTTCAGATATTTTAGTTAGAGATTATGGGATTGAAAAAGAAAAAATTCATGTGGTTCATCATGGAATTCCAGATGTCCCATTTCAAAACAATGAAAAGATGAAGAAGAAACTAAAGTTGGAGGGGAAGATGGTTTTGTCTACATTTGGATTATTAAGTGAGGGAAAAGGAATTGAATATATGATAAAGGCTCTTCCTAGCTTAATCAAAAAATATCCGAATCTTGTTTATCTTGTGATTGGAGAAACTCATCCGGTTGTTAGGAGAGCTGAAGGAGAAAGGTACAGAAATAGCTTAGTTCATCTTGTAAAAAAACTGGGATTAAAAGATCATGTACGATTTTATAATAAATATTTTACTTTAAAGGAAATCATTAGTTATTTACTTGCAAGTGACGTTTATGTTTGCACTAATCTTGAGAGAAGTCAGATTAGCAGCGGAACTTTGTCTTATGCTCTTGGATGTGGAAGGGCAGTTGTTTCTACCCCTATAATTTATGCAGAAGAAATACTTTCTAATAACCGAGGTTTGCTTGCGGAGTTTAGGAAACCAGAATCTTTTGCAAATACAATTGATAAAGTATTGTCTAATGAAGAGTTAAGAAAAAATATTGAAAGAGAAGCTTATACTTTTGGGAGATCTATGATTTGGTCTAATGTAGCTTTTAATTATCTTAATATTTTTAATCAGGTTGTACAATTAAGAGAAGATGTTACTGAGAAGTTCCCTAAGATAAAACTAAATCATCTTAGGAATATGACTGATAATTTTGGAATAATTCAATTTTCAAATAATGCAGATCCAGATAAGAGTTCTGGATATACTCTAGATGATAATTCAAGAGCATTAATTGTTTCTGTTTTGTATGATAACTTGTATAACAATCATACTGTTACTGGATTAGTTGATGTTTATCTTAAATTTTTGAAAAATGCTCAGGAAGAAGATGGTAATTTTAGGAATAATTTTTATAATGATAATGAAATTACAGATTCTCATAGCCAAGATTCTTTTGCAAGAGCAATTTGGGCGTTAGGTTATACAATTGAGAAATCTAAAAATCCAGATTTTATCGAACAAGCAAAAATTATGTTTAATAAGTCTCTGGATAAAATTATCCCGGTTAGTTCTCCAAGAGCAAATGCTTATGCTCTTATCGGGCTCTGCCATTATAATAAAATTTATCCGAATGAAATAATTAAAAATAAAATTATTGAATTTGCAGATTATTTGGTTAGATTATACGAAGAAGAATCTTCAGATAATTGGCAATGGTTTGAATCCTATTTAACTTATGCAAATGCAAAACTTTCAGAATCTTTATTTTTTGCATACGAAGAAACTAAAAATGAGAAATATTTTGGAATTGCAAAAAAAACTCTTGATTTTTTATCTAATCTTGTTTTTATAGATGGATGTTTGGCTCCTATAGGACAAAGTGGGTGGTATAAGAAAAATGGGCAAAGAGCTTTTTTTGATCAGCAACCATTAGATGCTTCTTCAATGGTTATTGCTTATTTAACCACCTATAATATTACTAAAGAAAAAGAAGATTATAACAAAGCAATACTTTCTTTTAATTGGTATCTTGGAAAAAATTATCTAAAACAAATGATTTATAATGAAACAACTGGAGGATGCCATGATGGCCTTGGAAAATATTCAATTAATTTAAATCAAGGTGCTGAATCAACTGTTTCTTATTTAATGGCTAGGTTGTTTTTAGAAGAGTTTAAGAGAAATAAGACAAAGAAGGAGTAGTTTAGTAATCTATTAAGACAATCGCTAAGTAGATGAGAGGATTAAGATGTTAAGGATAAACAAAAGAGAAATAGATGTTTTGTTGTCTGTTCAAATAGAATATTTATATGAGTATATAGATTTTAATTTTATTCCCAAGTCAAACCATTAAAATCAAATTTAAAGGGAATAATTTTGTTTTTGAATGTTTTAATTAATTTAATTTTATTATCTGTAAAAAATAAAATGCTTCCTCCTCCTCCACTCCCGCATATTTTTGCTGCAATAGCTCCATTTGCTTTTCCTAAGTCTATTATTTGTTTTAATTGCGGAGAAAGAGCTAGACTTGAAAGCTGTTTTCTTTGTTCTGTTTCCTGATTCATAAGTTCTGCGAATTCATATAAATCTCCTTTTAACAGTGCATTTTTCATTTTAATTGCTATTTGTTTTAATTCAACTAGATTTTTTTTGTTTTTTCCTTTTATTAAATTATCAATAAATGATTTGTTTGTGTTTCCAGAGTAATGAGATTTTCCAGAGTAGACTAAAACTAATTTATCTTCTAATTTTTTTATTAGCTCTTTTTTTAATTTTAATGGATGAATAATTACCTTGTCTCCTTTAAATTCCATAAAATTAATCCCCCCAAATGCAGATGCATATTGATCTTGTTTTCCATTAACAGAAGATTCTTTAACTGCATGTTCTATATTAAAAACAGCTTCTGCAATTTTTTGTTTTTCTTTAATTGGAGTTATTAATGCTGTCCAAACAACATTCATTGCGCTGCTTGTTCCCAATCCGCTTGAAGTTGGTATGTCTGCATGATATTCTAGTTCTATTTTTTCATTTGTTGAAATTAATTGCCCATATACATAATGATTAATTGCTGCATTAAGAACTGCTCCTCCATGAGTATGTGTGAATGGCTTTATATCTGTTGTACCTCCACCAAAATCAATTCTTACTGGTGCTTTTACTTTTTTTATCATATTAATAGGCTTGCTCCTAAAATTCCTGGATGTTCTAATTTACTCCAACTAATGGGAGTCTCTCTTGGAAGAATAACATATTTTTTTGTTTCTTTTTTTATTTTGCTTATTAAGAGTTTACCTGCTTCTTTTATTCCTCCATTTAAAATAACAATTTCAGGGTCAAAAATATTAATAAGAGAACCAATTCCCTGTCCAACATAATTAGCAATATAATCTAGAATTGCATTTGATTCTGGACTGTTCATTTTAATTAAATCTTTTACAAGTATTTCTTTTCCAAAATGCTTTTTCATCATTTCTTTTGCTTCTTTCCAGAGAATTTCAAAAGATTTTCCATTATCAAGAATAATATGCCCTAATTCTCCTGCATATCCCTGTCCTCGATATACTTGTTTATTGATTACTATTCCTCCTCCAACACCGGTTCCTAATGTAATTACAATAAAATTCTTTTTCTTACATCCTAATTTTAATTCTGCTAAAGCAACACAATGAGCATCATTTTCTAAAACCACTCTTTTTTTGAATTTGGATTCAAGATGTTTTTGAATATTAAAGTTTTTTAGAGGCAGGTTTGGAGGATTTTTTATAATTCCATTTTCAAGAGGTCCCGGAGAACCCATTCCAATTCCTTTAACTCCTTTAACCATTAACTGAGAAATAGAATCATCAATTTCTTTTATCAATAAATCTTTTTCTTTAGGAGTATTTTTTTTAATATATTCTTTGATTTTATTATTTTCTACAAGGGCTACTCTAAGATTTGTTCCTCCTAGATCAATTGCAATTATTTTATTTTCTGCCATATTTATCCTCTAATCTTATTTCATCTTTTTCATTAAAAATTCCAAGAGAAATTTCAAGAACTTCTACTTTATTTTTATCAGCAATAATTCTGTGAGGAGTATTTGGGTTTATTTGGATTAATTGTCCTTTTTTTATTTTAATTTTTTTATTTTTAATCTGAACAGTTCCTGATGTTAAAAAGTACCAGTTTTCTGTTCTCTTTTTGTGCATTTGAAGGCTTAGCTTCTGGTTAGGATTTACTTCAAGTATTTTAACTGTACATTTTTTGTTAAGAATAAATTGTTTAAAATCACCCCATGGACGTTTTATTGTTTTCAAATTTCTCACCTCTATTATAATTATTGTCTGTTGTTTAAAAAGTTATTCATATATCGAAACAATTAAATATTATGTTTGTATTTTTAAGTTATAAAATGAGAGAAAAAGAGGAAAAAGTAAAAGAAGAAATTTTAATGAATATTCTTCATGAAGAACAAGATAAAAAAGGTTATCTTTCTGAATCGGGTTTAAAAGAGATTAGCATTAAATATCAAATTCCTATTTCAAGACTTTATGGAATTGCCACTTTCCACACCATGTTTAGGCTTAAAAAACAAGGAAGATACATAATTGAGTTGTGTGGCTCTCCAAGCTGTGTTTTAAATAAGGCAAGAGATATAGAGAATTTTTTAGAAAAAGAACTTAAAATTGAAATTGGTAAGACAACTAAAGATAAAATGTTTTCTGTTTACAAAACATCTTGCATTGGGTGCTGTGATGAAGCTCCTGCAATGCTAGTTAATGGAGAACCTTATACTAATCTTACTATTGAAAGAGTAAAAGAAATTTTAAAGGAGTTGAAGAAAAATGCAAATTCTAAGAGAAACTAAATTAGAGGGATTGAGATTAGCTCAAAAAATTGGAAGAGAGAAAGTTTTAAAAATATTAGAAAAAAAAGCATTAGTTGGAAGAGGAGGAGCTGGGTTTCCTGTTGCAAAAAAATGGAGAATAGCACTAGATACAAAAGCAAAAGAAAGGTATTTGGTTTGCAATGCAGATGAAGGAGAACCAGGAACATTTAAAGATAAATTTATTATTAAAAATAATCCTGGAACTTTAATTGAAGGAATTTTAATTGCTGCTTATGTTCTTGAAGTAAAGAGAGCTTTTATTTATTTAAGAAATGAATATGCTTATTTAAGAGAAGAATTAGAAGAAAAAATCAAAGAAGTTCTTGAAAAATCTAAAATGAAGGTTTCTATAGAAATTATAAGAGGAGCTGGAGCTTATATTTGCGGAGAGGAAACAGCAATTATGCAGTCAATAATGGGGTATAGAGGACAGCCGAATTATAAGCCGCCTTATCCAACAATCAGCGGATTATGGGGAATGCCAACTGTTTTGAATAATGTTGAAACACTGACAAATGTCCCTCAGGCATTGATTTATGATGATTGGAATCCTAAGTATAGGTTATTTTCAATTTCAGGTGATGTTGAGCATCCGGGGGTTTATGAATGGGAATTAGGAGTTAAAATGGCAACTATTTTAGATAGTGTTAAACCAAAAGAAAAATTAAAAGCAATGTCTTTTGGATGTTTCGGAGGTGTAATGCCTGTTGATGTAAAATCCACAATTGATGAAGGTTCATTATGCAAAGAAAATTGTCAGCATGGGGCTTATTCTATTATTTTTATTGGAGAAAAGCATAATATTGTTGATATAAATTTGAGTATTGCTAAATTTTATACCTTTGAATCTTGTGGTAAGTGTACTCCATGCAGAGAAGGAACAGTTAGATTGTTAAATATTTTAAAAAAAATAAGAGATTGCAAAGCAGATGAAAGTGACTTTGAAATGTTAAAGGAGTTTGCACAGCATATTCAAGATACTAGTTTATGTGGATTAGGGCAATCTTGTGGTAATCATATTTTAACTTCCTTGCATTATTTTAAAAAAGATTTTGAGGAGTTGGTGAAATGAAAATAAAACTAGATGGAAAGGAAATTGAAGTAAAAGAAGGACAGACAATCTTAGATATCTGTCAGAAACTTAAAATTAAAATTCCTACTTTATGTTATCATAAGAGTTTATTTCCTGAAGCAAGATGCAGATTATGTTTAGTTGAGATGAATGGAAAATTAGTTACTTCATGCTCAACAAAACCAATACCTGGTTGTGAAATAATAACTAAATCAGATAGAATTTTAAAAGCAAGAAAAAGAAATATGGAGCTAATGGCTCCTGGAGTGAATATGGATAAGCTTTCTGATGATTTTGAGGCAAGAGAAATTTATAATGAAGTTGGATTGCAGACAGAAAGATTTAAGCCTGTTAAAAATTATCTTCCGGATTTAGGCGCCTCTATAATAAGAGATAATAATAAGTGCATTAATTGCGGGAGATGTGTTCAGGTTTGTGCTAAGATACAGGAAATTTATGCTATTGATTTTACAAGCAGAGCTCATAATGAACATGTATCTCCTTATAATGAAAAACATTTAGCAGATGTTGCCTGCATTAGATGTGGGCAGTGCCTGATTAATTGTCCTGTTGGTGCTATTTCAGAAAGAACTCATTTAGAGGAAGTTAAAAAAGCATTAAATAATCCTAAAAAACATGTTGTTGCTCAGACAGCTCCTTCTATAAGGGCTGCACTAGGTGAGATGTTTGGCATGAAACCAGGAACTTTAGTTACTGGAAAAATGGTTGCTGCTTTAAGAAAATGCAATTTTGATCAGATTTTTGATGTTGATTTAGGAGCTGATATGACTATTATGGAAGAATCTGCTGAATTATTAAAAAGAGTTAAGACCGGAGGGGTTTTGCCAATGATTACTACCTGCTGTCCTGGATGGATTTTAATGATGGAGCAGTTTTATCATGAGCTTATTCCTAATATGTCTACTTGCAAGAGTCCCCATGAAATGCTTGGAATGTTAATTAAGAGCTATTATGCTGAAAAAGCAAAAATAAATCCAAAAGATATAGTTGTTGTCAGCATCATGCCATGTACTGCTAAGAAATTTGAATCTACAAGAGCTGAATTGAAAACAGGTGTTGATTATGTTTTAACAACAAGAGAGTTAGGGAGATTAATCAAAGAGAAAAATATTGATTTTCCTAATTTAGAGGATGAAAAGTTTGATCCTATTTTAGGATTAGCAAGCGGGGCAGGAGATATTTTTGGAACAGCAGGAGGTGTTATGGAAGCTGCATTAAGAACTGCTTATGAAACTTCAACTGGAAAAAAACTAAAAAAAGTTGATTTTAAAAATTTAAGAGGGCATAAAGGAATTAAAGTAGGGAATATTAAGATAGGAAATAAAACTATTAGATATGCCTGTGCAAACGGCGGTGCAAACATAAGAAAATTAATTGAAAATAAAGACAAGTATGATTTTATTGAAATGATGGCTTGTCCTGGCGGTTGTGTTGGGGGAGGAGGACAGCCGATTTATTTTGATCCTAAAGTATTGGAATTAAGGGGAAGGGCATTATACCAGCAGGATTCTAAAAGAGAATTTAGAAGAAGCCATGAAAATCCTATTGTAAAAGATATTTATAAAAAATATTTAGGAAAACCTTTAAGTGAAAGAGCTGAAAAGTTGTTGCATACTAAATATATGAAGAGGGAGAAGTTTTAGTCTAAAAGTTCTTTTAGTTTCTTATTTGGATTATTAGCATTTGCAATTGCTGATGCAATTGCAATTCCTGATGCTCCGAGCATCATTGCTGTTTGAATATCCTGTTTTTTATGAATTCCTGCACCTACTAAAAATTTATATTTTAATTTCTTTGAAATGTTTTTAATAAGATTGGGTTTAGCTTCTGAAACTGAGATTTTTCCTCCAACAAGTTCAGGGGGTTCTATAACAAGATAAGTTGGTTTTAGTTTTTTTATTTTAAGAGCTTCTTTTAAAGAAGATGCAAATACTAGTGTTTTAAGATTAATTTGTTTGCATCTTTTTATTGTTAGTTTTAATTGATTAAATGGAATTTTGTGCTCTGAATGATTTAGAAAACTACCTGTTGCTTTATCTTGTTTGATTGCTTCTGGAAGAATAAATCCTGTTGCTCTTCCTTTTTTTTCATAATCTACATGCTGAGCATAAACTGGAAGTTTTGTTTGTTTTGTTATTTCATAAATATCTGAAGCTTGAACACCAATAATAATTTTTTTATTAAATTTATTAATTATTTTTGCAAGTTTAACAGCATCTTTGCCTTGCTTGTAAGTTTTAAAATTAATTACAATTATTGGTTCCATTTTCAGATAAAAAATCATAAATTTCTTTTTGTTTATGACTATTAAGGGAGATATGCAATTCTCCTGTGGATGGTTTTACATTTAAGAAGCCCCTGTCAATTAATTCTTTTATTGCTTTTTTCATTTCTTTAGTTCCTCTTAAAGGGTCTGGAAGAGCTTTCTGAAGATTTTTTATTTCAGTATGTTTTCCTCCCCACATGTTTAAATTCATTAGTTTTCTGAGAAATCTTCTCATAATCACTTCTTTTAAATCCATATTAAATTAATAATCTGTATATATTAAAAGCTTTGGAATTTATTGAAATAAAAAGAAATTGTATTTTTAATAGTTAGAATAATTCGAAACACTAATGTTCCAAAATAGAAACATTTATAAATTCTTATTATTTATAATAATTATGGAAACTTTATTTAGAAATGCTCTTGGAGATACTCCTCAATTGAGAGTATTAGAATTTTTAATAGAAGGAAGAGAATTAGATTATAGTATAACTGATATTGCAGAAGGTGCAGAAATAGGGAGAACAACTTTATTTAGAATTTTTGATGAGCTGATAAAAAATAAAATAATAAATCCTACGAGACAGATAGGAAATGCAAAGTTGTACAGGATTAATATGAATAATATTTTTGTTAAAAAACTAACTGAAGTGTTTGATGAGATAATTATGCCTAAAAAGAAGATTGTGGCATAAAAAATTCAATTATTGGTTTCATCTTTTTCTTTTTGATATTTTTCTTTTTAATACCATTATTATTAGAGTATAGACTACGCAAATAATAAGGTAAGCCGGAATTATTATGGTAGCTATTATAAAAAAGAAAGCTTCTTCAATATTTAATAAAGAACTTACAAGATTATGAAGTAAAACTGATGTTAACCAACTAAATATAATTATTGTTGTTTTTTTCCAGCTTAATAAAAATATTTTCTTGAGTTTTAATTTTTCCATATTATTTTTTTAAGCTTTTTTGTTAGTTCTAAAGGATTTTTAGATTGCCAGATATTTCTTCCTATTGCTAAACCAATACATCCAGAATTCATTATGTCTTTAGTTTGTTTTAACAGCTCTTTCTCTGATTTTTTCATTCCACCTGCAATAACTATTTTTGTTTTTCCTGCAGATTCAACTGCCCACTTTAAATCTTTTAGTTTTCCAGAATAATGAATTTTAGCAATGTCTGCTCCAATTTCTAGTCCTGTTCTTGCTGCATAAGCCATTAGTTCTGATTCTTTTTTCTTTTTAATGTCTTTACCTCTTGGATAAATCCAGGCAATAACAGGAATATTTTTTTTATGAGCCTGTCTTAGTATATTTTCAAATTCCTGAAACATTATGCTTTCATGTTTACTTCCAATATAAATAGTATAACCTACTGCTTTTGCTCCAATTTTTATTGCTTCTTGAACTGTGCATAACTGTCTTGAAATTGGTTCTCCTTTTAATAAACCTGTTTTTCCATTTAATTTTATAATTAAAGGAATTTTAGATTTTTTTATTTCTTTATTGTATTTTTCTGCAATTCCTTTTTGAAAAATTATTCCTGTATATTTTCCTTTTTTTGCAATTTCAATTATATAATTTGGATTCACATTTTTATCATTAAAATCAGTTGGACCATGTTCTAGTCCTTGGTCATAAGCTAGAAATAATGCTTTTCCTTTTTTTGTTAGTTTGTTAAGAGAAATTTTCATTTGTCACCTCTTGTTCTTTTTTATCTAAAGAATATGCAATAAGTATCCCATAAAACAATCCGATTATCAAGGCAGGTATAAATCCTATAAAAAATATTATCCCATACATATCGCTGGTTGGACCTCCGGACAAAGAATATAACTTCATATTTAAAATTAAAATTATTTCAAACATTATAATTGATAGGATTATTATACTAATTTTGCTTTTTATTTTACTTATCTGTAAGTATATTACAAATAAAAAAACAAATAGGGGTATTAATATGGTGAATCCTAAGTATTTATTGAAAAAACCTACATTTCTGCTTGCATCACTTATAAAAAAAGATTGAGCAACAAATCCTAAAATAAAGGATCCTATTATTAATATCCATAATTTTCCTTTTGATAATCTCATTTTCATTTCAACTTCCTCTTTATTAAATTATTTTTGGCTCCAAAATGCCTTATAACATTTTCTGATTCTTCTAATCCAAGTTCTAGGCTTTTTTGAATATCAAATCCTGCTATTTGTCCTGCAACAAAACCAGATGCAAATGCATCTCCTGCACCTGTTCTTTCAACAACTTTTACATTTTTATGAGGTATTATAAAATATTTTTTAATTCCATCATAACATTCTATTTTTTTGTCTTTATCAGTTATTACAACTATTCTAGGTCCTAGTTCATAAAGAGAAACTAATAAGTCAGATTTTTTGTTTTTGCAAATCATTTCTGCTTCTTGCTTGTTTAAAATTAAAATATTTGTTAATTTTAGCAATGAAGTTAGATTTTTGTGTTTAATTAAATAAGAACTTGGATTAAATGCAAGTTTTGTTCCTTTTTTTGTAAGTATTTCTGCTAGTTTTTTTTGAGTTTCAAAACTTTGCCCTAATAAAGCTGAAAAGTAAAGCCATTTAGATTCAAATTTTTTAATATCTTTTAGTAAGATTTTGTTATTTGGACCTTTAAATGTTAAGATAGTTCTGTCTTTGTATGTACTGTCTAAAATTACTGAATAACCTGTTTTTTCATTAGATATATTTCCTAAAAAGGTTATTTTTTCTTTTTGCAATAGATTTAGAATATCTTTTCCATTGTTGTCATCTCCTATTTTGCAAATACATCCTGTTTTTAATCCTAATCTTGCAAAAGCAACTGCAGTATTTGTTCCACCACCACCAATATCAAATTTTAAATCTTTTATTAAAATCTTTGCTCCAACAGGATAGTTAAAAGAATTATTTTTATCTTTTATTTCTGTATTTACAAATGTATCTACAACTGCACTTCCAAAGCTAACAATATCGAATTTCATCCTCTTTATATTTATAGTAAGGTTTATCTAATTAAAAATGTTTTCTTTTGAATAATGACAGGAAAAAAGAAAGTTTTAGTTATTGTTGCTCATCCAGATGATGAAACAATTTGGATGGGAGGTACTTTAATTAGAAATAAAGAAAATTGGGAGATAACTATAATTAGCTTATGCAGGAAAGATGATGAAGATAGAATGCCTAAATTCTTTAAAACCTGCAATTTTTTGAATGCTAAAAGTTTTATTTCTGATTTAGATGATGAAAAATTAAAAGAAATTGATTTAGATGAAATAATTCAAAGAGTTAATGAACTTTTAAATAAAAATAAAAGAGAATATGATTATGTTTTTAGTCATGGAGAAAATGGAGAGTATGGACATATAAGGCATAAAGAAGTTCATAAGGCAGTTAAAGAAATGATTGATAAGAAAATGATTTTATGCAAAAAGTTTTTTGTGTTTGCTTATGTAAAAAAATCTGCTCCAAACACTGAAACTGGGTTTGATTGTTATGTAGACAAGAGTGCAACTAAATTTATAAATTTAAAAAAAGTTGAATTTTTAATGAAAAAAGAAATGATAAAAGAGATTTATGGATTTAGTGAAGGAGGTTTTGAAGAAAGAAATTGCAGAGAGCAAGAAGCTTTTAATTTAGATTAAAAATGAGATGTTTAGTTTTATTTCCTTATCCTACTGAAGCAGATGGAGTAAGTTTGCAAGGAGAATTACTTTATAGGGGTTTGTTAAAAGCAGGAATAGAAGCAGTCCCATGCCATTTTAAAGAGAGCATTCAAAAAGAATTTTATTTGAGGCACGGAGATTTCGATTTTGCTATTGGAATAGGTTTTTGGGGAAATGTTCCAGAAATTGTTCAAGAGCCATTAAAGTTTGGAGTTAGAATGGTTCCCTGGTTTAATGCAGATGGGTGGGTTGCAAATTATAAAGCTGAATTTGACAGACTTGAATTAATGTTTACTACTAGTAAATGGGTTAGAGATATTTATGAAAGGGATGGAGTAGATGTAAGTAAAATAGTTCCTATGCATATAGGAATTGATACTGATTTGTTTAAACCATTAAAAAATAATGAGAAAAGACTTGCATTGAGAAGAATGCTTGGAGTAAGAGATGAGGAAAGGATGATTTTAACAATGGGTGGAGATGTTACTTCTAAAGGAGCTCAGGAAATGATGAAAGCTTTAGCAGAAGTTAATAAAGAGTTTCAGAATTGGAAATATGTTTGCAAGTCCTGGCCAAGTGATTGTTCAGCAGAATGGAGAGAAAAAGAAGAAGCTTTAGCAGAGGAACTTGGAATAAGAAATAAAGTTGTTTTTTTAGATGATACTTTTTCTCCAGAGTTTATGGTTGATATGCTTAATTGCTGTGATATTTATGCAGCGCCTTCTAGAATAGAAGGATTTGGAATGATACAAGTTGAAGCAATGGCTTGTGAAAAGCCAGTTATTTCAATAAATGCAGGAGGGCCTGCTGAAACAATTATTCATAATAAAACTGGTTTTTTAGCAAGGGTGGCTGAGGAAATTCAATTAGATGAAGAGTGGGCTTATCCTTCTATGGGCTTTGTCACAAAACAGATAGTTAAATTTAATGAACCAAAAACCTTTGCTTATAGGGCAGATGTAAATGATTTAAAAGAATATACATTAAAACTTTTAACAGATGAAAGTTTATGTCAACAGATGGGAAAAGCAGGAAGACAGCATGTTGTTGAAAACTTGGATTATAGAGTTACTTCAAAGAAGATGCTGGATGTAATAAAAGAGAAGCTGAATTTGAATTAATTTTTGGTAATTTATTAGGACATAAGATGGGTTGATGATGAGATTAAAAGATTTATGAATATTTTGATAATATAAAAATTAAGACTATAAAGCATCTGTTGATTAAGCTTGATGTCAGTAGCTAAAATGTTTGTTCAAATAAGATATAGATATTTTGCTTTGAATTTTGGTAATGTAAAATCCTAATACTTTTTGCAGATGATGAGATTAAGATGTGTTTGAGAACTAAAATTAATTTTAATGAACTGATGTCTTGTTATTTGTTTTATTAGAATATTAATATAATAGGGATAAATTTAAATTAATAATTTTAAATATCTTTAACTGGGCAGTTAAAGGGTTTTAATGAATTAATTATTTTTTGCAATGAGATTTGCTTAACAGAAACAACTGTATCTCCTCCTCCTGAAAATATTAAAAGATCTTTTTTATTTAAATCTTCAACTAATCCTGTTGGGAAAATAACTCTTTTATGTTCAAAAGTTCCTTCTTCGTAATCTTGATTAGGTATTAGGATAGGAGAAACTGATTTTTTCAAAACTTTTGTTGGGTTTTGCAACTCCAAAAGAGCTGCTCCAACAGAATAAACATATTTTTTTCCATCTTCATCTGTTAGCCCCATGCTTATTTTATGGTTCTCGGGAATGTTTTTTGCTAGATGAGCATATTCTGCAACTCCATGATAGATAAACAACCATCCATATTTTGTTTTTATTGGAGGAGGACCTGCACCTGTTCTTGAATAGTCCCATTCTTGTTTTTTTGAAAGACAAATTGATTTTAAATGCCCCCAGGAATCTAAATCATCTGAATAAGCAACCCAGATATGAGGAAGAGAAAACTGAAAATTTCCTTCTGGCCTATCAAATGCAACATAACTTTTATTAATCATTTCAGGAAACATTACAACATCTTTATCCTGCTGTCCAAAAATAATCCCTCTCCTATACCAGTTTATACAGTCATTTGAAATTGAATAACTTGAGGAGATATTATTTTCGAGAGATAAAGTGACATAAGTCATGATATATAAATCATTTAATTTTATTATTCTAGGGTCTTCAACTCCTAGCTCCCCATCCCATTTTACTCCATAGAAACTTGGTTTCTCATCAATATATTTTACTCTAAATCCTGTTTTATCTAAAATAACTTTTCTAAAATGAGAGATGAATGTTAGTCTTTTTGTTCCATCTTTAAATACAAAATCTAATTCAGAACTTCTTTCTATTTCTTTTTTTGGGAATTTATCTATTTTTAGTTTAAATGAATTTTCTCCTATCATTCTTGGAGAATAAAAATAGTTTTTATCTTTTGTTTTCTTTAGTTTTTCCATTACCCTAACATAAAGTATTATATCTCCATTAGGAAGTCTGGTTGCACCTGGATTAAATGTACCAAGAATCTCAAATTTTGGAGAACTAGGTTTAATATCTTTAGGTGTTATTAGTACTTTATCTCTTTTTACTGGTATCATTTTAAATTAAGACTCTTTTTTTCTTTAGGGAATTATAAGCAAGAGTATAAGTTCCTGCACTCCAGGCTTGATAGGATCCATAGGTTTTAATGTTTTTTGGATTTATCCATTCTGGAAAATTTCCCTTTAAATTTATTTCAGCAAGTTTAGTTAGTTCTTGTTCTGCTTCTTTGAATTTTTTTAATTTTATTAAAGCAAGTACATAAAATCCGCCTATAAACGGCCATACTCCTGCATTTAAGTAATGATAAGGTTTGCCTGCTTCGCAATCTAAATAATAGTTTTGCCAGTATTTGCTATTTGGTTTTATAGGAGGAGATATTGCTTTAAGGGCATAAGGCTGGTTTATTTTTTTTGATTTAATATAAGAAATTATTTTCTCTGCTTGAGACTCATCTGCTAAATCAAAAATAATTGCAAGAAGATTACCTAAAGAATCAAACCAATTTCCTATTTCTTTGTATTTTCCATGATTTTTCCATCTGTAAGAATAATAAAAGTTTCCTTGCCATAAACTCCAATCATGAGAATTGTTTACTAGATTTTTTAGTTTTTTTGCCTGAGATTTTTTCCCAGTTAGACTTAATACATAATAGTACAATGCTTGTGTGTTTATTGTATACCCATATCTATGGGGAAATGCATCTTGCCAGTCTGTTGTTGGAAGCTGAACTAATAGTTTGTTTTCCCCTAAGTCCTGATTTTCAAGCCATTCCAGTGCTTTTTGGATTGATTTTTTATTAAATAGCGAGTTTCCATAAGCTTTTTTATAAGTATAATGTCCAATAATGTACCAAAGAGTTGAATCTATTGATAGATAGTCTACTTCTGGTTTTTTTGCTTCAAATTTTAAAACTGCATTGGGTATTTGACCATGAATGCTTTGATTTTTTTCAAGAGTTATTAAACTTTTTTTAAAAACTTCTTTAAATTCTTTTTCTGCAGCAAATAAACTAATAAAACTATCTCTAGACCATACTCCTCTGTACGCCTTTTTTCCTGCAGATGCAAATAATCCATGGTTTGTAGAACATTTTTCAATTACTTGTTTTGCAGATTCATAAGCATTATCTAATATATTGTCCATTTTACCTCTTTATTTAAAATAAAAGGGATAAAGAGATTATAAATTTAAGCATATTTTGAGTTGAATTATTGATAATGTTATATCCTCATACTTTTTGCAGATGATATGATTAATATGTTTATGAACACGGACTTGTTGTTTGTTTAAATAAATTATAAATAAGTTAGAAATTTATCTCAATGCACTAGCAGCAGCTTTGTCAATAATTAATATTAGATTTTTATGATGTTTTAAATAGGTTATGGGATATTTGGAAGTTATGTTTTTGTTTTCTATTAGTTGTTTAATTGCATTTGCTTTTGATTTTCCTGATGCTAGCAAAAGAATCTTTTTTGCAGATAAAATGTTTTTTATTCCTATTGTAAGTGCTTTAGTGTTATTTGTTTTATTGATTTTTTTTGTTTGAGATGAAAGGGATACTAGTCTTGTTTTTGAATTAATACTTGAGTTGGGTTCATTAAAACCAATATGCCCATTAACACCAACTCCTAGTATCTGGATATCAAGTGGATTTTTACTTAGTTTAGAATTATATTGTTTGCATTCTTGTTTGGGATTTGTTGCTTCTCCATTTAAAAGATTGATATTTGATTGTTTTATATTAATATGATTAAATAAATTTTTATGCATATAATAAGAATAACTTTGTTTGTTTGCTGGATTTATAGGATAGTATTCATCTAAATTAAATGCTTTAATTTTTGAAAAGCTTATTTGTTTGTTTTTGTAAGCTTTAGTTAAAAGATTATATGTAAGCAAGGGGGTTTTTCCTGTTGCAAAACACATTGTTAAATTTGGTTTTTTTCTAATTTCTTCAATAATAAGATTTGCTGCTTGTTTTGATAGCTCTTTATAGTTTTTTGTTTGAATTATTGGCATTTTTATTTTTTATTATTAATTAATAATATTTTAGTGCTTGTAATCCTGGAAGTTTTTCTCCTGCAACATAATTTAATAAAGCTCCTCCTGAGAGGCTAATATGGCTGAATTTTGATCTTGGAATATGATATTTTTCTATTGCATCAGTTAAATGTCCGCCTCCAACTAAAGTAAATCCTTTGCAAGATGCAGCTGCTTTTAAAATTGCAATTGTTCCTTTTGCATATTGTTTTTCAGATGCAAATCCTGCTGGACCTTTCATGTAAATTGCTTTTGCTTTTTTTATTTCTTGAATGTATTTTTTAATTGTATTTTCTCCTATATCTTCTATTTCATAATCTAATGGAAATTGCTCTAATTGGAATTCTTTTCTTTTATTATTAAAATTAACTGCAAAATCAACAGGAGTTTCAGTATTTTTTAATTTAGATTTTAATTTTATTAAGAATTTATTATAATTTTCTTTAATTAGGGTTGATTTTTTAAGGAATTCATTTTGATAACCTAGGTTTTTTCCTTTTGCAACTAAGCATAACTGCCCAAATAAACCGCAAGCAAGAACTTTATTGCCTTTTAAGAGCTTTATATTTTCTTCTGGTTTTGCTCCTCCTAAAATATACAAACAATTTTTAATTGATATTTTTTTAAGAGCATTAATTTCTTTTTCTAGTAATAATCCTGCACAACTTGGAAGATGTTCAGGAAAGCTTACAATCGAAGTATGATTTCTATGGCAAATTGAAAATGCATCATTAACATATAAATCAAATAAGGGAAATAGGGTTTTTGTTATAATGTTGTTTGATTTTTCTGGATGAAATTCATCATCCATAAATCTTATATTATCTAATAAAATTGCTTGTCCTGATTTTAGATTAGTTATTGCCTGAATTGCTTTTTTCCCTAAAATATCTTTTATGAATTTTATTTTAACATATTTATTTAATAATTTTGCATGCTGTTCTAAACTTAAAAAATCATCTTTTCCTGGATTTCCTTGATGCGCAATTATTGTAACTTTTGCTTTTTTTTGTTTTAGGTACTTAATTGTAAGTGAAGCTTCTTTGATTCTTTCTGAGAGAATAATTTTTTTATTTTTAACATCAGAATTTATATCTACTCTTAATAAGATTCTTTTATTTTTTAAATTAAAATCTTTTAGTGTTTTCATTTTAATCACTTAAGATATTTTAATAGATCTATCATCCTACGGCTATAGCCGTATTCATTATCATACCAAGAAAGAACTTTTACGAAATTTCCATTAGCTTGAGTTAATATAGAATCGACAATAGAGGAATTTGGATTTTTTATTATATCTGAAGACACTAATTCATCTTCTGAATATTGAAGTATTCCTTTTAGTTTTGTATTTGCTGCTTTTTTTAATTCATTATTTATTTGTTCTGTTGTAACTGCTTTTTTTAAAGTTGCAACAAAATCAACAATACTTCCACATGCAACAGGAGCTCTTATTGCTAATCCATCTAATTTGCCTTTTAATTCTGGAATTGTTTCTGTTACTGCTGTTGTTGCTCCAGAGGTTGTTGGAATTAAATTAATTGCAGCTGCTCTTCCTCTTCTTACTTTTTTATGGGGAACATCTAGAATCATCTGATCATTTGTGTATGCATGAACTGTAGTCATAAATCCTTTTTCAATTCCAAAAGAATCATTTAAGACTTTTACAATTGGAGCTAGGCAGTTTGTTGTGCATGAAGCCATTGAAATTATTTTATGTTCTCTTTTAAGTTCTTTTTCATTAACTCCCAATACAATAGTTATATCTGGGTTTTTAGCTGGAGCTGAAATAATTACTTTTTTTGCACCTGCTTGAATATGCTTGCTAGCCCCCTCTCTATCTGTAAATCTTCCTGTTGATTCTATAACAATATCTACTCCCAGTTTTTTCCAGGGAAGTTTTTCAGGTTCTTTTTCAGAAAAAATAGGAATTTTTTTATTATTTATTTTTATAAAATCTTTTCCAAATTCTACTTTTTTGTCATAATTTCCATAAACAGAATCGTATTTTAACAAATATGCTAACACTTCCGGAGAAGTTAAGTCATTAATCGCAATTACATTAATATTTTTTTCAATAGCTATTTTAAATACAGCTCTTCCAATTCTGCCAAAACCATTAATTGCAATTTTCATCTCTTTTATAATAATAGTTAAAGGAGGTTTATTAAGTTTTTGAATTAAAAAATTAATTGATATTTTGATAATCTATTAAGACAATAGTTTTGCAGATAAGAAGATTAAGCTTGATTTTAGTAGCTTTGTTGATTGTTCTTTTGAATTATGGGTAATAGTATATTTCAATATCAAAAATATTTAAAAAGTGATTTGTAGTGATTAAAATGGGTGATAATATGGCTTATATAACTAAAAGCAATATTTCAGGAAAAGATTATTATTATCTAAGGAAAAGTGTAAGAGAAGGTAATAAGGTTAAGACTAAATGTATTGCGTATCTTGGAAAAGATAAAGAAGAAGCTGAAAAGAAAGCTAAAGAAATTGAAGAGAAATTGAAAATGGAAAATAAAGAAACTAATAAAGATAATGAGAAAACACAGAAAATGGAAACAAAAAAACTTAGTATAGATGAGTTAGCTACATTTTGCAAAGAAAAGGGATTTGTATTTAGAAGTTCTGATATTTATGGGGGTTTTTCTGGTTTTTGGGATTTTGGCCCATTAGGAGTGGAATTATTTAATAATCTTAAGAGAAACTGGTGGAGCTGGTTTGTTAATTCAAGAGATGACTTGGTTGGGATTGAAGCAAGTGTTATAAGCCATCCAAGAACTTGGAAAGCTTCAGGACATATTGCTAATTTTAATGATGTAGCTGTTATATGTAAGAAGTGTAATAAGGCAACTAAAATTGATAAGAGTGAAATTGGAAAAGTTAAATGCGAGTGTGGTGGAGAATTTAATGTTCAGGGAGAGTTTAGTTTGATGTTTAAGACAAAAGTCGGTGCATTAGATGCTGAAGATGCTTATTTAAGAGGAGAAACTGCCCAGGGAATGTTTATGGATTTTAAATTAGTTCAACAAAATTCAAGAATGCAGCTTCCTTTTGGGATTGCTCAGATTGGAAGATGTTTTAGAAATGAGATTGCCCCAAGAGATTTTTTATTTAGAAGCAGGGAATTTCATATAGGAGAGTTTGAATTTTTTATTAATCCTGAAGAAAAGAGTTGCGTTTTGCTGGAGGATATCCATAAAAATGTTAAATTAAGATTATTAGATGCACAAACTCAAGAAAAAGGAAGTAATAATCCACGGGAAACTACAATTGGAGAAATGTTAAAAGAAAACAAATTAGATGAATGGCATGCTTATTGGTTAGCAGAACAGATTCTTTGGTTTAATTCAATTGGATTATTTGAAATAAAAATAAGAGAACATAAAAAAGATGAATTGAGTCATTATTCTTCTGCAACTTTTGATATTGATTATGAATATGTTTTTGGAAGCAAAGAAGTTGCTGGAAATGCAAACAGAGGACAGTATGATTTAAAACAGCATGAAAAAGAAAGCAAACAGGATTTATCAATCTTCGACGATAAATATAAAAACAAAATTATTCCAAGAGTAATTGAACCAACTTTTGGAATGGAAAGAGTTTTTTTAGCAATTTTAACTAAAGCCTATCACTATGATGGCGAAAGAGATTATGTTGTTTTAAAAATTCCTCCTAAGCTTGCCCCAATTAAAGCAGCTGTATTTCCAATAATTAAAAAACCAGAATACATTGAAATTGCTGAGAGAATTATTTTTGATCTAAGAAAAGAATTTAATGTCAGCTACGATAAATCTGGGAGTATTGGAAGAAGATATGCAAGAAACGATGAAATTGGAACTCCTTTTTGTATAACTATTGATGATAAGAGTCCTGTACAAAAGGATGTGACAATCAGAAACAGAGACAATCAAAAGCAAATCAGAGTAAAGATTTCTGATTTGAAAAAAATTCTCGAAAAACTTATCGACGGAGAAATTGAGTTTGAAAAAGCAGGGAAATTAGTAAATTAAATTTTGCGATAAGTATATAAACTTTTATTTCTTTAATTATTTACAAATTAAATTATTAATTAATGAAATGAGGTGATAATAATGGCAAAAAAGAAAAAAGCAGCTAAAAAGAAAAAAAGATAATTTGTAGTTTTTATTTTTCTTTTTATTTTTTTTAAATTTATAGTTTTTATGTTAAGAGTTTAACATTAATTTGTTTTGATTAGCTTTTTATATTCTCTTTTCTTATTGGTTTTATGAAAATACTTTTTATATGCAGACATAATCGATTTAGAAGCAAGGTTGCTGAAGCGGTCTTTAATAAGATAAGCAAAAATAAAAAGAATAAAGCAGAAAGCGCAGGGATTCTTATCGAGGATTCAACTGCTTTTGCCTCTAAAAATGTAGTTAAAATTATGAATGATTTAGGATATTCAGTTAAAATAAAATCAAGAAGAGTTACTTCTCTGGACATAACTAAATTTGATCTATTAATTATTGTTGCAAATAATGTTGAAAAAGAATACTTCTGGAATTTTAAAGGGAAAATAATAAAATGGAATATCCCCGATACTAATGAAAATAATCTAAATGAAATTAAAAGGATCGTTAAGACCATCGAAACTAAAGTTAAAAAGCTAGTTAAAGAACTAAGATGAGAATTTTATATGGTGTTGCAGGAGTTGGGTTTGGACATTCTTCTAGAGCCCTGCTTATTGGAAAATATTTAGAAGAAAAAGGACATAAAGTAAAAATACTAACTTATGGGGATGGATATAAAGTTTTGAAAAATAAATTTGATTGCTTTAAAGTTCGTGGATTGAGTTTAATATTTAATAGAGGTATTTTAAGAAAAAGAAAAACAATTAAATACAATCTTGAGAATTTTCCAAAAAATGCATTAAGATGGAAGAAATTTCATAGGTTAATAAAAGAGTTTAAACCTGATTTGTGTATTTCAGATATGGAGCCAATTGTTCCTATCTTAAGAAATTTGTATAATCTTCCTTTAATTAGTATTGATAATCAGCATAGATTAACTAATCTTGAAATTAATATCCCTGAAAAATACAAAAAAGATTTTTTAATTGCAAAAAATGTTGTTAATAGCTTTGTAAGAAGGGCAGATAAATTTATTGTGTCCAGTTTTTCTAATTCAAGAATAATAAAAGGAAATACCGTTATTGTTCCTCCGATTATAAGAAAAGAAATTAGAGAATTAAAACCTCGTTATGGAAATAAAGTTTTAGTTTATTTAAGTAAAAGTGATAAAAAAGTTTTAAGGGTTTTAGAAAAATTTAACGAAGAATTTATTGTTTATGGTTTTAATATTAAAGATAAAAAAGGAAATATTGAATTCAAAACAAGAGAGAGTTTCTTAAAAGATTTAGAAAGTTGCAAGTGCATAATCGGAACCGCAGGATTTAGTTTAATCGGAGAGGCTATTTATTTGAACAAACCTTATTTAGCTATTCCACTAAAAGGGCAGTTTGAACAAGTATTGAATGCTTTATTTTTAAAAAAAGCAAGTTTTGGAGATTATAGCGAGGAATTGAAAGAAAAAGAAATTAAAGATTTTTTAGGTAATTTAGATAATTATAAGAAAAAATTAAGACAATATAATCCAGATTATAATAAATTGTTTAAAGTATTAGACAAAGCATTAACAACAATACATAAATAGTTTTAGTTCTTAGATGTTGTATGGAAAAAAGAAGTAAGATAACTTTTGTTATATTCTGGATGATTGTAATTACTACGGCTTTAATAGTAACAATTAATTATGGATTTTTTAAATATGAAATAAATAAATATATCTTTCAGTATGGATATCTCGGGGTTTTTGTATTTGGTTTTTTAGCTGATGTTTTAGAACAACCAATTGCAGCAGATATTCCTGCTTCTGTTGGTGTTATTTTTGGATTAAATCTTTATCTTGCATTAAGTTTAGCAATTATCGCAAGTTTTTTCGCAAGCTCTTTAAATTATTCAATTGGAAAAAGATTTTTAGGAGAAAAAATAAAAACTTCCTGTAGATTGGGGCCAAGTTCTAGATTATGCAAATTATATAACAAATATGGAAGATTAGAGTTAACAATTGCTGCGATAAGCCCTGTACCTTGGGTCAGTTCATGTTATATGTTTGGAGCTTTTCAAATGAATTATAAGAATTTTATAACCTATGGAGTAATTCCAAGAACCATTAGAATCATTGCAATTGTTTTGTTTTTAGGTTCGGTGTTCTAAGAAGAGTTATTTTTGATAATTTCTATTTTTATTTGTTTATCTAAATTATTTTTCAGAAGATAGTAATCACTTTTAATTATTTTAGATTTATTTTTGTTTATATTTGTTAAAGAAATATTGTCTTTTGTTGTTACAGAAACTAAAATTAAAAGAAAGGAATGAATTGTCTTGTTTGATTTTCTAACTTGTTCTAATGAAATTGAATTTACTTTTTTGAATTTTACATTTATATTGAATTTTTCTTTCATGATTCTATTAGCTGCTTCTTGGATCGATTCTCTTATTAGTAATCTCCCTCCGGGAAGTGAAAGAAAATTTTTAAATGGTCTTTTTTCTCTTTTATACAAAAAGGATTTATTTTTTTCCCCGATATGGATTAATATAACTGGAAGGGCTGATGTTTTGTTAGAGATATAAGGCAGTAAGTATTCAGAGGCTTCTGATAAGAAGTATTCTTCTTGTTTCTTTGTTAGAACTCCTTTGTTAATTAGTTGTTTAATATGATAAGATAGTTTATTTGAACGAATTTTTAATAGTCTCTCTATTTCACTGAATTTTAATTTATTGTTAAATAAAAATAAATTTAGTATTTTTCTTTCCATTTTAGTCAAATTTTTTGAGCTAGTGTTTAAATATAAAAGTTATTGTTTTAGAATATGTATGATCAAAATCAAGTACATTATATTGTTGTAACAGGAATTTTAGTTAAAAATGGGAAATATCTTATTACTAAACGGGCAGATTGGGAAAAAGCCTTTCCTGCAAGGTGGACTGTTCCTGGGGGAAAATTAAAAGTTTTGGATTATATCCTGAGAGAAAAAGACACCCAACATCATTGGTATAATGTTTTTGAAAATTTGTTGAGAAAAGAAATTAAAGAAGAAACTGGCTTAGAAATATCTAATATAGGTTATGTTACTAGTATGGTTTATATCAGGCCTGATGAAGTTCCTTGTGTTATTGTTAGTTTGTTTGCAGAGCCAGTTAGTGAGGATATTATTTTATGTAACGCTTTAACTGAATTTAAATGGGTAGATATAGAAGAAGCTAAAAATTATGATTTAATTGATGGAATTTATGACGAATTGGTTATCTTGGACAATTTTCTTAAAAATGGACAGAATATGACTTGGACAAGAGTAGAGAAATAATTATAAACTCTTTTTCTAAGTAATTCTATGGATGATTGCATATTCTGTAATATTATAAAAGGAGAAATTCCTGCCGAGAAGATATATGAAGATGATAATTTTATTTCCATCTTTGACGTTAAACCAATTGGAGATGGGCATACTTTAGTTATCCCTAAAAAACATTTTAAGACTTTGTTGGATATTCCAACTAGTTTGGGAAATGAGTTATTAGAAGCTTTAAAAGAAACTACTTTAATTTTAATGAAGAAATATAAAGCAGAAGGGTTTAATATTTTTATGAATAATTTTGAAGTTGGAGGACAAATTGTTCCTCATGCTCATGTTCATATTCTTCCGAGAAAAAAAGGAGATGGTATTAAAATGGCTGTTAATTTAAATAAAATAAAAGACATGAGTGAATAAATATTTTTTATTTATAATCTATTACTAAGACAACCTAACGGTTTTCTTATGTATCAACTTTCCCTTGATTTTGCAGATGAGATGATTAAGATGTTTATGAATTATCATTGAATTTATTAATTATTATAATATGGTTTAGTTCTTCAGCTTTTTATATCCAAGCCAGATTAAGACAATTAATGCTAATCCTAAAATTATTGTTCTTAGTAAATTAGTTAAATTTGTCCAGTAAACTATTGTTCCATAAAATATTAAGAAAGTTCCTCCTAGCATTAGTCCTGATGAAACACTTGGAAGTTTAAGTATAATTCCTAGAGCTAGTGCAATTAATCCTACTATTAAGGAAATTATAAACACAACTAGCTTGTATTTGTTAAATGCTGCTTCTTGTTCTTGCTGGCATTGATAATAAAAGTCACAATAACCTTGAATGCAAGGAGCTTTTATACATTGAATATTTTGAGGATTCCATTTTCCATTATTTGCTTCACATATTTGCTGAGTAATGTTTTCCATAGGATAAATCGGTTTTATATCTTTGCAAAACTCATCATATTCTGGCTTGTGATAAATAGTTTGAATAGAATAAACAACAAATGCAGATAATACAATTGCAATCGTCAAACTTAAAATTATTGTTTTTATTTTATTAGTGTGCATAGAATATTATATAGGAGTTTCTTTATAAAATTATGTAAAATGGCTGCTCCAAGATTTGAACTTGGGATCTCTGCCTTATGAGAGCAGCGCTTTAGCCACTAAGCTAAGCAGCCATAAAATACTGAGATAAATTTGATTTAAAAAGTTAAGTGTTTAGAAAGTATTAAAAACATTAATTTGTTATTATATAAAATGGTGATAGAAAATTTAAGTCAGGTTAATGAGGTCATTAATATACTCCCAACAGAGGTTGTAGCTAGTCTTGATAGATTGATTTTATTTTCTCAAATTGCTGCATTAATTGTTATTGGCTATATTATATTCCTTATAATAAAGAGTTTTTATGCTTGGAGAAGAAACAGAAGAATTGATATTATGTATCATAAAATACTTGAAATTCATGCCAAAGTTTTTGGTAAGAAAGTAGAATTAAAAGATAAGAAAGTTAAGAAGAAGAGATAATTTCTATAATAACTATCTTTATAAAATTGAATTCTATATCTTAATTATGGGAAATAGAAGAATGAAAGAATCAGATAATGAAAGAGAGGTTTACAGAAGAATCTATCTAACTGTAGAACAATGCTTTCAAGAAGTGTATCAAAGAGGAATTGGACCTGATGGTAAATTTGATTTTGCTTCGATAAGCGAGCCAAATCCTGAAGATATTATTAGAAATCAAAGAGATTTAGAAAAAGAGGCTAAAGCAAGTCTTGAGTTTGAATTTAGAAGATATACTGGATAATAAAATATAATTGAAATTTAAGGTTTAACTAAATAAATTTCAATTGCAGAAACATGAATTCTTTTTCCTTCTTTGTTTTCAAAACTTTCACTTGATATCTTAATATCTTTAACTTGAATATCCTCGTCTTTTAAGAAAGTCCTTCTTGCAACTTCTACAACATCTACTGCTTTAGAAATGAATTTTCCTCTTGCAGAAACTATTACCTCATTTTGCCCCTTCGTTTGAAATTGCATTACAACTCCAGTAACATAGTTCATAAAGGGCTTGATCCCTACAAAGATTATATTATCTTTCTCTGAATTTTTATGTTCTTTTTTTGGGTATTCTTCTTCCATTTTTAACTCTTTTTACTTTCTAGCTTTTTTAAGCCTTACAATATAGCCTGCTATCTGGTTCCTTACTTTTTTGCTTTCTATTTGGCCTTTAAGTAATTCTTTGTTTTTATTGAAATCGGTGCTAAAGCTATTTTCTTCTTTCATTAAAGAGTGAGTTGTTCTTTTTACTAGTTTTGATTTTATTCTTCCCATATTGTTCTTTTAATACCCTTGTTTCTAGCTTTAAAAAGATTATTGTTTTGATGATTGAGAGAGTTTTTTAGCCTTGAGTATAGAAGGGTATTTTTCTATATATTCTTTTGCTTTTTTGCTTAAATCTCCAGTGTAGATAATAAGTGCTGGAAGGGGCATAGATTGTGCTTCTGAAAGCAGATTTTTGACATCTGACTCTGAAATAGTCTTTTTATCTTTAGCTTTAGTTAGAAAATTAATTGGTCCTAATTCAGTTTTTACCTGAGTTATACAAGTATATTCTTTTGTTTTGAACTCTTTTTCTTCAATTATTTGATATTTCTCTTTGATTAATTGAATAATTGTTTGAACGAATTCAGATTTAATTTTTTCTTTTTTTATTAATTCTTTCGGTTTTACAACTAAAGGATTATTAAAACGAGTTTCAGATATCTCTTTTATTTTTTTTGACTCTTTAGGTTTTTTAATAATTTCTTTAATTTTTGCTTCTTCTTCGGATATTTCTTTTTTTATTTCTATAGGGATTATCTTCTCTATTTTAACTGGAGTTATAATTTCAAATGCTTCTTGCTCTGGAATAGTTAAATACCTCCAAAATATTTCTTCATTATGTTTAAATCCCATTGAAAAATCTCTAATTGAGCGTAAAGCAACTCTTATTGCGGGTTCTAATTCATTATCTTTTAAGACTTTTTTTTCTTTTAATAATCTAAATGCTTCAATTTCTTTTGGAGGCAGGTGATTATGGAAGTTTTCAAGGGATTGTTCTTGTCCTGGAATAAAATAGAGTTTAGACCCCCCCACTTTTAAGTTACTCATTTTTAGTTTTTGTTCATTTACTAATTCTGCCAGAAATGCAGAGATAAATAAAGAGCTCATGTTTAATTGCTTAGCTATTTGAATCGGGAGGCTTGGACCTCTATTTTGAATAAACTGAATTATTTTATTATGTATTTCACTGCTTTGAATCATAGGAGGATTAGAATGATTTTGTTAATAAAATTAATGGTTATTCAACCCTATAATCTCATGAAAAACTCAATAATTAGGAATAATAAGTAAAGCAAAATTAAGAAAATTCCTTCTATTGTTTTTAGTTCTCTGTCAGTTCTTAAGAAAATTAAAAATATAAGAGAACTTAAGAATAAAAAGCAGGAGGTTATTAAAAAAGGGATTGTTGGGGTTGTGATGGGAGTTATTATTGCGACTATTCCTAAGACTAATCCTATATTTACTAAAGTTCCTCCTGTTAAATCCCCAACAATTAGTTCTTTATAGCCCATTTTGTAAGCTCTATATCCAAAGGCTATTTCAGGTAAATTTGTAGATATAGAAAGTAGAAGAATTCCTATTAATAACTCGGGAAATCCAAGTTGGGTAGCTATAATCCCTGTAAATTTAACTAAATAATTTGAAGTGAAAAATAAAACAAATAAAGAAATTATAAACGTGAATGAGTACCCAATTATTTTATATCTTTTATATTCTTGTTTTTTTAGCTTTTCTTTATGTTGCCTACTTTTTTTAAAAATTGTGTAATAACTTAGTGTGAAAAAGAGGAGCAGAATTATCCCATCAATTCGGGATAATGATTTACCTATTAAAAAAAGGATGATTATTAATAATACCGAGCCAATTACAAAGAAGATATCTTTACCTATTTTAGTATCTTTGACTTTTATTCCTCTATTCATTAAAACAAACATACCCATTAAAATTGTCGTATGTACAATGCTCGAGCCAATTAGATTTCCAAGGCTTATCTCAGGAGTTTTTGCAATTGCTGATGAAATCCCTATAAATAATTCTGGAATAGAAGTTGCAAATGCCATAATAATAAATGCAGCTGTAAATTTTGAAATTCTTAAATAATGGGCTATTTTATTTAGAGAAGTTACTAGGAATGTAGAACTAATCATAAGTATTACTGATGTTAATGCAAAGAATATAATTTCTGTTATCATTTACAAGACAACCTCCGGTTTTCTTTCTCCTAACTTATTATTGTTATTTAATTTTTTAGTCAATATCAAGTTACTCGCTATCAACTTTTCCCTGATTTTCATTTATATCCTCTCTTTTTATTGTTATTTTGTTGAATTTATTGATAATATTTAATTTGAATATATGTGGCTTCTGTTGATTTAGCTTAATCTTCATCATCTTTATTGTTTTGTTTTATTGGTCTCTTAATTAATTCTATATTTTAATCCAATTGAATTCATAATATGAAATATCTTCTTGAGAATCAACAATAGCTAACAATAACCTTTTTCCTGTTGAATGAGCAATTCTGTTTTTTGCGATTAAATTAGTCATGTTTAATTTTTCAGAGTGTTTTATTGGTTGAACTAACCAACAGGCATGCTGGTTTTTGTTTTTGTAAACCCTGAACTCTACTCCGAATTTTAATCCTGTTTTTACAATTAATGCTTTTTTAGTTAAATCTCTGAAAACAATGTAATTTAGTTTTTCTTGGGTATTTAGTTTAATTGAATCTTTAGTTAGTTCTGCTTTTTTGCTTTCAATTAAATAAAGAGCTTCATATTTAGAATAAATTATTTTGTTTTCTTTTCTTTCTCCTAATTTTCTTTTTGCTTCTAAATTAAATGCTTCTTGAGAAACTGAGCTAAGTTGGGGAGTAATTTTAATCATATATTTTTTAAGAGGAAAAGATATTTAAAGCTGTTGTATTTTAAATTGTTATGAAAAACAGATTAGGACAAATGCTTTTAGTATTACCTTTAGTCTTAGTCTTACCCTTAGTCTTGTAGACAGGGGTTGTTTCTGATTTTTAGTTAAAAAAATTAAAAAATTAAAATGGCTCTTGAGTGTTTATTTACAGATAAAGTTGTGAATGGAAAACAAATAGCTGTGCATCCAGAAGCAACTCATTTAAGATGCAAGTCAGGAGATTTATTGCAGTTTAAATGTAATCCCATGCCTTTGGATTCAATGAGAGAAATACCTAAAGGAACTAATTATGTTGTATTTAATCATAGTTGTGGTAATCATAAATATATTGATTATGGTATAATTAGCTTTGTAAGTCATAATGGAAATATTTTAAAGCAGGAGAGATATTAGTTTACTATGGTAGTTAATTTTCAAAAGATAGAGAAAAGATGGCAGGATAAATGGGAAAAAGCAAAAGCTTTTGAAGTTAATGAAAAAAGTAAAAAGAAAAAATATTACGTTTTAGAGATGTTTCCATATCCTTCTGGAAGTGGGTTGCATGTGGGGCATGCATTTAATTTTACTATTTCAGATATTCAAGCTAGATTTTGGAGAATGAATGAATTTAATGTTTTGTACCCTCAAGGATATGATTCTTTGGGGTTGCCTGCTGAAAATGCAGCTGTTAAAACCGGAGAGAACCCTAAAATTTATACAGAAAAAACAATTAAATATTTTTCAGAACAACAAAAATCATTAGGATTTAGCTATGATCAAAGTAGATTAATCCGAACTCATGACCCTTCTTATTTTAGATGGGATCAATGGATTTTCTTAAAAATGTTTGAAAAAGGACTTGCATACAAAAAACAAAGTCCTGTTAATTTCTGTCCTAAGTGTAATACTGTATTAGCTAATGAACAGGTAATTAATGGCAAATGTTGGATTCACAAAGATACAAATGTAGAAATTAAACATTTGAATCAGTGGTACTTGAAAATAACAGATTATGCAGACCAGTTAAATGATTTTTCTGAATTAAAAGAATGGCCAGATTTGATTAAAAAACTTCAGAAAAACTGGATTGGAAAAAGTCATGGGACTGAAATTGAATTTTTTATTAATGGAGAAAAATGGCCTATTTTCACAACAAGACCAGATACTATTTATGGAGTTACATTTATGGTTGTATCAGCTCAGCATCCAAGACTTTTTGATCTTGTTACTAAAGATAAGAGAAAAGATGTTGAAAAATTCTTGAAAAAAGTAAATTCTGTTTCACAAGAAGATATAGAACAATTAGAAAAAGAAGGAGTTTTTACTGGAAGTTATGCAATTAACCCAGTTAATAATAAGAAAGTCCCTGTTTATGCAGGTAATTTTGTTGTAGCTGATTATGGGTGCGGAATGGTCATGGCTGTTCCTGCACATGACCAAAGAGACTATGAATTTGCAAAAAAATATAATATTGAGATAAAGCAGGTTATTCAAGGAGGAAATTTGGAGAAATCAGCTTATACTGATGAAGGGCTTTTGATCAATTCAGGAGAATTTAATGGAATTAGGAGTAATCAAGCTAAAGAAAAAATAACAGAAGATTTAATTAGAAAGAATATTGGAAAAAAAGTTATTAATTTTAGATTAAGGGACTGGCTTGTTTCAAGGCAGAGATATTGGGGGACTCCGATCCCGATTATTAATTGTGAGAATTGTGGGGCTGTTCCTGTTCCTGAAAAAGACTTGCCTGTTGAATTACCTGATAATGTTAAATTTGGAAAAGGAAATCCCTTAGAAACAGATGAGAGATGGATTAATATTAAATGTCCTAAGTGTGGTGGAAAAGGAAGAAGAGAAACAGATACAATGGATACTTTTGTTAACTCTTCCTGGTATTATCTAAGATATTCAGATACTAACAATAATCAGGAAATTTTTGATAAGAAAAAAGTAGATTATTGGTGCCCTGTTGATTTTTATATTGGTGGCAAGGAACATGCTTGTATGCATTTAATTTATGTAAGATTTTATACTAAATTCTTAAGAGATTTAGGGTTATTGAAATTTAATGAGCCTGCTGTTAAATTATTTAATCAGGGATATGTTTATGGAGAAGATGGACAGAAAATGTCAAAATCAATTGGAAATGTAATTGATCCAATGAAAACTATCAATAAATATGGTGCAGATTCCTTAAGGTTGTTCTTAGTTAGTGTTGCAAGTCCAGAAAGTGATTTTAATTGGAGTGACAGAGGAGTTGAAGCTAGTTTTAAATTTGTAAATAAAATTTATGAATATTTCAGCAAAAAACCTGGAAAATCAAGTAAATTAACTGAAAGCAAATTAAACAAAACAATTAAAGAAATTAATGAAGATATTAAAAATTTAAAATATAATCTTGCGGTAATTAAATTAAGAACTTTGTTTGAAAGCTTTGAAAAAGAAGAAATTTCAAAAAAAGATGCAGAAAGTTTTTTGAAAATGCTTTCTGTTATTTGCCCACATATTTCAGAAGAGTTATGGGAAAAACTTGGAAATAAAGGATTTATTAGTTTAGAAAAATGGCCTGTTTGTGATGAATCTAAGATTGATGAAAAATTGGAGCTAGCTGAAAAGAATTTTGAGAAATTAATTTCAGATGTTAATAATATCTTAAAGATAATTGAAAACAAAGGAGAAAAATCAGAAAAAATTTATATTTATGTAATGCCCTTTGAAATTGAAATCTATAATAACAAAAAATTAAGCGAGAGAATTGAAAAGCCAGTTAGAGTATTTGCAGTTAATGACAAGCAAAAATATGATCCTAAGGCAATTGCAGGAAAAGCAAAACCTGGGAAGCCAGGGATTTTTATTGAATAGATTTATACTGATAATACATTTATAATATGAAATTTAAAACAATGAAAAATTTGTTGATTAGCTTAATCTTCAGTAGCTTTGTTGTTTGTCTTAATAAATTATTAATTATTATTTGTTATTTAAATTAAAAATGTTTAGAAAAAATAAACCTTTTTAAAGAAAAGATGCATAGTATATAGATAAATTTATATTAAAATTTATAAAAGGAGGTGAAAATGGCAGGAGAAGAAGTATTAGCTAAAGAATTTAGTGATGCAATGTTAGGAGGACTAACTGGAGGAATGTTTGGTGTTCTTGCAGGAATAGCTATAGGAATATTAATTTTAATATTTTTAGCATTATATGTTTATACTTCATTTGCAGTAATGACTATTGGTAAGAAATTAAAATACAAAAAATCCTGGCTTGCTTGGATTCCAATAGCAAATCTCGCTATGATTTTGCAATTAGGTAAATTCCATTGGGCTTGGGTATTTTTGATAGTAGTTCCTATTTTAGGATGGATTCCATTGATGGTATTATTAATAATATCTGGCTGGAAAATTTATGAAAAAAGAAAGTATCCAGGATGGTTAAGTTTACTTCCTATAGGAACAATGATCCCAGCCGTGGGTTGGATATTCTCAATAGCTAATTTAGTTGTATTAGGTCTAGTTGCTTGGGCAGATAGATAATTTTTTATTTTTCTTTTTTCTTTTTGATTTTTTGAGGTATTATTTGTAATGCTAAATTGGTTTTCTTTTATATTTAATAGTTATTTTTCATGATAGTAATGCTTTTTAAAGCATTAATTTTGAGTTTTGTATGTTAAAAAGAAGGTTAGATTCAAAGAGAATTAATTTATTTCCTGGTTTTAAACCACAAATTGAAATTCCTAAGGGATGCACTCCAAATGAAGCTAGAAGCATAATGAATCAGAGAATAGATGTTTCTAAGAAAAATACTTCTTTGTTTTTTAGAACTTTGTTTCAATCTTTATATGGAGGAGAATTTACTAATATTCATGGGAGAGATAGCAATGGTTATTTTCATCCAGATTTAGTTATTGGGCAAGGAGAAAATAAAAAAGATATTGAAGTTAAAGCTGTTTCTGCTATAAATGCTAAGCCTTTATTTGGGCATAGACAGTTTAGAGGATATTGCTGGAATTTAATAAATCAGGAAGCTAGTGAAATGTATTCTGCAATTTTTAAATATGGAAATAGGAAAATGGAAAATAGAAATTCTGTAAAACTTTATGTTTGTTCAGCAAAAAATAGAGATGAACATAATTGTGATAATAGATGTTTAGCTGAAAGACTTTCTAATGCAGACAAAAGTCTGTTGATTCTTCCTCATAATCTTCTTAGTTTTATTTTAATGATTTCTGAACATCAGGATATGGATCATACAAATTCAGATAGTTTTGATTCAGAAACTTATGGTAAACCTTATGGAGCTTGGTTAAGTTTGTTACATAAAAACTGGAATAATTCTGGAGAAGCTGTTGATAGAATTTTTTCTGATAAAAGATTAAAAGAATTTAAACTAATGGGTATGAAACCTGAAGATTTTTATTTAAATGAATTAAAAACAAGACAATTTGAATATCCTTTAAATGCTTGTTGCCAGGGATATAAAATTAAACCATTTATTGTCACTGAATATGAAAATCCTATTCATGAGAAATGGAGAAAAAAACTTGAAGATAATTTAGAAAGTATTTTTTTGAGTATGGGGATTAAAGATATTTTACCTCCAAAACCTAGGGATGATATTCCTTTTTAGATTCAAAAGGAAAAAGAGATTTTCCATTCATATTTCTTGATTCTTGATTAGGCTGATACCAGGTAGCTGTTTTATCTGATGCAGATCTTGTCTTGCAATTTATTGCACAATTCATACTGCAATCATGCTGATTATTTTTATTGCAAAGTATTGAGCCTATTGCCCATAAACCATCATTTAGTTGGACTGCAGAATAGCCTTCTTCAGAGCATAACTTTTGATAGCCATTCATTAATATTTTTGCAGCTGCTTCTGCTCTAGGATTTTCTTGATTTGTTTCTAAAATACCTGTGCTAAAAGCTATTCTAATTGCATGTCTGTCTGGTTTTATACAAATTTCATGATGTGGAAAATCCCAGATGCCAAATCTAGTATAGTTTTTTATTAAAAGAGTATTGCTTCTAGGGCCGTAGTTTATGAATTCTTGTATTTGTTTTGCTGTTTGTTCAATTGTTTTTCTTTTTAATTTTCTTGGATCTGAATTATATTCTAATTCTAATTTTTGTGAATTATCTCTAAGTGATTGAACTGGGTTTCCAGGAGTTTTTGTTGGATTTTTTTCTAAATGAGTTTCAAGTAATCCTATTAATTTTGATTCAGGAATTTTATGAAGATTGTTTAGAGTTTCTAGTTTAGATAAAATATTTTTCATTGCTGAATAAACTCTTGGAGAGGGCCTGTTTCGATCTAAAGAAATAGCATGAAATAAATATCTTGCATGCTCTATATCTCCTGCTTTAACTTGCTCTGGAACAACTGCATCTGGAAATAAATCGGGTTGATCAAATGGAAAGGTTTTATCTTCCATCATAGCAAAAATCTTAAATAAGATTTCTCTTGCTTTAGTTGGATTAAATGTTATTGTCATAAATGTATTTTTTTATTTTATTATTTAAAGTATATTGTTTTACAACAATCTATTTAAATAAAGTTTAAAGTGAGATTTTATGACAAGAACAAGAAGAGTGAGTATTCAGAAAGGAGGAAAAGGAGCATTTGTTAGAAGAAAGGTTGGAAGTGAGATAAAAAATATTTGTGAATGCTGGTATAATATTGATCTTTCTGATGGATGTATTGCTCAGGTAGATGTTGATTTATTACAAGAAGTTATTGATAATAATGGAAAATACTTAGAAGGGAATCTTAGAATATACAAACAACAAGATAGACATGATAAAAGATGTGAATATTGTTATGCTTACAAAAATATGGGGAATGTTTTTCCGAGAATAGTTAATGAAGAAACTAGAAAAGATTTTGAAATATATAAACCAAAAGTTTTGAGATTAGGAAAAATTACAGAAACAGGACATCCTTATTATTACAAAACTCTTATAGGGCTTTTAGAATTATGTGAGGAATTTAAAACTGGAGTGATTTTTACAACAAAAACTCTTCCTTTTGGCATTGAAGGAGCTGAAGAAACAAAAAAATATTCAAGAGAAAATAATGATGTTATCTTTAGATTAGCAAAGAAACAGGGAATGATTTCTGGAAGAGAATTAGCTAACGAATTAAAAAATTTAGAGAACTCTACATTATTATACAGCTTAGGTTATGATGAATATGAACCAGGATTAGTTTCTCAGGGATTTACAAATAATTGGAGAATTAAACAGGCTTTGGATTTTTTAAAAGAAGATGTCAATGTTTCTTTAACTGTTGTTTGTGATGTAACTCAGTCTATTGAAGGCAATGTTGAAAGAGGTTCTGTAATTGAAAGTGCTTTAGAAGCTAAAAATAAATTTGGGATTAATATTAGATTATTGCCTATAAGGCCTAATTCAGAATATATTTGCGGAGCTGTTACTGGTGAGAGTTTAAAACATGTCTCAGATCCTACAGAATTCTTGCCTGGATTTGAAAATTCATATTTTATTTCAGATAGGTTAAGATATCGCAGCAAAGGAAATAAAGAAAAAGTATCTATGTTTTTTCATCCTGATTTTCAGAAATTAGTTGATAGTGGAATAGGAGTTTGTGGAGCAGTAGGAGATACAGAATATTGTGATAAATGTAATTTAATTGGTAAACAATGGGAAAAATTTCCAAGAAAAGAGTTAGTTCAGGTTGTTTATGATAAAAAAGAAAAATGGGGCAATCGTCATCAAAGAAATTTTCCTTTGTTTTTTCAAAAATAAATTATTCGACAGTTGCTTTGATTCTTCTTACACCTGCTGAAGAAGATTCTTCTTTTAGAATTTTAAATTTTCCTAGTTCTTTTGTATTGCTAACATGAGGGCCTGAGCAGATTTCTTTTGAAAAATCTCCGATTCCATATACAGAAACTTTTTCTCCATATTTATCTTCAAAAACTCCTTTTGCTGTTTTCTTTGCTTTTTCCAAATCCATTATATTACATATAATTGGGATATTTTGTTTTATTTTTTTATTAACTAACTCTTCTATTTCTTTTAGCTCTTTATCTGTAAGTTTTCTTGGAAAATTAAAATCAAATCTTAGCCTTTCAGGAGTTATATTAGAACCTTTTTGATAAATTGAATTATCTTTTAGAACTTCTCTTAGAGCCTGATTTAACAAATGAGTTGCTGTATGAAGCTTTTTTGTTGCTTCTGAATTATCTGCAAGCCCGGATTTGAATTTTCCTTGAGTTGCTGTTCTGGATAATTCTTGGTGTTTGTTTAGCTCTTCATTGTATTCTTTTTCATTTATTTTAATATTTTTTTCTTTTGCTATTTCTAATGTTAGTTCTAATGGAAAACCGTAGCTTTGATATAATAAGAATGCATCTTTTCCAGAAAGAGTTTTGTTATTTGATAGTTTGTCAAAAATCCTTAATCCTGTTTCAATTGTTTTTAAGAATTTATTTTCTTCTTGCTTTAGTTCATTTTTAATGAAATCTTTTTTAAAATTATAGTCTGGATAAGTTTCAAAAACAGATTCTGCAATTGAAAGTATAGATGAGATTTTTAATTTTTTACAATAGAGAATAGCTCTTCTAATTAATCTTCTTAAAACATATCCTTGCTCGGAATTACTTGGAGGAATTTGTTCATTTAAAATAAATACACTGGCTTTTATATGGTCTGCGATTATTCTCATTGATTTTGTTGTTTCTTTGTTTTCATTATATTTTTTATTTGAAAGTTTTTCTATTTTGTTTATTATTTTTTCAAATGCCTCAGTTTCATAAACTGATTTTTTATTTGTTAGAATTGCAAGAGTTCTTTCAACACCCATTCCAGTATCAACATTTTTTTGTTTTAAGGGGATATACGCTTTTAGATTTTCTTCTATAAATTTCTTTATTGATTCTATATTTGTATAATGTTTTGATAAAATTCCTAATTTGATGGCTGTTTCTACATTTTTTTCATTATGATCAAAATATATTACTTCTTGAGGGGTTAGATTAAAATTTTTTAATAATATTTTAAAATATTCTGGATTCTCTTTATTTATCTTCTTCTCTTCTAATGAAAAAGCTTCCCAATTTGTATCTTTTGTTGATTCATAATTTTTAATTAGATTTTTGCCTTTTTCTTTAAATTTATTAACAACTAAAATACAATGAGTATTCAAATTATTGATAATATCTAATAATTCTTTATTTATATTAAATTTTTCATCATAAATACAGTTCATGCCATCCACTAAAATTAATCTTTTGTCTTTATTATACTGCATAAAAACATCATTCCAGATTTCGCAGTTATTCACAAACATTTCTGTATCTGGACCACATGGACCTGTTGTTCCTGCTGGACCCCACCAGTTATCTTTTTTAGGAAGGAATTTTATTTTTGTTATTCCTAGAGATTTCCAGGATTTTTCTGATTCTGTGTCTTTTGGAGCATCTTTATCTCCTGCGAAACAAGTTACTGAAATTTCTTTTTGAGGTATTTTAAGAATTTTAGTTAAAAATTCATAAGAATATTTAATTGCCTCTTCTTTAAAATAATCTCCTAAGGACCAGTTACCTAACATTTCAAAAAACGTTAAATGAAAATCATCTCCTACTTCTTCTATGTCCCCGGTTCTTATGCATTTTTGAACATTAACAAGTCTGTTTCCCATTGGATGAGGCTGACCTAATAAGTAAGGAACTAATGGATGCATCCCTGCTGTTGTAAACAAAACTGTCGGATCATTTTCAGGAATAAGGCTAGAATTGGGAATTTGCTTGTGTTTTTTGGACTTGAAAAATTCAATATATTTGTTAATAAATTCTATTCTTTTCATATTAAAAGTATGGTTTAACGTGTTTAAAAATATTTAGAATTACTGCAATTTAGCTAATTTTTCTTCAATTTCTTTTAATTCTTTTTGAATATCTGCTGTTTCTATTTTTTCTGTTTTTTTCTCTTTTTGTTTTACTTTTTCTTTTTCTGTTTCTTGTTTTGGAAAAGTAGATTGAATTGTGCTTATTTGGCTTCTTAAAGCAGATAGAACAACTGAAAGTTTATTTTTTACTGCCATCTCTTTTGTCCTTAAAAGTTTGTATCCCCTGACTTTCTTTACTGTCTGCAATAAATTAAGTTCAACAGATAAAAGCTGCTTTTTTGCTAATAACCCTTCTTCATAGCCTAATCTGACATGTCTTGTTTCCATCTTTAGAATTAATCTAATTTATTGAATACATCTCTATCAATAGATTCTATTCTTGATTTTATAATCTGAATTTCTTTTTCCCATTCTTCTAATTCCCTTTCTTCTTTTTGTTTTATTTCTTTAGTAGCTCTTAATAATTCTTCTATATCTTTTATTTTATTCTTTATATCCTCAAAGGTATCTACTGTTAATTGGAATTTATCTAATCTTATAAAGATGGGTTCTGCTTTTTTTATTGAGGAAGGAGGATAATATCTCGGAGAAACTTCTACTGCTCTTGGTTCGTTAATCATTGGAGAAATCATTTTTTGAGGAGGCATTTGATTTAAAGGAGCAAATTGAGATCTTTGGAAACTTTTGTTATCTGTTTGAGGAGTTTTTATTTCATTTTTAATTAATTGTTGTCCAAAATCTTCTGAAGTTCTTCCTAAGGGAGGTAAAGTTTGAGTTTCTATTTTTGGTAATCCCGCAGGTACTTCTGGTAGATCATTTACTGAAGGAAAATTTTCAAATTCTGGAAGATCAGGTAATTCTGGGACTTCCTCTTTTTTATCTTTGCTAAATAAACCCATAATTTATCTAAGTTTTTTTAGTTTAAAAACATTGCTGATGATTATAATTCAAACTATATTTTATGACTGGGTAGATATAACTGGGTTTTTAGAGTATATACTTTTATAAGATTATTATAAAAATCTTATAAAGATAAAAAATCTCTCGAGTATTTGTAAATTATCCGGTAATCTAACTAAACATTTATAAACTTTAAAGGTTTATTTTGTCTTACCCAAATGATGCAAATTAAGTTTCTAAAATCTATAATAGAACATCTAACTAATAAATCGGCAGTAGCTATTGTAGATTTGCTTGCAGGAAAAAAAGATGTAAATGAGTTTTTAATAGCAAAAAAATTAAATTTAACTATAAATCAAACAAGAAATATACTTTACACTCTTTCTGACTTTGGATTAGTTTCTTTTATCAGAAAAAAAGATAAAAGAAAAGGATGGTATATTTATTTCTGGACTTTGAATGTGTTTAAATCATTAGCTTTACTTGAACAAAAATTAAATCAAGAATTAGAACAATTAGAAGCTCAGCTAAGAAGTAGGAAAGAAAAAAGGTATTATTCTTGCAAAACATGCAATTTAGAAGTTAGTGAAGAAGCGGCATTATTAAATGATTTTACTTGTTCGGAATGTGAACAGGTTTATACATTATCCGAAAAAGATGAAATTATTAAGGAACTTGAAAAAGAGATCGATAAAGTAAAAAAAGAGATAAGTTTAGTTGCTGAAGAGAGAAAGAAAGAAGGAGATATAGTTGAGAACAAAAAATCAAAAAAAATTAAAAGAGCAGAAGCAGATAGGATTAAAAAGAAAGCAGAAGCAAGAAAGAAAACAATGAAGTTAAAAGAAAAAAATAATCCTAAAAAAACTGTAAAGGTTAATAAGAAAAAAGCATCAAAAAAGACAATTAAGAAGACTTCTAAAAAGAATAAGAAAAAGAAACAATGAATGGAAATTTGAGAATTTATAGAACTAATGAATTGAATCAAAAAAGAAGTAGTTGGTTCTCTAAAAAATATTCTATTACTGCTTGGTTAATTGGAATTAATATTTTTGTTTTTGTTTTAGCTTTAATTTTAATGGCTGTTTTTGGACAAGACAAAATTCTCCCATTTATAGCAATCCAACCAAATGCATTTTTTTCAGGGCAAATATGGACTTTAATAACAAGTATGTTTATGCATGGAAGTTTTACTCATTTATTTGTGAATATGGTTTCCTTATTTTTTATTGGGGGATTTATTGAAAAATTAATTGGTAAAAAAAGATATTTATGGTTATATTTAATTTCAGGGATAATCGCCGGATTAATGTTCGTATTTTTAGCTTATTTTTTTGGAAATAGTGATTTAGGTGTTAAGATCTTTGGAAGTCCCGAAATATTTGCTGTTGGAGCTTCAGGTGCTATTTTTGCATTAGGAGGATTATTAGCGGTTTTAACTCCTAAGCTAAGAGTATATGTATTTTTTATTATCCCTATGAGAATGTGGACTGCAATGATATTCTTATTAGGGGTTTTATGGATAGCTTCAATTGGTGCTGGATTGCCTTTTGGAAATACTGCTCATCTTGGAGGATTATTAGTTGGTTTGGGGTATGGATTTTATTTAAGGAAAAAATATCCTCGAAAAACTCAATGGTTATCTAATCATTTTTCTAGTTGAAAAATGAGGGGGGATATTTATAACTTGTTAGAACAATTGCTTTGCAGATGAGATGATTAAGATATGAATATGATTGATAATTTTTTATTATGGATATTGTAAATTGAGAATATGATAAACATTTATAAAGCATTTTGAGCTTTATGAATTATGAAATCTAAAAAGAGAGTGATGATAAAAACTAATTTTTCAATTTATGATAATTTTAAATTAGGATTAAAATATCTTAAAGAAAGCAGAAAATATATTTGGTTTGCATTCTTGATATTTTTAGTTTTTAGTTTAATTGGATTTTTATTTCCGGTATTTTTTGAAAAGCAAATTATTAATTTGATAAAAGACTTAGTTGATAAAACCGAGGGCCTAAGTTGGTTTGGATTAATTGGATATATCTTTTTAAATAATTTAAAGAGTAGTTTTTTTGCTTTATTATTGGGGATATTCTTTGGAATTTTTCCTTTAATATCCGCAATTGTTAATGGTTATGTTCTAGGATTTGTTGCTAAAAAAACCGCGGGTATAGAAGGATTTTGGGTATTATGGAGATTGCTTCCTCATGGGATTTTTGAAATTCCTGCTGTTATGATAAGTATGGGTTTAGGATTAAAATTAGGAGCTTATTTTTTTGTTAAAGATAAGAAAAAAAAGTTTAAAGAATGGATTCTTAATTCTATAAGGGTTTTTATTTTTATAATAATTCCTTTGTTAATTATTGCTGCAATAATTGAAGGAAGTTTGATTCATTTGTTAGGATGATTATAAAGATTAAAACCACTTATTTAATCTTGTTTGAATTTTGTAGGTTTTTAGAATAATTGATTTGTTTGTGAAAACTTGGATAGGAGTTTGAAATCTTTGTTTTGCTTGGTTTAATGCTTCTTGAATTGTATTGAATTTCTCAGGAGGATTTGTTAATGCTTGTCTTGCTGTTTCTCTGATTATCCCAACTCCTAAAGGAGCATTATATTCAGGTTGTTCTTCATGCATAAAAAATATTGTTGCTTGTTTTTTTATTTTTTCTAGATATTCACAAATAGTTAATCTGTCTGTATAATAAGCTCCTACTACATTAGTTGCATAGGTTTTTCTTCCATTAAAATATTCATAATCAGACATTACTGAAAGCTGATTAGGCTGCCAGACACTGCCTATCATGGATATTTCTACAACTTCAAATGCAAATTTTTCAGGAAGCATTAAAATCTCAATATGATTTCCAATATAATCTGAATGAAATAATAAAATTTCATTTATTTCTGGATAGTATCTAATTTTTTTTAATAGTTCTTTTGAAATTGTATCATCTGTTGCTGTTATTGACCATCTTGTTGGAACAAGTTTTCTTTGTTTTTTTAGTCCAAGTAATCCAGCTGACAAAATTTTTATTATGTTGCTTACTGGAATTTTATCTTTGTATAATTCATTAATGGAATTAACTGCTTTTGAATCTGAATCTGAAACAAGATAGTCTACTTTTGGATTAATTTTTGGATTTTCCTGAAGTCTTGCAAATTCTAAAGGAGCTGGATTACCGATTATAGGGTATTGTCTTTCAATTTCAATAGCTTGTCTTGGAGGTTTTCTTAAAAAAAATTCAGTTGAAACAGGTTTATGAGCCATGCTTATTTCCTGCATTAAATCTTTAAATTTGTTTTTTGCTGTTATTTGTTTTATTTGAGTTTGAAATCTACCATAAATTAGCTTTCCTCTGTTTGCAAGTATTTCAGGTATTGAAAGATTTTTTTCATGCCATAATTCAGGCATAGCATATACTTCTGTATCTTCAAATTCTTCTGGAGATAAGATTCCTGCTTGAATATTAGGATAGTTAAATCTCCCAACAAAAATTTCAGGGGGAGAATTTCCTGCAAAGTGAGTTTTAGGTTTAGGAAGAGAATTTTTAATCAGAGAATATATTTTACATGGCTGATTGCACCAGCCTCTTCCTCTGCATTTTACACATAATTCTGAGTCAAAGGATACCATAAAATAAAAATAAAAAATAATTATAAAAGAATTGTTGTGATTATTCTCTTAAATCACTTATACCTAACATTAAGAATAATAATCCAATTAATACAATAAAACAAATTACTCCTCCTTTTAGGAAAGCAATTGTTGCTGCCCCCCAAGAAGAATAAATCATTGCTGCATAAACTGGCAGTATTATCAGGATAAGTCCTAGCAAAATCTCTAACCATTTATTCATTGTAATTTTAGAAGAGTAAATCTGTTTATAAAGATTTTTATGGTGTTTTATATATAACTTCAATCTCTATTGAAGTTTTAACTGGATTTATAAATAAGTTATTCTTGTGTTTTTTATGACAGATGAAAAATTCATACAAACTTTCTTTGGAAAGACAAGTTTGAACAAAGAATACCTTTTTCTGAAAAAAGGTAATCCAAAATCAATTATAAATTTTTATAATTATTTAAAATGACAGATGAAAAATTTATCCTTACATCATTAGATGATGAGAATTCTAAAGCAATTGCAGAAGTATTAGGAAATAAGACTTGCAAGAAAATTATGGATTATTTAGCTGATGTAAACGAAGCATCAGAACAAGATATTGCAAAAGCTATTTCTATTCCAATAAATACTGCAGAATATAATCTTAATAAGTTAATTAAATCAGGATTAGTTGAAAAAACAAAGAATTTCTTTTGGAGTGTTAAAGGAAAGAAAATACCTATGTATAAACTAGCTAGAAAGCATATTATAATAAGTCCTAGATCAAGAAAACCTGATATGAATTTATTAAAAACTATTTTGCCTGTTATTGGAGTTGCTTTGATTTTAGTTTTGGCTGCTATTTATTTAATTCCTAATAATCCTCAAATTAATAATTCTAATGACCTAAAACAATTTAATTCTCAAACTGAACTAAATGATTTCCTAGAAAAAAATGCAGAAATACAATCAACAGGATTTTTTGATGGATTAACAAGGGGATTTGGTGGAATGAAGGCTACAACTGGAATTAATTTAATGGAAACAGCTGATTCTTCTGGAGCTCCTAATGCTGCTCCTCAAGCAGCAGGTGTAAGTGATGAATCGAGTTCATCTAGTTCATATTCAACAACAAATATACAGGTGGAAGGTGTTGATGAAGCAGATATTGTAAAAAATGATGGCAAGTATATTTATGTTGTAAGCGGAAGCAGAATAATTATTGTTGATGCATATCCTGCTGAAAATATGCAGATATTAAGTGAATTAAATGTTTCAGGTGTTTTTGATATTTACATTAATAGAGATAAATTAATTGTGCTTGCAAATGAATATGGGAATTATGGTAGTGAAAGTTTTTTAACAAAATCGATTAGTGAAGTTGCTTGTTTGGGTTGTGGTTCAAGTTCAAGAATAGTTGTTTATACTTATGACATTTCAGATAAGGAAAATCCAATATTAGAGAATAATGCAAGTATCGAAGGAAATTATGTTAATTCAAGGATGATTGGAGATTATGTTTATTTAATTACAACTAAATATATTAATTCTTATGATCCTCATCCTCCACTTTATGAAATTAATGGAGTTAAAAATGAAGTAAGTGCAAGTGAAGTTTATTATTTTGATTATGAAGATAGCAGTTATGTTTTTACAAATATTATGGCTGTAAATATTGAAAATGGAGAAATTAATCATAAAGTTTATTTAACTGGAGGAGCAAGTACAATTTATGTTTCTGAAGACAATATTTATTTAACTTATAATAAACATATTTCTCAAAAAGATTACATTGATAAACAGATAAGGGAAGTTTATTTAGAAATTCTTCCAAATAAAGGAGAAATAAATAAAATATTAAATTCTGATAAAAAACCTTATGAGAAATTAAGTGAAGTTCAGGAAATATTTAATGATTATTTAAAAGAAATGCAAGGACAAGATGTAACTGAATTTAGTGATAAATATAATTCTTTAAATAAAGAATTTGAAAGTAGAATCTCAAAAGAAAATGAGAAAACCGCTATTCATAAAATTGGAATTGATAAATTAGATATTGAATATGCAGGTGTTGGAGAGGTTCCTGGAACAATTTTAAATCAATTTTCAATGGATGAATACAAAGAGAATTTTAGAATTGCAACCACTAGTGGAGAGAGTTGGAGTGGAACTAGTTTGAATAATGTTTATATTTTAGATGAAGATTTGGAGATAATTGGAAAAGTTGAAGATTTAGCTAAAGGAGAAAGAATTTATTCTGCTAGATTTATGGGAGATAGAGGATATCTTGTAACTTTTAAGAGCGTTGATCCTTTATTTGTAATTGATTTAAAAGATTCTGAAAACCCTCAGGTTTTAGGTTATTTGAAAATTCCAGGATATTCGGATTATTTGCATCCCTATGATGAAAATCATGTTATTGGAATTGGAAAAGATGTAGATGAAAGTATCGATGCAGATAAAGTTCATTCTGAAGGAGCTGTTTATTATACTGCAATTAAAGGAGTTAAAGTTTCATTATTTGATGTAACTGATGTTGAAAATCCAATTGAGGAAGCAAAATATGTAATTGGAGATAGGGGGACAGAGAGTTCTGTATTATATGACCCTAAGGCATTATTGTTTGATAAAGAAAAAGGAATTTTAGTTATTCCTGTTTCAGTTGCAGAATTAAAACCAAGTTACTGGGATTCTAGATACCTGAACCCGGTTACTGTTTGGCAGGGAGCTTATGTATTAAATATTAATTTAGATGGAATTAGTTCAAGAGGAAAAATAACCCATAATAAAGATATAAAACCCGATGAAACTGGTTATATTAATTTTCCTTACTCAAGCCAGATACAAAGAAGTCTGTATATGGACAATGTTCTTTATACTATTTCATTAGGAAAAATTAAAGCGAATGATTTAAATACCCTCAAGGAAATTAATGAAGTTGATTTAGGGTATACTGAAAATTATTACCCTTATTATTACTAAAAGAGTATTTTAGTTTGGTTACTTCTTTAAATCATATAAATTTATAAATAGCTTCATGTATTCTAATAATTAATTGTATAAAAAAGGGATAATATGGAACAAAGAGAATTAACAAGGCTAGAGATATTAAAAAGATTAAGTCCTGGAACTGCTTTAAGAGAGGGATTGGATGATATACTTAGAGGAAATCATGGGGCTTTAGTTGTTGTTTCTAATAGCAGATCGGGGAACATATTTGAAGGGGGTTTTGAAGTTAATTGCGATTTTACATCAAAAAGATTAGCTGAATTAGCTAAAATGGATGGGGCAATTATATTGTCTGAAGATTTTAAAAAGATATTATGTGCAAATACCTTGCTTGTTCCTGATAGAAGTTTTACAACAATTGAAACTGGAACAAGACATCAAGCAGCTGAAAGAACAGCTAAACAAATAGATGGATTAGTTATTGCAGTTTCAGAGAGAAGAGGAAAAATTACTATTTATTACAAGAATTCTAAATTTGTATTAAGAGGAACAGGGGAATTATTAAGAAGAGCAACTGAAACTTTACAGATTTTAGAAAAACAAAGAGAAGTTTACAATGAATTAATTAATAATCTTAATATCTTAGAAATTACTGGACTTGTTTCCTATACAGATATTTGTTCGGTTCTCCAAAGAATGGAAATTATAAATAAAATGGCGGATATAATCAATGAGTATATTGTTGCTTTAGGTAAAGAAGGGATTATTGTTAGAATGAGAATGAAAGAAATAACAAAAGGAATTGAAAAAGAACAACAATTAATTATTAGAGATTATTTATTAACTGAAGAAAGTGTAAATAAGTTTTTGGAATTAAGTTTCGAGAGTGTTTTAGATTCAGAAAATGTTATAAAAATATTTTTTCCAGAAACTCAAGATTCTGTTATTTATCCTAAAGGTATTAGGATCTTAGATAAAACTAGCTTAACTGATGATAATATAAATACCTTAGTTCAGATTTTTAAGAATTTCAATAATTTGCTTGATGCAGATGAAGAAAAACTTAGAGAAATTTTAGGAGATCAAACTGATGCGTTTAAAAAAGAAATTAACCATCTGAGAGAACAGATTATGGTGGGGAAAAAGATTTGATTTTAAAGGATATTAAATGAATTTTTGGTAATGTTTAAAACTCATACTTTTTGCAGATGATAAGATCAAAATTTGTTTGATTTACACCTTTGTGAAATATTAATATATAATTATTAAATAGTTTTTATAATCTGTTTTGTGGGACAACTATTGAGTTACAATTAGATTTATATATAATCTACTTTTAGATTGGTTATGTTAACTGAAAATCAGATAAATGAAATAAAAGAACATTTGGAGAAAGCTCAAAATCCTTTATTTTTCTTTGATAATGATAATGATGGGTTATGCAGTTTTTTGCTTTTAAGAAGATATTTAGATAGGGGAAAAGGAATAGCTATAAAGAGTTTTCCTGACTTAAGTGTCTCTTATTTCAAAAGAGTTAAGGAATTGAATCCAGATTATATTTTTATTCTAGACAAGCCAATTGTTTCTCAGGAATTTTTAGATAAAATTAAAGAAGCTAATTTGCCTGTTGTTTGGATTGATCACCATGCTGTTGAAAAACCTGATGTTGAGAATTATTATAATTCTTATTTTCATAATAATGGGGAGCCTGGTGAACCTGTTTCTTATTTGTGCTATAAAATCACTAATAAAAAAGAAGATATTTGGCTTGCTATGATCGGGGGGATAAGTGATTGTTTTATGCCTGATTTTTTTAATGAATTTGATAAAAAATATCCGGAATTAAGTATGAAAAATCCAAAATCTCCTTTTGATTTGCTGTATAATTCTGAAATTGGAAGAATTGCAAGAATATTAGATTTTTCATTAAAAGATACAACAACTAATGTTGTAAATATGCTTAAATTTATGATTAAAGTTAATTCCCCAATAGAGGTTTTAGAAGAAAATGCAAAAACTAAACAGATATTAAATAGATATGAACAAATTAATAAGAAATACAAGGAATTAATGAAAAAAGCAAGGCAAAATTTAGGTAATAAACTTATTTATTTTCAATATGGAGGGGATTTTAGTTTGAGTTCTAATTTAGCTAATCAGTTGAGTTACGAGTTTCCTAATAAGTTTATTGTTGTTGTTTATATTAATGGGGATATTGCTAATATATCTATGAGAGGCAAGAATGCATTAAAACTTACTTCCGAGGCTATACAAGATATTCCTGGAGCTACTGGAGGAGGGCATGAAGGTGCTACTGGTGCTAAAATGAGTGTAAGTGATTTGCCTTTATTTAGAGATAAAATGGAAGCTATGATTAGTTAAATTTTTAAATAGGTTTTTTCTTGATTTTATATGGATAGATTAAGTTTAATAAGGGATGCTTTAGCAATACCAGTTTATTAGTCTTAATTGTGTTTTCTTAGTTCTAATTTATACTTATTAGTAATTTATGAAAAGATTTTAAGCTATGATTAAGAACTAAGATTAATTATTATAAAAATGAAACAAACAAAAAACGAACAGATTGCGAGCGTCTTTTTAGAAAAAAGATGCAGGCAAAAAAACGAACAGATTGCGAGAGAAAATTTAATTAGAGAAAGTGAAGAAGCTAAAGGAATCTCTGTTAAAGGATATGATTTTAACAAGGGAGTTGATTTCTCGAAAATAATTGATAGTTTTGGTTCTGTTGGAGCTCAGGCAACTAATCTTGCAAAAGCTATTAAAATAATTAATAAAATGAGAGAAGATAAGTGCTTTATTTATTTAGGATATACTTCAAATATGATTACAACTGGAAATAGAGAAGTTATTAGGTATTTAGCTGAACATAAACTTATCGATTATTTTGTTACAACAACAGGAGGCATTGAAGAGGATTTTATAAAATGTTTAGGTGATTTTAAAATAGGAGATTTTAATTTAGATGGAAAGGAATTAAGAGACAAAGGAATTAACAGAGCTGGAAATATTTTGATCCCAAATTCAAGATATTGCAGATTTGAAGAATTTGTTCTTCCTATTTTAGAAAAATATAAACATGAATTGAAAACTCCTAGTGATTTAATTAAAGTTTTAGGAAAAGAGATAAATAATAAAGATAGTATTTATTACTGGTGTTATAAGAATAATATTCCTGTTTACTGTCCATGTATAACTGATGGAAGTTTAGGAGATATGCTTTATTTTTATAAATTTAAAAATAAGGATTTTAAGTTAGATGTTGTTGAAGATATAACTAATTTTAATAATTCAACAATTGGAAAAGAAAAAACAGGAATTATAATTCTTGGAGGCGGGGTTATTAAACATTCTATTTGCAATGCAAATATGTTGAGAAATGGTGCGGATTATGCTGTTTATATTAATACTGCTCCTGAATATGATGGAAGTGATTCCGGTGCAAGACCTGAGGAAGCTGTTTCATGGGGAAAAATAGCTAAAGAAGCTGATACAGTTAAGGTATTTGCAGATGCAACAATCGTCTTTCCTCTTATTGTTGCGAAAACTTTTGCGAATAAAAAATATTAGTTATTTTTCTTAAAATATCCGTTAGGATGAGTGATTATTCTATATAATAAATATAATACAATCATATTTAGAATTATACTAATTGTTTTATGAATAATTAAAAACTTAGATATAAAGATTAATTCTACTGGAATCCATAAAATAGATGTTATAAATAATCCAACTGCACCCCATCTTTTTTTAAGTAACATAGATATTCCAAATATTATTTCTAATATTGAAACTAAAATTAAGGATAAAGCAAAAATATACATTATTTTAAAAGAAACTTCTGGATTAATCCTCCCTGCTATTAAATTAAGTATGATAAATTTATTTGGTTTTTCACTAAAATGAGAAATTATTTTAGGAAGATTAAAACTAAAATAAAAAAACATTATCCCAAATGAAATTCTAATTAAGCTTGCTATGATTTTGTATATTGAAGCTATTTCTGCTAAATATTTTACTTTTATCATTTAGAATTTTTAATAAGTTTTACCAACATATACATAATAATCTGCTGGTTTATTACAAATTATACATTTTTCAAGGGATATCTTTTTGTCTGCTATAAATAAGGTTTTTGCTCCCTCTGTTTCTGATTTTAAAATATCTTCACAGTTTTCATTTTTACATAATGGAACAATTCCTATTTCTTTATTTTTGATTATTTCTTTTATTTCACTTAAATTATTTGCCTGCTTTATTTTTTGTTTAAATTGTTTTTTAGATTTTTCAAATAAATCATTTTGAATATCCCCCAATATTTTTGGGATTTCTGTGTTTAAATCAGATATTTTAATTGGTTGTTTTTTGTAATTATCTCTTCTTACTACAATAACCTCTTTTTTTTCTAAATCTCTGCTTCCTAATTCAATTCTTATTGGAATCCCTTTTAATTCATATTCATTGAATTTAAACCCTGGACGATAATCTTCTCTATCATCTAAAATCGGATTAAATTCTAGTAATTCTGATTGTATTTCTTTTGCTTTTTCTATAACCTGTTTCTTGTCTTTTTCAAAGAAAATCGGAATAATAACTATTTGATTTGGTGCTATTTTTGGAGGGATGATTAGTCCTTTGTCATCTGAATGAATTGCAAACATAACTCCTAACATTCTTGTTGATATCGCATAAGTGTTTTGGTATGCATATTGTTCTTTTGAATTTTCATCTAAGAATTTAATATCATAGGCTTTTGCAAAATTTTGTCCATCATAGTGAAAACAAGGGCCTTCTATTGCTTTTCCATTTGGCATAATGTAATGAAGTTTTTCTGAGAAAACAGCTCCTGCAAATTTTTCTTTTTGTGTTTTTCTTCCATATTCTCCATATAATGCCAGATAATTTTCACAAATTTCTTTGTAAGCTTTTATTATATTTTTTCCTTCTTCTAATGCTTCTTTTTCAGTTGAAAGAACAGTATGAAGCTCATTCCATAAAAATTCCCTTGTTCTTAAAAATGGAACTGGATGTTTGAATTCCCATCTTACTACATTATTCCATTGATTATATTTTAATGGAAGGTCTTTGTAGGATCTAATCCATTTAGAATAACTGGGATACATTATTGTTTCTGATGTTGGACGTACTGCTAATCTTTCATTTAGTTTTGTATCTCCTGCTTGAGTTACCCATGCAACTTCTGGAGAAAATCCTTCAACATGCTCTTTTTCTTTTGATAAAAATTTTTCTGGAATAAATAATGGGAAATAAGTATTTTGAATTCCTAATTTTTTAAATCTAATATCTGTTTCTTGCTTTATTTTTTCCCAGATTGCATAAGCTGTTGGTTTAAAGACAATGCATCCAGAAACATCTGTATAATCTGCTAAATCTGCTTTTAGCATTATCTGAGTAAACCATTCTGAAAATTCATCTTTATCTGCTGTTATTCCTAATGTGTCTTTGCTAGATTGTTCTGATTTTTCTTTTTTTGGTTCTTGTTTTATTTCTGGTTTTATTTCTTTTTCTTGAATATTTAGTAGTTGTTTATCTGCTTGTTGTTCTTTTTCTTGAAGTTCTTTTTTAGTTAAATTAACTCCAAGATATACTCTTTCTTTAGTTACTTTATCTCCTTTTCTTATTGATTTTCCTCTATAATAGTATTTTTTTTCTCCTTTTTCTTTAATTTCAGTGTAGGTCATTTTTATTATAAACTTGTACGTCTACACTATTTATAAACCTTTTTGTTTGTGGACACATATACGTCTACATGGTAAATTTTATTTTAAAAAATGTAGACGTATAATAGGCCCGGGAGGATTCGAACCCCCATCTTTTGGGCCGAAACCAAATGATCTATCCATTGATCTACGAGCCTATTGAATATAACTAGAAAAAATAATTAATAAAGCTATTTATTTTAATTCCCTTTCTAGTAATTTCATTGCAATTTGAAAATCTGCACGCTTGTTTGTTGCATTCATGACTTGTCCCATTAAGAAGTTAATTACTTTTTTATCTCCGGATTTATATGACTGAACTGCATTTTGATTGTTTTTTAGAATTTTGCTTATTATTTCTTTTAGTTGTTTTTCATCTGAGATTTTTTCAGATGATTTTATTTCTGATTTTGGAGAAAATGATTTTGGGATAAACTTTCTTAAAATATCTTTTGCTTTTAGTGGAGTTATTGTGTTTTTTTCTACATCTTCTAATAATTCAATAAAATGCTCTGGATTAATTGAAACATCATCCATTGTTTTTTTATTATAATTAAGAACAGAAAGCCATTCTGTTGTTATCCAAGGAAGTACTGTTTTTGGATTGATTTTTTCAATTATTTTTTCAAAGAGCTCAACAATTTCTAAATTTTTAGTTAGAACTTCTGCATCTTTAGGATTTATTTTATGCTTCTTAATTATTTTATCTAGTTTTTGCATTGGAGATTCAGGAAGAGAATTTTTAATTTCTTTAATTCTCTTTTCTGAAATTTTAATTCCAGGCAAGTCAGGATCTGGAATAAATCTGTAATCCTCTGCTTGTTCTTTATATCTCATTAGTTCTGTTTTGTTTGTTGCAGTATTCCATCTTCTTGTTTCTTGTTTTTTAGGTTTTTCTTTTTCATGCCTGTTAAATTCTGAATTAATTGCTTTTACAATTTCTGTGATTGAATTAACATTTTTAATTTCTGTTCTTGGTGTTAGTCCTTGAATATTAACATTTACATCTGCTTTAATTCCTGCATCTTTGTTTAGCGCTTTTATATAAGATAAAGTTAGAACTAGCTGTCTCAACCATAATTCAACTTGTTCTGCTGATGTAAAATCAGGTTCGGTTACAATTTCAACTAAAGGTGCTCCAGATCTATTATAATCAACTGTTCCTTTTTCTGGATTCCAGGCAGCAGGGTCTTCTTCTAGATGAATCTCTCTTATTTTAATTCCAAGAAATTCTCCATCTGTTCCTACAAATTCTGAATGAGCTCCTGAAATTGTTTTTTGATATCCAATTGGCATATCTGGCCAGTTATAGTGTTTTCTTTGGAATATTAATAATGGATTTATTTTGCAGTTTAACATTAGAGCTATTTCCATTATTTTATCAATAGCAGAAGAATTTGCAGGCATTGGCTTGCTTCCTGGCTGTCCTGTACAAATTGGGCAGATATTTGTATTTGGCTTAATTTGTTTCATGTCATGGAAGTTTTTGCAAGTACAAAATAGTTTTTCTTTTGTTTCTAAATATCCATGAATTTCCAATCCTATTAACAACTGATTTTTCATAAGTTTATTAGAGAATCAGGATTTAATAAGGTTTTTATAACTTATCTTGGAGTTTTCTTAGAAGTTTTAGGTTATTTGATAAATAGATATGAGTTGTTAAAAGAAGATGGGGGTGATTGCAAGCTGAACAATCCCAAACAGAAATGTTTGGAAACTCTTTTGATTTATGATAATGTCCAGAATTGCTGTTTACATTGCATTTTCCTGTTAATCCCTCATCAGTATATGAAGAATCGTAATTAGGGCAGGCGCATAAAAGACAATTATGATTTGTTGCTCCTTTTATGCATGGAGAGGGAGGAGAATCTTTAGTATAATAAGAACATTCATAAGGATATTCTTTGCTTCTAAAATCAAAATTTGTTTGTTTAATTATTTCTGGAATGTTTTCTTCTGAAATTAAAATTCCTTTTTGTCTTAATCCTACTAATATTTTTTCTAATCTTTGTTTTTTCCAAATCTGCATGGATTTAATTATTTGTTCTTGAATTTCTTTTTCAATTTTAGTTAACATGAAATAACAAGTTTTTTATATTGTTTTAAACATTGTTGTTATAGATAACATGAAAAAACTAAAAAATCCTGAACCAGGGGATAAAGTATTAGTTGCTTCTGGCAACAAGAAGGAAATTGGAACTTTGCTTGATAGTCATGATGCAGGAGTTTTATTATTAAAATTACCAAGCGGATATAATATTGGATTAAAAAAAGAAGATATAAGCAAGATCGAAATACTTGAAAAAAAGGTAGCTGGTTCATTATCTAAAGATAATGAAATAACACAAAAAATGTCTGGTAAGAAACCTATTATCGAGTTTATTATTACAGGGGGGACAATAAGTTCTAAATTAGATCCTGAAACAGGAGGAGTTAAAGATTTAACAAATCCAAGTGAGTTTTTTAAGGCATATCCAGAAATTTTAGAAAAAGCAGATATTAGAATTAAAAATCCTTTTATGAAATGGAGTGAGAATATGGATTCTAAAGACTGGATTAGGATTGCAAGAATTGTTGGAAAAGCTTTGAATGATAGGGAAGTTAAGGGAGTGATTATCAGTCATGGAACTGATTTTTTACATTATACTTCAAGTGCTTTATCATTTATGCTTGGAAAATTAAATAAACCTGTTGTTTTAACTTATGCTCAGAAATCTTCTGATAGAGGAAGTTCAGATGCAAGATTGAATTTATTATGTGCTGCAGAAGCTGCATTATCTGATATTGCAGAAGTTATGATTGTTGGACATTCATCTAGTAATGATGATTTTTGTTATGCATTGCAGGGAAATAAAGTAAGAAAAATGCATAGTTCAAGAAGAGATGCATTTAAACCTATAAACTGCAAGCCAATTGCAAAAGTTTGGAAAGATAAAATAGAAGTTTTAAGAAATTATAACAAGAGAAATAGTAATAAGGTTATAGTTGATGCTGTTTTTGATTCAAGAGTAGCTTTAGTCAAGTTTTATCCTGGACAAGATCCATCTATATTAGATTACTATAAGAAAAAAGGATATAGAGGAATTGTAATTGAAGCAAGCGGTTTAGGGCATGTTTTAACAACTGGAAAAAATAATTGGCTACCTAAATTAAAACAAATGATTGATAAAGGTATGTTTATTTATCTAGCTCCTCAGACTGTTTATGGAAGATTAGATGCTTATGTTTATGAAGCAGGAAGAAAGATTTTAGATACCGGAGTTGTTTATTTAGATGATATGTTATGTGAAACAGCTTTTGTTAAATTGGGATTTGTGCTTGGGCATAAATCTTGGAGAGGAAGTGTAATGACTGCAATTAAAATGAAAGATAATATAGCTAATGAGCTTAATCTTAAATTAGGAGAAGAGTTCTTATGATTGGGTATTAATAATATCTTAAAACAAATTAAGGAGCTTCAGGTGATTAAGCTTGATGAACAGAAGATTGATTGTATGTATTAGATTATTAGAATTATTTAATTTTTCTTTCAATTCTTTTTAGAGTTGATATTATTTCTTGAATTTCTTTTTCTGCTTTTTTATTAACTTTATAATCATATTCAGCCATTAATCTGTCTCTTTGAGTTTGTCTGTTTTGAGACATTAATATGATAGGAGCTTGAATTGCTGCTAAGCAAGATAATACTAAATTTAATAAAATAAATGGGTAAGGGTCCCAGTGTGAAATCCAGGCGTATATGTTTAAAGCCATCCAAATTCCTATGAAGATTAAAAAAGAGATTATAAATCCCCAGGAACCTGCTGATTTAGTTAAAAAATCAGATGCTTTCTGCCCAAAAGTCAGTCCTCTTTTTTGAGGATGAATATGACTTTCTATTGCTTCAAAAATTCCTTCTGTCATGCCCCTTACATCTTTGATTATATCTACTTCTTTTGTTATGTTAGAAATTTCTTTTTTTAACCTTTTTTTCATATTCTTTTTTAGAAGTTATTGTTTATATAATTTTGGGAAATAAATCCGGAGTTATTATGGTTCTTTTTAGTTGTAACTTAGTAGTGGTATAATATAGAAACATTTATAAACCCCTAGATAGTAGTAAAAACATGGTATTACAAGGTATTTCAAAGAGTGGAATAGGTGAAAAACCTGGAATAGCTTTGGCTCTTTCAGATAATGTTGATAAATTAAGTCCTATTAAAGATTCTATTCATGAATTAAATTTTTTAATTAGTCAAAGAGAAAAATTAAGTAAAGAGGTTTTTGATGAAGCTGAAAAAGTTAAAATAGATATTAATAATTTCTTAGTTAATGTTAACAAAGATATGACTAATGAAGATGCTTTAAAAGAAAGACAGGGATTAAGACAAAAAGTTATTGAAGTAGCTGAATTTCAATTAAAAGAGAAGGTAACTTGCTGGCAAGATGTTTCTAAATTAAAACAAGAATTAAGAGAAAAAGAGCAGGAATTAGCTGAAAAACAATCAAGATTAAACATGTTAAATGATATTTTAGATGATTCAGACTTGAAAGGAGGTATGAGATAAAATGGAAAAACAAAGCAAATTAACAAGAATTTTAGGTGGAATAAAGGCTACAGGTAGAATTGCAGGAAAAATATATGAAGAAGCAATGGAATGTGCTTTTCCAGGAATTACTGCACCTGCAAAGAGACAAATTAGAGGATATATTGATTATTGCTCTCGATTAGGAGAAGCAACTAATGAAAACAATTTAGCTACTTATGTGGCTGGAAAAATCCTTTAAATAGATTTTTTTATTTTTTAAATTTTTTTATTAATAAAACAGAAGAAAAAACAAGAAGGGATAAAAACAAATAAAATACGGAGAAAAAATGAAAACTCAAAATAAAACAAATACAGAAAATGGAACTAGCTATGCTAGTAAAGGAGATTAAAATGATAAATAGAAAAAATATTTTAGATGATTCAGACTTGAAAGGAGGTATGAGATAAAATGGAAAAACAATGTGAAGACAGAACAAATAGGATTTCTGAATTGTTAATAAAGATTTTGTGTAAAGAAAACGAATTAAGTTCACGAGAAAGAATTGCTTTTGAAGATAAAGCTTATTCAGAGTATCATAGACTTGTTGATTGGCAAAAGAGTCTCGATAAAAGGGAGATAAAATGGGCCCAGTTATTTGATGAAGCTTATCAAAAAGAGATCTTAGAAGAGCAAAATTATCTTACAAATTAAGATGAAATTACAAATGATAATTAGTAAGGATAGAGGAAAGAGCAAGGTAACTAGAGATGATGTGGATAATATTGAAGGTTGTGCTTATTTATCTAAAGAGATAGAGGGTTCATTAGATTTTTCTTTAAATGATGGATCTGAATGTGAAGGTCCTTTTTATATTGTTGTAAAAGGAATCAACACTAGTGCAAAAACAATTAATCAATTTAAAAAAGATAATGGTAGAAATTCTTTAGTTGAAATAAACAGCCCTGATTTTAGGGATGTTAATACATTCTATCAAGAGATGTTTAAATTACAAAAATATGGGATGAATTTCTCTATTTTAGATTCTAGAATTTCGGATGAAGATTATACTCTTTTAGATTGGGTTTGGGATTAATTTTTTATTTTTTAAATTTTTTTATTAATAAAACAGAAGAAAAAACAAGAAGGGATAAATAATAGGAGAAAACAAGATGAAAACAAATAAAATAAACAAAGAAAACAAAACTAGCGAAGCTAGTAGGATGAAATAAAATGGCAGAAGAAAAATATGATTATGATGCAATAAGCAGAGTATATCAAGATGCTCATGATTTAGAATTTAGTTCAGCTGAAAAAGGAGATAGAAATTATAGACTTGCAACCGAATTAACTTCAAGATTAGTTAAAGACATACAAGATAAGAGATTAAATTTAGAAAGAACCCTTACTAATCCTAATATTTTTAATGGGTTAAACAAAAAACAAGTTAGAAATTTAAGAGGGGATATTCTTAAAGAATGGGAATATCTTGATTCATTATGTCATGATTATCAAATTTTAAATGGAGTAGAATATGAATCTAGAAGAGAAATGACCGATAATGTTGATTTATTTCTTGAACATGTAAATAAATTTTTAGATGCAAGGAAGGAAGATTAAAATGACAGAACAAAATAAAAAACCTAGAGAATTAAATTACAGCACAATATGTAAATCATTAACTAGCAAAGCTCATGATATTGAGTTTGAAGAAGCAAGAGCAAATGCGGAATTATATGGGCCTGATTTTGAATTAACTAATAGACTAGAGGATTATATTGAAAATAAACCTAATTTATATGAAAATGATAATATCAGAGAAATGGATAATACTTTTTCTGAAGCTAGAGATCATGTTTTAGAAGATTTATTAGAAGCAAAAATGGGACATATTAAAGATACAGATGATCTTGTTGAATGTTTAAGTAAAGAATCTAGTCAATTAGGTGTTTTAAATCATGAATATAAAGAATTAACTGGAGATAGTAATCCAGATTATATGCAATATGTTACTCTTTTAGATGGAGTTCTTAAAGAAATTGAAAGGAGAGGAAAATGAAAGAAAATATTGAAAATCTTTTAGAAAGAAGAAGTAGAGCAGTTCAAAATAAAAATTTTGGAGAAGCAATTGAATTAAATGATATTCTTTATGAATCTCTTTTTGAGGATTATAAATATTTATTAAATGCTAAAGAAAATGTTGTAAGCACATTAGGTCTTAATAAATCTATGAAAGAATCTCTTCAAATTTTGAATGACTTGAAGGAGTCTATTGTTAAAACTCAATGCGGATTAGGAGTTTTAATGAATTATCATTTTAGTTTATTAGAATTAAATTTAATTGAAAAATATGGACCTTGGAGAGATTAAAATGAAAACAAATAAAAAACCTAATGCAAGAGAATTTGGAAGTGAAAGGAGATTTAGAAACGCTTTAATCGGATTAATTGGAAAAGGAGTTTCTGATATTCATCAAGTTAATGAAATTGTTGAGCATGAAAGAGCTCATAAAGATGTTTATGAAATACAGGGTCGTAGAGTAGTTTATGGAATTGGATTTGATGATAAAGGAGAAATGGAATATTGTTATGTTAAACCCTATGGATTTCTTGGACATGAAAATCTTAATCAAATAATTAATAAAATTGAAGTTTGTTTAGCTCCAACTAAACCTAGTTCTGGAGATATTAGTAATTTAAGTAATATGATTAATACCGTTGCCAATTGCTGGGCCTATTCAAATATGGGAGCTACAATAGAAAAGAAAACTAAGTTAATTTCTGAAAGAGCTAAGAAATTACCTAAGTTAAAATATTTGTTTAAAAAAATCGGTAAAGAGGGAGTTAAATTAAGTTCTCTATTGCAAAATTTAGCAAATCCAAGCCTATTTAACACAGAAGCACCAATATCTGAAAATTATAATTCTTATGATAATTATGATATTGCTTATAATGTATATGATTATAATTGTACAGCAAATCGTATTCCTTTTGACCAAAGAGCACTAAAAAGTAATTTTGAACAATGGGAAAATGCAGTTAGAAAATCTAAAAATAAATTAGAAGGAGCAGTAGCTTAAAATGACACAGATATACAAATTAACAGTTGAAGAAATATGCAATAAACTTAGACCTGTTTTTGGCAAGAAAATGGATGAGATTTATTTAAAATATGCAATGGCTGAAACTAGAGAAGAAAAAGAAGAAATTGCACAGATACTTTTTGCTCTTTATAATAAAAACTTAGATAAATTACTTGGAGACAAGATTATATTAGAACCTCCAATGCCTGAAAATGTTGAAGGAAGCTATAAAATTGCTAATATAACTTATGCTGGAAAAAAACTTCATGATTTTTGTTTAAGAGAACATGACTGGCCAAGACATGTTTGTATTTCAGGAATGAGTGGAAGTGGTAAAACTACTTTAGGATTTCACATAATTGAAAATTTTATTGAAAAGAAAAAACCATTTATAATTTTTGACTGGAAAAAATCATTCAGACCTTTAATTTTAAGAGATGGAAATTTAATGGTTTATACTGTTGGAAATGATGCTATTGCAAATAATTTTAAGTTTAATGTTAATGAACCTCCAGAAGGAATTTCACCAAAAGAATGGATTAATGTTTTATGCGACTTAATTACTGAAAGCTTTATGGTTAGTTATGGAGTTCATAAAGTTATTTTAGAAACTATAGATGAAGCATTTAAAGAATATGGGATTTATAGTGGAAGTAAAAACTATCCTACTTGGAATTATATTAAATGGAAATTAGAAGCAAAAGCTGAAAAAGCTAAAGGAAGAAATGCTACTTGGCTTGAATCTGCATTAAGAGTTGCTAATGTATTAACTTTTGGAGATTTTGGAAAAGTATGCAATTACAAAGGAAAAGAAAGCTTGAAGATTAGTGATATTTTAAATAAGAAAATATTATTTGAATTAAATTCATTAGGAAATATAGAGAAAAAGTTCTTTTGTGAATTTATTTTAACTTATATCTACAAGTTAAAAAAAGCTAGGGAAAATAGAAAAGAAAGATTTGAATCTGCTATTGTAGTTGATGAAGCACATAATATTTTCTTAAAAGATAAAACTCATTTTGTAAAAGAATCTATAACTGATTTAGTTTACAGAGAAATGAGAGAGTATGGAGTTAGCTTAGTTTGTCTAGACCAGCATATTTCAAAAATTTCAGATACTGTTAAAGGTAATTCAGCTTGTCATATTGCATTTCAACAACAACTTCCTGCTGATATTTATGATATTTCAGAACTAATGCAGTTAAGAGAAAAAAAAGATATGTTTTCTAAGTTAGAAGTTGGAAGTGCAATTGTAAAACTAGCTGAAAGACATACAAAACCTTTTTTAGTTAATGTTGAAGATTCAAAATTAAAGAAAAGTATTGTTTCTGATGAACAAATAAAGCAAAGAATGGGTTTTATTAAAGATGGAAATGAAGTTTTAGAAAATCCTGAAGAAGATTTTAGTAAAGCTGTTTTAAGCGGCAAAAATATTGATAATGTTGAAACTATAAACAAAGAAGCTTCTGAGATTAGTGAAAATGTTGAAGAGTTTAAGAAAATAAATTCTAAAGAAAATAAGGCAAGAGTTCCAAATCAGGCATTATATAACGGAGAAGTTGAATTTAAGAAACAATTAGACAGAGAAAAGCTTGAAGAAAAACTGATTAAAACTGAAATTAAGTCTGTTGAAAATATTGATAATATAAACAAAACTATTAAAGAAAATATGGATAATGTTGAAACTATAAACAAAGAAGCTTCTGAGATTAGTGAAAAGTCAGTTGTTAAAGCTAATAAAATAGAAGTTCAAAATGTTCAGGTAGAAGATAGAGAAACTCCTAAAATTGAGCAAAAAGAACTAACAAATGTTCAAGAAATACTTTATGAATTTGTTCAAAAAGCTGTTGAAAAAGGATATTCTTTAAATGAAATTGAAAGAATTATGGAAAGAAATAGAGCTAAAGCTGGGTTTAGCTTAGAAGATATAGCAAAAGCTATTAATTATTTTTTAAAACATAGATTTGATGAATTATACTTAGGTATACCCTTATTTAGAAGTGTTACTACTGGTGAGAGAAAGCTTTATAAATCAGAAAATACTAGGGTAAATTCTAGTATACCGATAGAAAAAACAGAGCAGGAAAAGTTTATTATTTTCTTGCAAGCAAACCCAAATCATGAACTTAGTACAGTTGATGTATATAAGAAAATTGGATTATCTCCAAGAAAAGGAAACAAGATTAAAAATGAATTAATGAATCAAGGTTTAATTCAAATCCAAGAGATAAAGTACAACAAAGGCTGGAAAAAACTGATAAGACTGAACCAAAATTAAAGTTGGTAATCTATTAAGACATAAGCTGAGTTGATGATAAGATTAAGATAAACAACAGATGTTACTCATAACAAAGCGGATTAACATTACCAAAAAGTTCAAATCACAATATCAAAAAATCATATTTATTTAATTACACAAATCAAAAAACACACAAACAAAACAAACAAAATATTTTAGAAAAATCTCAAAAAACAAATGAGAAAAACTACAATATTACCGCATACATAAACAACAGTGAACATATAGAAATTACAGAAACATTAAATAACAACATATAGCGAAAATGCGAAAGATAGCATATAAAAAATAAGGATAACCTTATTTTTCAGACAAAAAATGCCTGAAATACCTTATTAAGGTATCAGACTAGAAAAAATACTTCTAAAAGCAATTATTGAAAATTGTTTAAAATTCAAAACTAAAGGTGAAATACCTTTGAATATATAATGAAATAACTTAAATGTTAAAAACTAGGCATTGAAATACCTGGTTTATAGACGAAATAGCGTGAAATAACTCTTGAAAGGAAATGTGCTATGAGTACTAAAGGTTTTGTTGGAATTAAACAAGGGAAGACAATCTCAGGATATTCTCTTTATAGTGATGCTTATTATGAGCAAAAAGGAGAGGAGATAGTTAATCTTTATTTTTCGGGAAAAGATATTTTTTCAGCAGTTGAAGATAAAGATGAAAGGGAAATAGAGGGAGATGGTTTTCTTACAAATGGGCTTTTTTGCGAGTTTGGTTATGTCCATAATTTGGATAATGACACTTTGGAGGTTTATAGGGGATGGTTCAAAAAACCTCAGTGGACAAAGAAACATTGTAAATGTGAGGATGGTGCAAGATATACTCATCTGGTTTTTGTAATAGATAAAAAGAAACATACCAAAAACCAAGTGTTTGAAGCGTTTGAACTATTTAATAAGAATGAGAATCCGAGATTAAAATATCCGGAGAGAAGAGCATTTCTGAAAAGAAAAAATAACAAATAACAATTTGTTAGGAACTCTCATTTATTTGTTTTAAGTGGGAGCTCTAATGTATTGTTAGATGTTAAAATGGAAACTAAAAACTCATGAAAGGATGTTATACGAACAAGAAAACAATGATAATGCGAGAGCAGATACAAAGAGAGGAAATGGAAAAAGCAGAAAAGGTTGTTGGGGAAATGGTTATGGCAAGACAACTGAAACTTTTTGAAAAAATGAAAGGAGCTGTTTCTGAAGAAACCCTTCATGATTTGATGGAAGGTATTGATAATTGGGAAGAAGGAATGGAGAGGTTGGGATCTGGAGTAAATTGGCTCTGCTTTGATTTGGAAGCAACAAAAAGAGAAAATAGATGGCTGAAAAAAATGTTGGAAGAGAATGAAAAAAAGGAAGATGATGGTTTGAAGATGTAAATGTGAAGTGAAAAGTGTTACAATTTTATGCCTAAATGGCGAAAGGAAAGATGCTATGAAAAATGTGAGAATCAGTATGCAAGATCAAGACATCGAAAGAATGTCTGTTCAGACAGGACTTTCAAAAAGAAATATTCAGATTGCTCTTGGGATTCCTAATGAAGAAGACCTCGAATATATGAAACAGTTGGAAAAAGCGAATGCCCAAGAACTTCATGTGATTGCAGTCAATTCTTCTAATCCTCAAATTAAAGAGGAAGCTGAAAAGAAATTGATTAGCATTTGTCGAGAAATGCTTGAAGGGGCAACAACCGTAGAAGCAGTTGAAGAGATTTATTCTCTCCTTACTCTTGATTCTCCATTTCAGGCTAGAGTGTTAAAAGTATGGGAAAAGCTCTGCCAGAAAAATCTCCAAGCATCAGAGACAGAATCCCAAATTGAGGGAGTCATTGAAGAATCTCCGGTAGGATCTGGTGTTTACAACAAGGCCATTCGCAAACTCGCCAAATTCTATAAAGAATAAATACAAATCCGCTGAGACGCGCTGAAATTGGGAGGTAGGGTGATTGATGTGAGATGTGAAACAATTTCTTAATATCTCTTTGAAAGGAGATTCTTTATGATGACTTTATTAAACAATGTGGCTCAGATGAGTTCGAATCTGAAACAAAAGGGATTGCATGCAGTGATTAAGGATGTGTTGGGTAGTGCAGAACATTTTGCTGTTAGGGGATTTATGAGAATCATGGAAGAAAATATTTCCTGGGCTCAGAAGAAATCTGCTCCGATTAACAAAGACATCACCAAGAGGGTTCAGGAAATCCGGCTGTCTTTGCAGAGTGCTCCTCAAATAAGTGTTCGGCAATTGAATGCTTATTTGAATTCCTATGGTAATTCTGCGCTGAATGTTAAGGGGGTTTGGGTGTCTGAATGGGCTCGTGAGAAAATTAATTCTGCTATCAGTTCCCGGCAGGAAAATATTTCCATAGATAGTCTTCTTGATGAAAGAATCTTGGATGAAATCGAGATTGAGATTTCTCTTGCAAGTAATGCTGCCAAGTATGCAGTTTTGGACCAACGGCGAAAATCTTTGGGACAGTGTCCGCAGAAAAAGGATAGTAATTCTCAATATCCTCCACGAAAAAGGAATTCTCAAACTCCTTTTCAACAATGGACAATTGTTAATTCCTCAATGAGAAGACCGCACCCCTCTCCTTGGTTGCAATGTTGATTGTTTAAACAAATTATATTTCGGCAAAACTCGGATTTTATGAAAGGTGGTGATGTGTATGAAGGTTGAAAATCTTCATCAGAGTAATTTAATTTGAAAAACCCCCGGCGCGATTAGACTTATGCTTTATTAACAATATAACAAAAGCTAAGTCTTGCCCCTTATGTAATTAACAACTTGATTTCTAGTGATATTCAAAATTCACAGGGGCATTTGTGTTTTGTGAAATGGAAACTGAAATAATTTTATGCCTAAATGGTGAAAGGAAAGATGTTATGATGAAAAAAGAAATTAAAGTTTTGATTTTGTTGGCTTTTATAGTCATGCTTCTTGTGTTGCTTATTATTGCAGGTTGGACTTTTGTGAATTAACCATGAAAAGAACAATTTAATGCCTAAATGGCGAAAGGATGTGTGCTATGAGTAACAGTACCAAAAGAGCGAGAAGGCTTAGATGTTTGATTAATCAGACTAGAGAACAAGAGGCTAAGGTTCTTTTCCAACAAGGAATGCGACAGATTCAACAGAGAGAAGAACAGCAATTACAACTTTGTATTTTTAGGCAGCAGCGAAGATTTCCGCGGAGGGAAATGTATTTGGCTAGAATTTCAGAAGATTAAATTATTGGGAGACTAGACAAAACAAAAACTAGACAAAACAAAAACAGGAGAGAGAAAGATGAAGTTTGCGAATAAGTATAAATGGTTTTTCTTGGGAGCATGTTTTGCTTTAATGTGAAATGTAAAATAAAAAACTTTTATGTGAAAGGAAATGTGTTATGGAAAAGAAAAATGTTGGGATATTGGTTTTTTTTGTTATCGTGTTAACTATGGTGGTCACTTTGCTTTTATTTCCCATACCTGTTCACGAAGTGATGTTTTTTTCTGCAACAGAGGAACTCCCTGCTTGCATGAGGCTTGTTAGGCCCGGGATTGATGTAATCCTTATTGAAACTGAAAAAAATTCTAATAAATTTATTCACCTTTACGGGGCATTAGAAAAACAATTTCCAGATAAAGCCAAAAGGGAAATTAAAAAAGCCCAAATTTTGGAAAGGGTTGGGTGGTATAAGTAAGAACAAATGCAAGTAAGAACGAAACCAGGCATAGCTTAACATTGTAAAGCATCAGACTTAATCGGAAGATATAGGTTCAATTCCTATTGCCTGGAATGTGTGTTTTGATGTGTTTTGTGTTTCAACAATGTTTAGCTAGATTTAGCGAAAGGAAATTGCTATGACACAGATGATGACTCAAATGGATGTTATTGGTGTAAATAAAAATACAACTTCAAGTTCTGATTTGTATTTGATTTCAGATGTTGGAGAAAATGGAGAGTACCAACTTGATGGACTTAGTGAAAAAGAAAAAGGGATTTTCAACTTCTTGATTGAAAAGGGAATAGGAAAATATTTTCCTGTTGGAGATTTCAAACCTCTTTCTAAAGAAGAGATTCAGAAATATAATTCTGAAAACAGGAATTTGGAAACAGCGGTTTTTATGCAACTCAATTATCTTAAGATGGAATTAAGCAAAAAATTGAGGGCTGTAAAAAGACAGATGGAAAATTTACAGCTTATTCAAAAAATTGTTGGGCTGTATGAAGAATATAATTCTCTTAGGGGAATTATTTTTCAGGCAAATGAAAACTTGTGCTATCCGATGATTAGAATGTTTTGTTCTAATCCAAATTCAATTGATTATAATGATTATGTGAGTCGGGCAAATGAATCTTTGCTTGATTCTATTGGGGGGTATAATCCTTGTCGAGGAATTAAGTTTAGCACATATGCCTGCAGAGCAATATTAAGAGGGTGTTCCAAACAAAAAAGAATATTGTTAAAGAGACAGGAATTTTCTCTTGATGATTTTTCTTACGGGGGCATTCCAGATGTAAAGGCATTAGAAAGTTCTAAATCTGCTGAAGAAATAGAGCATATCCGAAATATGCTTAGAAAAAATCCAAAAGAATTGGATTTATCTGAAACAGAATTGAAAGTCATTCAATTTCGTTATGGGCTGGACAAGAATTTTCAAGAAAGAAAACCTCTTACTTTGAAAGGAACTGGCGAAATATTGGGTTTATCCAAAGAAAGAATTAGACAAATCCAGGAGAGGCTTCTTTTGGGATTAAGGAAGCATGTAGAAGAAAGTGAAGTATATAACTAACTTGTTGGTAGTTATTTGGAGACATTGTTTTACTGAAAGGATGTGTTGTATGTTTAGCTTACCCATTTTGATTGTGGTTTGTATTGGACTTGTTTTGTGGATGCGAGATTTTACTTTTAAGGGAGCACTAAGGGCAATTTTGTTCGCTTTTTTTGGTGTGTTTACTATTTGGGGGTGGCTTATATTCGCGAGCAAAATGGTTGATGCTCATATTTACGAAAAAATCACCTTTGAACAATTAGGGATTTTCCCATTTTTTGAGGTGATTTATTTTCTCGCATCAATTACAGCGATTGCATTTATTTATGCAATTAAGAGCAAGGATAGAACAGTTAGCATCGTGAATGCTATTTGGGTGCAATTTACTGGTTTTATTATCTCTTTGCTTATTTTGGCTGTAATGTTGGGTACACTTGTGTTAGCAAAATGCACTATAGGAGATGCAGCAACTCCGCTTCCAAACATTATTTTGTTTGGAACTTTGATATTGGAGATTTTCTCGTTTACAATTTCTTTGATTATGAGTTTTGTTGCGAATAGTTGACATTGCCTGTTCTAACCGGTTGGCTCTGGTGTTGTATCTGTGTGTTGCAGAAAATGCCAGAGCTGACTTTTTTAACTGGAGGTTTTATGAAAGCTATTTGTGCTGTGAGCTGGATTAGCTCTTTGATAATGTTTGCTCTTATGAGCATGGAAATGTTCTGGAATTTCTGATTTTGGAGGAAATTGCTTATGATTAGAGGACCTTAGTTAAGATTGAATTCTGAATGATGTATTTGATATGCTTCGCTGATTTAGGAGAAGCAAGAATTACAACAATGATTTCAAGGATGAAAAGATTAATGAAGTTTGAGATTTATTCTGCAACTGTGAGTTTAGTGTGTTTTGTAATTGCTGGTGTTTTGAGGTATTTGGAAAAATGAAAGGAGATTTGGATTCACCTCGTTTGAATTTTGTATTAGTAGTAATACTAGGATCAATTACATTGTTTGGAATTGGTTTTGGTATTTATTTGATTTCACAGGAAATCTGAAAGGAACAAAGAACAAAAAATTTACATGTTTGAAACAAGGATGTTTAGTTTAGACAATTCATGAAAGGATGTGAAGTAGATGCCTAAAAAGAAAAAGGCAACTGGAAAAAAGGCTTTTTGCATTGGGTCTGGAAGAAAAGGTAATGGGTGTAAAACCATTGTTGAACGCCCTAATTTTCTTTGTGAAGAATGCAAACGCAGAAACAATAGTGTTTCTGTAAAAAGGGGCGGAGGCCGGAAAAGTGTTTGCAGTAGACAAGTTAATTCAAATTAAGCGAAAGGAAAGAATTAGTTATGTCCAAGAATAATAATAATGGCCAATGTAAGATTTGTCCGAATTGTCAGCGCCATTACAATGATTCAAAACGCACCCATTGTATTGAAAGAGCGTGCAGGGGGAATAATAAGTTGGTTTTACAAAAGGGTGCAAAGAAAGATCAATTAATTTTGCAGGGAAAGGAGAGCAGCAAATAAACTGCTGAGCTAGATTCTCATCTGCACATTTGGCAGTGGGTCGGGTTAAGAGAGCAAAGGATTCTTAAAACAAGGAGAAAAGAGCTGGAGGGGATTTTTGTGTAATTAACTAGTATGGAGACTGTTTTAATAGGAAAGGAACACATCTATGTTGATGCTTTCAATGGCAATGTGGAAGTGGAGATTGATTGTTGGGGGAATTGGAGTGGCAATTTTCATAGTTGTTTTAATCCTTAAAAGAAGAGGATGATTACAACAGAAATAAGAGCAAGTGAGGACGAAGTGATGCGCTGAAAAAGGGTTGGTAGGGGTTTTGATTGGTAATCTGTAAGAACACTATATTAGACTTCTGATTATTAGATTGATGTCAGTTGTTTTGTTGTTTGTTTTGTAAGATTATTAATTAATTGTAAATGGAAGTAGGAATGTGTTTGTTTTAGAGAGAGTATAAAGCATGTTGCTTTAACTCGAGTTTTTCTTTTTACTCGCATTAAAAATGAGAATAATGCGAAAGGAGATTGTTTCATGTTGAAGAATTTGATTAGTTTGGTTATGGTTGTTGTGATGATGATTTGCGGAAACCTTTTTGCGAGCATTTCCTCGGAAACTGGTTCCGGCTGCGGAAGCATCTTTGAGAATCCTCAAGAATTGCATCAGAGTTTGCATCTGCCGGGAATTAATGCTTCGGTAAATGCTTATAATTACGATGGCAATGCCAGCATGAGCTTTTATGGAGATATTCAAAACTCTAATTTGAAGCTCAAGAGCGCAGATATGAATTTCTGGTATTATGAAGATGACCAAGAAAATTTTCAAGGATTTTCATTCGGCGCCACATGGCAATTTGAAATTGGAATTCCTGAAAAAGGGATTTTGGATTTGAGCCAACATTCGAATTTCAATTTCTTTGGACTTTACCAATATTCCAATATGAACACAACTAATTTGGAATATATTTTTCCGGAAGATGGACCTGCTATCCCCGTTGTTTCGGACCATACTCGAATGAATTATGGTTTTGACATTCAGATGAATGGTTTTGATGGTCATCAGGGGGTTGTAATAACTGATCTCGATCTTGGAGTTAGTACAGGGTATTCAGATTGGGATGGAAAAGATTACCTTTCCATTTATACTTATGGAAATGGGCATTTCCTTCCTGAATCTGGAACTTTAATGATTCTCGGTATGGGCAGTTGCCTGCTTCGGCTTCGGCGAAAACATTAAAACCTCCTAACAGGGGCTCAGTTCTATTTGTTTCTTGTTGAGATAAATATCTGAGCCCCTTTTTGAAATAATGCTGGTGCCTGTCCAAGAAATTCCTGTGTTGTCGGAACTTACCCCTTGGCAGGCACTGGCTTTTTGTTTTGTGTTTGTTTTGTGTTTGAAAAATGTAAAACTTTTTTTAGGAGAAAACAATATGAAAAAAAGAATTTTGGTTTTTGGAATCATTTTTGCTATTGTAATGTTTTGTAATGTTGCAATATGCGAAGATGAAAAAAGCGAGGTTATTGCAATTTCTGCTGAAGAAGAAAAAGATTGGGGTGTGGAATTTAATACAGATATCTTCAGCAAGTTTGTTTGGAGGGGGCAGAACTTAAATGATGACTGGGTTATGCAACCAAGCATAGCAGTTTCTTACAAGTCTCTGAGTTTTTCTGTATGGGGCACCTATGATTTTACTGATTATAATGATCAGCAAAACGAGTTTACGGAATTGGATTACACTTTAGAATATTCAGATGCACTTCCTTTTGAAAAATTGGAATGGCTGAATTATTCTGTTGGTGCAATTCATTATTCTCTACAGGGAAATGAATGTCCACATACAACTGAACTTTTTTGGGGATTTGGTGTTGAAGAAATTCCACTTAGTCCTTCAATAAAAGTTTATCATGACATGAATGTTGTGAATAAAGGAATGTATGTTCAATTTTCAGTTGAACATAGTTTTGAAAAAGTTCTTAAACTCCCTGGAGCAGAGGTAGGAATTGATATTGGTGCAAGTGTTGGTTGGGGTAATAAAAAATACAACCAATATTACTGGGAAACTGAAAGCGGGAGTTTAAATGATTTCACACTTTCCCTTGCATTTCCGATTTCAATTGAAAAGTTTGACTGGAGTCTTACTCCAAGTATAAACTATGTTCATTTGATTGACGGGCAAATAAGGGAGAGTGATTTATATAGCCGTGGAAGTGATATCATGTTTGTCGGTGTGAGTGTAACAAAATCCTTTTGAAAAGGAGAACTTCTTATGAAGAAGTGGTTTTTGAAGAGATTACCCCTTGCGTTAATCTTGGTGGTTATCTGGTCAGTTGTAAGACTTAGATTAGCTATTGAGAATTTTTCGCAGTTCAATCTAACCGGACTGATATTTGTTTTTGCATGTGTTATTGTCCTGGTTATTGAATTTTATAAAAGCGGAGATATAAATCTCAAGGCTTTTGGATGGGATCTGGCTCTTTCAGTTGTAGCTACAATTATTTGTACAGTTACAATAACTTGGATAGTTGCGCATCACAAAGGAGCTCATTTCACAGATGGAATGATCTGCCTTTTGATTTTATTTGATGCTTGGGTCAGTCCATTTAATTCATATCGTACTGCTCTGCGAAACTGGACAGCTAATGTGGGAACATCTCCTAGTGATGCTCCATAACAATTAGTTCTAAAATTGTTTAGCGAAAGGAATTTCAATGTTCATTCCAGAAAGGAGATTGTGACAGACAAAAGAAAGGATGTAAAAAGGAATAGGGAATGTGTTTGTTGTGTATGTGTTTGAAAAATGGCTAATAACATAAAGGAAAAATGCCATGAAAAAGATGATGACAATTCTGTGTGTGTTTGTGATGTGTGTGTTTGGATTCACTTCGGTTTTCGGTGCTGACCTGAATAACACTGTGAAGGGCAAGATGGAGATTCAGTATAACAGTCGGACTCAGACTGAGGACTCTGGAAATCCTAATCCTGGTGTGAAGGATTTCTACAAGATTGAGCTGGATGTAACTGATACCATTCGCATCCAGGGGGGCATTGAACATTTGCCTACTATTCTGAGTTCAACACTTGGAATGGAAAAACAGGCAGGCAATTTGATGTACAATTTGAATATGATGCTGCGAAATCCATCAGACCCAAAACAAGTGAAAATGGTCGGAAAACTAACCGGCGGAGTGCCCATTGATAAGAAAGGTGTTTACAAATATAATGATGGCACTCTTCGTATGGCAATTGATGCAACTGGCAAGGCGGCAGGATTTCAAAGTGCATTCCGCGGATTTGCTGATGGTAAACCTCCTAAAGGAACCAGTGTTATTGCTTCGATTAAGAAAAGGGCAATAACAATCACTAAACAGGTTCAGGGAAAAACCGTGAAGATTGTGGCAACTGACTATGACAAGATGGCATACAATGGTCTTGTCTTGGCTGCGGGACCTACAAAAACCTATCCAGAGACAATTGTCAATGGAGAAATGCTGTATGATTATGAGCGCAGTGCTTGGTATTTCAATGGAGTTACCATGAGTTACACTGATGCCAATGGCAAATCCTATAGTGACAAACTCACTGGCAATATCAAATGGATTGAGAATCCGCAGCGAGCAACAAATGGTGAGGGTGAATATCAGTTCGATGTTCGCTTTAATGAGCCGGCGCAAGCTGCAGATGAATCTGCTGCTTTTCAGGCAGCTGATGATGAAGCTGCATTTTTTGCAACAGATACAAAAATGCCTTCGCTGACCGGAGCTGCTAAATATAAAGATCAGATGAGGGGCGAGACAGTTGCATCCTCAGCAGTTGTTATTGATCTTGTCGGTAACAATTTAACCAAGCAGCAAATCGTCAATGCCACAAAACTGATCTGGCTGGTTAATGTTGTGCCTATGAATGCTGAATAAAACATTTATGGGATATTTAAACTCACAAACTTTTTTCACAACAAAAATGCGCTTATGAAAGGAGATAAAAAATGATTCGAGATTCTCCGAATTAGTAGATGAATGGAAATGTACAAATATGTATTGTGCATTTATGCATTGAAACTGAAATGAAATTTTTTAGGAGATGTTGCTTATTGCCCTAATGAAGCAGAAATACAGGAAATCAAGCAAGTAGGTTTTTAGTTTTTCTCATTTTCAAAGGGATCGCAGATTTACAACTTCAGTGATTTACACCAGATCCCTTTGTTTTTTGTGTATTTCAAGGAGAGAGAAATGGAATTCTTTTGTTAAGAGATTAGAGAGTTATGGAGAACTCAAGAACACGGATGTTGGAATGGAGAAAACCAGGAGTTGAAGAAGACCCACAATCACACAAGTGTAACTTTAAATTCGCCTAAACAAAACTTTTAAGGAGTTTTATTATGTTCAGCAGAATGAACATCAAAAATGTTGTGATTTGTGTTATCCTGGTTGTTGTTCTTGGGTTGATAATTAGTGGATGTAGTGTTGGAGTGTATGGAGGAATGGATGCTGATTTGTATTACAGTGATAATAATGCTGTTACGGGCAAACCCCTCGGCGATCCATGGAAGTCAAGAGGGAGCGGGAAAAACAGGAGCACAAGCACTGAACCCAAATGTGGTTTTGAAGTTTTTCAACCTGAAAATCCTAGTAAATAACTAAATTGGTTTTAGGTTTTAATTTACTGGATTTGTTGGATTACAAATTCTAAAAATATTCTAAGGAGAATATCATGACTATTATAGAATTCATTAAAGCCAATTTTTTGGTTAGCAGTGTTCCTGGTGGTTTGTCTTTGAGTGTTTCTTATGGTTTTCTTTTTTACAGCCTTCTTGCTGTAAATCTTTTCTTTATTGCAAAGAAAATGATGAATAAAAAGAGAAACCAGCAAGCATAAACACTTACCTCCTTTCATCCTCTGCAGATTAACAACTTGATAATCTGTCTGGGGCTTTCAAAAGCTTGCAGAGGATTTTGATTTAAAAAACCTTTCTTGGGTAAAAGGAAGGTAAATGTGTTGTGTTTTTGGTAAATCTAGGAGTCTTGAGAATCTGGAAAGGAGTTGATGAGCTTGAAAAAGAGTCGCATGCTGTTGGCAGGGTAAACAAAAAGTGAATTCTGTCAAGCGAGAAAAGAAAAAGTGATGTAGATCACTTCCCTCTTGTTTAGTAAAAGATCATAAAAACTTTACAAGAGGGTTTTCTTTTTTTAAAAATTAATAATAAATAATTAACTTGCTTTGATAATATTAATTCATCTTAGTTTGGGAGATTATTTGTTACAGATTATATATACAGGTGAAAAGTGTGAAAGAAAAATATTTAGGAGAAGAATATGTGTTTTAAAAGGCATATAATTGGTGGTGCAATTGTGTCAGGAGTTTCAATAGCTCTTTTGTTGTATATCGGTCTTTTGGGCAGCAACAAGATTTTTTTGGCAGCTATATTAGGAATTGCTTTTAGTTTAATTCCAGATATAGATATGCCTCAAACACTTCCTAATCGTATATTGGCAATTGGCTCTTTTGTACTTTTGCTCATTGGAATGTATATTAAGCACAATACTTTGTTACTAATTGGGGTAATAGGTATTGGAATAGCTTTATTATTTCCGATGATATTCAAACACAGAGGAGTTACTCATAAAGTAATTTTTGGAGTTTTGTTAGCTGCTGGGATTTATTACTTTTTGGGTAAGGGTGTTTGTATAGTTGCTCTTTGCGGATTTTTGACACACCTGATTTTGGATTTAAAGATCTTTTTAAGAGAAAAGAAGAAAAAAAAAGCAAGATAAAACCTAAGATTATGAAAGGCAAAATATGAATAAACTATTCAAGTTTATTTGGAGAATTTCTGAAAACCTTTTTGTTTTGGTTTTTGGAATTTTAGTATGTATAGGGATTTTGTTTATTATTGGAATTTTTGCATTTGAATTTATTATTTGGATGTTTGTGATTTCAATAATAATTATGTTTGTGAAATGGTATTTTAGATAAGTGGATAAACACAGAAAGGAAAAAATATGAGAGAAAAACTGGTTTGTCACAATGGACAGGGATTTGTATTTGTGCATTGCATTTGTGGGAGGAAAAATATGGGATTGTCTGATAGATGTCTTAATCCCAGATGTGGAAATAATTTAAGGGTTAGGTTTTTAGGGGATAAAACAAAAATACAAAAAGAGGAATTAGGGAAATATGTGAATGCGAGATAGAAAAACAATTTTTTGAAAGGAATTGATGAAAAGTGAGTAGTAAAACAAAATATTACAAAGAGGGCTAGTCTTATTCTTATCCTTTCAAATAAGATGATGCCCTCTTTTCTTTTTTAAATAGATGATGTTTGTGGTAAACAAAAACAAAAAACTTATAGGTGATTTATGACTAAGAAAAAACAAAATTGGATAATTGGGTTGATTGGGGCAGTGATGTTTTTGGTTGCATTTTACGCTTTTGTTTCAACAATGATTTCTAATCCGGGTGCTGGGGAAATTGAACATAAGAAACAACAGCCAGCAGTGATTAAAGAGGGAGAGAAACTTGATTTACAAAAAATCAAGTGGAGTGAAGAGATGGCGAATTTTGAGGATATTCCTTCTGCTTTGAATTTTGTTCTGACTGAATATGAAGCATCGCCTAATGATTTAGCTTCTTCTGATTTTTGGGTGTTGAATGAAATATTCAACAAAGGAAAAGTTGAAGCAATTAGAGAAGAAATTCTCACTAATGAATCTGTTTCAACTGAATTTCCTGTTGGCGGAGGAAGGTTATGGTTAGTTCTTCCTTGTGAGGCCAGATATCTTAATGTGAGTACAGATGAGAAAAATAAAATCTGTATTTTAAAAGATAAAAATGGGAAAATAAAAGAATCTGGATTTTTGTATCTTGCATTGCAGGATATAAAAGAAAAGTTTCCTCGCAAGGAAGAAAAACCCCCTGAAATAAAAATACCTGAAGGGGGTTTTAAAGAGGGAGATAAGCTGGATATAAAATAAAACGTGGTTGGAGCCTGGGTTGAGTTGAAATTTATCTTGTTGTTTCTCCCTCCTTTCGCCAGCAAGATAGAAATTAATTCCCCAGGCTCTTTTGTTTTAATAACTAATAACTTGGAGTTATTGGTTTTGAGAATATAATGGATTCAAAATATAAGGAGAAATAAGATGAAAGTGAAGATTTTTGGGGTATTTTTATTGATAACTTGCAAAAAAATATGAACGAGTGGCTTGCTGAAAATATCCAAGATCCTCAGCAAATCATTAAAATCTTTCAAACTCAAAGCGAATTTTCTAAGAGTGAAAAATATGTGGTAATAACTATTTGGTACATGGGTAAGTAATCTCAAAAAAGCAGTTATTAGATCCATTTTGGCTTTTAACTGCTTTATTTTTTTGTCTAAATATGTATACTGCAATATATATTTTGTAGTATATACTTATTCGTAAGGGAACCAAGTTTCCCTTAACAAGTCAACCCTCCTTAAATTGATAAACATATTTATATCTTATTAAGACATGAGTTTTGCAGATGAGAAAATTAAGTTTAGCTTCTATTGTTTGAGCAGAAGTTTAGCAAGTGCAAAAGTGAAAGTGTAAAAAAATTTCTTAAAATGCAAAAAAATTTTGCAAAATTTTTGAGATGATTCTTTGAATTTTAATGAAAACAGATGCTTTATTGTTTGTTCAAATAGGATATAAAATGCTTTTGATTAATTGATTATAGATAAGTTTTATTAAGTATTTGTTTTTAAGATAAATATGGAAATAAAATGTGGAATTGAAATACATCAGCAGTTAGATAGTCATAAATTATTTTGCAATTGTCCAAGTTTGCTTAGAAATGATAATCCTGAATTTGAAGTTAAGAGAAAGCTACATGCTGTTGCTGGTGAGAGTGGAGAAATAGATATAGCTGCAAAACATGAAGCTAGTTTTGATAGAGAATTTATTTATCAGGGTTATGATACAACATGCCTTTTAGAATTGGATGAATCTCCTCCATATTTAATTAATCAAGAGGCTTTGCAAATTGCATTGCATATTGCTTTATTATTAAATTGTGAGATTTTTCCAATTGCTCAAATAATGAGAAAGACTGTTGTTGATGGAAGTAATACTTCTGGATTTCAAAGAACTGTTTTAATTGCAAGAAATGGTTATGTTGAAACTTCTCATGGAAAAGTTAGAATTGCGAGTATTGGATTAGAAGAAGATGCAGCAAGAATTATTGAAAAGCAGAATAACAAGAGTGTTTATAGGTTGGATAGATTAGGAATTCCTTTAGTTGAGATTGGGACTGAGCCTGATATTAAATCAGCTGAACAGTGCAAAGAAGTTGCATTGTATTTAGGAGATGTTTTAAGAAGCTGTAAAGTTAAAAGAGGAATTGGAACAATTAGGCAGGATGTTAATGTTTCTATTCCAGGACATCCAAGAATTGAAATTAAAGGTTTTCAAGATGCAAAAATGTTTATTCCTGTAATTGAAAATGAAGTTAAGAGACAAATGGATAATCTAAAGACGAAAAAAAATTTATTAGGAGAAGTAAGAAATGCAAATGTTGATGGAACAACTAGTTTTTTAAGGCCTATGCCTGGAAGTGCAAGAATGTATCCTGAAACTGATTTGCCTTTATTAAAAATATCAAAGCAAATGATTGATGAAGCTAAAAGAACACTTCCTAAATCAAGAGAAGAAATTAGACAGGAATTAAAAAAGCAGGGATTAAGTGAAGAGCAATCAAGAATTTTAATTAAAGAAGGAAAGTTAGAAGAGTTTAAATCTCTTTTAGGAATTTTAAATGAACCTGGATTTATTTTCAAGAGCTTGATTGAATTACCTAAAGAAATTGCTTCGCATGAAAAAATTGAAAATGTAGATGATATTTTGCATGGAGAAGTTATTCAAGATGTTATTAATTCAATTGTTTCTGGGAAAATTGCAAAAGATGATGTAAAGCATGTTATGAATGAAATTGCAAAAGGAAAAACATTTGAACAAGCTATTAAAATTGAAAAAGTAGATTTAGGTGATGTTGAAAGTGAGATTGCTAAATTAGTTAAAGAAAAACCAGGATTATCTCTTGGTGGATATATGGGTTTGATTATGAATCAGTTTAAAGGAAAGGTTAGTGGAAAGGAAGTGACTGAGATACTGAAAAAACTAATCAAATAATTTATAAATAAGCGATAATTATCGTTTATATGTGGTTTACAAAATTTAAGGTTTTTGATGAAAAGAACAGCTTAAGTATTATTGTAAGGAAAAATAAGGTCAAAATTTATTATTATCCTGTTAATCATTATATAAAGAATAAGAGGATACATTTTATAACCGTCTGCTTAATAAAAGGCAAGGAAGAAAACAAGATTAATTATTTTAAAGATTTAAAAAAATTGAAAAAAGCTAGGCAAGGAAGGAAACTTGATTTTTTAGAAAAACAAGAGGATTTTTTTATTATGGTTACATCTCTTTCAATAAACCAAGAACTGAGATTATTTGTTGATGTTGCTTATAACCCTGCCCTGATTCATCTTAAACCTGTAATATGGAATGAAGATGGCTGGGAAGAATTTGAAGTTGCAAGTATTGAACGGGAGAATCTAAAGAAGCTCATAGATGCAGGAGAAAGCAAATATAAATTAAAACTTTTAGAATTCAAAGATAAAAAAATAAAGAATTTTGGATTTCTGACAATGTTTCCAGAATTAACTGACAAACAACAAAATGCTTTAGAATTTTCCTTGAAAAATGGATATTATGAATATCCAAGAAAAACAAGTTTAGAAAAACTTGCAAAAGATAGTAATCTTGCTTTTTCAACATTTCAAGCTCATGTAAGAAAAGCAGAAAATAAAATCCTAAAGTTTTCTATTGAAGCTATTAAGAAATAAGTGATTAAGATTAACAAAAATTAGTTAAAAATAGCTAAAATGCATAAAAAGCGATATGTATCGCTATAAAATATATATCCTTTAATTATCATTTATAACTATGGCAAATGAAAGTATAAAACAAGGACAGAAGGAGAATAATTTTCCTCTTTATATAATCCCATTAAGAAACATTTGGGTTAATTATGAGGGATATGGTATTCAAATAAAAGGAAACAAACAATTTGAACAAAAAGGATTATCTTTAGGATATTTGGAAAATATTTCTTATATTCTGAACAAATTTCTTAAAGCTAATAAGAGATTGAGGATTGATAATATTGTCAAAAATTATTGGACATATTTAACTTGTTCTGAAATAGGAAAAGTTGAGAAAATGAAAACTTATTTGGGTTGTTCTTCTAAATTAGTAAAAACATTAAATCAATCTGAATTAAATACTTTTCTTAAACTTTCTGGGAGAAAATCAATTTATTCTCCAGCCAGAGCAAGTATGGATGTAGAGATAATCTATTCTGGAAGAGAACTTTCTAAACAAAATCCCACACCTAAAATAGTTTATGTTCCGGCAGTGGGATTTTGTTGAATTTTATAAATAAACCATAAAATTTATATAGTTATATAAGTTTATATAACTGCCAAAAATGAACTTTTTGTTATATAAAAATGGACATTAAAAAAATATTACATTATCCAAGATTGGATACAGTATTAATGGTTGAGAAATTAATTTATGAAACTAGTGGAACATATACAAGAAAACAATTATGGGAAAGATTACCTAATAAAGTAATGTATCAGACTTTTGTTGTTATAATTGATTATCTTCTTTATTCTAATAAAATTGCAGTTGACAGAGAAGGCAAGATTTGTTGGACTTGGGATCCTGAAGGTGTAAAAAGATATCTGAAAAGAAAAGATTTAATGTGGAAACCTAAAAATGAAAAGTGAAGTTATATTTGGAGATGAAAAAGTTAAATCTGCTTTTGAAAATTTAGCTAATTTTAAAGATAAAGAAGTTCAAGAACAATTAAATAAAGCTTTTTGTAATCTAAGAGAAAATGCTTATTGTGGAACACAGATACCTAAGCATTTAATCCCAAAAGAATATTTTAGAAGATTTGGAAATTTAACAAACCTTTGGAAGTATAATCTACCCAATGCTTGGAGATTAATTTATACAATTAAAAATGAACAAATCGAAGTTATTTCAGTTGTTTTAGAGTGGATGGATCATAAAGAGTATGAAAGGAGATTCAAATACTAAGTTTTATAAATATATTATGATGGGTATAATTATGGAAAATAAAAGAACTTATATAAAAGATGCTTTTGATAAAAAGGGAAGTGTTGAATTATATGGATGGGTTCATGATACAAGAGATTTAAGCAAAATTAGATTTTTAGTATTAAGAGATATTTCTGGGAGAATACAGGTTGTTGGTGTTAAAGGAGAAACAAAAGATGATGTTTTTGAAATTATGAATTCTGTTCCAAGAGAAAGTGTTGTTAGAATAAAAGGAACTTTAAAAGACAGCAAGCAAGCACCTGGTGGAAAAGAAGTTATGCCAAGTGAAATTGAAATTATTGCAAAAGCAGAACATCCGCTTCCAATTGATGTTTCAGATCATAGCAAGACAGAATTGCCTAAGAGATTAGATTATAGGTTTTTAGATTTACATAGAGAGAGAACTCAGGCAATTTTTAAAGTAAATGCAACAATATTGCAAGCATTTAGAGAGTTTATGATTAAAGAAGGTGCTGTTGAAGCTATTTTCCCTTCAATTATAGGAGCTAGTTCAGAAGGGGGAACAGAAGTTTTTCCTGTAAAATATTTTGAGAAAAAAGCATTATTATCCCAGAGCTGTCAGTTGTACAAGCAAATGTTAGCTTGTTCAATGGAAAAGGTTTTTACTGTGTTTCCTGTTTGGAGAGCTGAAAAACATAATACTGTTAGGCATTTGAATGAATCAAGACAATATGATTTTGAAATGGCATTTGCTGATGATAAAGTTGTTATGGATGTCTTAGGAAGATGTGTTCAGCATATTGTTAAGAAAGTAATTGAAATTAATAAAAAGGAATTAGATTTATTTGGAATTAAGTTAAAAGTTCCAAGTATTAAATATATGACTTTTCATGAAACAGCTGAGCTAATGAAAAAACATAAGTGTCATGTTGGAAAAGATGATTTAAGTCCTGAATCTGAAAAAAAATTAGGGGAATTATATCCTGATACAATTGTTTTTGTTCATGATTGGCCTTTATCTGGAAAGCCTTTTTATATAATGCCAAGTGATAAAAAAGGACCTAAAGGAGAGCAGTTGTCAAATGGATTTGATGCAATTTATATGGGCATGGAAATAAGTTCAGGAGGGCAGAGAATTCACATACCTGATTTATTAATTGAGAGATTAAAAATTAAAGGATTAAATCCAAAAGATTTCAAAGATTATGTTGATAGTTTTAGATATGGAAGTCCGCATCACGCAGGTTGGGGAATGGGAGTGGAAAGAATTACAATGTTAATTATGGGATTGCCTAATATCAGAGAAGCTGTATTATTCCCAAGAGATAGAGATAGATTGACTCCTTAGATAGTTTTAAAAATAATAGTTTTATTTGAAGATTATGTTATTTAGAAAGATGAGTTCAGCTGAAAGAGTAGGATATTATATTGGCAAGCATCTTGCTTATGCTCAAAAAGTTAGAAATAAAACCGATGAGCAATTAAATAAAATTAGAGATAATTATCAAAATTCTAGGTTTAGAGGATTAGTAAAAAAATTAAATGTTCCTATTTTAAGTGAACATTATAGATTTCAAGAAGAAGCAATTACAAGAGAATTTGAGTCAAGAGATGCTGTTGCAAGATATAAAAGAGGAGAGGCTGTTTGTGGAATTACGGGATTTTAAAAGTTTTTAAACTTAAAATAATTTAGTTTTATATGAGAATTTTAGTTATTGGAGATTTTCATGGGAAGTTTCCGGAAAAATTGAAAAAGATTGCAAAAAAAGTAGATATTATTGTTAGCTTGGGGGATTATACTCCTTTTACTTTAAGAAAAGAATTTTTTAAATATTGTTATGGGAAAGATGTTGAATTATGGGAAGCTGTTGGAAAGTCTAGATATAAAAAAGTAATAACTAATGATTTTAAAAAAGGAGAAAATATCTTAAAAAAACTTAATGAATTATCTGTTCCTGTTGTTTCTGTTTTAGGTAATATTGATTATCCTCTTGCAGATGATGTTAATGATATTAAGAGAATAAAGGGGAAAAAATCTTGGAAGTGGGATGAAGATAGAACTAAATATTTACAAAGAGCTATTAAGAAATATAAAAATATTCAATATATAGATTATAATGCTTTTATTTTTAGGGGCATTGTTTTTATTGGTGCTAGAGGGCATAGCCATCCTGGAAGAGTTAAAAGTTCTGGATTTAGAAAGCATAAGAAAATTTTGGATAAACTTTTTTATAAATATAGAAAAAAGAAAATAATTTTTGTGAGTCATGTTGTTCCAAATAATACTAAATTAGATAAGATAAGAGATAAAAAAGCTCATAAGTGGGCTAGAGGAAAACATTTTGGTTCCAAGTTAATGAGAAGGATTGTTGATAAATGGCATCCGATATTAAACTTATCTGGCCATTTTCATGAAAATATTGGTGAAGATAGACTTGGTAAGACATTGATTGTTAATCCGGGGGCTGCTGTTGAAGGAAAAGCAGCTATAATTGATTTTAATGAAGAAAAAGGCAAAATCAATAAGATTAAGTTTATTAAATAATTTTAAGAAGATATAGCTAATCTAGTTAGTAAATGGGGTTTGATGAATCTTCCGGATTTTAAATCAACATAAGGATAACTTTCTTTTAGAGGTTTATCAAAAACAAATCTAAGTAATCCTATATCTTTTATTCTATAGTCTTCGGCATTTTCTTTTTGTCCTCTTTCTAATCTACTTCTACATGGAGTTATAGTAGTATCTTGTTTAATAACTTGAAGAGTATCTTCTTTTGAATTTTCTGTATAAATTTCACATAAAGGAGAAGTAAAAAAATCTAGTCCTCCTACATGAACATAATTATATTGTCTCGCACCTAGAATATTTATCTCTTTTACTTTTAATGCACAAAGTATATTTTCATAGTGTCCATTAGCAATTAATGCTTGTGCTAAATCTGGGTTAGATTCACTACCCCAATTATTCCCTTTGGCATATAATTTACAAAGAGACTTTTTTATATCTACCATTAAAAATCATAGGTTGAAACATTTAAGAATTTAATGGTTATATGAAATAATTGATTTAGATTAATTTTAAATATCCTTTAAACTAGTTCTTAATATGGTTAAACTTTCTTTTTAGAAAGACAAGTTTAAACAAAGAAAATATGATAGACCAAAATAAGATAAAAAAACAAGCACAGGAAATTTTAGATAAATTTGCAAAAGCACTTGAAAAGTCTGGGATAAAGGAGATTGATAGTTATGTTGATAGAGAGGATTTTGAGAGAAAAGAGGAAAATGGAAAGTGTTGTGATTCTGGATTTAAAGAAAGGTTTTTGAAAAATGCTCCTGTTCATGATGATGATTTTGTAATTGCTGAAAGAGGTAATTGGAAATGATAATCCAAAAAATAAAAGAAATTAAATCTGGAAAGTTAAAAGCTGAGCAAAATATTAAAGAATATCTAGATAAGATAAGAAAATCTGATTTAAATGCTGTTTTGCATATAAATGAAAATGCAATTGAGCAAGCTCATGCTATTGATAAAAAAATAAAAAATAAAGAAAAAACTGGAAAACTTGCTGGTTTAGGTTTTATTGTTAAATCAAATATTAATGTTTTAGGATTAATTTGCAATTGTGCTTCAAAGACACTTGAAAATTATAAAGCAACATTTAATGCAAGTGTTATTGAAAAATTAATTGCAGAAGATGCAATTGTTTTAGGTATGGCTAATATGGATGAGTTTGCATGTGGAAGCAGCGGAGAGAGTTCTGCTTTTGGAGCTTGTAAAAATCCTGCTTGTGATAGAATTCCTGGAGGAAGTTCATCAGGAAGTGCAGCTTCTGTTGCAGGTGATTTATGTGATTTTGCATTAGGAAGTGATACAGGAGGGAGTATAAGAAATCCTGCAAGTCATTGCAATATAGTTGGAATGAAACCCAGTTATGGGGCTGTTTCCAGATATGGTTTAGTTGATTTATCAATGAGTTTAGATCAAATTGGACCACTTGCTAAATCTGTTGAAGATTGTGAATTAATTTTTAATATAATTAAAGGAAGAGATGAAAGAGATTCTGTTTCGAGAAATTTTTCATCTGAAAAAATGAAAAATACTATTAAGATAGGAATACCTAAAATAAATGCAAATAAAGAAATTTGGGACTTAATTTTACAAAGAGTAAAATTAATTTGTGATAAAAATAAGTGGAAATTTGAAGATGTTGAATTAAAACATATTGATTTGGGAATACAAACTTATTATCCTATAAATTATGTTGAGTTTTTTTCAGGAACAAGAAAGTTTGATGGGAGAAGATATGGAAAGAAAATTGAAGAAAGCTGTGGAGAAGAGGTTTTAAGAAGAATTTTAGGAGGAAGTGAAATCTGCAAAGCTGAATTTGCTGGAAGATATTATAGAAAAGCACTTGCTGTTAAGAAAATTATAATGAGTGAATTTGAAAAAGCATTTGCAAAATATGACTGCTTAATTATGCCTGTTGTTCCAAGATTACCTCATAAGCTAGGTGAAAAAATAAGTTTTGAAGATATGTATAATTATGATGGTTTAAGTGTTTTAGCTAATATTGCTGAAATTCCTGCTATTTCAATTCCTGCTGGAAAAATTGATAATATTCCTGTTGGAATGCAGATACTCTGCAAATTGGGTAATGATAATTTAATGCTGGATATTGCAAAGGAGTTTGAATGAGAATAGGAATAATTGGACCAAGTAAATTAGAATATTTAAATGAAATTAATAAAAATCATTTAAAAATAATTAGAGATTTAGCTGAATATGTTGCTGAATCTGGAAATGAAATTGTTATTGTTCCTGATAAAGGAAGTGTAAGTGAATTTTTTGGTTTAGAATATTTAAAACGTAAAGGTAAGAAAATTTATGAAGTTTTACCTTTAGATGACAAGGAATTTGGATTATCTTGGGTTAATCAAAACTTAGGAGAACATATTAATTGTGGAACTTGGAGAAATCAACCTGAAAAGCTAAATGAAGAAACAGATATTTTCTTATGTTTAGGTTATGCAGTTGGAGGATTAATTGAAATTGGTTATTCTAAATGGTTTAATAAAGAAAAGAAGCAAAAACCAATTTATATTATTAATGAATTAGTAAGTGGAAAACTTCCTGTTGAAATTGAAAAAAGCTTAGATTTAAAATATGTTTCTTATAAAAAATTTAGGATAAAATGAAACAACCAAAAAAAGCAAAAGTCATAATTTTTGACCAGTATAATAACCCTATGGTAGAGATAAACTTAGAGATGGTTGATGAAAATAAAATAGAATCGATATTAAAAAAATATTATATGAATAATTTATTTTCTGAAAATAATTGGGGATTATTTAAACAAGAATTCAAATCTGAATTTGAAAGTGTTGGGGCAATGGGAATACAAATAGAAAGATTAAATTGGGAAGATAAACATAAGGATTTTTTGAATATGACCCGATGGGAGATTAAGATATTAGGAGATTCCCCACTAAACAAACATCTATTAAAACCCTCCCGAACTGAAAAAGATTATATTGAAGATGTTAATAACTTACTAAGAAAATTAAAATGAACTTTTAGATTATTTAATATCTTCTACACCTTCGGGTGATTCTAGAAAAACTGGTTGTGGATTTACAATATCTTCTATAGAACCCACAAGGACAAACTCTTGAGGGTATTTTTCATAGACTCTTTTAGTAAGTACAAATTCATCTTTATCAGAATCAATTACTTGCTGATTTAATACAGCTATATAATTCTCTTTATGAATTGGTTTGAGAGTTTCTTTTTGTTCTATAACATAAGCTCTTTCTTTTAGCCATTTTTGATATTGTTCATCTTGTTCCATTTTTTTACTAAAAAATATAGATTTATAAGACTATTGGTTTTATTTAATTTATGGATTTTTCAGAACAGAAAAAACAGCAGTTGAATATGAAAGATAATTCTAATATTGGGGGTTGGGATTTGAAAATTAAAGGGTTATGTGAAAAGATAAATAAAAATAAAAGATATTATACAACTTCTTCATGTGCTGGAAGAGTTGTTTTATTAAAAGGAGAAATAGATAAACAACCTGATAAATTTCTTTTTAGAACTCATAATAAAATAACATTTAAGGAATTGAAAAAAGCACTTGATGAGGTTAAATATGATAAGCTTGTTGATTTTAAACAAAGTCCTTGTATTTTGCATGTTGCTTGTGCTGATTTAGAAAGTGCAATGGAGCTAGTTAATAAAGCTAAATTAGCTGGATGGAAACATTCTGGGTTAATGAGTGCAAAGAGAAATATAGTTGAATTAATTAGTACAGAACATTTAGATTTTCCAATTATGAATAATAAAAAGATTTTAGTTGATGATGATTTTTTAAAATTAATTGTTAATGAGAGTAATTTAAGATTAGAAAGAGTTTGGAAAAAGATAGAGAGATTGAAGAAGATGATTTGATTAAGGATTTTTAATAATTTATTAAGACATAAGATTTGCAGATGATGAGATAAAGATGTTTATGATATAAACCCATTTTTATGAACTGATTTTTTGTTATTTATTTTATAAAATTATTAATTTTTATATTATTTATTATATCAAAAATTTATACAAATATTTTTAAAGAAATAGGTATTCTATTTATTAATATTCAATTTGGCAGAATTGAATGTTAATGCAAAGAGGGACTTTCTACTCTTTTTCTTATAAATATAGATGTAATACTGATATATAAACATATCTGTGTTGCACCAAATCAATGAAAGGAGGGACAAAATGGTTTTAGATTTAGCAAAAGAAGCAATTGAAAACGTTGATACACATAGTATTAACTTTGATGGCTTAAAAGCTGGTAAAGCTAATATCAAGGTTTTTGGTGTTGGTGGAGCTGGTTGCAATGCAATAACCTGGCTTTTTAATAAAGGTATAAATGGAGCTAGTGTTTATGGCTGCAATACTGATGCTTTACATCTTAGTATTACTAAGGCAGATGACAAAATCCTTTTAGGTAAAGAACTTACAAGAGGATTAGGAGCTGGTGGTAAAGCTGAAGTAGGAAGAGAAGCTGCGAAAGAGTCAATTTCTGAGTTGAAAAAGGCTGTTATTGGTGCTGATATGACTTTTATCATTGGTGGTGAAGGTGGAGGTACTGCTACTGGAGCAATGCCTGTGATAGCACAATTAGCTAAGGAAACAGGAGCTGTTGTAATTGGAGTAGTTACAATGCCTTTTGAATGTGAAAAAGCAAGAATTGACAAAGCAGAATTTGGATTGCAAGAGTTAAGGGATCAAGTTGATACTGCTATTGTTATTGACAATAATAGACTAGTAGATATTGCTGGACAACTACCTATACAACAGGCATTTGCAGTAGCTAATGAGTTAATTAGTACAATGATTAAAGGAATTGTAGAAACAATAACTTTACCAAGTTTAATTAACCTAGATTATGCAGATGTTTCTTCAATTATGAAGAAAGGAGAAGTTGCTGTTATAGGAATTGGAGAGTCTGATTCAAGTGATAGAGTTAATGAAGCAGTTAGACAAGCTCTGACACATCCATTGTTAGACGTGGATTACAGAGGTGCTAATGGAGCTTTAATTCATATTACTTGCGGACCTGACATGAAATTAGAAGAGTTCAGCCAGATCGGTAAACTAGTAACAGAAAACATTACTGCTGAAGCGCAAGTTATTATTGGGGCAAGAATCAATAAGGATTTTGAAGGCCGTGTTAGGGTTATAACAATAATGACAGGTGTGTCTAGTCCTTATATTCTTGGAAAACAGAGAATAAGAGAGTATGACAGAGAAGTAAGCAGACATGAGTTTTCTGAATTAGGTATAGAATTTGTAAGAGATTGATGGGGAAAAATCCATGTCTTATTTTATTTTATTGCCTGCCATTAATTTTTTGGCAGGTTTTTTTATTTTTATAGAAAATATTGATAATATTAAAAATTAAAATATATTGCTTCTGTTGATTAAGCTTAATGAACTGAAGATTAATAATATGTTTTGTTAGATTAGTGAATATTCAGTTTGAAATCATCACAAAATTTATAAACAGCTAGTTTGATTAAAGAGGGAACAAAACTTTATTTTTAAAATGATAGATGACACGGAGTATAACTATAAGTAATTTAGAGAGAATTTTTAATCAGAAAACTAGTGATAATCCTCCGGTTGATATTTCTTTTATACCAAGACCTCATCAGGAATTTTTAGAATACTGGACAAAAAGAGGGAAAAAATTTAAGATTATAAAAAAAGAAAGAGAAGGATATAGTTTTCCTGAATATGTTTTTTATGATAGATTAATGATCTTAAAAATGAATCAGTATATTGGTGAAGTGGATAATAAAAAAGCTTATTCTGATTTGAAAGATTTAATTAAACCATTTTTAAAATTGAATCTTTTTAAATGGGGAGCTAAATTTAATGATGAGGATTTGGATATTTATATTAGAAAAAGCGGATTTGTTCCTTTAACTTATTTTAGAGCAAAACCAAGAAAATGTTATATTAAAAATCTGATCTTCTAACTTGGGTGTCTTTTTTCTTGTATTTATTTTTCCAAACATCAAAATAAACTAAATTTCCTAAATCATTTTTAGGTTTTTGTTTTGTTTTTTTCTTTGCATATCCTATTGGGAGAATTACTTCAATTTCAATATTCTCTGGAATTTTAAGTATGTTTTTTAGTGTTATTTCTGAAAATGCACCTACCCAGCAAGAAGCTAGCCCCATATCAGTTATTTTTAATAAAAAATTTTCCACAGCTGCTCCTGCATGATGATGGATATATCTGTCTGCTCTTTTATCATACATAGCTGCTTGTTTTGAATCAGAACAAACTACAACAATAAATTGAGCTTCTTTGATAAATTCTTGCTGACAAGCTTTAGCTATTTTTTGAATTGTTTCTTCTTCATCAATTATTATATACTTTAAAATTGATAAATTTCCTGGAGATGGTGCTAAATTAGCTGCTTCAATTGCATCAATTAATTTATCATACTTTACACTTTTATCTGAAAATTCTCTTATTGATGCTCTTGTTTTTATTGCTTTTGTTAAATTCATTTTATTTAAGTTTTTTATTTACATCCTGCCACCATTTTAATAAAAGAGCTATTGCTCCAATTATTAAAAGGATTATTATTGGTTTTTTATTTTGAGTTATTATGTCAGTTACTAGTGTTGGACCAGCTATAGTTGAGGAAAATAACTGCCCCATTAGCGAATCTGCCATTTTAGATATTAATAAAAACAAGTATAAAAATGTTTGGAGAGAAACGTCCTCAGGAGGACTCGAACCTCCGACCCTTCGATTAACAGTCGAATGCTCTACCAACTGAGCTATGAGGACATAAAAATTTTAGAGAAACAGGATATTTAAGGCTTTTCTTTTAACTTATTCTCACTTATAACCATTTTCTTATCCATTCTTTTTTTCTTTTTTTGCTTTTCTAATCTAGCATAAACATTACCTTGCTTGCTTCCATGTATTAAAGATTCAATTGACTGAATAGCATCTTCTATATCTTCTGCATGCCCAATAATTCCTACTTTGTTCTCTTTTACTGCAATATTACAATCTGTTAAATTATAAATCGTTCTTAGGGTTTTTCCTTGAGTTCCAATTATTCTTCCTTTTACTGTTTCTAGATCTCTTCTTTTAGTTATGTCTTTTATATTTAAAATCTGCAATAGATTTTCTTCATTTTTTAATTGTAATGCACAATCCAGAGTAAAACCACAGCTTAATGCTTCTAGTATTTCTAATGCAATAAATTCATTTTCAGGAGAACCATCTACAAATATATTTTTTCCCTTATTTGTTATTTTAATATCTAGAGATTCCTCTAATTTGTTTTTATTTTGAATTATTTTCCCTAGTTCTTCAATATATATTTCTTGCATGATTTTGTTAAGAATTATAGTATTTTAAGGCTTTTGATTGGAAATTTGTTTATCTATCTAAAATTCGCCTTCAACTTCTTTCATTAAACCTTTTCTTTTTAGCCAGTCAATTGCAGCAGGAGTATATTTGAATAATAAATCTCCTCTTGTATCCCCATCAAATTCCCAAGGTTTAACAATAACAACATCTCCAGGTCTAATCCATAATCCTCTTCTTAAAGCTCCTGGAATTCTGCAGTTTCTTTGCTTTCCATCTAAACATTTAACAACCATTCTGTTTGCACCAACTCTTTGGTCAACTACTCCAATCACTTCTCCATTTCTTGGAGTTCTAACTCTTATTGGCTGAAAATTTTCTTGATTATCGTTATTATTTTTTTGTTCCATACTAGAAAGAGATATAAGGGGTTTTTAAAGGTAAGGATTACAATAAAATTTATAAAGAATAATTTGCTGTAATTCTCGTGGTAGAATTAGGAGATGATTTTTTTGAAGGATGGAAACCAATTGATTTATTTGAAAAAATTCATAAGACGGAAAGTTTATTGGAATTAATGTCTACTGGTTATGTAGATGATGAATTTATTATCAGTCAAGGATATACTCCTGAAGAAATTCCTAAGTTAAGACAACAAGCTCAAGAAATATATGAAAGTGATATGAAGCATATAACTGATTATGTTGAATTAGCTAATCAAATTATAGGTCATGAAAATTTTTAAGGTTACAATAGCCCCAGTGCAATAGGAACATTATTAATTTTAATTATTCCTTCTGGTTTTATAACTCCTGCTTTTAATGCGCATTCAATTGATTCTTTTCCTACTATGTTAAATGTAGCATCTTCTTTTTTCATATCTTCTAATATTTCAAGAATTTCTGATTTGGTTTTTTCTTCACCTTGAAAGAAATTAGGCCTGATTTCAATTTGCATTATTCCTTCTTCAAATGTCCTACCAATTAAATTAGAATCGCATAAAGCCACTATTCTTCTATAGGCATCATGTATTTTTATTAGCATTTTTGATTTTATTATTTATTTGGTAATTTATTAAGACAATTTAAGGGACTTCTGTTGATTAAGCTTAATAAACAGTTTTTTATTGTTTGTATGATTATTAATCTTTATTGTATAATTTATTAGTAATATATAAACTGATATGATGAGTTGAGGATAAGATTAAGCTAATCTTCAGTAGCTTGATTGTGTTTTATATTATTAATATTATTTTATAGTTAATATCTTTAAAATTATATTTAAATATTATTATTTTACTGAAATATATAAAATTTATTAAAAAAAATAAAAAAAACTCAGTTTACTTTTTCATTTGAGCTGCTTGTTCCTTTGAGAGAATTTTAGCCATGTTAGTGTTGCATTTTACGCATTTTCCTCTTGCCATAAAAGTGCCTCTTTTAGTTGGCTCAATCTTTACATCTTTCATTTCTCTGTTTTCTTTGCATCTCATACATCTTCCTTCTAAAGCCATTTTTTTACCTCCGTGTATTTAAATATCTAATAAATTAGATATTCCATATAAGAAATAGTGATTTTTAAAGGTTTAGATGTTTGGAATTTTAGGATTCAATGCTTAAATTTAAATATTTCTTTATCCTTCTTAAAATATGTCTGAAATAGAAGAGAAAAAATCAAATAGAAGGTTTAGTAAACCCTATACTTTTTGCTTGGATGATGATTCTGAAACCATGGCTATTCTTTCATCTCAACAATTAGGTTTTTTTAAATATGGGCGACCTTATGACTTTAGGCCCATTAACTCTTTAATAAATATTCTTGAAAAATCCGTAAAACGTCTTGAGCTTTGCGATCAAGGAATCCCTTTCCCAATGTCAGACCAAAAGAAGATAATGGAAAAAGCTTATGACTCTTTTGATCTAGGACTGGGGCAGGAGGTTGGATTAGCTGATAAATATAAGGATATGATTGTTAAGCTTAACGATATAATAAATAATCCCGAAAGTTATAGAGAAAAAGAAAAAGAAATTGATAGTTTTCGTAGATTTTTCTTAGCTTTTTCAAGAGAAACGAAAGGTTATTTTCCTAGTATAATTTCACAGATATCTAATGGGCAGTTAGAATCTTTTTTGTAAATTTTATTTTATGCTTAAATCTTGCTTCTTACACTATGTTTAGCTCCACAAGCTAAACAATGCATGAACATGAAACCTGCTTCTTTTTTTAGTTCTGTATCTGGTTTTTTGCATTCTTTGCATAAGACAAATTCATTTGCATATTGTTCTATTTTATCATTTATCTTATTAGAAGAGATTTTAGTTTGAAGAACAACCCGGTTTTGTTTAATTGAACCTGAAGTTGCAAGTTCTTTTAATAAGAATTTAAGCAAATGCTCTTGATCTCTTCTTAAGTATGATGCAATTTGCTGTAAATTAGTAAGAATTGTTTTATTTCCTTCTACATGCCCCTGTATTTTTGGAATTTCGAATCTTTCAGTATGTTCAATTGGTTTTACATTTTCATAAGCTTCATTTAATAGTTTTTCATAATCTTCCATAAAAATTAAAGAAATAAGTAGTTTATAAGGGTTTAGTTAAGAATAGCAGTTTCTTCTGAGTTTGAAGTATTTTCTAATTGTGAGGTTTCTGTTTTTGGAGATATAATTAATTTAATAAGATTATATGGTTTTAAAAAAATATTTCTTATATCATAACCTAAAAGTCCAAATTCTCCGTGTTTAGGATTTATTTTGTGTTCTCTATAAGACTCTCTATTCATTATATTTTAATTTAATTTAAGTATTTAAATCTTAACAATATTTATAAATCACTTATTATTAATTGGATTATGACTAGCTTAGAAGAGGCTACACAAAGAGAGGTAAAGCAAGAAAATAAGCTAGAGACAACTAGTTCTTCAATAAATCCTGAAAAAAAAGATCCTAATTTAGTAAATAAAGTTTTAATTGAATGTGAGCATGGAGAAGGTTATTTTGTTAGATGTCCTTATATGGATGGGGAAAAAATAGCAGTAAATGGAACTTGTGAATTCCCAGGAGTACCTTTATGCCCAAGATTCGCAGCTAAATATCATGAGAATAAGTGGGTAGATTATGTTTTGTGTAGATATGAAGGTAATTTAGTTTTAGAACAAGTTTTGAATCCTCCAAAAAATTCATCCGAGATATCTTAATCTTCCTGGTTTAGGTTCGTAGATTATTCCTTCTTCTAATAGCTTTTTTATTTCCTGGGTAATTAAATCAGGTCTTGATTTTAGAGTAAGGATTATTGTTTCTGTATCAACACCTTCATTAGACTCTGAATTTTTAATCATATCAATTATTTGGTCTCTTAATACTCTTACTTGCTCTTTTGGAGGAGGAGCAAGTTTCATATATGCTTTTTCAATCTCTAGTTTTCTTACTAATAAATATCTTGGATCTTGTTTTCTTATTATTTCTGGGAGAATATATAATTCTTGGTTATAAGAACGTAAAACTCCTATAATCATTAGAGTATCTCCTTGATTTAAATCATCAAATTTATTTATATCTTCTCCAAAAACTCTTATTCTTATTTGTCCGCTTCCATCATCAATAGTCAGAGATGCAAATCTTCTTTCACCTTCACTTTGATATTTTTCAATTACATTTGCAATTATATTAATTCTTACAAGTTTTTTGTCTCCTAGTGAAACATGAAGAAGTCTTTTATTTGCAGTTTGTCCAGGTTCTTGAGGAGTTTCATCAAAAATCTGATTTCCTCTAAGTAAGTCCCCAATCCTTATTTTATATGCTGTTTCTCTTTTTTTAAATTCTGGCATTTTTTTTTGTTTTACTGTTTATATAAAAATGACAGGCTAGAAAATTTTAATTTTCTTTGTCTGGCATTTTAGAAGAAAACAAATTTGTTTTAAAAAGATTGTTGTTGTTAATTATTTAGAAGAAGGTAGATAAGGTGCAAGGCATTTTTGAGCATCTTGGTAAGTTAATTTTAATAATTCTGAAAGATTAACTGTTTCAGGATTATCTTTTATGTTATTTAGGTCTATAATTAATCTCTCAATATATTCTGGACTATGCATATGTTGAGCATCTAATTTACAAGCATAAGCAATCGTATCAGGATTATCATATTCTAAGTTATGTTGATTTACTAAGTCTACAATTTTATTGCAATTTATTATTACTCTAGTTGTAGCATCTTTTAAATGTGGAAAAATATCTAATGTTTCTTTAGTCATAAAAATTTTATATTTTGGGTATTTAAAAAGATTTATGTTTTATATTAATTATATTAATTGAATAAATCCTGCTCTGGGCTGGTAGATATCTCCTTTTTCTTTGAGCTTTTCTAAAGCTTCATCAAAATCAATATCTGAAAGATCTTTTAATTCTTCTTTTACATTTTCAAGAGGAACTTGCTTTCCGAATTTTTCTTCAAGTTTTCTTATTGTTTCTTTAACTAAAATTATCTTACTTCTTTGAGAAGAAGTTGTTCCAATACTCACCCTATCAATGTCAAATGTTTTTGTTTCAGGGTCAAAACCAACATGCATTAAATAATAATTTATTAGTCTTATTGCAACTTCTGCATCTTCTTTTTTTACTTTTTTACTTAGTCTTGATTTTGCGTGAGCTTCTGCAAGTCTAACTAATGCTTGCAATTGTCTTGCTGATATTGGAATTGATTTGGTATCTCCTGAACCCTGCATATTTCTTAGTTTAACATAATAACTTTTTATTTCATCAAATGCCTCGTTAGTGAGTATCGGTTCAAACTTTTGTTTCGCATAGGCTACATATTTTCTAAATAAATCTCTTTCAATTACTGATCTTTGCTCTTTTTTTTGGTGCATTTTAAGAACATGGGATGCAATTGCTTCATCTTGTTGTTTATTCGGTAAATCTCTTAAAATAAAAATAATATCAAATCTGTTTATTAAGGCAGGAGGTAAATCAATTTGTTGAGTAATTGGCTGAGTTGGTTCAAATCTACCGAATTTTGGGTTTCCTGCAGCTAATACAGAGGTTTGTGCACTTAGAGTGTTACCTTGGATGGCTATTTTTCCATTTCTCCTAGTGATAAAGAATCCAGTTTCTGTTGAAAAACAAAATACTTTTCCATTGTAATTAATCTTTTGAATATGGTTTTTTTCTTTTCTTAAACTAAGCTCTGTTTTATTGGATAATATAATTCTATGCATAGCTTTTCTATTTCCCCTATATTTTTCTTTATACTGCAAATTTTTACTTGCTGATTTTCCTATTAAACAAGCTATTGCTTGAAATAAATCTGCTAATTCTTGAGATGTAGAACAATAATTTTTTTCATCAGAAGAACCATCTCCCAGCATCATAGCATTATAAATGATTTTTAGCTGCCCTTTTGATAACTCCGATAGATTTAACAGGATATTTTTATTATAGCTTTTGTGCCCTAATTTTTCTAAAAATTCATATAATTGAGTATTTGTAATCTCAAATTTAGTATATTCTGGTTTTTTTATTTCAGTTAGTGTGAATCCTACATGTTTGGAAAGTTCAGTTAAACATTTTTTTATTTTATTTGTTTTTATTTTATCTTTTTGAGTTATGCTAATTGTAGGTTTTGCACATATCCCTCCTTCAGATAGATAATAGCCTAAAAATTCCAACCAAAGATTTATAGGTATTTTTTTTGGAGTATGTTGATGAGTATATTTTGGATGTTTTCTGTTTTGTTTATGTTCAATAGGATTCAAGATAAAATGATTTAATTGGGGTTTTGCAATATAATCTCCTGAATTTAATACTCTAATTCTTGAATATTGAATATTTTCTGCTTTTATCTCTTCATAATGTTTTTTTCTTTCTTCTCTTAAAAGCATTTTGTGATTAGGTGTAACTAAAATATCATTTCTTTTATTTTTGAAATAATACATCTTTCCACTATAATCATAAATAAATAATCCTTTGTGAGGAAGAAATTCTATTGATTTTGTTTTGGAGTTAACTTGGGCAATTTTAAAATTTTTTACTTCATTAAATTTTTTCCAGCCATATTCAGTTAAAACTTCTGTGTCTTCAGAATAACAAGCCTGGATGTTAGCTTTTGAAATTGTAACTGTTTGCTGTTCTAGAGCTTCATGCATCGCGCTTCTATCAGTTGCATCCATTTTTTCAATTTCATCAATACAAACAATTCCTTTATTAGCTAAAACCATTGCTCCTGCTTCTAAACTCCATCCCTTTAAGAATTCATCTTTTACAACTGAGGCAGTTATACCTGCTCCTGATGTTGCTCTTCCCACAATATATCTGCCTCTTGGGGCTATATTTGAGATGAATTTTAGTGTCATTGAGTTATGCACTCCTATGCCATTTGCAACAAAAGTATTTGTAGAGGGAACAGATAGGTCATAAACTTCTTCATTTTTCTTTTTTAAAATTTTAATTTGTTTTATTTTTGACCATAAAATACTGCTATTTGCTATTTTTTTTAATATTTCAAGCTCTTCTATTTTTTGTGAAGATTTTCTTTCAAATTCTTTTATTAATCTTAATAGTCTTAGTCTTCCTATTTCATTTCTTTTTTTAATAGTTCTCATTTCAGCAGCAAGAGTTCTGTTTCCAGTTATTCTGCTATTATAACCAAGTTTTTTTACAACTTCATAAATTAAATCTCCACAAGGAATAAGATTATTATAGCTATAGATAGGATCTTTTTCATTAATTTTTATGGTTCTTCCAATCATATTCATATTTTTTAAGAATTCTTTAATCATATAAGTGGGTATAGATATTGAAAAATAATCAGTTTTATTGTTTTTGTAAGTATAATTTCTGGTTTTTAGCTTATTTATAATTCCTATTGAAAATAATAAATCCGAAGTTTCTTGTGCAAGCATTTTAGAAATTGTAATTAATTCAAATCCTTTTAGCATTTTGTTGTCTTTTATTAGTCTTCCATCACCTGAAAAAAGCCCTGAAATTAATCCATAAATAAATTCTTTTGGAGCAAAATACGAAAATTCAGGTATTTTTTTAATTCTTGAATAATTGCCTTTTGCTCCTTTTTTAATGTTATCTATCTTTTCTTTATCATAACAATAAAATTTAAGAATTTCTGCAAGATTTTTGGAATAAACATATATCGATTTCTCATTTGAAGAATAATTTAATTTAATTTTTTCTGCAAAATTTATTATTTTATTTTGTATGTCTTTATTTTTATTTGATAGTGCTATTTCTTTATTTCTTTGAATGCATCCTTCTGCTAGAAAAATTCCTATAAAAAATCCAAAATCTTCATTAAGGGATATTTTTTCTGGCAATAACTTGGAGTTATTGCTGTATTTTTTATTAAAACGATCTGTATAAAAATAATCTAATATTTTATTATGATAATTAATAGGAATTGGAAAATAAGTATTTTTTGTTAAATCTTCCCCTTTAATTGAAATAATTTCTCCATTTTTTGCTAAAGTTATAAAGGAATGATCTTTTGTTCCAATTATATTTTTTCCATGCTCAGTTTCAATTTCTATTAAATCTTTTTCAGGCAGATGTTTTATTATCTCGCTAACATTTTCCCATTTTGGTTCATGAGTTTTCATGTCTATTGTTAGAATCTTTAAATTTTTTGGAAACTTTCCAAATTTATTATACAATTTTTCTATAGGTTCATATCCTGATTCTTTTTCTGAAAAATACATAATTTTCTCATTTTTTCCTATTGATTTTGCAACTCCAGGGTCTCCCATTAAAAACAAATGAATATCTCCTCTGTATGCTGAACCATCTTCTGTTTTTTTATGAACTCCTCCAAACATTTGCAAAACAAGTGCCTCTTTTACTTCTTCATAACCCCAGATTCCAGGAGCTATTGAATCTCTTAGTTTATGGAATAATTCAGGGTCTTCTGCTAGTTCCTGAATTTGTCTTTCATCTTCTTCTGAAATTTCTAAATCTTCATAAGTTGATTCTAAGGGAATTAAATTATTTGCTTCTATTGCTAAATCAAATCTTGTTGAAATTGCACCTGTTTGAAGTGGAACAGGAACTTCTTTTAAAATTCCAATAACCCTTACTTTACTTCCGGGTGTTGTTTTTTCTTCCATAATAGGTTCTACTAAATCTTCTTTTAAGAAAACAGGAAGTCTTCTGGGCTGTTCTCCTCCTGTAAGCGATTCAGGAGATTCTTCAATAACTAATCTCTGGGCATCAACCATTGTTTTGCTTATTAATCTAAATTGCCCCTTTCTCCCACAAGAACATCTTGTTGGTTCTCTGAATTTTTTTTCTATTTGTAATACTGAAATAACTGTTCCACAGGAAGGACATTCAAATTTAGCATTAACAACTTGGGGTCTTACTTCTGATGTTTGCCTTACAAGTCCTTCAAAGAAAATTAACTGATTAAGATGATTTGCTCTTATTGTCCTTATTTTTACTTTTTGAGTTTCAGGAAGATTCCTAAACCTTATTCTAGGATTTTTAATTAGGCCTGTTTCTTCTAAAGCAGTTTCTAATAATAGTAATATTTCTTCTGGATTAGTCATTAAGGCTTCTGCTAATACTGGGGAGGAAGAAGCTAAATCTTCAAAATTAACAAATACTACTTTTTTTCCTCTCCTTATGCTTTCTCCTATTTCCTTTTTATAAGTTTCAAAAAAAGCTTTTGCTTCAACTATAAATTCTTCATTACCTTTTTTTTCCATTTTCCTCTTTAAGTACAATAACTAGAGAGGTTTTTGTTTATAAATAAATATCTATTTAGAGAATGTTATTAGAAAATATAGTTTTAGTAGAAAATAGGATGTTTTCTATGGATAAATGAGGACTTAATTAAAAAGGAACATCTGCAACTTTTTCTAACCCCTTTATGGGGTCAGTTGGAATACCTTCAATTTTATCAACTGCTTTTTTTAATGCACAAAAATAAGATGCAAAAACCTTTGCCATTTTTACATAATCTAGTTTTTTATCTTCTGGATCTTCAAATTTATTAAAAAATGCATCTTGTTTGTCTTCAATCCATTCTAAATTATCCTCTTTTTGAGAGAAATATTGTAATAATTCATGTTGAGGATTAAGAGATTTTAATTTTTGATACCCTTCAATAACTAATGATATTGCGTTATCATGATCACTTGCTAAATCTCCCATAAATTTATTATTTTTAAATTGTTTATAAGCTTTTATCTTTTTAATAATCTATATTAGAATTAATCGTCTTTTTCTGCATTAACTTCTTTGATTGTCTTAATTAACTGATCCATAGAATCATTTAATTGCTGGTTGTTCTTAGTTCCAGTACAAACTAGTTTTCCATTACTGAAAAGCAAGAAAGTTGCATTAGGTTCAATTAACTTGTAAACTAAACCTGGGAATTGCTCTGGTTCATATTCTGTGTTTTCTAAAGCCAGAGCAAGATAATTTAGATTTAATGGGATATTAATTGTTCCTGATGCTACTATATTTTGAACAGTTATTTTAGGCTTATCTGTAATTTTAACATTGATTTTTTTAAGTGTTTTTATAACTGATTCAATTACTTGTTTTACTTGAGCAATTGATTTAGTTCCAGTACAAACTAAATTTCCTGAAGAGAAAACAAGAACAGCTGATTTAGGTTCTTTAACTCTTAAAACTAAACCTGGGAATTGTTCTGGGTTATATTCTGTATTTTGAATAGTTTTTGCTAATTTTGTTAGAGGAACATCTTTTCCAAGAGAAGTTGTAGCGACGATATTCTGTATTTTTAAAGAAGTTTTTTGAGGTTCAGATGATGCCATGTTATTTGTTATTTATAAGGGGTATTTATAAAGGTTGCTTAAGGTTTATAAATAGATTGGGTATATAAAGGTTGTGGTTGAGCCATATGAGAATTCAGCAGATAAATCGATAATATAATCAGCTGATATAATGTTCAGATGAAGGAATTGAAGTACTGATGAAATAGAGTAATCTTTAAAAACCATGAATATTCTAATTTAATTTATAATTAAAATGACAATAATTCAAGACATACACCCAAGAACAATCGCATCAGCTTATTTGGAAAAGACTCCTTTGGGTCAAGCAATAGAAGAATTTGAAAAAAATAATTATCATATTGCTTCTTTAAAAGAAATTGCTGGATTGAGAATACAAGAAGGAAAAGATTCTGATGTTTCAACATCTCGGGTATTTGCAAGTGAAGGATTAATTTCTTTTCCAGATGGAGGATATTTTTTGACTAGAAAATCTCCTATAATTGCAAATCCGGAACAAGTAGCAAATTGTTTAAAGAAAAGAGATAAATTTTATTTAACAAATAAACAAGTAGAAGAAGCTTTAGAAAATAGTTTTAAATTAAAGGGAGTAGGGGAAATATTAACCTTTTCATTTGGTCTGCATTCTGAAACAAGAAATTTTTTTGAAGAATATGCAGTACAGTATGGAGGGTTTTTAAATAAATTAGGGATTGAAAGAATGCCTATTCATTTTGATACAGGATATCCTCCTAAAGAAAGACCTTATGTAAGGCCTGTATTTTTAAAGTCTATTGCGTCCAGCTCTGAAATTTATGCAGGGGAGCTTAAAGATATAGAGGATGTACGAGGAATACTTAATACATAATCTTCAATTCATGTCTTTGATAGTCTGCAGAGATTTCTTTTAATGTTGCAACTGAATCAGGTTTTCTATCATGCCTTAATGCGATTATTCTTGGGAATCTTAATGCAAAGCCAGATGAATAAGTTGGAGATCTTTGAATGTTTTGATATAAAATTGTTACAACAATTTTAGGTTTAATTTTAACTTCTCTTCCATGTTCTTTTGTTATTAGAGGTTTTATTTTATTTGTAAGTTCTGTAAATGATAGTCCTTGCTCTTCTTTTTCTTTTAATCCAGATGCTTTTCCAATTTCTAAAAATTCTCCTTTTTCATTTATGCATGAAACTGTAAATGTTGCTAAAGCACCTGCTCTTTTTCCTTTTCCATATTCTCCACCTGTAATAACTAAATCTAATTCATTTTCAGAAGGCTTGAATTTAAGCATGTGCCCTACTCTTGCACCAGGTTTATATGGAGAATTAAGATTTTTTATCATAATTCCTTCTTGATTATCTTTTAGTGCCTGCTTGTAAAATTCAGTTGCTTTTTTTTCATCAGAAGTTATTAGTTGTTTTGCAGTTATTAAATGATATTTGTGATTTTTAATAATTTTTCTTAGGAGTTCAGTTCTTTCTTTAAATGGTTTTTCAATTAAAGATTCTCCATTATAATATAATAAATCAAAAACATTTATTTCAATTGGGAGGTCTTTTACAAGTTTGTCAATATTGTGTTTTCTTTTTATTCTCTGACTAACTGCCTGGAAAGGAGTGTATTCTTTTGTTTTTTTATTATAACCAACTGCTTCTGAATCTAAGATAAAAGATTTTGCATTTACATGCTCTTGAACATACTGAACAACATCTGGAAATTGATTTGTAACTTCATCTAATCTTCTGGTAAATATTTTTATTTTTCCATTTTCATCTTTATTAATAATCATTCTAAATCCATCATATTTGTATTCTATTGCAGCTGGTTTTCCTACTCTTTTAAATCCATCTTCAATTGATTCTGCTTTTAGAGCAAGCATTGCTTTTAGTGGATGCCCTGGACTCAAGGTAGTCGAATGTAATGATTTAATTCCTTTGCAGGCTTTTTCAAATACTAAAGCAAAATCAGTTGCTTTATCATAAGAATCCTGAACAGCATCAGTAAAATCCTTGTTGCCTCTTCCGAGGCAAGCATCACTAATTGCATCTCTTATTGTTCCTGATGCAACTCCAATTCTTAAATCATTTAATAAAGTCCTAATAATATATTTTGCTTCAATTCCTGAAGCTGATGTTAAAAGTTCAGAGATTAATGCTAATTTTTTATCTACTGTTCCTTTACCTTCTAATTCAGGAAGTTTTTGAAGATTTTCCAATACTTTTTCAGTTGTTAGTTTATGAGAAAATAAAGTTCCTTGTTTTTTCTTAGACATTATATTTTCTGCAATTTTTCCTAAATCTCCTATTTTTCTCCACTCACTTATTATTTTTTCTTTTGAAACCCCTGATGATTTAGAAAGTGCTTTAATGCATAATTGCTCTGAAATTCCAAATTCTTTTTCAGAATAATCTGGATATGCTTTTCCTTGGAGAAGATAAATAATCTGTGGATTGTTAGAGTTTTTTATTTTTAATAAAAAACTGGCGAGAATAGCTGTTTTCTTTAATCTGCTTGAGTTTCTTTCAAGCTCTTCATACACTTCACATAATTCTGAATATTTCATTTTTTCTCTTTTTATTAACTTAGAAATATTGTTAGGTATAAAAACTTATTTAAACTTAGATTTAATAGTTTACTTATGAATGGAAGTTTAAAAAAAGGGGCTAATTTTGGAATTACTTCTGGAATTATAACTACTTTGGGTTTAATTATTGGATTAAATGCAGGAACTCATTCAAGATTAGTTGTGATCGGAGGGATATTGACAATTGCAGTTGCAGATGCATTTTCAGATTCTCTTGGCATGCATTTATCTGAAGAATCTGTTAAAAAAGAAAGTGAGAAAAATGTTTGGAGAGCAACAGTTTCCACTTGGTTGTTTAAGTTTATTTTTGCATCTTTATTTATAATCCCTTTTTTATTATTTGAATTAGATACAGGAATTATAATCAGCATTGTTTGGGGATTATTAGTTATTTCATTTTTAAGTTATAGAATTGCAAAATCCAGAAAAATAAAATCTTACAAGGTTATTTTACAACATTTAATAATTGCAATAATTGTAATAATTGCCACTTTTTTTATTGGAAAATTTGTTGAAATTATTTTTGGTTAACTCTTTTTAAGATCTTTGAATGTTTCGCTTATTGGTTTTTTCGTAAGTGAAATAGCTATCGCATGTAAGATATATTCTTGTTTTGATTTTTGGTCTTTCATTTCAAGTTCATATACTCCATTATCATATTTAAATGATTCAAAAACTGGTTTTTTTAGTTGCTCTAAAAAATTTCTAACATATATTGGTTTTTGTTGGTTAAATACCTCAACCCCATATAAATCTAATTCTGTTTCTTCACTTAATATCTGGAGATCTTCTAGGGTGATTGAAGAATGAATCTTTTTTTTACTAAGTGCATAAACAATACTTTTTTCATGATTTGCCCGAGAACCATATATTTGTTCTTTTTTTAATAAATATAACTCTAAAATTAATTCAGGACAATTCCAACTTATAATCTGCTTTGCATTTTTAAATGGGTCTTTAGAAAAGTTAATTAATCCTCTAGCTAGTTTTTTAAGTGTTTCAGTATCCCCCTTTCTAACTAATTCTTCAAAAAATTCTCTTGGTTGATCTCCAAACTGAATATTATCTGGGGGAGTCATTTTCTTTAATTATTTATAACTAAAAGAATTTATAAGGATTATTGTAATAAAAAATTATTTACCTAATCTTTTTCCTGCTCTTACAGAAGGTCTTGTTTTAGAAGTAGGAGATTTGTTTCTTAATCCTCTTGATCTTTTTCCAGCTGATGTTAATCCTCTGAAAACTCTCGTATGATTTTTTTTATTACAAATCCAGTTCATGGTTTTATCATTTTTTATTTCTGGTTTTGAGTAATCAACTAAGATTACCTCAAAGAAATAATGTTTTCCATCTTGTCCAATGTTATAAGAATTTAAAACTTCAAGATTAGGGAATTTTCTTTGTGCTCTTTGTTCTGCAATCCATCTATAACTCATTTTTACAACTTTTCTAATTGTATGTCTTTTTGATCTTCTTCCTTTATTTGTTCTGTGTCTCTGTCTTCCTCCTCTTTGAACTCTAACCCTAACAACTACAAATCCTTTTTTAGCTTTATAGCCTAAACTTCTTGCCCTGTCTAATCTTAGTGGTTTTTCTATTTTAACAACTGCATTACTTGCTCTCCAGTCAATCATTCTTTTTCTAAGTTCAACTGGATCTGGTTGTTTCCATGCTTGCTGTAAATAATGATACATTCCTTTTGCCATATTATAATAATTGATGCAAGAAGTGGTTTTTAAAGGTTATGATTTATTTAGTTTTGAAAATATGAGCCCGCCAAGATTTGAACTTGGGACCTCTGCCTTATCAGAGCAGCGCTCTAACCGAGCTGAGCTACGGGCTCCTAGGAATAGGTATTTTAGAAGGTTTATAAGGGTTTTTATTTTGCTTGCAACTCAATAATTAAATTAGGCTTTTCTAATTTATATCCCAAAACAGGAAGATTAACATTGATTGTTTTTGAATAAATTTTCTTTTCTGTAATCGCTTTTATTTCAATTGAAGTTTCTAGTTGATTTATTAATACATCATTTATATTTTCAACTCCCGGAACCGCTAGTTCATAAATTAATCTCCCGGATAATCTAGTCATTTTAGTTTTTGGTTCTTTTCTTGGAAGTTTAGAAAGCTTTTTAGTCTGTTCTTCTGTTAATTCTTTTATTTTTTTAATTGGAGCTTGTTTTATTTCTTGTTTTGGTTTAACCACATTTACCTTTTTCCCATTGATATAGAACTGAACATCTACATTACTTGTATTTTTTTTCTGAACTTTTTCATTTTCTTCTGTCATAAATTTCATTTGGTTTTCTACCATCTTCATTGCTGTTTTAAATAATTTATCCATCATTGAACCCCCAAGTAAATCTGGAATTTGATCAAAATCATTTTTTCCTAAAATTCCATAATCCTCTTTTCTAGTAAGATTATTTCCACAAAAAGGACAAAAATCATATCCTCTGTCTACCTTTTTATCGCATTTAGAACACTTTTTATTAAACATAATATAGCATTAAAATTCAGGTTTAAATATTTTGTGATTGATGCAATTTTAGTAATCCATTAAGACATTTGTTTTGTAGATGAGTTGATTAAGCTTAATGAACAGATGATTGATTGTATGTTTTATGGTTTACTGATAATTTGATCAATTAAAATCTTTTATCAAAATAGAAAAGCTTTTAATTCAACATATATATTGAAAAATATGGAAAAAGTCAAGCTTTTAAAAAAGCTTGGCAAAACAGGATTTTAAAATGGAAAAAGAAGAATTGATTAAGAAATATAATATTGATATCGAAAAACTTGAAAAAGAGCAAGATAAATTAGCTAAAGGGCTGGAAATTAAAGATAAACTCGATTTTAGTTTAGCTGATAAATTTGGGGCAGTTGATACCACGTTTATTGGGAATCAGATTTTATGCTCAATTATTGTTTGCAATAAAGAAATGGAGATTTTAGATAGAGCTTATGTTTTGGAAAAAGTTAGATTTCCTTATTTAGCTGGTTTTAGGGCTTATAGAGAACTACCTGCTATGATGATTGCTTTTGAAAAATTAAATGAAAGACCAGATGTAATTTTTGTTCCTGGAAATGGAATTACTCATTTAAGATTAGGCTTAGCAAGTCATTTTTCATTAACTTGCGGGATTCCCTGTATTGGTGTTTCTAATTCCCTTGTAGATTTAGAAATTAAAGAAGAGGATATTTTAAAATCTAATAAAAAAGTTGGAAAAATTTTAATAAGCAAAGAAGGGAGCAAGCCGATGTATATTAGTCCTGGAAATCAAATTTCAATTGAAACTGCATATAAGTTGTCTAAATATTTTATTAGATTGCCTCATAAACTGCCTGAACCTTTATATTTAGCTGGAAAATATTCTAGAGAAATCAGGAAAGAATTGGGGATATAATTAGTTATTTGGTAATGTTATAAATTAGACTATGTTGCTTCTGTTGATTAAGCTGAATGAACAGATGATTGATTGTATGTTCTGTTAGATTATCAATATAATGGTTATTATCTCCAATAAACCATTTTCTTTATTCTAAGTTCTAAAATATCTTCAGGCAGATTTTTTATTGTTTTTGGAATTATATTATTTAATACTTTCGAGCTGTCAAATGTTTTTGTTTTTCTTACTTCTTTAAATGAACTAATCATAAACAAGCTTACAATTAATCTCGCAATTGCAGATATTAAGAAAATGAATAATAATAGATCCATAAACTGAATATTAATTGTTTTTACTAGAATTGCTCCAAGTCCTGCTCCAAGTAATATTGCACAACCATCTAATACATTAAAATAAGAAACTGCTAAACCTCTTTTTGGGGGGGTTACTGAATCAAAAACGAAATTTCCTGCAGCTAAATTAAATCCTGCCCAGGCAATTCCACCAACTAATTGAGGTACAAATATCAAAAACCAAGGAGAATCTGAAATTAACCAAAAGATTGGAAATAATGAAATAAATACAGAAGTTAGTTTCATAACCTGGTAGTTTCCATATTTATCAGCAAATTTGCCCCAAATTCTTACTGTTAGTACAGCAAATAATGTAGTGGATAGAGTAACAATCATATAAGTTGTATAACTAAATTGTAAATTCTTTAGCATATATACTGCAAAGAAAGGACTAGCTATCATAACTGAAAAGTTTAATAGAGCTCTAAAAATAGAAAATTTTCCAAAATTGTTTGTAGGAGCTTTTTTAATAAACTGCCAGAAGCTAAAATAGTGACCGTCTTTTAGTTTTAGGTCTGGTTCATATTGTTTAGCCATGAAGTATCTTGCAGTTAGTCTTGAAATCATTGCTAATGAGAATAAGATCATAAACCCAAAAATTGTCCAGGTGTGTTTTTTGAAAAAATCCAGAAAAAATGCAGCACTAATCGTGAATATTATTGCTATTGTACTATGAATTGCTGTTCTTTTTGCAAACCATCTTCCTCTGTTTTTTTCATCAACTATATCTCCCATCCAGGAAAACCAAGGAGGTGAAGATAAATGAGCAAGAGCTGTATAAATAGAAAAGAATATTAAAAGTAATAATGGAAGAGAAGAGATTAGAATTCTTTTATAGGATAAAATAGCAATTGCAATCATAGCTAACCACATTAGCGATTCAAATAATAATCCTCTTGAAACTATTTTTTTTCTCTTATATTTCTCCATTAATGTTGAAGAACTAAACCACTGGCTTAAAGGTCCTAAAAATCCGGGAATTGAGCTTAAAAGAGCAATCATCGAATTACTTGAATTAACTGCAAGTGCAAAAGGAGTTATGTAAGAATCTCCTAGAGAAGCTTTTACAGTGCTAAATGAACCTTCTATTATAGAATATTTTCTCGACTCTCTTTTTAATCTTTTTAACTTCTCTTTTTTCATAAGTCTTTATCCTCTTTTTATATAGATAATAGATAAGATTTTTATACCTTTTTATTGTGTATTATTAATGAATAAGAAAAAAAAGTGGGGTGTATTTTTTATGGGTGCTGGTTTTGTTAAATTATTGATAAAAGCATTTGTTATAGAGAAAGCATATATTACGGGAGGAATAATAGGCGCTGTTGGAAGTTATTTTAATATACTAGGAATATTTGCATTCGTTATCGGTATGGTTTTATTTATGTTTGGTATAAAAGAACCTACTGAAAAAAATATAGAAAAAGAGTTTAATAAAATAACTAAAAAAAGGAAAAATTAAGGAACTATTTCATATCTTCCTTCAACTTTGATTAAATTATCTTTTGCAAGCCTCTCTTTTGCAAGTCTCTCATATACATTTTTTATATTCACATAAGTTCCTTTTTTATCTCTTGCAACTTTGTATCCTTGAAGAGGGACATTATTTTCTAAATCCTGCAGTTCTGCTTTTAGGGTTTCTATTATTTCTTTGTATCGAGGAACATTTTCTCTTACTAGCTGTATAAATGCATATTTTCCTTCTGCAATTTCTCTTTCTATTTTTTCTGAGGTTTCAGGAAGTTTATTCATTGAATATTCTGTTTCTTGTTCAAACCATTGCTTATTAGCTTCTTTAAATGGTTCTGTAACTTCCTTTTCTAATCCACTTGCAAATCTTTTTGCTTTTAAGACTAATTGTCCTGTTTCTGGATTTATCTTTGAATAATTTATTTCAGGAAAAATAATGCTATGAGGAAACTCTTCTCCTTTTTTCATTCTAGGCCAGTATAATAGTGGGAATTCTGATGTTGAAGAGTTATTTTTTGTTTCTTTTTCAATAAAATCTTTTAAATCCTTAGTTAGTATGCAATATCCTATTCCATCAAATAATCCTAACCCGTCCATATTATATGCTCTGCTGTCATCGGCTCTTACTTCTAAGAATTTTAATAGGGCATCATAAGCTTTTTCCCAGGAGGTTATTGTTCTTTGCTGAGGTTTTTTAGTTACTTTAAAATCTCCAAAATCAAAAGTATCTTTTGAACTTTCTTTCATTTTATCTTCAAAAGGAGAAATTGCTATAGCTCTTGCTATTTCTGCTTGTTTTGGAAGAATAAGATAATTGGTGTAATCTTGTTCAGTTATCTCACTCCCTTGAATGTTCAATGGCTGGTATGATAATCTTATTTTCATCTTAATTAGTCTAAAGATATTAGATATTTAATTTTATGAGGTGAGATAAATCACCACATTTATAAAGATGAAATATTTAAGAAAACTGAGTTAAATTTATAATGTTAAAATTTAAACGATTTAACAACAGAAAATTAAGCTGAGAGTTAGAGATTATAAAGAAAAGTTTAGATTTAGAGCTAGGAGTAGGATTATTGATTTAAAATGTTAGATGAAGTTGGATTAACCGGAAATGAAGAAAAAGTATATCTCGCTTTAATTGAATTAGGGCCAGCTTTAGCTGGACAGATATCCAGGAAAACAGGAATGCATAGAAGAACTGTTTATGATACAACTGAGATGTTAATTAAAAAAGGACTTGTTGGTTATATAAAACAAAATAATAGAAAGTTGTTTCAAGCTGTAAGTCCAGAGAGATTATTAGATATTTTAAGGGAAAAGGAAAATTTGCTGTTGCCTATTGTTGAAAATTTAAAAGAGAAATTTGTTAAAACAAAGGAAAAAGAAGAAACTAATTTTTATAAAGGAAAAGACGGATTAAAAGCGGTTTTTGAAGAGCAGTTGGAGAGCAAAGAGGTTTTAATTTTAGGGGCAAGTCCAATGGCTTATGAAGTTTTGCAGTTTTATTTTAAATGGTATGACAAGACAAGAAAAGAAAAAAAGATTAAAGCAAGAATAATTGCTTCTAATAGAAATATTAAGAGAATTCCTTTAGCTGATATAAGGTATTTGCCTGAAAAGTATGCAAATCCTGTTTCTGTTAATATTTATGGGAATAAAACAGCAATTATTTTATGGGCTGTTCACCCTTATGCAATTGTTATTAAAAGCAAAGAAGTTGCTGATGCTTATAGAAATTATTTTGAGCTGATGTGGAAGATAAGCAAGAAATAATTATTTTGAAATTGTGAGCGGGATTATGAGAAGGGTTAAAAATTAATTAAGATGTTTTTCTTTTAAAATGTTTAAAATATCTTCTATGTCTTTACTAATCTTTACAGGATATATTGCTTTTTCATTAATTTTTTTTAAATCTTCAGGAAGTTGAGATAATTGATTTTCAAAGTATTTTTTAATTTCAAATAAACTAGGCAGTTTTTTTACAAGTTTCCCATTTTTTACATAGTTTATAAGCAATGGATTTTCAAAATTTTCTTTTTCAAATCCAATAATATCTTCTTTAAATTTTCCTTTTTCTATCTTTCTGAATACTTGTTTATTTCCGGGTAAACTCAATTTACCCGGAGTTAATTTAGCAGCATAAGTAATATTACTATTATTATCTACCAGTTGAGCTAATTTATAAACTGCTTCTAATACTGGCCTATCTGAAATATTTATTGATTCTGTTTGTGATCCATAAGCATCAATAGGTGCATTTTTCTCTTCAAGATATGCAATTTTATATTCATCGAGATTTGAAGATGCTCCAATTTTGACATGTTTAAGGTTTGCTTTATCTAATTCTTTTCGGATGTATCTTGAATTTTCCAATATATCCCCACTATCTAAATAAACCCATCCAATAGACTTTCCTTCCTTTGAAACTTTTTTTTCAACCTCTATAAAATTTTTTACACCTTTTTTAATATCATAAGTATCTACCATAATTAATTTTATCAACTTTTCATTTTTATAATTAGCAAATGCTTCAAATGCTGCTCTTTCATCTGAAAAAGATTTTATTAAAGCATGATAAAACACAATGGATCCAAATTCTTCAGGTAAATGATATTTAAGAGGAATGTAAGGGACTGAATTCGCAGAATCAAGTAAATAACCTATTCTATAAATTTTTAGTATATTTTCAAAACCTCCGGCTCTTACTGCTCCGGAAACTTCAAATAATTTTCCATTTGAAGCAAGTTTAACTCTAACAGCTTTAGTAAAATATAATGTAGGAAAACAAATACTATTTATTAGAAAACTAGTCAATAAATTTGCATCTTTTAATGAAGCAGTTATCCTAATTACAGGTTCTCCTGGAAAAAAAACAGTGCCTTCAGGTAAAGCCCAAACGTCTCCTTTAAATTTAAAATTTTTAAGATAGGTTTCAAATTTTTTTGTTATTATTTTTTTTGAGACTAATAGTTTTAAATATTTTTTATCATATTTCCAGTTTAAAAGCCCTTTTATAACATCTTCAATACCTGAGAATAACATAAAATTTCTATTTCCTGGCATTTCTCTGATTACTACATCAAATGTCGCAATTTTATCTCCTTCTCCAGTTTCATGCCAAATAGAGCTTCCTGTGAATATCTGTCCATATTCTAAACAAGGGATATCATTAAAAGTAGGTAGATTGAGTATTGGTTTATCTTTAGCTTTCCTCATTTTATGGCTTAATAAATAAATGTTAATTTTTAAATTTATCTTTTATATGTTTTTGCAGTTGCATTTAATTTTTTTATTTTTAAAATAAAAAAATGCTCCAATTAAACCGATAACAAATAAAACCCCCCCGATAATATTTGATGTGGAATTATTCATATCACCAATAACGTTTCCAGTTATATTAGAAGATAAAAAGAATACCCCTAAAAAAAATAAGAAGATATATGAGAAGGGAGATATTTTCCTTATTAATTCTGAAAGATTTGCTCTCCACCTCATTTTTTTAGCCATTTTTCTTGCCTCTTTTTCAAAACCCAATTCAATTATATAGGTAGATGAAATTGATTTTATAGGTCCTTCTTTAGCATGGTGTGTGTCATAATTTCTTACACTAGATTCATAGAGATCTGCAGCACCTTCATAGTCTTTAAGTGCTACAGATATATCCCCTGCTCTTTTGAAATTAACTGCAGCTGTTTGATTAAAATATAGTGGTGAGGATTTATTACTGCGATGACCTTTCGAAGCAGCAGTTTCTGCTCTTTCTGCTGCTGCAACAAATTTGAGTCTCATATTTTTTAATTTATGAGGATCTTTGGTTTCATATTCTTTGGAGAGATAACCTTGAGTCCCGAGTCTCTGGAGAGTACTAATTTCTTCATCTATCTTGCTAGGTCTTTCCCCCCCATGACTATCAAAAATCCTCCCCTTTTTCATATTATCTCCATAATTCTTTTGTTTATAATTCTTTTTGTAATAAATCAAATGCGCCAACCGGGAATTGAACCCGGTTCTAAACCTTTTTCCTTTATCGCCCGTGGGGGTGACTTGTTAGGGGGCTTGCCCCATACGAATGGGAAGGTTTCATACTGCCGGTATACTATTAGCGCTTAAAATTATATAATAACTATACTTTAAAAATATTTAATCAAAACCCAATTCTCCAATTGTCTTTAATATCTTTTTTATTTCATCTATTGTTTTTTGCTGCTGCTTTTTATCCGACATAGCTACAAATTTGATAAATAAATCTTTTAATTCGTTAATTTCCAGCATTTTTATTTTTGATCCATCTGTAATAAAATAAAATCTAAAATTTTTGTATCTTAATTCTTTAATAACAATTCCAGAAACATTTCCTAATTCTTTTCCTTTTTTAGGATTTTCTCTTAGATTATAAATTAATTCAAAAATTTCAATAGCCTCTTTTTTGAACTTTTTATTAATCTCTTTTTCTAAATTTTTTGTTATTATAACTATCGCCATTGTTTTTTAGCATTAGCTAGAGCTTCTTCTATAGAAATAGTGTCTTCTTCATTCATTAACAAGTCATGAAGTTGCCTTTCTTTTGCACTTTTGACTAATCTTAATATTAAATCTGAATAGCTTTCTCCTTTAAATCCAAATTCCTGCATTTTATCTTTTGCTTCATGGGTTATTGCAATTGTTGTTTTTTCCATATTATAATAGTTATAATTTATATAAGTATTATAGTATTTAAATTTTTCGCATTAATTCTATTTTAAGTTGATTTGATTTTAGGGATTAAGTTTATTAATATTATTTTAATAGAGATTTTATGAAGAAATTTTATATAACCACAGCAATTGATTATGTTAATGCAGCACCTCATATAGGACATGCATTTGAGAAAATCTTAGCTGATGCTATAGCAAGATGGCATAGATTAAATGGAGAATCTGTTTTTTTCTTAACTGGAACAGATGAAAATGCACAGAAAAATGCAATTGCTGCTAGTGAATCAGGGATTCCTGTTCAGAAGTTTGTTGATAAAAATTCAAAAATCTTTGTGGAATTATGCAAAAAATTAGAAGTAAGTTATGACAGATTTATAAGAACAACAGAACCAGAACACAAGAAAATAGCACAGGAGATTTTTAAAAAAGTTTATGATAAAGGTGAAATTTATAAGGGAGTTTATGAAGGATTGTATTGCGAAGGTTGTGAAGCTTTTATTACAGAAAAAGATTTAGTTAATGGAAAGTGCCCTGAACATAATAAAGAGCCTAAACTTATTTCAGAAGAAGCTTATTTCTTTAAATTAAGCAAGTATAAAAAAGAATTAATTAAATTCATTAAAGATTATATTGTTCCTGAATCAAAGAAAAATGAGATTTTATCAAGATTAGAAAATGAAGAACTTAGAGATTTGTGTGTTTCAAGAACTAATTTAGATTGGGGGATTGATAATCCTATCGATAAAAAATATAAAATTTATGTTTGGTTTGATGCTTTGATAAATTACGTTTCTGGAAGTAATGGAAACTGGCCTGCTGATGTTCATGTTATCGGCAAGGGAATTAATTGGTTTCATTCTGTAATCTGGCCTGCTATGCTAATAAGTGCAGGATATAAACTTCCTAAAAAATTACTAGTTCATGGATATGTTAATTTGAAAGGACAGAAAATTTCAAAATCACTTGGGAATACAATCAATCCAATTCCTTTAGCAGATAAATATGGAGCAGATGTTTTAAGATATGCATTATTAAAAGGAAGTGTTTTTGATGATTTTGATTTTTCAGAAGAAATTTTAATTGAAAGAAATAATAATGAGCTAGCAAATAAATTAGGAAATTTAATTAGTAGAGTTGCAACACTAGCTGAAAAATATGGAATAGGAAAAACAGATAACAAGCTTTTGAATAAATTAAAATTAAAAGAAATTGAAAAACATTTTGAAAATTTTGAATTAGACAAAGCATTAAATGAGATATTTGCATTTATTGATATTTGCAATGAATATGTTCAGAATAAAAAACCCTGGGAAACTCATGATAAAAAAGTTCTTTATGAGTTAGCTGATTCAATTAAAGCAATTGCAATTTTATTATATCCATTTATTCCTTCAACATCTGAAAAAATAGCTAGTCAATTTGGATTTAAAATAGATTTTTCTGAAATCGAAAAACCTTTTAAAATTAAGAAGATTGAGAAAACTGAAATACTTTTTAAGAAGATTGAAGAAAAATAAAAAGAAAAAATCCTCCAAAAAGTTTATTTTTCTTGATCAGCTTTATGTTCAAGTGAATACCTGGGACATCTCTTATGTAGCTCTATATTAAAATTAACTCTATAGGAGTCACTGTTACATAATTGTGATTTTCTGTCTTGTACTACGACTTGTCCAATACAAGGTTTTTCTGTTAAAGCACATATATAAATCTTTGATAATTCAAATTGAGCTCTGTGTCCAATGTCATGAAGCATTGTTCTTCCTTCTGATTCATATGGTGGGGAATTGTTAAGCCATTCACATTTACAGAGAGATAATCTTTCTTTTGCCATTTTATTTATTACCCCCTTTCACATCTTTGTTAAATACAAAAGTTTCAACTATTGTTGATTTTCTCTCAATTTTGTTTTGTGTTTTGTTTTCCATTTTATTTTGTTTATCTTGTTTATTTATCCCTCAAGTATTTTACTACTTGATAATAGTTATTACAAAACCAGGTATTTATTACTTATCTCCCACTTAGTGAGGTGTAAATAATAAGATTTTTATACTCTTAAAGATTATAAAAATCATGAATGAAAAATTACTAGAGGAAATAGGATTGACAAAAGGAGAAATTAAAGTATATTTATCTTTGTTAAGACTAGGTGAAACAACAACTGGAAAGATTATAGAAGAATCAGGCATGTCTAGTGGCAAGATTTATGAGATACTTGATAAACTAATAAAGAAAGGATTGGTTAGTTATATTATTAAGGAAAAGACAAAGTATTTCCAAGCATCAAACCCAAAGAGAATCTTGGATTATTTAAATGAAAAAGAAACAAGTTTAAAGCAAAAAATCAATGAAGTTCAAAAAGAAATCCCGCTTCTTTTGCAATTGCAAAAGCCTCAAGAAAACCAAGCAATATTATTTACAGGGTTTAAAGGAATACAATCTGCAATATTTCAAGCACTAGATGAATTAGATTCAAATAATAAAGATATTGAAATTTTAGCAATGGGTCTGGTGGCAAGAAAAAATGAAAAATTCAATATCTTATGGGGGGGCTGGCACAATCTTAGAATAAAAAAGAAAATTCCCTGCAGATTAATATTCTCTGAAAAAGGAGCTTATTTTCAAGAACTAAAGAAAATGAAGCTTGCTAAGATTAAATTTTTAGATGGAATAACACCAAGTGCAATAGATATTATGGATGACAAAGTTTTAATCTTTACATATACTGATGAGCCATCCTGCTTGTTTATTAAAAATCAACAGATAGCATCATCTTTTAAGATGTTCTTTGAAACTTTATGGAGTGTTTCGAAATCTTAATATAAACACTTAAATACTAGCATTACTATAGTAATGTTATGGTAATGGATACAATTCAGATAAGAATGAATAAAGGTTTGCTTAAAAGAATAGATCTGATGATTAAATCAGGAATTTATGATAATCGAGCCGATGTCATTAGAGACGCAGTTAGAAGATTTGTTTGGGAAAAAGAAGTAGGAAGCGTTTCATTTAAAGGAAATTCAGTTGAACAAATAAGAAAAATTAGAGATAAACTATCAAAAGAAAAATTTAATTTAGATGAAATGAATAATTTCGGCAAATTATAGTAAATCTTCAGGTTTCATTGCCACAACCTTAAATCTTTTTGAAATCTGCAATAACATTTTATCTCTTGTAATTAAAATTGAATTTGTTTTTCTTGCAAGAATCATATGAATTATCTCATAAAAGCTTATTTGCTTATTAACTTTGATTTCAATTTCTCTTGCTAATTCAAACTCTTTGTCTGAAAGCATAACTCTCCTAAAATTGGGAGATGATTCAAACATTTTTTTCTTTTTAGTAAACTCTTCTTTATTTAAGATAAAACTCAATTCTTTTAAAAGATAACCTGAATGATATACTACTGCATTTTCATCTTCAAGCTTTTCAAAAAACTCTTTTGCAATTTTCCAAAATGGAATACCTGTATTGCTAATTTCTTTTTGCCATAAATTCAAATAAATACAACTATCTACATAAAACCTCTTTTCCATTATAATTTAAATGCAATTATTTATTTAAAGTTAGCTTATCTTAAAAAGATTGGATAAAAATATGAAAAAAGTAATATAATATAGATAAATTTAAAAATAACTTATTTATTGTAAACTTGATGTCCCCTGAATATAAAACACCAAAAGATATCACTTTACGTAAAAAACTAAAAGAAGAACAAGATGATGGTTTAGAGATGGTTTTATTTCCTTTGGTAGAGGGATTAGGATCTTTTTTCAAATATTTATATGGTTCAGTTAGTGGTATGTTTAAAATGCCTACTTCTATTAGGAGAATTGTTAATAAACAAACAATTCTTAATGATTCAGATTCCAATGAAATTGATTCTATGTTGGGAAGTGATTTGGGGATTATGATAGATATAGGATTTCTTGCTTATTCTGCTTATCAAGTTGGTGCACATTCAAATTATCTTCCTTTAGAAATATTAGGGGCAACAAATGCTTTATCTTTAGTTTATGAATTAGGAAGATTTTCTAAAAGTAAGTAAGAATATACCGAAATGAAAGAAGATTCTGAATTAACAAGAAAACTTTTTGACTAACTTTAAAAAAGCAGGATATTTTGAGGGGATATAATATGAAAAAGCAAATAATGGTTAGGCATAAGAAACCTGATATAACTAAATTATTAGATAAATTAGATTTTTTAAAACAAGAGGCAATGAAGCATAATCCTGATTTGTGTATGTATTATCGAACAAGAAGACAAATAGAAAATGCGTATAATTCTTTGAGAAAATATTTAGTATATAGATTAAAATAATTCAGCTTACTTTAGCACCTAATTCTATTGTGCTATCTGGTTGGATTAATTTTACTTCAGAATGATCTCCGTTAACAGCTGCTAAAACCATGCCTTGGCTTGTTATACCCTTCATTGTTCTAGGCTCTAAATTACAAAGAACAACACATCTTTTTCCTTCTAATTCTTCTTTTGCATAATGCTTTTTTAATCCTGCAACTAAAGTTCTTGTTTCTGTTCCTAAATCAACAGATAATTTGTATAACTTATCTGCTCCTGGAATTTCTTCAACCTCAAGGATTTCAGCTGCACGCATATCCATTTTTGCAAAATCATCAAAATTAATTGTATCCATGTTTTTTTGTATATATCTTATTTTTTAAATGTTTTGGATATTAGTAATCCGGACATCCACCAGCTTTATCTGGAATAATTAATTTACCCTGATATCCATAATTATTCATTTGTCTTATTAAACAATTAATAAATGCTTGACCACTAATTCCAATATCAGGATCATTTTTCAATTGAGAATAAGTATCTATCAATATTCTATTAAAAAGAAATCTGTCTGCAATTCCTAAATGTTCATCTGGAAAATTTATTTTAGAGATTTGTGCAAATTTTCTTATCTTAAAATTTATATAATTTTCTTCAGTACTGATAGACATAAAAATCTGTTAATTTCATTAATTATAAACTTTTGGATTTTAAAATCCTAGCTTACTGAATAAATTTGACAAAAAACTCTGCTTAACGGGGTTTTCTATTTTAACATCATCTCCAAGAAGTCTTCTTGAGGTATCCATATATTGTTTTGAAGCTCTTGATTTTGGATGTGTTAAGATAACTGCATTTTTCATTACCTGAGATTCTTTAACAGAGATATCTTCTGAAATAATCCCTAAAATTACTGTTTCTAGCATGTCTTTTATACTAGAGATAGGCATCTCTGTTCTTTCCCCCTGATGTCTAGTTATAATTACTCCGGCTATGGGTTTGTTCATTTCTTCTGCTAGTTTTATTGTTTTTAGTGCGTCTGTCACTGCAGCCATTTCAGGATTTGTAACTATAATTATTTCATCAGAAGCTGAAATTGCTGCTCTTGCTTCTTCTCCTAAGCCTGCAGCAGAATCAATAAAAACATGATTTGTTATTTTTTTTAGTTTTCTAATTGTTTCTATAAATTTTTTATAATTAATTTTTTCTGTTTCTTTTAAAGACAAAGAAGCAGGGATTATTTTTGTTCCTGATTCATGTTCATAAATAGCATCTTCTAGTTTAGCTTGATTGTTTAGAACATGGTTTAGAGTAATTGGGACTATTGGAGCTCCTAAATGAATACCAATGTTAGGTGTTGTAAGATTGCCATCAATAACAACTACATCTTCCCCTAGCTTATTTAAAGAAGTTCCTAGATTAATTGTAGTAGTTGTTTTTCCAACACCGCCTTTTCCTGAAATAACTGCATATATTTTAGCCATCTTCTTTTATTTAGATGAAAGAAAAAACTTGGTGTAATTTATAAACCTTTCGAGAATTTCAGAATATTCTTTTAGCTTGTCTAAATTAACAGCAATTTCTTGTCCGTGGTAGGTTATTCTTAAACAAACCCCCTTTCTAAATTCACCTTCTTTTGTATTTTTTAACTCATCTATTAATCTAAACATATCATATAATACAATACCACTTATTATTTCAGGATTATCTTTGAAAATTTCTTTTATTAAGTCTAGTTTTAGTTTAGGTGCAGTAGGTATTTTTTTAATTATTTTCTTTCTTCTTGATTTTTCTAATAGTGCATCGACTGCATGGTCAATCATGATTTTCCATCTTCTTAACAAATTAATCATTACATCACAAGTTTTAGTATATTTAAGACTAACATATAAAAGATGGTCTGCAGATATTTTTTCTTTAATTATTTGTTCTAATAGCTCTTCCATTTGATAATTTTGCGACAAGACCCTCTATCTGTAGGTTTTTTAAAGCCGCAGAAGGGTATATTTTATAAGTATAATTGATATTTAAATACTTCTATAAATAAATTTTTTGCTTTGTTTTCATTAGAAGCTCTTTTGCTATTAAAAGATATTCCTTTATTCTTTGAATATCTAAAATTTGATAACTTAAGTTATCTCCTAAAATAACTATTCTATCTTTTTTTACAAATTCCATTGAACTTTGCTTATGTTTTTCATTTAAGTGGATTATTTCCAAAATTCTCTTGATTTGTTCATAACTTAAATCAAATCTTTTTGCACTTTTATTTATAAAAGTAGAGAGATTTTCTTTGTTATCTTTGTAAATCTGGATTTTCTTATAGTGATATTCATAATTGAGAATGGTGTTAATTGAATTTATGATTGACTTATAAATTTCATCAAATATCTTTAATAAAAGTCTTTTTTCATTAATTAAAGGATATGTAACATAAGTCATATGGTCAGCAATTTTTAGGTTTCTGACTGCATTTTGGAAGGTTCTTTCAAATTCTTCCATTTTTCATTAATTTTAGGTATTTAGATAATATTTAATGATTTAGATGATTAAAGTATAGAAAATTAAAGTCAAATTTCTTAATAAGATTATGTATATTAGTTTAGAATAATGTTTAAAAATATCAAAAAGATTATTTAATTATGGAAAAGTATAATCTTTTGGAGAAAGTTTTAAATGGAGAGTTTAGTTTGAAAGATGATTTTAAGCAAACTATTAATGATTTGAAGAATCATAACACTTCTTATATAATGTATGGACTTGCAGTAGGATCATTAACCGAGGGAGTGGTTATTCTAAGTTCAATGGCTTGTAATTATTTGAGGACTTCTTCTTCAGGATTAGTTGGAGACCAAAATATTGTTCCTTTTTTTGCTTTATTGGGTGCAGAAATTTTTAGAAAAATGGGTTCTGAGAGTTATTCTTCTGAGAATCAAAGGATAGGATTAACTCAATTCTAAAATAGCTTCTGCAAGATCTCCGCCTGCTTTTTCCCAGGCTTCTTCTGCTTCTTCTAAAGTGCAGTTTGTTTTTTCTATAATAGTTTGAATATCTTCCTCTTTTGATGATTCTGAACTTTCTGCTTCTTCTTCTGAAATATCCCCTGTAATTTGAAAGCTTTCCTGTCCTTGCATTTTTATCTTAGTTACAGAAGGGTTGTTTATTATAATGTTTTTTTCAGGAGTTTCAATAATTACCCTGCTTGCATCAATTTCATTTTGAGAAATTCCCATTTGCTTCATAACTGCTTGCATCTTTTTAGGGTCTAATCCTGGGAACATTTTAAATCAAAATATCATGGATTTATAAGTTTTTTGCTGGATAATAAAATTATTCTGTTCATTGCATTTCTAAACTTTCATTTAATATTTTTATGCCCAAGTCAAGAGTTCTTTTATATCTTTCAAAATTTTCTTCTCTTCCTTCTGCGATATCTATTTTTCCAGATATAAAATCCGTATATCTTGTTAGGCAATATAATAAAACTGCTAATAACCATAAAGGTTCTTTAATTTTAATTCTTTCTAAAAGTGTTCTATCTTCTCTGAATCTTAAATATTCCTCTAAAAAGTATTTTTTTTCATCTTCCTGCATTGGTTTTTCTAAGTCCCATAAATTATATAATTGATTTGTAATTATCCATATATCAAATGCAGGATCACTAATTTTTGGAGCCTGCCAATCAATAAGTTTAAGGTCGTTTTCTTTGTTTATTATTAAATTTCCCCCAACTAAGTCTGTATGAATTATTGTATATGGGTGAGGAATTTCTATAACTTTTCTCTTTTTTAATTTTTTAATAATTCTTTCAAGGAAAATTACGTATTCTTTTATTGCATCTTCTCTCTGATTATACTCCTCGTAGCTTTTTATTGAGCTTTCTAATAAAATTTCAGGATCTTCTGATTCTTTATTTAGGAAATTTATTTTATTAAAATTTAAGCAGTGAAGTTTTGCAAGACTAGAAGCAATTTTCTTTATAATTTCTTTATTAAATATAGATAATCTTTGTCCTTCGATGAATTCGTATACTAAAATGTCATTATTGAAAAATGATCGGGTATTATCAAAAACAACTGGTCTTGGTGCAATATTTAACTCTTGGATATAATTAAGAGTTTTATATTCAACCTTCCCCGAATTTGTGAAAAAACCTTCTTTATCTGGAGAATAGATTTTAAATACGAATTTTTTATTGTTTATTGATACCACAAAGTTATAATTCCAGTTTCCTTTTGGGAGTTTTTCTAATTCTATGGAATTTATCTTAGAAATTCCAAATATTTCCGGATTTAATGATTTAATATATTCTTTGATCTTATTTTCTTCTATCATCTTTATAGATTCTCTTTAAGGTTTATATCATTTGTTATCATCTAATCTATATTCTACTACTTTTCCATTATCCTCTAGTTTGAAATATTGCACCCCCGCATTATTTTGTGGATGGAATATACCCTCTTCTTTGAGCAGGAGATTGATGATGTAACTATTCATCCATTCATGACCTACTAAAATTATTTTTTTATCCTTGGAATTTAATATCTTTTTTATTAGCTCTTTAGCTCTATTTCTAATTGAAATTAGAGATTCTGCTGTAGCAAGAATACCTTCATTGTCTAAATTATACAGATTAGCTCCTTTATAGTCTTGTATATCACATTCTTGTATTGTTTTTCCTTCTAAATCTCCAAATCCTCTTTCTCTTAAGTCTGTAGTAAATTCTATGGGGATATTGTTCAGATATTTTGAGATAGCTTCTGTAGTTTGTTTTGCTCTTTTTTGGTCACTGGAATATATTTTATCATACTTGATATCTAATGCACTGATTTTTCTACCTAATTTATCCACTTGTTCAATTCCTTTTTTTGAGAGATATGCTTCTGAATCTATTTGTCCCTGAATTCTTTCCTCTAAATTGTAGTTAGTTTCTCCATGTCTAACAATGAATAATTCTTTTACCATCCTTAAAAGCATAAAAATCACATCCTTTATAAGTTTTACTATTTGTTACTACTAGGAAGATACAATGGTAATCTATAAAGGAAAAAATAATTTAAGAACAACTACAAAAGCGATAACTGCAATTATAAACAAAACTACATGAGAAGGTTTTAGCTTTAAAGCACTATTGTACTCTTCATTATACCGCATTAATCCGCCCCCACTTGAAGGCATAGATAATCCTTGATTTGCCATAAGATTTAAAATATAGGCTTGTTTAAAAAGGTTATGGCTAATCAGTATGATAGTAAAAAAACAGAAGAAAAGATAAAGAATTTTTGGGAAAAGGAAAAAATCTTTAAATTTGATTTTAAGAGAAAGGGAAAGATTTATAGTATTGATACTCCTCCGCCAACTGTATCAGGCAAGATGCATATAGGACATGCATATTCTTATTCTCAGCAGGATTTTGTTGCAAGATTTAGAAGGATGAATGGGAATGTATTTTATCCTTTTGGAACAGATGATAATGGGCTTCCAACCGAAAGATTAGTTGAAAGATTAAATAAGATTAAAAGCAAAAATATGGAAAGAAGTGAGTTTATTAAAATTTGCTTAAAAACACTAAAAGAGATTTTACCTGATTTTATTGAAGACTGGAAAAGAATAGGAGTTTCTTGTGATTATGATATTTATTATTCTACTATAGATGATAATTCAAGAAAAATATCTCAGAAAGGTTTTATTGATTTATTTAAAATGAATAAAATATATAAGAAAAAATTTCCAACAATCTGGTGTCCTGAATGCCAGACTGCAATTGCTCAAGCAGAATTAGAAGACAAAGAAGAAAAAAGTTTATTTTCTACATTAAAATTTAAAGTAGATGGAAAAGATTTGCTAGTTGCTACTACTAGACCTGAATTATTAGGAGCATGTGTTGCTGTTTTTGTTAATCCAAAAGATAAAAAATATAAGAATTTAATTGGAAAAAAAGCCAAAGTTCCATTATTTGATTTTGAAGTTCCGATTATTGCTGATGAATCTGCTGATATGGAAAAAGGAACAGGAGTTCTAATGATTTGTTCTTATGGAGACAAATTTGATGTTGAAGCAATTAATAGGCATAAGCTAAGTCCTAGATTAGTTTTAAATGAAAAAGGAGAAATTAAAGAAGGGCATCACAAAGGATTAAGAGTTAGAGAAGCAAGAAAAAAGATTTTAGAGGAGTTGAAAAATAACCATCTTATAACAGAACAAAAGGAAATAAGTCATGCAGTTAATGTGCATGATAAATGCGGATGTGGAATTGAATTTATTACAACAGAGCAGTGGTTTATTAAAATTTTAGATAAGAAAAAAGAATTAATTAATCAAGGAAAGAACATAAAATGGTATCCAGAGTACATGTTTAAGAGATATGAAAACTGGGTTAATGGTTTGGATTGGGATTGGAGTATTTCAAGAGATAGACATTTTGGGATTCCTATTCCGGTTTGGAATTGTGAATGTGGAGAAATTATTTTAGCTAAGGAAAATGAGTTGCCTGTTGATCCTTTGCAAATAAAAAAGAAATGTCCTAAGTGTGGAAAAGAGGCTAAAGGAGAAAAAATGGTTTTAGATACTTGGGCAACAAGTTCTTTAACTCCTAAGATAGCAAGTTCATTAGTAAATGAAAAAATTCAAATACCATTTTCACTAAGGCCTCAGGCTCATGATATTATTAGAACCTGGGCATTTTACACTATTGCAAGAGCTTTATATCATGAGAATAAAATACCTTGGGAAAATATAATGATTTCTGGTTTTGTTACATTAAATGGAGAGAAAATGAGTAAATCAAAAGGAAATGTAATTGATCCTAGAGAAGTTTTAGAAAAATTTGGAGCAGATGAATTAAGGTTTGCTGCAGCAGGTTCAACACTAGGAAACGATTCAGATTATCAAGAAAAAGATTTAGTTACTGGGAAAAAACTTATAACTAAATTATGGAATGCAAGTAATTTTGTTTTTATGAATTTAAAAGATTATCAAGGAGAAAAACCTAAATTGGAAAATATTGATGGACTCTTCCTGTATAAGTTAAATGGATTAATCAAAAGAACAACAGAGAGTTTTGAAAATTATGAATATTCAAAAGCTAAACAGGAAGTTGAAAGCTTTTTTTGGAAAGCTTTTTGTGATAATTATCTGGAAATTGTTAAGAAGAGAATATACCAAAATAAAAAAGGAAAAACAAGTGCACAATATGTTTTGTATAAATCCCTTTTAACTATATCAAAATTATTAGCTCCGATCATGCCCTTTATTACAGAAGAAATTTATTTAGAGAATTTCAAGAAAACTGAAAAAATTAAATCCATTCATTTAAGTGAATGGCCTAAAGCAGATAAAGCTGAAAAAACAGAAGAATTTGACTTATTTGTTGCAATTTTAGATATGATCAGAAAGGAAAAAACAAATAATAAAAAATCAATGAATAGCGAGATTATCTTAACTCTTGAAAAAGGAGATTATAATTTATTGAAAGAAATGATTGAAGATTTAAAAGATGTTTCAAATGCCAGAGAAATTAAAACAGGAAAGTTTAATGTGGAGTTTGTTTAGTTTCTGCTAAAATCGCTTTTCTTTGATTATCAATTGCCCATAAATTATATTGGATTAATGTGAAATTTAGTTTGGGAGTGTATGAAGGATCTATTTTTTGTTTTGCTAATTCTTGATCAACTAATAATCTGACTTCTGATTGTTTTCTGTTAAGATATTCTAATCTATTTGATACTGGAAGCGGCAAGATCATGATTATTCCTATAGAAAACATTATAAAAGCATTTCTATTAAAATGAATATGGCACTAGATCAAAAGGAAAAATCAAGTTTGGAAGAATTTTTAGAAAGAATGAGAGATTATAGAGCTAGGCATACAGAGCTTATTACTGTTTATGTTTCTAAAGGCTATGATATTAATTTCATAACCAGACAATTAGAATCAGAAAAATCAACAGCCGCTAATATTAAATCTACATCCACTAGAAAAAATGTTCAGGATGCTTTAGAAAGCTTGATTAGAATTACCAAATCAATGAAACAAACTCCTAAAAATGGAGTTGCACTTTTTGCAGGAAATGTCTCTAAAATTGAAGGACAGGATAATTTTATTACAGAGGTTTTTGAACCTCCAGAAGAGCTAAATGTTCGATTATACAGATGTGATCAGACTTTTGTTTTAGATCCTCTAGATGAAATGCTTGAAGTAAAAGAAGTTTATGGATTAATGGTTGTTGAAAGACAAGAAGCTGCTATTGGTTTATTAATTGGAAAGAAAATAAAAGTTCTTAAAAAAATAACTTCAATGATTCCTGGTAAGACAAATAAGGGGGGGCAATGTTTAAGTCCAGATACTTTTATAATGCGAGATAATGGAGAAATAATTGAAATTAAAGATTCTCATAATCCTTTGTTTATTGTTTCTGAAAATTTAAATGAAGAAAAAACAGAAAAAACTCCTGTAATAGAAAAATGGGAAAATGATAAAGAATTATTTAAAATAATAACTAAATGTCCTAGAATGGAGATTAAAGCATCTAAGGACCATTTATTTTTTGTTCGGACTGAGCAAGGAATAGAAGAAAAACCTTTAGCTGAAATTAAAGAAGGAGATTTTTTAATAATGCCTTCTAAATTGGATATTTCTGGGGAATTACAAAAAATAAATTTTCAACTAAATAAAATTAAAAAAACAAAAGAAATTATTTTTCCTGAATTTTTAGATAATAATTTAGCAAAAGTTTTAGGTTATTATCTTGGGGATGGAAATTGGGAAGAATATAGAATTTGTTTTTCAGAACAAAGAGAAGAATTAGCTTGTTATTATAAAGGACTTTTAGAAGGAATGTTTAAGATTCCCTGTAGTTTAAGATTTAGAGAAGATAAAAATTATTATCAACTAAGAATCCATAATCTTTATTTAGCTCAATTTTTTAGAGAATTTTTCCCTCTTAAAAATAAGACTTTGGAAGAACAAATCCCTAATATTATTTTTAAATCTCCAGATAATATTCTAGCTTCGTTTATTTCTGGATTTTTTGATGCAGAAGGATATGTTTCTAGTTCAAGAATTGGACTTGGGGTGAACAATAAAAAAATAATAAGACAATTGCAATTTGCTTTACTTAGATTTGGAATAATAAGTTCCTTTCATGAATATGATAATCGAGCAAATTTATATTCTAATAATCCTAGATATACTTTAGAAATAAGTTGTTTAGAATCATTGAAAAAATTTTATCAATTAATAGGATTTAGTTCTCTTGAAAAAACTAAAAAATTATTCCAATTAATAGAAAATAGGGGAAATCAAGAGAATATTAATCAGTTAATTGTAAATGGAAAAGAAGTCGCTAAAATAATTAAAAATTCAGGTGAACAAATAACTAAGTTTCATTGCCCTATGTTTTTTGCTAATCAAAGACAAATGTCTAAAGAAGTCTTTAAAAGGAAAATTTTAGATAAAATAGAAAATCTTGATTTAAAAAAGAGACTTGAATTTTTTTATAATTCTAATTTAATCTTAGCTAAAATAAATAAAATAGAGCCGATTGGACAAATGAAAACAATTGATATTGAAACAAAAAGTCATAATTTTATTGCTAATTGTTTACTTGTTCATAATTCAGCAGCAAGGTATTCTAGAATCAGAGATAATATGGCTAAGGATTTTTATAGAAAAATCGCGGAAATTATGAAAGATGAATTTTTTCATTTAAAGGAATTACAAGGAATTTTAGTTGGAGGTCCTGGGCCAACTAAAGAGGATTTTTTAAAAGAAGGAAATTTAGTTACTGCATTAAAAGAAAAGGTAATTGCTGTTAAAGATATCGGCTATGCTGATGAGCATGGTTTAGATTTATTAGTTGAATGTTCACAAGATGTTTTAGGAAAACAAGAGATTATTTATGAAAAAAAAGTTTTAGAAAAATTCTTTAATATGTTAGGTAAATCCAGAGACAAAACAGCTTATGGAAAAGAAGAAGTTCAAAAAGCATTAGATTATGGTGCTGTTGAAGTTTTGTTTTTATCTAAAAAACTGAAAAGAGAAGATATTAAAGCATTTGAGAAAAAAGCAGGTGAATCTTCTGTTGATGTTGAATTAATAAGCATGGATACAGAAGAAGGGCAGCAATTCTGGAATTTAGGTGGTGTTGGAGCTATTTTAAGGTTTAAAATATAGTAATATTTAAAATCTATTTTTTGTTATGGTTTGTATGGTAAATGAGGTAAAATGGCAAGTGAAATAAGTTCTGAGACAATAAAGGAACTTGATGAAACAAGTGAAATTGAAAATTTAAAGAAAGTTGAAGCTGCATTATTTATTTCAGCAAGGTTTCTTAATTTGCAGGAATTAGTTATGCTTACGGATATTAATCCTTTAATGTTAAAAGAATTAATAGAGAAACTGATTGAAAAATATGACGAAAACTCTGCAATCGAGATTATTGTTAAAGATAATATGTGGAAGATGGATGTTAGACAGGAATATGTTAGTATGATAAATAAACTTGCTACTGGAAGTTCCGAATTTACAAAAGCAGAACAGGAAACTCTTGCTGTTATTGCATATAAACAACCTGTAAAACAATCAGTTATAATTAAGATAAGGGGAAATAAAGCCTATGATCATATTAAGAAATTCAGGGAAATTGGGTTAGTCCAGGTTAAACCTGCTGGACATACAATTGATTTGAAACTAAGTGATGATTTTTTTGAATATTTCCATTTGCAGAAAAAAGGAGAGGAATCCATTGAAAAGAAAGATGATGAAGAGTTTGAAGAAGATAATGAAGGAGAAGTAGTTGAAGAGACAGAAAAAATAGTTGAGGAAACAGAAGAGGTTAAAGAGGGTGATAATGAGGAGGAAGGATAATGGCCCTCATAGATATTTTAATATATTTATCCATATACTTGGGCTTAATTGCAACAACATTCTACATTCTTAGTTTTAGGGCTGGTGCAAAAAGAGAACCTCGTTTATATGAAGATAAGGAACTGCCTAAGGTTTCTGTTTTAATTCCTGCTTATAATGAAGAAGAAAGTATAGAAAAAACCATTAGATCTATTTTAGCAAGCGATTACCCTGAAAAAAAATTAGAAATTATTGTTATTGATGACGGAAGTAAAGACAGAACTTTAGAACTTGCTAGAAAATTTGAACCTAGAATTAAAGTTTATACTAAAGAAAATGGAGGGAAAGCAAGAGCCCTAAATTTTGCTATTGAAAAATGTACAGGAGAGATTTTTTTTAGTATGGACGCAGATACTTTTGTTGAGCCTTATAGTTTAAAGAAAATGGTTAGATATTTTAAAGACCCTCAAATAATGTGTGTTAGTCCTGCAATTGTAATTTATAACCCTAAAAGTATTTTGCAGAGAATACAGGCAATTGAATATTTATTGGGATTATTTTTAAGAAAAACATTTGCTTTTTTAAATGCAATCCATATTACTCCTGGTGCTTTTTCAGCTTATAGAAAAACTTTTGTTGAAAAATATGGGGGGTATAATCCCGATAATCTAACAGAAGATTTAGAATTAACATTAAGAGTTCAATATCATGATTACAGGATTGAAAATGCTACAGATGCACCGGCTTATACAATTGCTCCAAATAAATTTACCCATTTATTAAAACAAAGAAGAAGATGGTATGCTGGTTTAATGAAGAATCTATGGGATTACAAAAAAATGATAAGTCCAAGATATGGAGATATGGGTGCTTTTGTTATTCCTATTGCAGTTATAAGCATTATCTTTGCAATAATCATGACTACTTATTTCTTTTTTAATGCACTTATTCGTTTGAAAAATGAATTGTTTTTGCTGAATAATGTTGGATTTGATTTTGGCAGCATATGGAGTCTTAATGGATATATTTTAGAAAGATTTTTCTTTTTATTATTTAGCAATCCAGTTTTTATATTTATATTGTTATTTATGATTGTATTTGCAGGGTATTTATTTTATGCTTCAAAAAGATTAGGAAGATTAGCTGGACTGGGAATTAACTTGCCTTTGTTTTTTTTGTTTTTTGCAACCTTATTTGGATTTTGGTGGTTAGTTTCAATTTTTTATTTATTAATAGGAAAGAAAATATCCTGGAAATAATAATCTATATAAACTAAGAAAGATTTGCTGGAAAATGGAAAATAGACCGATTCAGAGTGGAAGAAGATATTTACTAGCTTTTATCATAGGAACTTCTATATTTTTATTAGGATTCGCATTAACTTATTCTATTTCTTATATAGAATTTAATAGAATTTCTGGATTGCAAGAAGAAACATCTTATCAGATATTTAAGGATAAACTGTATTTCTCTTTTTTTGAACAAGAAACTTGTTCTTTAAGTTCATTCGAGAAGATTTCAACTGACTTGAGATTTCAAGGAAAGATAATTGATGATTTAGAAAAAAAGCTCGGGAAAAATGATGCAAGAGTTCTTTCTAAAAAAAGATTTTATTCTTTAGTTGAATTAGAACATTTTGAATTCGTGAAACAGATGAATGAAAAATGCAATTCCAATATCCCCACTATTTTATTTTTTTATTCAAATAAAGATGAAGATATTGATAAAAGCGAGAATGTAGGGAGTTTTTTAGATGCAATGGTTAGTAATAATCCTAAGTTAATAGTTTATGTTTTTGATATTAATTTAGATGATGATTTAGTTAAAGAATTAAAAACAAAGTATAATGTTAATAGTTCTCCAACTTTAATTATTAATGAAAATACTTTGTTAATGAATCCGAGAAATATAGCTGAAATTGAGGATTTTATTTAATTGATATTTTATATTTTATTAGAACAAACATTTAAATATACAAATGTATACAATAGTATATGGAAAATAAGAAATTCTTTTCGAATTTCTAATTTCCATTTTTTGCAAAATGGAAACAACAATTAGAATAAATCTCGAAACTAAATCTAAATTAGATGCATTTAAGCAATATAAAAATGAAAGTTATGATGAATTAGTAAGAAAACTTATTTATCTTGCAAAAATGTGTGAAAAAGAACCTAAACTAAGCCAAAAAACAGTTTTGGAAATAAAAGAAGCAAGAGAAAAAATCAAACAAGGAGAATTATATACTGAAGAAGAAGCTAAAAAAATTCTTGGCTTGTAACAAATGTATAATCTCATTTTTGATAAGAGAACTTTAGACTTTCTTAATAAACTTGAAAAAGAAATAAAAGAGAGAATCTGGAATAAATTACAACAATGCAAGGAAAATCCTTTTAGATTTTTTGAACATTTAGAAGATATTAATGGATTTAAATTAAGAGTAGGAGATTATAGAATGATAGTTGATGTGGATAATAATACTAAAACAATAAATGTTTTAAAAATTGGACATAGAAAAAATATCTATGAAAATTAATTTTTTACTTTGCTTTTTTGAATTCATCTGAATACTTCTTTAAATCTTTTTGAGCTTTAGCAATTGCATCTTGAAGTGCTTTCTTAGCTGTTTTTCCATCAGTTTCTATTTTCATAACAACTGGTTTAGAATAATGTTCTTTTTTCCAAACACCTAGTTTAACTCCAGAATCCTGATTCAAATAAACTCTAACTAGTTCTGCAACTGTCTGATTATCTATCTGCACTTCTAAGTCATTTTTTTCATCTTTAAGAACTTTTATTTCCATATGATTATCAAGAAAAAATGGGTTTTTAAGGCTTTCTAAATCAATTCATCATCAAATTCTTCAACATTTTGCTTTTTATTATCTTTTCCTAGTAATTCTGTTCCGCCTAAAACTTTGTCTAGTTCCTTGGATTCTTTTTCTTTTAGTGCTCTTAATTCTTCTTTTTTTGCTTCAATTAACTTTTGTCTTTCTTCAATTTTTTTCTGCTCTTCTAATTTTTCCTGTTTAGTAGCTTCTATTTTTCTTCTATGCAATGCTCTTAAATCAGCAATAGTAATTGCACTTGGATTCATATGCTTAATATCCACTTCCTGAGGTTTTAAAACAGGCTTGTCTAATCTGCATTCAACTACAGGTTCCTGAATATCTCTTCTTTCAACTTTACAATGTATTTCAGGTTCTTTGAATTCTTCTGCATCTTGTTTTATAATTTCAAATTCTTCTTCAGGAACACTATCTAAAATATCTCCTTTTTCATTTAATAAAATAGGTTTTCTCTGATTTCTTTGTAATATTCTTTCTGTTTCTGTTATATTTCTTAATCTAACCTGAAATATTTGTTCTAATTTTCTAACTAAAGATTCAGAGTTTTCAGGGAGCTTGCCTTTTTCAATCATCTGAATTGCTATTAATGATTCTCCTATTGCTTCTGCAAGTTTTTCCTGAGTAAATCCTTTTCTTCTTCTTTCTTTCATAACATGCCAATGGAAATGATCAATTAAATTCAGTTTCTTTTTTTCAGGTAATTCTAATTCAGGATGTTTATCTAATTCTTTTAATCTATCTCCAACAAAAAAAGTTTCTTCTTTTTTCTGGGGAATAATTCCAGTCATTCTCTTCATTCTATCATAAACACCTAAAGCTTGTTCAGATTCTTTTAACTGATTTGAACCCGGCTGTTTAATAATAGGAATATTTTCAATTACAGCGCATCTCTCGCAAATAAAAGCCATTCTACCATCATAGATAGCATCAAAAAGTCTAACATCTACCTCATCAACCCCACACCTAGCACATTCTACCATACTAAACCCAAAAAAACTGGCTTTAAATTCTTATTTATAATTTAAAATATATAACACTTTAGAAAAGATTTATATATTATGATAGGTATTTTATAATATGGCATTAAAGAAGCTTAATAAAAAAGAAAAAGGTGAAAGAGGAGAAGCTTTAATGAGGATTGTTGTAGGGATAATTTCAGGAATTTTATTATATGTTTGGCTTTATTTAGTTTGCATTTTAGTTATAATTCATTTATTTATAGTTATATTTAGTGGAAAGAGAAACAAAGGAGTTGCTGATTTTTGTGAATATTGGAATACAGAGTCCTATAAATATTTTAGATATATGACTTTTGTATCTGATGTAAGACCATTTCCATTTACTGATATAGAAAGAATGAGTAAGTTTGAATAAGTCTTATGTTCTGTTTATAATGTTAAAATTAATAATGTTTGCAGAAGAGATAATTAAAATTTTAATGAGATGATGTCTTGTTGTTTGTTTATAGATATTTTTAGTTGATTACAATAATACTTATAATGAATTGATTCTTTAATTTAAAATGGAAAATATACTAATTAAAGAAGAAGATAAAGTGATAGATAAGATTCTTACAGGAAGCTACGATTTAAATAAATGGCTTAATGGAGGTTATGAAAAAGATATTATAACTATGTTTTATGGTCCTCCTGGAAGCGGGAAAACTAATTTTGTAACTTTAGCTGCTTGTCATCAGGCTAAGATTGGAAAGAAAGTTATTTTTATTGATACTGAAGGGGGATTTTCAGTTGAAAGAATAAAACAAATATCTTTGGGATTGCCTGAATTTATTTTAAAGAATATTATAATTTTAAAACCAATAGATTTCAAGGAACAAAAAGAAGCTTTTTTGAAAATGCTTAAAGAGCTGAAAAGTGAGAATATAGGATTGATTATTGTCGATAGTATTAATATGCTTTATAGAATGGAATTAGCAGATGCAAGAAAAATTGGAATAGAAAAAATACAGGAAATTAATTCTGATTTAGCTAAACAAATGAAAGCTCTTTTTGAAATAGCAAGAAAAAAAGAAATTCCTATTTTATTAACAAGCCAGGTTTATAATGAATTTTTAAAAGAAGAAGAATGGCTTGCTGGAAAAGAAGCAAAAGCAAATGTTGTTGGAGGAGATTCTTTGAAATATTGGTGCAAGTGCATAATTGAATTAAAAAACAGCAATGGAAAGAAAAAAGCAATTTTAAGAAAACACAGGTCTTTGCCTGAATGTGATTTAAATTTTGAAATCTGCAATGAAGGAATTAGAAAGAGAGGATGGATTTAATATCTATTTTATTCTAAATAAATCTTTATAAATTAATATTATTATGAATGTTGATGAGTGAAAATAAAACAAAAATAGCAATTGTTGGATTTGGCAATGTTGGAAGAGGAGTTTATGAAGCTATTAAAAGAAATCCCGATATGGAGCTGGTTGGAATAGCTTCACAAGATTTGAATAGATGCAGGCAAGTTCTTGGACAGGATACAAAGATACATTTAACTATGAATTATCATCCCTTTAGCTATTTCACCATGCCCGAGAGAGCAGATGTTGCTATTTTATGCGGCGGCTCTAAAAAAGATTTGCCTGAACAAGGACCTTTTTATGCTCAAATGTATAATACAGTTGATAGCTTTGATACTCATGATAAAATTCCAGAATATTTTGCACAGATGAATGTTGCTGCAATCAAGAGCAAGAAAGTTGCTTTAATTTCAGGTGGCTGGGATCCTGGAACTTTTTCAATTGAAAGAGTGCTGGCAGATTCATTTATTCCTGGTTCAAATCCACAAGCTACTTATGGATTAACAGAAAATGGAGGATTAAGCATGGGACATTCTGATGCAATCAGAACAATTGATGGAGTTCAAGATGCAAGACAATATACTCATGCAAGCCCACATTCTGTTCAATTAATGCAAGAAGGAAAAGCTCAAGGATTAAGTGCTGGAGATAGAATGTGGAGAAAATGTTTTGTTGTCTTGAAAACTGATACTGAAGAAGAAAGAGAAAGAGTAGGAAAAGAAATAAAAGAAATGCCTGGATATTTTGCTCCTTATCGTACTATGGTTCATTTTGTTTCACAAGAAGAACTAAAAGAAAAATATTCACAAATGCGTCATGATGGATTAGTTGTTGCTGCTGGAGAGACAGGAAAGGGAAACAAGGCATTGATTGAATACAAGAATCAATGGGAAAGCAATCCAGAGGCAACTGGAAATATACTTGTTGCTTGCGCAAGAGCAGTTAATAGGTTTTCAAATGAAGGAAAAAAAGGAGCATTTACAATGCTTGACATTCCACCATCATATTTCAGCCCTCGTTCTAAAGAAGAATTATTAAAAAAATTTATGTAAGATGAAAGAAATAAGTTTTCCGCAAGTTGTTTCACCCTTTGAAATTCCAAGAATTGCAGCTTCTTTTGGGACTCCAGTTTATGTTTATTCTGAAAAAATTTTGGATGAGCAGGCAAACAAGACTCTGAATTTTCCAAGGGCACATGGATTCAATGTGAGATATGCAATGAAAGCAAATCCAAATACAAATATTTTAAGATTTTTTGATCAAAAAGGAATACATATAGATGCATCTTCTGGATATGAGGTTATGAGAGCAATAAGAGCAGGAATAAATCCTAAAAATATTTTGCTAACTTCACAACAAATTCCAAAAAATTTGTCAGATTTTGTTTCTATGGGAGTTGAATATAATGCCTGTTCGCTTTTTCAATTGGAAAAATATGGATGTGAAAATGAAATAAGTGATGTTTCTGTTAGAATAAATCCTGGACTCGGTTCTGGAGGGACAAACAGAACAAATACAGGTGGACCTGCATCAAGTTTTGGAATCTGGCATGAGCAATTTGGTGAAATGCTAGACATCTTAGAAAAATATAAATTAAATGTAAAAAGATTGCATACCCATATAGGTTCTGGCTCAGATCCTGAAGTCTGGAAAAAAGTTGCTTTAATGAGCTTGGAAAATGTGAAAAGATTATTGGATGCAGGACATGATGTTTATACTTTGAATCTTGGTGGGGGATATAAGGTTGGCAGAATGCCTGATGAGAAATCAACTGATTTGCAAGAATGCGGCAATCTTGTTAAACAGGCATTTATTGATTTCCGTAAAAAAACAGGAAGAGCATTAAAACTTGAAATAGAACCTGGAACATTTTTAGTTGCAAATGCAGGATGCTTGATTGCAAGTGTTATTGATGTTAAAAGAACCTCTGACTACAGATTTATTGTAACGGATTCTGGAATGACAGAAATCACAAGACCTAGTCTATATGGAGCTCAGCATCCAATAACTATTATTCCATCTACTGGACCGATTTTGAAAAAAGTTTTAGAGCAGGTTGTTACAGGACATTGTTGCGAGTCAGGAGATATTTTAACACCTAAATCTGGAGAACCAGAGGTTTTATTGCCTAGAAAGATGCTTGAAGCAGAGATAGGAGACTTAGTTGTTATAGGAGGAGCAGGAGCATATTGTGCTGGAATGTCAACTAAAAATTATAATTCTTATCCAGAAGCTGCAGAAATTATGATTAATAAAGATGGACAAGCTAATCTAATAAGAAGAAGACAAACTCTCGAACAGATGACTCAAAATGAGATTTTAATTTTATAATGCTTAAAAAATCTATTGTGGAAAATAGTTGTTAAACTTTTAATTATTAAAATTATTTTCTTTGTTTTTCTAAAAACCAGTAAGGCTGATTATCTTCTCTAAAAATATGAATTTGAGGTTCTCTGTCTTCTTTTAATCCTTGTTGAGCTTCTATGTAACTTCTGACAAAAGATACTTTTGCTTTTAATCTGATGTTTTTATGTGTTAATTCTCCACTTAATCTATATTCTACCTCCTTAGAATTATATAATCCAGAACCTCCTATTTTTCTCTGTGCTATGTTAGGATTATAAGGAGAACTAAACTCACTTGATAATATAACTTGGCTATTGTCTCTCCAATTTAAAATTAAACCTGCATGAGTTTCAGTTGTTCTGCAAGGTTGTTCTAAATTATTATGTTCACAAAAATCATTTGCTAGTTTTTCTAATTCAGGAAATGCTTTATGTTCTGCTGCAAATAAATCTGGATTACCTAATACTTTAAATTTTGTCATAATTAAATATATTTTTTTAATTTAAAAACAAATCTATTGTGGAAAATAATTATCTGGTTTTAAGCTGTTTAGATGATTTAATAAAAAATCATAAGAATCATCTTTAACCAGTTGTATTGAATCAATGTAACTTTGCTGTTCTTTTGAGGGTGTTAAGTTGTATACATTATATGTTCCATAAAATCCAATTGCAAGTGTCATTAATAATTCTCCATATGTTTTTGCTTTAACATACCATTTAGGATTTTTAGGGATTTTTCTTACTAGGTTAGTTAATCTTTTTTTCATAGAATTACTTTATTTTTTCAATTTTCTTTTTTGTTTTGGTTTCTACTGGTTTTCCTGAATATCTTTGCTCTGGTTGTTTTGTATTTCCATTTATATCTAATTCTTTTCTAGAAGGACAGGCTTTATTAAAACAAAATATCCAGGGGCGTTTGCCTTGTTTTATCCTCATTAACATAGGATAGTTGCAAGCTTCGCAAAGCTTATCTGTTTTTTTAATTAAAGATTGACTTGGAAGAGAAAAAGTCTGTTTGCATTCTGGATAGTTTGTGCAAGCAACAAAAAAAGACTTAAATCTTGGAGTGTATTTTATTGTCAGCTCTCCTGTTTTGCAGGTTGGACATTTTATATTTAGCTTATTGTCTTCTTTTTGTTGTTCCCAACCAGCTTCTGTAGCATCATTTAGTTCTTTTCCAATTTCTTTTTCTTTTTTCTTAAAATCATCTGAAATTTTAATAAGTGCTTTTTCTGCTGTGTCTATTGTTGTTTTCTGTTTTTTATTTAAATCTTTTTTAGACTGCCTTATTATATCCATATCTTTTTCTAGCTCTCTTGTCAGCTTTTCATCAATAATTACAGGAGAGTATTTGTCTAAAGTATCAATTAATCTTATTCCCAAATCAGTTGCTTGAATTGATTTTTCTTTAATGTAATTTCTATCATAAAGAGTTTCAATTATATTTGCTCTTGTTGCCTTTGTTCCTAAATTTCTTTTCTCTAGTTCAGTAACAATTGATGCAGGAGTAAATCTTCTTGGAGGCTGGGTCTCTTTTTCTTCTGATCTAATATTTTCAATTATTACTTTTCCATTAAAGTCTTTTATTTCTTTTTCAACCATCTTAGCAGGATAAACATTCATCCATCCAGGTTCAACAACTTCCATTCCTTTTTCATTAAATCTTAAATTGTTTATTTCAACTTCAACTTTTTTGTTTTCAAGTTCAGCATTATCACAGAAACAAGAAATAAATCTTTTAACAATTAAATTATAGATTTTTTCATCTCTGTCTGTAAGTTTTTGATGAACTCCTGTTGGGATTATTGCAGGGTGAGCAGGATCTGATTTGTTTCCTTCAATTGGTTTGCTTCTTGTTGCATGTTTAGTTAATGAAGAATGAGATTTGGATAATTGTTCTAATATCTGTTGAGGATTCATTGCTTCAGGTATTTTTTGAGAAGAAGTTCTTGGATAGGAAATTAAACCTGCAAGATATAATCCTTGAGCTATTTGTAATGTTTGACTTGGAGTTATTGAATGAAATTTATATGCTTCTGTTTGCAGAGAAGTTAAATCAAATGGAGCAGGAGGAGGAATTATTTGTTTTGTTTTTGTTGTTTTAGCTTTTGCTGTTTTACCTTTTAATTCATTAAAATTATCTAAATCCTGCTTTTTAGTTAAATCTTTAATATATTTTAATTCTAGTTTGTTTTTTCCATCACTTATTGTTATGAAAACTTGCCAATAAGGTTCTGGTTTAAATGCTTGAATTTGTTTTTCTTTATTAACAATTAAATGAAGAGCTGGACCTTGGACTCTTCCTATAGACATTATTTTGAATTTTCCTGTTGATTTTATTGCAGACATTAATGCTCTCGAAAGATTAATACCATATATCCAGTCTAAGAAATGTCTTGTTTCTCCTGCAATAGCCTGCCCCCATTCAATTGTTGGATGAACATTATCATAAGAATCCTGGAGTTCTTTTGGAGTTAGAGAAGAATACTTCATTCTTTTTGCATCATTTCTATTTGCAATAAATCTTACAATATTATATCCAATAACTTCTCCTTCTACATCAAAATCTGTTGCAACAACTATTTCATCTGCATTTTTAACTAAGCTTTGGATAACTATAAAGTATTTTTTTGTGAAGTCCTTTTTTCTTACTTCATAATTAGGTTTCCATTCAATATCAAAAACTGGATAATCTGCTCCTTTTTTAGCTTGGCTTAAAGAAAATAAATGTCCTACTGCACATGCAACAATTATTTGCTTGTTATTTCTGTTTAATTCATAATAAGAAACTCCTCCTGGCTTGTTTATTTTCTTGTCTTTTCCATTTGATAAAGCTGCTGCAATTTTAGCTGCTGCTTGTGGTTTTTCTGTTATTATTAAAGTATATTGCCCTGATTTTGTTTTAACTGCTTTTTCTTTTTTTGGTTTTTTTGGAACAACTAATTTCGCATTTCCTTTTTTGTCTTTTCCATGAATTACTTCAACTGTTTCTAGTTCTTCTATACTTGGTTTTGGTTTTACTGGAATTTCAATTGTTTGCTTTACCTCTTCAGGATTAAAAATCCTAAATTCGTTTTGCTCTATTTGTTTTTGGGATGTTTTTTTAGGCATTTTGATATTTTATATTTTGATAATATGTAATTTTAACTATTTAACTTCTGTTGTTTAGCTTGATGTCAGTAGTTTATTATAATGTTTTATAAGTTAGTTATATATGGATATAATATAAATTCTTAAATTTAAAGGATATAAAAAGGTTATTAATTAAAAGTTCCGAATGACATTACTGGGGAACCTGGAAAGGCAATTGAATAATCTGCGTAACCTAAGATAATTGCTTTTTTAATTGAATAAAGAGTTTCAAGATGCTGTCCAAATGCATTGTAAACTTTTGCAATTGGATGATTTTTTTCAATGATTTCTCCTGGATGAACCATAAATCTTAAAATTCCACTTGTTGAGCAAGTTGGTTTTTGTGAATACATTAAAATTTTTCCTTTAATTTCTTTTGGAGTTGGAAATTCTCTTCCAGGTTCAATATTTGAAACTAAACCTAAATTTAATAAAATTTTCCATATAGCTCTTACACCATACATTATATCTAATTCATTTACAGTATGAGCTCCTCCTAATTCAAATGTTATTGCTGGAATTTTATTTTTGAATAAGCTGTAACTTAGTGATTTTTCTATTTCTTCTGTATCTAAAATCATTGGGAGCTCTGATTTTTCAGCAAGAAATTTTATTTTTTCATAAGTTTTTTCTAATCCTGGAATTAAAGGATCTATTAAAACATGAGGAATTGAATTTATCCAGTCATTGTGCAAATCTAAAACTAAGTCCGGAGAAGTTCGGATTATTTCTGTGAAAATTAAATTTGCTATTCTTTCTGCTAGAGAACCATGTTCATCTCCAACAAAAGAACGATTTAAATCTTCTTCACTAAAAGTTACATGTCTTGATGCAGTTTCAAAACCTAGAGGATTCATTAGAGGTATTGCATAAATTGTTCCTTTTAATAATCCTATTTTTCTTATTATTTTAAAAATTTCATGAATTACAACAGAACCTCCTACTTCATCTCCATGGGAACAAGCTGTGAGCCAGATTACTGGTCCAGGATTTTGGCTTTGAATTTTCATTATAGGGAGTTTTCTTTTAGATAAATCTGAACCTGTAAGGATTTTTACAAGAGAATAATCTATTTCTATATTGGGTTTTGTTTTTGGTTCTAATTCTTCTTCTAAAAGCATACTTGTAGGGTTTAGCTTATTATCTGCTTTTTTTTCTTTTTTTAATAAATTTTCAGGACTTAAGTTAACTCCTAGATATATTCTTTTTTTTGTAACTTTTTTTCCATTTCTAAATGATCTAACTCTGTAATAATACTTGTTTTCATTTAGCTGTTTTATTTCTGTAAACACCATAAAATCCTTACGACTACAGCCTTTATAAATATTTAGTTTTATGTAGCCGTAAGTAGTCGTAAAGGTTATTATAGAAATTTAAGGTTTTTAGAGGTTATATAAAAATCTTAGGATTATATCTATTCAAGTATATAAAATAATATAAACAGATTAAATTACTTTTTTTTATGAGTTTTGGAGATATAAATATTTTAGAAAGAATTGGTAACGTACAAAATTTAGCTGAAGCTTTTAATTGTTTGAAGGGGTTAGAATTTATAGCATCAAATAAAGGTTCTAGTTATCAATGTTTAGATAGTAGGGAAGAATTTGTTATTCTTACGGACGTTGGACAAAAAAATTCTCAGTTATTACATCCCTATGGTACAAATATATTTTATTCTTTTAGAGAGCCTGTAACCCCTAACTAAAGTTATTTTAGAATTATTTAATAATCCATTTAGATTTCTATAATTCTACCCTTTTTTCCTACATTAATTATCTTTGTTTTTCCGAGATATTCTTCAATACCTTCTGCTTCATGAATATGCCCTGAAATAAATAAATCGGGCTTGAATTCTTTTATTGCTTTTTTTAAAGCTGTTGAACCTGGAAATCCTGAAAATTCGGATTTTGTTCCTGCTGCATGAATATGACTAACCATAATCTTTTTTTCTAGGTTTTTTATTTTTTCAAATTCTTTTTTTAGTTTTGAAAAAGTCTTTTTTTCATTTAAAGATAGCTGCCAGTCAGGGCTTCCTATTCCAAAAATTCCAATATTGCCATATTTTACATAGTGTTCTCCAATATTTTTAACTCCATAAAGTTTTGATAAAAAATCTGCTGTTTCTGATGTATCCCAGTTTCCTGGAACAAAAACAACTTTTTTATTTTTATCTTTAAATGGTTTTAATAAATTATCTGAATCAACAAATCCTGTAATATCTCCTGCTAAAATAACTAAATCAACATTTTCTTTTTCTGCTTTTTCTGCTAATTTTTTTGTTATAGAAGAATCTCCATGAAAATCTCCTGCTGCAAGAATTTTAAATTTCTTTTCTGATTTTTCTAGTTTTTCTTTTGGCATAGATAATACAGGAAAAAAGTATTAATAAAGTTGTTGAAAATTAAATTAAATAAGGCAATGTATCAGTACAATAAGTTGCTGATTCCCCTATTTTTTTAAATTGCCCATTATCTATTCTTCCATATTGTATTTCAAATAAAAAAGAATCAAAAAATGTACCATTTCTAACTACAATTTTGAATGCTTCTGTTCCAGTAGGTTTTGAATTATGTTTTAATTTTTTTAATCTATTTAAATCAATAGCTAATCCAGATTGTTGTATTATATTTTCTATTTTAACTTGACTTGTATCTACTATTTTTGTTAGCATATTTTGTTGTTAATTTGCGACCTTTTAAATTTATCTTAGATCAAAATCTGCATTAGATACATTATAGTTCCTGCTGATAAAGGGATAATTAAATTATCATCTAGCTGAATATCTTGGATTTTTATAACTAATAATTCAAAAAGCATTGCAGTTAAAGCTCCTGCAATTGCATAGCAAAAGGGAACAAAAAACATTGCAATTAAAGAGCTGACTAAAGCTCCTGCAATATTTCCTTCTATGTTTTTGTTATTGTTTATTAGTGATTTTGTCTTTCCTAAAAATCTTCCAATTAAGTGGGAAATTGGATCTGCAAATATTAAAATTGAAATTGAAGCTAGTGCAATATCTCTTGGAAATAATTCTAATACTAATAAAGAGCCTGCAACTGCAAAAATAATTCCTCTTCCTGGAAGTTTTATTTTATCTTTATGCCTATCAAAATTATTTAAGAAAAATGAAATTATTGGAATTTTAAATTTAATAGATAATAAACTCACAAATATTCCAGTTATAAGAATAATGAAAATTATAAATGGAGTTACAATATTAAAAATTAAAAGAAACAATCCGATTATTCCTAGTATTATATGCAGAAGTTTTCTTTTAATTTCTAAAAAACCATTTTTATCTATATTCTTCATAAATAAATGGTTTATAATGGATTTATAAGAATTATGTATATTAGATATAAGGAGAAAATAAAGAAATTACTGACTTATTTATAATATACTAAACTAATGAGATGTGTTGTGAGTGGCTTAATAGGATTATGCATTATTGATAAATCTTAAAATTATATTTGCCTTTTAATTTTATAATAAATGTATGCTAGTGCTGTTGGAACAGCATATAAAACAGGATGTTGAATCCAGAAATCATGCAAGCTTCTTTGATTATAGATTTTTATGTGATGTTTTCTAATTTTATTTTCTGCTTCTGCTAATTGCTCTAATGGTTTTGGTTTTCCTTGGAATGTTAGATGTTGCACATTTATTTTTATATCCGCACTTTCCATTCTTGGTTTTAAGTTTTATTTAATTTTTTTATTTTTTAGGCTTTATTTCCTTAAATCCTGTATATTTCCAAAGAGCTTTTGGAATTTTTATAGAACCTGATTTAGTTTGGTTATTTTCAATAATGCAGACTAAAATTCTTGAAGTTGCTAGAGCAGTATCATTTAAAGTATGAAGAACTCTCCTGTTTCCATGCTTATCCAAACATCTTATATCTAGCTTTCTTGCTTGATAGTCAGTGCAGTTAGTTAAAGACATTACTTCTCCGTATTCTTTTGTTGTTGGCCTGTAGACTTCAAAGTCTGCGCTTCTAAACTTCCAGTCAGCTAAATCTCCTGTACAAATTTCAATTATTCTAAAAGGTAATTCTAGTTGTTTTAATATCTCCTCTGAGTTTTTTAATAGTTCATCATAAAGTTTTTCTGAATCTTCTGGTCTGCAGAAAATGAATTGTTCTATTTTGTTGAATTGATGAGTTCTCCATAACCCCTTTTCATTTATACCATGAGCACCTATTTCTTTTCTAAAACACATGGAATAAGAGAAGTATTTTTTAGGAAGTTCAGATTCTAGTAAAACATCCCCCGAATGCATTGCTAAAAGAGATTGTTCTGCTGTTCCAATTAAATTTAAGTCTTCATCTTTAATAGAATAAACAGATTGTTCAATGGATGCTTTATCCATAGAAGCAAAGATAGACTTTTCATTTAACATTAAAGGAGTTTCAATATATTCGTATTTTCTGGATTTCATAAAATCAATTGCAAATCTAATTAAAGCTTGATTTAATATTGCTAATTCTTTTTTTAAGTAATAAAATCCTTTACCAGAAACTCTTGCAGATGCATCAAAATCACCTATTTTTAGACTTTCTATTAACTCTACATGATTTTTTACTGGAAAATCAAATTTAGGTATCTTTCCGCCTTTTTTTATTTCTTTATTTTCAGTTGCATCTTTTCCAATAGGGGTATATTTAGAGATTATGTTTGGAATTTGATACATAATTTGTCTAATTTCTTCATATAATGCATTAACTTTCAATTCTGTTTTTTCTATTTCTAATGGAATATCTTTTGCTTGCTTAATTAATTCTTTAGCCTGTTTTTCATTTTTTTCTTTTTTAGCTTCATTAATCTTTTGAGAGATCTTATTTCTATCTGCTTTTAAATTATCAACTCTATATTTTAGTTTTCTCCATTGTTCATCTAATTCTTTAACTTTATCAACTAAAATCAGTTTTTGATTTTGAGCTTTCTTTTTTATATTTTCTTTAACTAAGTTTGGATTTTCTCTAATGAGTTTTATGTCTATCATAAATTAATGGAATTAAGGATAATATTTAAATCTTATCAAAACATTTTTATATACTGCTTATTTTTTTGTATAGAAAATGGTGAATCAATTAGTTAATATAAGGGACAAACATCAAACGACAAAATTGTTTTTTAAATTTTTAGGAATACTAGTTATTATAGGAATACTTATCTTTTTGATTTATTATGCAATTTATGGTTTATTTTTTAAAGAAACTGATAAAATTATATTGGAAAATCCAACAAGTAATATTGTTTTAAAATATGCCGGAGTTGGAAATAATTTAAATGAAGAACAAACTCAAGAAGTGATTAATGAAGCTCTTTTAGAATTTAATAAAGATTATATTAATTATATTTTAGTTGCATTGGGGATCCATAACCTGCATAAGTCTCCAACATTTGAGAATCCTAAAATAGAAATTCTTCTTGGAGAAGATGTTTGGAGCTCTGAAATAATAAAAGGAGTTCCAAATACTCAAAATTCCTGGATTGATGATGAAGATATAAAAATAACCTTAAGTAAAGAAGAGGCAGTTAAAGCAATTTTATCTTCTAATATTGAAAGTTTTATTAGAAAATCTGTTTCTAATGGAAATATTAAGATAGAAATGATTGCAGGTAAGCCTGAATTATTTGGAAAAGGCTATCTTACTTTGTATAAAGATTTGACTGGAGAAGAGATAGAAGTATAAACTGGATAATTGCAACAGACAGTTACTATTTTTTTGGATAACTTAATTTTGTTACTGATTGGTTAATTTTTGATATAGAAAGTTTTATAAGCCAAATATATTGCTCTAATATATAGTATTGAAAAGGTAACATAAAAAACTACCCTTTACAATATACTAAATACAAAAAATGAAAGACAATTTTGATATATTTTTCAGAAGAAAGCCAGCATTAATGCTTGTTGCTTTAAAGAAGTTGTCTAAAGCTAGATATGGTTCTGTATTAGCTAAAGAAGTTGATTGCACATACAGCCATGCAGTTAAAATACTACAGACTTTGGAAGTTCTTGGATTAGTTAGCTTTGAAAAGAAAGGAAGAATTAAACTTATTAAGTTGACTAAGAAAGGACAAGAAGTAGCTGAAAACATTGATTCTATAAGAAGACAATTAATGTAATTTAATCTAGTTTTAGATTAAAGAGGTGTAGACTATTTGTAATTATCTTTTTTATTCTTATCTTGATTTTTTAACATTAATTTTTGGACAGATTTAAAAATAATAGGAAAAGATTTAAATACTTTTATTAAATGAGTATAATATGTCATTAAAAGATATTATTAAAAAAACAGTAATTCCTTGTGCTATAACTGCTACTGCTTCGATTGCAATTTGCGGGTCATTGTCTCAATATTATATGAATCGGATGGCAGAATTAATAAGAGAATCTGACAGATATAAAATACCTAATCCAATAGTTATTCATAATCCTGGGAAAAATACTATCTTAGAATGCACTTCCATTCAGGGTATCCCTATACAATATACTCTTGAATCTTCTGATTCTGATAAGTTAGTGTACCAACCTACCAAACAAATTTTGACTAAATGATTATCTTGATTTTTTAACATTAATTTTTGGACATAAATGATTAATTGGGCAAATTGAGCATTTGGGTGAAACAGGCAAACATATTGTTCTTCCAAATAAAACAAAAATTCCATTGAATTCAAACCAATATTTTTTAGGAAGAATTTTCATTAGTTCAATTTCTGTTTTTTCTGCTGTTTTTGTTTTTAACCAGCCTAAACGATTAGGAATTCTATGACAATGAGTATCCACAGGTATGTAAGCTTGATTAAATGCAAAATTAAGAACTATATTTGCTGTTTTAGGTCCAATGTGCTTTATGGATAATAATTGTTCTCTTGTATTTGGAACTTTAGAATTAAATCTGTTAATTAATTCATTTGAAACTGATTTTAATGCATTTGCTTTTTTATGATAGTGTCCTGTTGAAAAAATAATTTTTTCTAGTTGTTTGGTAGGCATGTTTGCAATAGTTTTTGGAGTATCTGCAATTTTAAATAATTCTTTGGATATTTTATCTGTTGTTTCATCTTTTGCTCTTAAAGATAATAAACATGCAATTAAAATTTTAAAAGCATCGGGATTATCTCTCATTGAATTTAAAGTAGTTCTTTCTTTGTAATTAAAATGTTTTTCTAATATCTGCATAATATTTTCTATGTTTTTTTGATTATTCATTCTAATAATCCTAACATTTCTACGTTTAAGATATCTTCTATTTTATTGCAATGTTGATAAGAAGTAATTCTTGCAATTATTTTGTCTCCTAATTTTGGAGCTCCCTTTTTTACAAAACCTCTATAACCATGCAATAAAAACATAGGGTCTCCTTTATGTCCAAAATCTGAAACTTTTATTTTGATAATTTTACCTAATAATTTTTTTGAATCATGGTCATAATATACTTCAGATAATAACAATCCCCCGCTATTTTTTTCAACTACCTGGTTTACAATAACATCATAGATCTCTCCAATGGAGATTATATTGTCATTTGGGAAAACTATTCCGGTGTAGTGAGGTATTGTTTTTGAAGAATAAATAAATGTATCTTTTCCTCTGCTTTGCTCTTGTCTTGTTATTTCTGCATTTCTTAATATTGTGCCTTTTTTAATTAATGGCATTATCATTTTGATTTAACTTGAATTAACTATTGTTCAAATCACAATGGTCGCGGGGAGATTTGAACTCCCGACACCCTGATTAAGAGTCAGGTGCTCTAACCGGGCTGAGCTACGCAACCATAAAATTAGTAGAGAATTATATGTTTTAAGCTTTTTGATTATTAATTATAATTAAATTAAGATAGCAGAACTAAGAGCATTTGAAGGCAGGTTTTTGCTGGCATCAAGGATTTCTATACCTATAGTTCTATTTTCTGAATCTAAATCTATATTTACAGAATCATTTAAAGATATTGTTTTTACAATTTCTCCAGGAGAAATTTCTTTAAGATAAATATAAGCTGCATCTGCTTCTTTATCAAATGTTATTTTCATTTCCATATTAAGGTTATAATCTTTATAAATTTACCTTTATTTAAATATACTATTTTTAAGGTTTTATTATTTATAGTTTTATATGCTTCAATTTTCTCTTCTTTTTTAATTGTATAATTTGGGAATTCAATTGTATTTTTAATATCCTCAATTTAATACTCCTCTCAATCATCCTTTGTTTAGCATGTTTTGTAAGAATTAAACCCATAAATATTTTAAGTTATAAGAATATAAAAATATTTTGTTAAGCCTTTTGATTAGGATTATTTATCTGTTCTAAACTGTTTATTATTTCTGGAATATCTTTCATTAATAAATTTAAGACTTCTTTTTCTTTTAATCTTGGATTTTTTTTAGATATTTCAAGTGCTTTTGATGCAGCAGCAATCATGTAAACTTTGTGATTCTCATTTATTTCTTCTTCAGATATGTAATCACTTAAATCCTGAAAAATCTCTTCAGGAATAGCTAGAGGATTATTTTTCTTAAAAGAAAGCAATCTTGATGCAGCAGCAATCATTTGTATTTGTTCTTCCATCTTTTTCAATAAGATATTGAAAATCGTGTATTTAAAGATTCTTATTGTCTTTAAGAAGATTTAAATAAAATAAACTATTTCTTAATTTATGAGAAAAGAGACTAGAAAACGAATTTTGGAGTTGTTATATTATTTATCTTGGGGCTTTGGGTTCATTGCAGCAGGATTTTTGATTTATGGAATAATTAAAGCTTTAGGATGGATTTAGAATTACTTGGCTGGTTTGGAAATTTTATTAATTTTTTGATATTAGCATTTTTATCAATAACTATTGTTAATACACAATGCTTTAATTTATTTCAGTTAAGCTTATCTTTAGGAGGATTATTAGTTTCAATATTAATTCAAATTGTTTCTCTTCTTTATAAAAAGTATATTATTAATTATAATTTATAGTATAGAAAAATATATTAGTTTTAATTTCTTTAATAAAATATGGGAGTTGAAGATTATGAACCATTAGATATTGAAATTAAATGTCCTAATTGCGGTAGTAATAATGTTGTAATTTGTGAAAGTGAGCATGGATATTATCATGTAAGTAAGTGTTATGATTGTGGTTATGAAGAGAAGTGTGAAGTTGATTAGTGATATTCTCTGCTTGAGTATCCTTAGCTTATTATATTGTGTTTAGCAACTGCTAATGATACTCTCGCCATGTATGCTTGCACTTTGTGCATCTGAAGAAACGAGTTTCAGCTTCATCACCTGAACGAGTCTGAGATGTCCAGAAATATGCTTCTTTATTTGTGCATTTAGGACATTGAGCATTAATTATAGGAAATACATCTGTATCTTTATCACTAACAACTCCAATTTCTGGCTTGATTGTAATTTTTTCAGAAGATTCTAATTTAACTTTAGTTTTTGCATTATAATTGCATCTGGGACAACCAAAATTCTTTTTCTTTTCTACTAAAACACAACCGCATTTGGGGCAAAATTCCATTTCTTTTATCTTATATTACTTTGTTTAAAAATGTTTGTTTTTATTTATTATTGATATTTTTAGTTATACTAGCAATTTTAATATTTATCTTAATATTGAATTAACTATTTCAGTGAACCATATTTTGGGCCAGCCAAGATAAGGTATTTTAAATACTGCTTTTCCAATTATTTGATCTTGTCTTATATGAGTTTCATCTGTGTTATATATATTATTTCCTGCTGTAAGCTGTTTTTCATTGTGATCTCCTTTTGTTTGATAAGTTCCATCTTCATTTATTTTAATTATTCTATGGATTATTGGATGAGGTGAGCTTGATTTTGAGTCAAAGATAATTATATCTCCTATTTTAGGGATAAATCTCCCCCAGACAACAATCACATCTCCTTTTTTAAATCCATTACTTAAAGTGAACCCATCAAATTCTTGTTTTGTTATATCTTGTTGCTCATACCAATCACCACAAATTTCCCAGTATTCATCAAAATTAATATGTTGTTTATCTGATTGAGAATAAGCATTTCCACATAGAGTTAGTCTGCCATAGTCATCATTAACAATCTGGTGATTCATTGAAGAAGATTCAACTCCTGCTAGAGGGAGAGAATTTCCAAATATTAAAGATAAAACTGGAAAGAAAATTAATTTAATAAAAATATAAATTATAATTAAAGCTACTATCCAACTCCAGATAGAATCTGAATGCCAAACCCAATTCCAGGATTTTTTAACTTTATTATAGACTTCGGACATATTTATTATTGTGGAATTAGGTTTTTAAAATGTTTGATAATTGCAATAATCTTTATAAGTAATATTTATTTATTAGTAATATGAAACATCTTGAAAATGGGGTTGATGATATGCCTGTTTTAGTTAGAATTCCTCATGAGAGAGTTAGGCAACATTATCATCGTAAGCATGCATTACCTAAAGAATTTACTGTTAAAGTTGAAATGGATTCTTATAGATTAAAAACTATACAAAATCATGTGATAGCTCTTGAACAATCAAATAGAGGAGAATATAGCGAGGCTCAAAAAAAGGAATTATTAGGCGGGTATGTTCCTCCAAGATAATAAATAATATTTTTTTAAGATATCTTAAATATATAGTTGAAAACAGAAATCTTTATATACTCCATGTGTATACATATATGTATATACACCTCTTTTCCCACCATATCTCCGGATATGGTGGTTTATGCTCACCTACTACAATAAAACTACAATAAACAACATGGATGTCTTTGATAATATTATATTATGCAAAAAGTGCAATAAAGAAATGAAACCAATACAGATACACAGAAATGGCTTTATTTTAAGGGCGGTTATGTGCCCAAAATGCAATTCTAAAGTTATACATCCTAAAGATGAACAATATCTTCAAGATTTTAATGATTTAAAGAAAAAACAATTTATTGTTAAAATGAGATTTGTAGGAAACAGTTATGCGGTCTCAATTCCAAAAGAAATTGTTAATTTTATGAAAGAACAGCAGAAAATGATGGATGATATGGTTAAATTGTGTTTTGAGGATTTAGGGAGAGTTAGCTTAAGTTTTAATAATCATGAATTAAATAAGGATAAAGAAACTGAACAAAGACTTGATTAAAATGGCTAAAGAAATACAAGGAACAAAATTAAGACAAACTTTCTTAGATAAGACAAGTTTGAACAAAGAATACCTTTTCCGAGAAAAGGTAAACCAAAATCAATTAATTTAACATGGCTAAAGAAATACAAGGAACAAAATTAAGGGTTGCAGAAGCATTACAAGATGATGCATACAAAGGTATTGCTAGAATTGATTTTGATATTATGAAAGAACTTGGAATAAAGAGGGGAGATGTTATCTCTATTAAGGGTGGTAAGGAAACTGTTGCAATAGCAGATAAAGCTTATCCTGCTGATGTTGGAGAGGGAATAATCAGAGTTGATGGAATTATTAGAAAAAATGCAAAAACAGGTGTTGGAGAAAATGTTATTGTTAAAAAAGCAGAAATAAGAGAAGCTAAAAAAGTTATAATTGCTCCTGCTCAAAAAGGAATTATGATTCAGGGAGATTTGAAACCAGGATTACTAGGAAGAGCTGTTGTTAAGGGTGATATTGTTGTTTTAGGGGGAGTAAAAAGAAGAAGAGATTTAATGTCAGAAGATATGGAAAGTTTATTTGGAGGAGGTTTTGGAGAATTATTTGGCGATGCTTTTGGAGATATGGGATTAGGAGGATTACAGCAAATAAGATTTATGATTACAAATACTAATCCAAGTCAACCTTGCATTATTACTGAAAATACCGAAGTTACTTTAAGCAATAAGCCTGTTGAAGAATCAGATGAAAGTATTTCCAATATTACTTATGAAGATATTGGGGGTTTGACTGATGAAGTTAAGAAAATTAGAGAGATGGTTGAAATTCCATTGAAACATCCTGAAATTTTTGAAAGACTTGGAATTGAACCACCTAAGGGAGTTTTATTACATGGACCTCCTGGAACAGGAAAAACACTGTTAGCAAAAGCTGTTGCAAATGAAACTGAAGCTAATTTTATTTTATTAAATGGACCTGAAATAATGTCTAAATTTTATGGAGAATCGGAAAAGAAAATAAGGGATATTTTTGAGGAAGCTGAAAAAAATGCCCCTTCTATTATTTTTATTGATGAAATTGATGCAATTGCACCTAAAAGAGAAGACGTTGGAGGAGAAGTTGAAAGAAGAGTTGTTAGTCAGCTATTAACTATGATGGATGGTTTGCAGTCAAGAGGAAAGGTAGTTGTTATTGCTGCAACTAATAGAGCAAATGCAATTGATCCTGCATTAAGAAGACCTGGAAGATTTGACAGAGAATTGGAGATAAGAGCTCCTGATAAAAATGGAAGATTACAAATTGTTAAGATTCATACAAGGAATATGCCTTTAACAAAAGATGTTAATTTGGATTATTTAGCTGGAATTACTCATGGTTTTGTTGGAGCAGATATTAATGCATTAGCAAAAGAAGCTGCAATGGTTGTTTTAAGAAGATTATTACCTAAACTTGAATTAAAAGAAGATGAGCAGATTCCTGAAGAACTTTTAAAAGAATTAAAAATTTCTAAAAAGGATTTTGATGATGCTTTGAAAGTTGTAAGGCCTTCTGCAATGAGAGAAGTTTTAGTTGAAACACCTAATGTTAATTGGAATGATGTTGGCGGGTTGGAGGGAGTTAAACAAGAATTAAAAGAAGCTGTTGAATGGCCATTAAAATTCCCTGAATCATTTACAAGATTAGGAATACGTCCTCCTAAAGGAATATTGCTTTATGGACCTCCTGGAACAGGAAAAACACTGTTAGCAAAAGCTGTTGCAAAAGAATCAGAAGCTAATTTTATACAAGTAAAAGGACCTTCATTGTTAAGCATGTGGGTTGGTAAATCCGAAGAAGGAGTTAGAAAAATATTTGAAAGAGCAAGGCAGGTTAGTCCTTGTATTGTTTTCTTTGATGAAATAGATTCTCTTGCAGGAAAAAGAGGAATGGAACAGGGACAGAAAGTTACTGAAAGAGTTTTAAATCAGTTGTTAGCTGAAATGGATGGAATTGAAGATTTATCAAATGTAATTGTTATTGGTGCAACAAACAGACCAGATATGCTTGATAGTGCTTTACTAAGGCCTGGAAGATTTGATAGAATACTATTAGTTGGGAGTCCAGGTAAAGAAGGAAGAGAACAAGTATTTAAGATTCATACTAAAAATATGCCTTTAGCAAAAGATGTTAAGATAGATAAGATAATTGAACAAACAGAAGGTTATGTTGGAGCTGATATGGAGAGTTTGATAAGGGAAGCTGCAATGCTTGCATTAAGAGATGATATTCAAAGCAAGGAAGTTAAAATGAAGTATTTTGAAGAAGCAATGAAAAAAGTTAAAGCATCTGTAAGCAAGGGAGATATTGAGAAATATAAAAGGATCGAAGAAGATTATTTAAGATCAGCTAAAGCTGCTCTGGAAAATCCTGTGGGTTATTTGGGTTAAACTAATTATTCAGTAGAGATTTTGCAAAATAAAATCCAATTACTATAGAAACAATTGTTGAGAATTCTTTGGGTATATTATAGTTCCATACTATTAAGAATATATAAGATAATATTATAAATATGGCTAAAGTATGAACAACATAATGATATAAATTCAATCTTTTTTCCTTTTCCTTTTTTTCGATTGTTCCCCAATTACCCTCTCGTAAACTCTCTTCTTTTCTATCATCATTTTTATTAGAAATTAACTCATTGATATCTATAGGTTCTGCATCATACATCGATTTTAATATAACTTTTTTTATTTAAAGATTTAGGTGGCAAAATTATTATTTTATGAAGACTATCTCTTTTTCTTTTCCAGTATTTTTATTTCTAATTATTACTTCATTTCCAGCTTTTTTTTCTAATTCTAAATATTTGGATAATTTTAAACTACTTCTAATCACATCAGCATATGTTGATAAATTTAATTGTTCTTTAAGTTCTTCTATTTCTTTTTGAGCTTCTTTAGAAATATTAACCTGAATTTTTATTTTTTCTTTTACCATATTAATTTAGAGAGATAACCCTTTAAAAGCATTTTTATACTCATTTAATACTCTTTTTTAACTCCTTTTTTACTTCTTATTCTAAGATGTAATCATATTTAAATATTTCTATTAATAAAATTCATTTATGTCTGAAAAAATACTTCTCACTGAAAATGAGGAGATTCAAAAATTAATAGAACAATTAGAAGCTCATTTCAACAAAGAAGTAATATTTCTTATTTATGATCCCCGGGATGAAGAAGGAATAAAATTGCAAGATGAAATATTTTTTGAGTTTATAATCGAAAGGATTTTAAAATCTAATAATTTAAAAGAATGTGTTTTAGTATTAAATGGTTTTGGAGGAGATTTTAAAACTGCTTTGCTTTGTTCTTCTATGCTTAGAAATTATTTAAATTATTATATTTGTTTTATACCTTCTGTAATTGGGTCTTCTTTATCTTATTTTGTTTTACAATCAAATAAATTGATTATTGGGAAAAAATCTATTTTAACTCAAATAGATCCGTTAATAGATCATAAAGGAGAGCAGCTAAGAGCCATAAAAAATTTATCCAGTTTGGATGATGAGATTAGAAAAAAATCTCATGAGGCGTTTAATTATAATCTTTTAATATTAAGAAAAATTTTAAAGAAAAAAAGAATCTTAGACAAAAAGTGTTTTTCTAGAAGAAATAGTATTAATTCTTGGGAATTAAATAGAATTATAGAGTTATTTATGGGTAAACAACAACATGAGAGTGGTTTAACAATTGAGGAGTTAAAAAAATTAAAGATTAATTTAGTAATTGAAAGTGAAGAGATAGTTGCAATAGCAAATAAAATTATAAATAAATGTAGAGAGGAATTATTCCATATGGATGAATATCATAGATTTATGATTCAGTGTAGTGAAGGAGGGTATTATTTTTCTTAGAATTTATTGCTTATTAAATATTAATTTCAAGAAATCAATTACACCTATATTTTCTAGAAAATTGTAGATTATTATTCCTGAAAAGAATATAACCAACCCTATAACTAGGATTATTGCACCCCAAATCGCATCCTCTTCATTATTATTGTTTGCTCCATAAAGAAATATAATTAATCCTATAATTGCTATTCCCAAACCTATAATCGGCAATATTTTAAAAATTGCTCCTAAAACTATTAATACTAAAATAAATAGAAACCAATAAAGGTATTTCTTCCCTTCTCCCATAAAATAAATATATAAACTTTCTTTTTAAAAATTGTTATTTTGTAGTATCTAGATATATATTTTTTAATTAGAATAAAATTGAGAGATTTCTTCTCCCCATCTTTGTATATCTTGCTCTAATGGAGATGTATCATGTTCAGAAGTTAATATTGTATGCGTGCTTCCATTTTTATCATTAAATAATCCCACAAGAATTTGATGTCCTTGAAACTCTGTTTTGTATCCTGCTAATAACTGATAAGGTGGATTCATAATTGAGTTAATAAGAAGTTGTATATAAAGATTGTGCTTTTAAGCTGCTATCTCGTTGTAACTTCAATTTTATCTTTATGTTTTATTATTGTATGCTCTGCTTGACTGACAGGCATATGAGATTTTTCAATTAATTGAGGATAGTTATGAATAATGTCGTTTTGCTCTAATTCTTTTAGAGCTAGTCTTGACATTGAGCCGAACTTTTCCTGAATTTCTCTTAAAGAAAATGGAAGTGTTTGATATTTATCCCAGACATAATCTAATATTTTTCTTGCTGTCGGGCTTCTAGTATTTTTTGGTTTTTTAACAGCATAAATATTGCTTGGTTTTCCTTCATAGATTTTTCCTTCACCTGTTGTTGCAAAAGGTTCAATTGCATAAGCGCCGATTTCTAGAATTTTTTTATTGTTATTTCCATAATTTGGAATTGTTACTCCTGCATGAACTTGATATTCTCCTAGCTCATGTCCAGAGAGATTAATTATTGGAGAAAATCCTTTGTTTTCAATTGTTGTCTGAATTGTTTCACCTATTTCATGTAATGTCGGATTATCTTTTAAAATTTTTATTGCATTTTCTAAAGCTTCTTCTGATGCTTTTATTAAATCCTTGAATTCATTGTTTTTAGTTAAATCAATTGAAAAAGCTGTATCTGCAATAAAACCATTTACATGAATTCCGATGTCTACTTTTAATAATCCTTGGGCTTTTGTTTCATCTTCTAAAGTCGGGTGATAGTGAGCTGCTACTTCATTTATTGAAAGATTAACTGGAAAAGCTGGTTGAGCTCCTAGTTCTTCTATTTTCTTATGAATTTTTTGAGCTATTTCTAATAAAGGCATATCTGGTTTTATTAGATTTTTAGCATATTCTTTAATTTTAACAGATATTTCTCCTGCCTTCTTGTAATCTTCAATTTCTTGTTTTTCCATTTTAATATTATTATTTTATAATCTTAATAAGTTATTGCTTCTGCTGATTAGCTTGATGTCAGTAGTTTTGTTGTTTGTTTTAATAATTATGAATATTATATTTATTTTATATGAATTTCTATATTTTTAAGGTATATAAATGTTTAAAAGTTTTAATTAACTAATTTTTTAATGGGATTTGGAGAAAAAATAGGAAGAGGAGTGTATGTCTTTTTTGAGAGTTTATTTCCTCAAAGTTTTGAAAATGGTGTAAGAAATTCTAAAATTTATAAAGGATTAGAAGAACAAGTAAAAACAGAGCAGTCTGCTTTTTTAGATTATCAGAAAAAAACTTCTCAAGAAATTTATGAAAGAGATAAAACTATTTTGGAGCAAAGAGGGATAATTGGAAAAAGAGAGGAATTAATTGATCAGCAGAAAGCAAGAATTGTAAGAGATAATAATTATTATAAGATTTTTCCTGCTTTCTTTGAAATGCCTGTAATAAGGAGAATACCTTTAATGGTTGTTGATAAAGATGGAAATGTTTATGCTCAAACTCCTAAGTCTAAAAAAGATCATAGAGATTTAAAATATAGGGGAGTAGAGTTTTTAGATAAGACAAAATTGAGTGTTCTAGGAGTTAGTGAAGTTAAAATTAATAAAAAAGAGTATCTATGCCATATTTGCCCTTTAGAAAGCGATGGCCATTTTGATTATTCTTTAGTTTATTTAAATCCTAAATCTAAATGGAATAATATTTTTCATTCTAGAAAAAATAGAGATAAAGAATTTGAAACTACTTTTAGAAGAATATTAAAAAGATTTGCAGAACTAAACCAACAAGTTGATAATACTATTCAATTAAAAGAATTAAGTTCTGAATCTGGTTAATTTTTGATTCTTCTTTGTTAGGTATTTATAATTTATTGGTAATATGCAATCTTAATAAATGTGTTGATGATGTGATTAAAATGTTTGTGATTTAATTTTATAATTATTAACTTGAGCATAGATGATTTGTTATTTGTTTTTGAGATTATATATTTATTTTATTCTTCGTTCCTTTGGAATAAAATTTGTTATTTTTTCTCCTGTTGATTTTCCAATACCTAAAAATTCATTATTGTTTTTTATAACTTTAAAATTCTTATCTGTTTTAATATCCAAGTCAAATCCCTTTAACCATTCTAATGTCTGCTGATTATTTATTTCTAATATATTTTTAGTTATTTGATTTCTAAATAACTGAACTGCATCAAAACTTAATCTTAATCCATCTTGCTGTTGAGTTAATAAATAAGCTCCTATATTTTCAATTCTTAGGTTATTATCTAATAAACCTAGTTCTTCTTTTGATAAATTACCTGAATATATTCTTATTTTCTCTTGTCCAAACTGGAGAAGCAGATAGGGAATTTCTGTTATTCCATATTGTTCATTAAGTTGTTTTAATATATTCTTTTTATCGGATGACGATAGAGTTTTCATTTTAGTTTTTTCTCCATAACATATTTATCATTTTTTTCTTTTATAATTTCATAACCTATTTTTTTATAGAAATTTACTGCTTTGTTTTTAATTAAAACTTCTAAACATATTTTATCTATGTTTTTTGATTTATATTCTACAAAATCCATTAATTTTTTTCCTATACCTTTTCTTTGGAATTGAGGATCTACTAATAAGAAACTTATTTCTATTTCTTTTTGTTTTGGTTCTATTCCTATGACTCCTGATAACATTTCTTTATCGAAATACCCATAAACTTCTCCTTTTTCAAAAACAGTTATAATAAACTTTTTGATTCCTTCAATGGAATACTTTCTATTAACTTTATCCCAAATTTCAAAAATAGATTTTTTATGTAATTCTATTATATTCTCAATATTTTTATTATCTAATTTTAATTGCTGTATCATTTTTTCCTCATCTTGCAAACAAAAAAACCTTCCATGTTGTTATCATGGTGATAAATTCTTTTGGCTTTTGCAATATTTTTATTTAATTCTTGATTTTTCCAACTCGTTATTCCATTTCTTGTTTTTATTGGCAAATTGAAATCTAGGATTTCAATTTCATCTTGAAATTTGTCTAATAAATGCTGAATAACTAGTTCGTTTTCTTCTGGAGAATGAGTACAAGTTGAGTAAACCATTATTCCATTGGGTTTTAGTAATTCAAATGCTGATTCTGCTAATTTTTTTTGTTTTGAGCTTAGACTTTTTAGTAATCCTTCTGACCATTCTAAAAAAGTTCTAGGAGATAGTCTTATGTTTCCTTCACCTGAACAAGGAACATCTGCAAGTATTTTATCAAATTGAAAATTAAGTTTTTTTAGTTTCTCGCATAATTCAACTCCATTATGTCTTGTTACAATTGTATTTGTTATTCCCATTCTTTCTAAATTTGCAGATAAAATAGATATTCTTGACATTGATAAGTCATTTGCAATTATTGTTCCTTGATTATTCATTTTAGCTGCTAGCTGAGTTGTTTTGCTTCCAGGAGAGGCGCATAAATCTAGGATAGTATCATCAATCTGCGGTTGAAGGGCGATTATTGGCATCATTGATGTAATTTCTTGAGAATAATAATATCCTAAAATATGCTCTTTTGTTTTTCCTAATTCTCCTGGCTGTAATTCTGATATTATTTGAATTATTTCGGGATGATTTTCTATTTGCTTGATTTTCCAGCCCTTTTCTATTAATCTTGATTTTAATTCTTCTGGAGAGATTTTTAGAGTATTAACTCTAATTGATTTTGAGGGTTTTGTTTTGCAGCATTCAAAGAATTCATTTACATCTTCTTCATTTTCAAGAAGAGCTTTTATTCTTTCAATAAATTTGGGTTTTGGTTCGTAATTCATATTTTTAGTTGTTTAAGATAATTATTAAAGTTAATGAATTTGAATCTCTCACAATCTTTATAAACTCATTTTATCTAAAAATATTTCTCCAAAATTTAAATTTTAACTTAAATATAAAAATGGTAAAAAAATATATTAGAAATGATGAAAAATATCCTCTTTTTAGGCTTGTAAAGAATGATTTATATCAGGTAATTGAAGGAGATGGGAGATTTAGTGGTTTGATAGATAAAATACAAAAAGAAGCTAGTGCAGACAAGTTGAAAATTAAAGAAAAAGATATTAAGAGATATATTGCCTGGATAATGTTTCATGATTATAAGATGAATAGAGAGTTATTTTTTAAATCAGTTGGAAGTCATACTTATGCTCCTAAAGTTATTTATGGAGATTTAAAGATTTTTTCTGATAATTAAAATATATTTTGATTTGAACAAATGTTTTTAAGGTTAATTTTTATTTTTTATTATAATGAAAAGACCTGAAATTGGAGTATCAATAATTTTAATGAAAGAAAATAAAGTATTGATGGGCAAAAGAAAAAATTCTCATGGAAATGGAACCTGGAGTTTTCCTGGTGGACATTTAAAGATGTTTGAGAATTTAAGATATTGTGCTTTAAGAGAGCTTGAAGAAGAAACGGGATTTAGACAAAATAGACATCATTACTTAATGGATTTTTCTCCGTGTGTTTTAACAGAGGATTTTTTTGAAGAAGAAAAAAAGCATTATCTTACTCACTATTTTAGAGCTAAACATATTAATGGAGCTCCTAGAGTTATGGAACCAAACAAATGCGATCAGTGGAAATGGTATGAATGGAATAAAATGCCTAGTAATTTATTTCTTCCTATTAAAAACTTAAAAAGTAAAGGATATGATCCTTTTAGGTAGTTATAAAATGAAAATAGGCATAATTGGTGGAAGCGGATTAGATGATCCAAAACTTTTAACTGATTATCAGGAGAAATATACAGATACTCCTTTTGGAAAACCTAGTTGCGCTTTGGTTTGTGGGAAATTAAATGGAGTTGAAGTTGTTATTTTAGCTAGACATGGAAAAGAACATACGATTTCTCCTGGAAATATAAATTACAGAGCAAATATTTATGCTTTAAAGCAAGAAGGCTGTGATTATATTCTTGCTACTTCTGCTGTTGGGAGTTTGAAAGAAGAAATTGAACCTGGGAATCTTGTTTTTCCTAATCAGTTTTTGGATTTTACAAAAAACAGAAAAAATACTTTTTTTGAAGATGAAGTTAAGCATACTCCCATGGCAGAACCTTATAATAATAAGTTAAGAAGTTTATTGTGCGATTGTTGTAATAAACTTGGTTTGGAATATCATAATGAAGTTACAATGGTTGTTATTGAAGGCCCTAGATTTTCTACAAAAGCAGAAAGTTTTATGTTTAGACATTTAGGAGCAGATATTATTGGAATGACAGGATGTCCTGAATGCAGTTTAGCTAATGAACTTGGTGTTCCTTATCAGACAATTGCAATGTCAACTGATTATGACTGCTGGAAAGAAGATGAAGAACCAGTTAGTTTTGAGATTGTTTTAAAGAGAATGAAAGAAAATGCAGATAAAGTTAAACAATTATTAATTGATGTTGTTCCTAAAATTGCTAGTGTAGATAGTGATTTTATTAAAAGTAAAATAAGAACAATTCCTGATTTTCCAAAACCAGGAATTATGTTTAGAGACATTACTACTTTAATAAAAGATAGTGAAGGAATGAATAGAGTTATTGAAATGTTTTATAATAAATATAAAGATAAAGAAATTGATGTTGTTGCTGGAATTGAATCAAGAGGATTTATTTTTGGAAGTATCTTAGCTAATAAGCTTGGAGTTGGTTTTGTTCCTATAAGAAAACCTGGAAAACTTCCAGGGGAAACTATTAAACAAGAATATTCTTTAGAATATGGAAAAGATGCAGTTGAAATTCATAAAGATGCAATTGAATCTGGAAAAAGAGTTTTGCTAATTGATGATTTGCTAGCTACTTCGGGCACCATGGGAGCAACTTGCAGTCTTATTGAACGAATAGGGGGAGAGATTATCGAATGTGCTTTTGTAATAGAATTAGAAGATTTAGGTGGAAGAAAAAAGCTTGAAGATAAAGGATATAGTGTGTTTAGTATTGTTAAGTTTGAAGGAGAATAAATTTTTTTGTTGTTTTACTATTTTATTTATAATATACTAAACTGATGATATGTTTTATTGTGATTGTGCAGCTTCTTATAATTATAGTTTTTTATTTATATTTAGGAGTTTATTTATTTGCTTAAATGTTTTTCCAAAAACATTTAAAAACCATGTTTTCTTTTATATGATATGGGATTTGGTGATATCTTTTCAAAATCATGGGGTGAATATAAAAATAAATTTTGGGTTTTTACTCAGATATTCTTGTTATTTGGATTTCTTCCATCAATAATTTTATTTTTAGCTAATAAATCTTATTTAGAAAATTTTAATAATTTAATTGTTTCTGCAATCCAAAATAATTCTGGAGTGTTTAATAGCATAATCTCTTATATTTTTGTTGATAATCTAAGTTATACTTTGTTCCTGGCATTTTTAGGAATTTTAGTTTTTGCATTAGGAATATTAATGGGAGCTAGTTTTATTGTTAATGCTTTTTCAGGAAAAAAACTTGGATTTAAAGAATCTCTTAAAGGAGGAAAAAAATATTTTTGGAAATATTTTTGGTTTTCAGTTGTTTATAGTATATTTATTATATTATTATTTTTGTTATTAGTTGTTCCGGGTATAATTTTCATGATTTACTGGATTTTTGGAGCTTATATCTTAATTAATGAAAATAAAGGAATTTTAGCTTCATTAAAAGAAAGTAGAAAATTAATAAAAGGAAAATGGTGGAAGACATTTGGTTATTTTATCTTATTTAGTTTAATAATAATTGTTATTTCATGGATAGCTTCTCTTATTGGTTTTGGTTTAGAAAAAACTTTTTTATGGATATTGGGAAAACCTTTATGTTTTGAAGGATTTACTAATAGTATTTTTGTACAGCTAGCAAGTGTTGTAATTGCTCCTTTAAGTGTATTATTTTTTAAGAATTTTTATTTAAGTATGAAAAAGAGATAATTCTGAAGAAAATTATCCTGTGGGTTTTTCTCTTGATTTTATAAGATGTGTAAAAAACAAATTTAAGGAGTTATTATCATCACTTTTCCTTTTTAGATGATATTTGCATCCACCATAATCAAATGAAACATCTCCTTCTTTATTACTTTTAATATTATTTGAACTATTGGGTAATTTGAATTCATTTTGATATTCCCTTTCATTTATTTCTAAATAAAGAGGATTTAAGCAAAATTCATCTTTATCATTTCCAGGACGTATACTAAAACAAATATTTCCATAAGGATTTTCTGGTAGTTGTTCAACTGCCCCTACTATTTCTTCTAAATAGATTCCAGGGCAGTTAAAAATAACTTTATTTTTATCCATTTTGTTTCTTATTGCAAACCTCCCGCTTTATACATTCTTTTCATAGCTTTTTTCCAAAATTCATTTGTTTCATTACATTGTCTATTAAAGATATTAGCTGTCCAATTTTCTCCATCATCAATTAATTCCTTTGCTCTTCCATAAAGAAGTTTAGCATCCTCGTAATCATGATTAAGTTCAGCTAATTTTCCCCCATATAAGCAGGCATCGATGTAATTAAGAATAAAGTCATAATTTCCTGTCCAATTTTCTCCATAACCTTCATGGCATTTAAAGTTACAATCATTAAAATGAGTTACTTGCTTTGTTAATTTTTTAATTTCTCTAATTGCTTTTCGAGACTTTCCAGATGCAGCAAGTCTGCATAATCTTGCAAGACCGCCTTCTAACCCATAAATAACTGAATTTTCTAATTGCTCTTTAATCGTTTTTTCAAAACCCAATATTGCTTTTTCTCCTTTACCATAACTAGGGTTATTCAAATCAGTTTTTAATCCGATTATATCTCTATAATCTATTCTCTTGCTTTTCTTAAATATCGATAGTATATTGTATTTCATTTTATTCATCACCTCCTTTCAGAGGTTTTGTTTCAATTTTGTTTTTTGTTTGTGTTTTCATTTTGTTTGTTTTTATGATGTATATTTATCTTCATATAATTAAAAAATTTAAAATAAAATTTGTATTATTATCTCTGGACAGTATATTTTATCTTAGATATATGGTACCAATCCCCATAGCCTTCAAGCTTGCCATCTCTTTCTTCCGCATCCTGTATACCCAGAGTAATATAATGTTTTTCTTGCTTGGTTCTAGCGTTTACAACTACCTTTTCATGTGCCACAAAAGCTGAATCCTTCCTCTTAAATTCATCGCATTTCCATACAGGATATTCATGATTCACAAACTGGGAAGCCTTAAATAAATCCCCTTTGCAGTAATAATCAGTAAGAGCTTCCTTGTTACAATAAAGTTTATCAAAATGTCCCCGAATAGTAACAGGAATTTCTTCCGGATCCCCCCAGGGCACACGATAAAACTTACCCAAATACTTAACAATAGATTTCTTATTATCTTTTTCATTAGAAGCTTGCCAGTAAGCATAAAGATTATCTGCTAAGTTCTCCGCGTTAATTGGTTCATCAAGAACAACACGCTTTCCAGTTAGTCTTTCTTTTAATGTCGCCACCATTTTATTCATTACCTCCTTTCAACTCTTTATTAAATTGAGTCTCAACTAAGCTTATTTTATTCTCATTTTTTTGTGTTATTTTATTTGTCATTTTGTTTTTTATTTGTATTTTATTATTTATTGTTATTATATAATGGTAACACTACTATATCAATGTTATTAGCTTAAAATTGTTCAAAACGCAAGATTTAAATATATTATTGCTTTTTAATTAAAATGATTAGTTTAGATTTAAAAGATAGGAAGATATTATATGAATTAGATAAAGACTGCAGGCAGAGTTCTTCTGAGATAGGTAAAAAAATTAGATTAAATAAGAATACGATTAATTACAAAATTAAAAGAATGGAAGCTGAAGGGATAATCCAAGGATATTATGCGATAATTGATAGTTCAAAATTAGGATATTTTAGTTTTAGAGTTTATTTGAAATTTTTTAATACAACTAAAGAAAAAGAACAGGAAATAATAAAATGGTTAAAAGAAAATAAAAAAGTAGGTGTTGTTTCTAAATTTGATAGTATTTATGATTTGGGTTTTTTTGTATGGGTTAAAACTATTTATGAATTTGATGATTTTTGGGTAGAATTCAAGAAAAATTTCAGGGAATTTTTTTGGAATGAAAAAGTGCATGTTTTTTCAAAAGTCTATCATTTTAAAAGAAGATATTTATTAGAAGAAAAAAGACAATTAAGTGAAAAGTATGAAATAATTGGAAGTAATAAGATAGAAGATTATGATAATTTAGATCTAAAAATCCTGATGTTATTAGCTAAAAATTCTAAAATTCCATTAATAGATTTAGCTAGTAAGCTTAAATCTCCTCCTAGAACTATTGCGTTTAGGATAAAAAGACTTGAGAAAAAAGAGATTATACAGGGGTATAGAGTAATTATTAATATGGAGAAAATTGGCTATGAATATTATAAAATTGATTTTATATTAAATGAAATGCATGATTTTGAGAAATTAATTAATTATGCAAAAAATAATCCTAATATAATTTATATTGATAGGACTTTAGCTGAACTTGATTTTGAAATCGATGTTGAAGTTAAGAACAGACAAGAGCTGCAAAAATTAATAGAAAATATAAAAGTTAATTTTAGTATTCGCGATACAGAAGTATTTATTGTAAAAGAATATTATAAGCTTGAGACTTTGCCTCAGGTTTAAAAAAGATAATTCTATATATTTGACTGCTTATTTATATGTATATTGATAATGTATAAACTCATATCTTATGCAGATGAGATGATTAAAATTTCGATAAACAGATTACTTATTGTTTGTCTTAAGAAGATAAGATATTATGAATTAAATAGCCTTAAAAATGAACAAACAAAAATTAATTGAAAGCTTGAAAGAAAAAGGATTTAATGAGAAAATTATAACTGCATTTTTAGTGTTAAAAGAGAGGATTTTGTTTTTGTTCATTTAGTAGAATAGGAGGTTTGAAGCTATAATTAGATTTATAAGTCGAATGTTTTTATATATTTTCTATGAAAACTAATTACCATCCACCTAGTGCAGAAAGTTTAGGATTAACTAGGGAACAATACAGACTTATGAGTCTAAAAGACTTAGTTAGGTACAGATCAACTAGAAAAATACCTCAAAAAACAGCAAATGATGAAGAAAGAGGCTCTTCTCAAACACCTCACCAGACTCGCTGTCTTTTTTATCATGGATTATTTCCTGAATTAGATCCTAATGGAGATTTTGACAGCTGGGCTTCTATCTTAGCTTAGACAATAATATTTAAAATTCCCCTAATTTCATTTGCTTTTTGCCTTCTATTAATTGATTAATATCTACATTGAAAACTTCAAAGATGTTTTCAACTGCTGGAAGAATCTGATTGTTTAAATAATAATTAATATCATATTTTCCTGATTCATCAATCATCTTAGCTCTGTCTCTTACAAGTGCTTTTTTATTATCTGATTCTGCAATATAATATTGAATTAACATGCCTAAATTAATTGGAATATTTTTTGCAATCATTTTTCTTGCAATTGCAATATGAGGAGTATTTGCTTTGTATTCATCAATTGATTTTTTTAGCTGAGTTCTTATTACTAATTCAGATAATTCAATTTTTCTTTCTTTAATTTTCTTAATTGTTTCTTTAATATATTCCAGTGCTTTTTTTTCATTTCCATCTGTAAGAATTAATTTTAGTATTTTGCTTTGAACTTCTCTTGCTAAATTACACCAGTCTCTTCTTACTGTTTCAAATCCTCTTATTTTTAGTTTATTATCTTCTGTAATAAGTGCATATTTCTTTTTTGCTCCAAATTCCCCTGTTCTTTTTGTTACCCAGATTCCTCTTTTATAGAAATCTTCCAGTTCCAGCTCCATTATTCCTGGAAGATGTTCATTAATTTGTTTTAATAAATCAAGAGCTTGTTTTTTTGATTTGTTATCCAGACTTACTGCAATACTATCGGTATCACTATAAATTGGCTGAAAATTTGATTGTTCAAATTTTTTAATTGCTGATTTTATGTTTTCTCTTGCAAAATAAGCTGTTGATGCAGCTGCTTCTAAACAATAATATCTTGCTCCGAAAAATCCTTGATAACCATAAGCTGCATTTGCTATTAGCTTAAATGCATTGCTTCTTGCTTTTAAAATTGGATTGGGATTTTTATTATATTCTTTTTTAAATTCTCTTCTTTTTTCAATAATCTGCTTTAGAAGTTCAGGAAAAAATCCTGGTTTTTTTGAAAAATAAACTTTTTTATTATTTATTTCTGAAATTATATTTGTTTTTTCTTTGGATAGAGTTGATAGACTGAGATTATAAGACACAATAACACTTGCATACATACTTGAGAAATCAAACATAGCAATATCATTGTATAATCCTGGTTTGGGCTGGAAAACAAAAGCTCCTTCATATTTTTCTCTTTCAATTCTATTTGAAATTTCTTCATGACTTGCTTTGTGCTTTGCTATTTCATTGAATTTATGGAGATTATGAAGAATATAGTTTTCAACATTTTGAGACATTGAATCTCTAGATACATCATAAGGAGGTTCTTGAAGAACTCTTGAAAATTCTAAAATATCTGGCCAAACCTTTTCAAATAATTTATATGTTAAAACTGAATCTTGAAGATTATATTCAAAAAAATCTTCCCAATGCTTTTGTGTATGTTCTGTTTTATTCATATCAATATGAGAAATATCATTCTTTTTTTCTCCAATAAGTTCATTTGCAACTTCATTTAAAGAAAGAGTTTCTGACTGGAGATACTGGCTGTATGCTACTTGTATAAATCTAAATAAATCTACATGAGTTATTCCTTTTATTTTTCCTGATAAAACTCTTCCTCTGGAAAAAATAGGAGCAGAATTATCTAATCCTAGTGATAATTTTACTTTGTTATGCTCTGCTCTTGCTCTTAAATAAGGCAAATCAAAACCATCTGAAAAATAACCTACTAAAAAATCTGGGGAATATTCTTTTATATATTTTACAAAAGCTTCTAGCATTTCTGCTTCATCTTTAAAATATTCAACAAAGGATTTTTTTGATTGTTTTTTCCAGGTAAGAACTTTTTTGAAATTATTACCTACTAATGAAATCATTAAGATTTCTCCTTTTCCTATTTCAAATTCATTTGTTTCAATATCATAAGCTAGAAATTTCGGATGAAATTGAATATCTGATTGTGATTGTGTTATTTTCTCTGCTTTAATTACAAAATCTACTTCTAAATTAGAACATTCATTATTTGATGCAAGTTCTCCTTCAATTTCCCATAACGTTAAAGGTGTTAGCTTATTTTCAATTAAGAATTTAGTTATTATATTGATATCATTTTCATAAACTTCAAACTTTTCTGCAATTTCTTTTGTTTGTTTTGATGAGGAGGTATAAACTTTTAGTGCTTTAACTGGTTTTCCTAAGAAATTTTTGGATTCTTCTTGTATCTTGATTGTATCTAGTTTTTTCTTTGCCTTTTCTATATCTTTAATTATATAGCACCAGTCATTAAATTGCTTTAAGATACATAATCTCTTGCCTTTCTCATTTCTCCCATATACTTGAATATAGGTTTGATTATTTAGTTCAAAGGATTCAAAATTAATAGGGATAAATGTGAATTTCATGATTTTAAGAATAGAAACAGATATTTAAGGATTGGGGTTTATTTTTTATAGATATTATCGTGATGATCAAAATCATCAAAATTAATTGTATCTGTTGACTTAATATATTGGAATATTAATACAAAATGTCCAATGTGAACTCTCTTTGAATCTTTCATATTATATCTTAAATTTTTATAATGTTCAATATCATAAGAATTAACAATTTCATTTATTTTTTTAATAAGCTGTTCGTGAATATTAGGATTTTTCTTTGATAGTTTTTTGATTTTATCATTAAGATGCTCACTAATCTGAAAATTATGCATTTTTACCTCTTTTGAATTTTTAGTCTGTAGATTTTCTTAAATCTTCAATAGAATTATACTTAATATATTTTCCTTTTCTTATTTTCTCAAGTTTTTCTAAGTATTCTGGTCTTAATTCTGGTTCAAGAAAACTTTCTTCATAAGCTCTTGCTATAAAAGCAACTGCTTCACTTTTGTTTTTTAATCCAAATTTTGCTTTAATAATATTTAATATTCTATCTTCTCTTTCATTAATGTCAATTATATTCTGAACCATTTTATAATATATTATAATAAAATATAATGTTTTATTATATTTAAATGTTACTATTTTATATCTGTATTTACTTCTAAATGGTAACAATAATAATGTTTATATACTAGTTTTGCTTATAAATAATATGGAAATTAATGGTATAAGAATTGGATCTGGAAGACAGGTTATACCTGTTCAAAGCGTTGAAAATAGAGGAAATTATGGCCATGGAAGTTATGATGAGCAAAGAAATAGAAGACCTTTGGTTAGCTCAAGGTTTGATTTTGGATATGATTATAAAGGCAGGAAATGGATATTTAGAGATAATGAAAATAATGAGGTTGATTTAAAAGCATAAAATGAGCAGACAAGGATTATTATTTGGAGAATTACCACAGGAAGAACGAGAATCACATTTAGAAGAAATTACATATGTACCTGGAAATGCAAGAATAGCATCTGTACAGAGGGGAGATAATCTTACTTTCTATAGGTTATGTAATGAACAAGGATTAGAGCCTGAAGAATGCTATAGAAGTCAATATGAACAAGGAAGATTGGATTTTGAAAAACTCGTTTTAGAAAATAATTTGGGGGAAGTTGTTGGAAATATTGGTCCGACATCTTATAAAAAACAAGAAAGAATATCAAGAAAAACTTCTAGTAGAAAAAGTAAAAATCAAGATAAATATCCTTTGCTTTTAGCTGCTGCTAGGCAAGAAGGAGTTAGATCTGATGATGTTTATGAAGATATAGAGACTAAAAGAAAGCATTTAAAACAAATAATGGGATATAGGAATTTAATAGGCTCAAAAGGAGTAAGAATCAGAATTGAGGATGTTAATGCTGAAAGAATCGGAAAAGCATATCAAGAACATATTAATATGGCTAGGAAATATGAATGATGGAATCTATAGATCAACAAAAATTAGAACAAATTCTTGAAGAGTTGAATAGAAAGGGGATTAGTAAAAAATATATAAGTTCTATTGGCAAGGATATTTCATCTAGGCGAAGGTATCATCCTCTTTTTTCTGGAGATTTTAAAGAGATTCAAGAAGTTCATCAAATGGATTGTTTTTTTTCAACACCAGAAAAACCAATTTTAGCAACATATGGATTAGCTAATTGTTTGGGAGTTTTAGCATATGACCCCCTAAAGAAAATAGCATTTTTAGGACATTCTGATGCTTTTTCTTATAAGTATAAAGGAGAAGATAAACTAGGACATCCTTCAGTAAATGCACATGTATCAAGATTCTTCTGGGATTTAAGAGATAGAAAAGATAATTATTTACTTGATGCTTGGATTGTTATTGGGAGTAATCCAGATAATAAGGCTATAGAGACAACTGAAAATACATTCAAGGATTTAAATAATAGCCCATATTTTTCAGGTGTTAGAATAAGAAAACTTGAAAGATTAAATGTTAAGGATGATGGAAGTATAGGGATTGACTCAAGGACAGGTAGATTATTTTCTTATGATCCTAAATTAAATCCTCTTCCTAGACAAGAGGGATTTTGGAGCCAAGTTAAACTATTTTAAAGAAATATTTCATATAAGATTTAATGCAAATTTTTATTAATACTTATTTATTATATTTTTCATGGGATTACAAATAGGTGAGATTATAACCAAAAATGAAATTAAGTTTTCTGATTTAAAGGGAAAGATAATTGCTGTTGATGCATTTAATGCAATTTATCAGTTTCTTACTACAATAAGACAGCCAGATGGAACTCCTTTAAAAGATTCTAGTGGAAATGTAACTAGTCATATATCTGGGTTGTTTTATAGAAATATGAGCTTAATTTTAGAAGGAGTTAAGTTAATTTATGTTTTTGATGGTGAAGCTCCTGAGCTAAAGAAAAAAACAAGAGAAAATAGAGAAGGTATCAAAGAGCAGTATAAAGAGAAATACAAAAAAGCTGTTGAAGACGAAGATGTTGAAGCAATGGGAAAATATGCAAGATTTGAAACTAGATTAGATAAAGAAAAAATTGAAGAGAGCAAGGAATTATTAGAAGCAATGGGTATTGCTGTTGTACAAGCTCCTTCAGAAGGAGAAGCTCAAGCTAGTTATTTAGCTAAAAATAAAACAGCTTATGCTGTTGCTAGCCAGGATTATGACTGCTTGATGTTTAAATGCCCTTTATTAATTCAGAATTTAAGTTTAGCTAGAAAGAGAAAAACTATTTCAGGTTATAAAGAAGTTTTTCCGCAGGTTATTCAGTTAGATAGTGTGCTTGCTGAATTAGAAATTAATCAAGAGCAATTAATTTGTCTAGGAATTTTATGTGGAACTGATTATAATCCTGGAGGTGTAAAAGGATTAGGGCCTAAAAAATCTTTGAAAATAGTAAGAGAATATAAAACAAAAGAAAAGATTTTTGATGCTATTGAGAATGATGAGAAATTTGAAAAATATGAATTAGACTTTGACTGGAAAGAAATATATGAAGAAATTGAAAATCCAAAAGTTAAAGATGTCAAAATTGAATTTCCTAAAATAAATAAGGAAAAAATAAGAGAGATATTAAGAAGCCATGATTTTTCAGAAGAAAGAATAAATAATCAGTTAGAGAAAATTGATGAGTTGAAAAAACAGAAATCGCAAAAAACACTTTTCTGAATTTATGGAATATCGGTAATGTATTAAGACATGAGATGAGTTGATGAGAAGATTAAGCTTTGTTTGATATCTTTTAAGAATAAATGATTTGTTATTTGTTTTATTAAGATATTAATATTATTTAAGAATCAATCTTCTCCTAAAACAAAATTAGGATTATCATCACTTATAGTTTTTGTGAACTTTCCTGCTAGTTCAACTTCTGCTTTTAGTTTTTCTCTATTAAGTTCTTCTTCTTGTTTTGCTTTTTTTTCTTTATTAGATTTAAATAAATCTGCAAGATTTTTAGAAAAAATAGAACCTAAGACAAAAAGAATTATTATAATCCCTGCTCCTATTAATTGCATCCACCAAGTATTAAAAACAGCAATTGCACTGATTATAAGTTCGGCTAATTTTTTTATTATTCCTATTAGTGAGATAATTATTATTGTTCCCAGTGAGATTGCTATTTGAGTAAAATCAGATACAGGCAAAAATTCTGAAGCTCTATAAATATACATGAAGATAGTTATCCATAGAGTTAAAGATAGTAAAAATAACCAGCTTAGACTCGGTTCTATCCCTAAAAAGAATTTAAAAATAGGATCGGTATATGGGGATATCTTATTATATCTATTTATTACTGGTCCAATATAAGTGTTATTCGCAAGAATTTTTCCCCATTCTTGTTTCAGATATTGAGTCTTGTCATTTTCATTTTGGAATTTTCCTCCAATTGTTTGTATTTTTTCTAATTCAATTGGAAGTCCTGAATCTGGATTTACTTCTCCTAATCCTAAATCAGGCAAGGGAGGAGATTCTTCTGCTTTAATAGAAATTGCTAATATATTTAAGAGTAATAATGATATTAATAAAAATACAAATCTCTTTTTCATAAATTAATTAAGAAGATGGTGTTTTTAAAACTAATTAATTTTAAGATCTATAACGTAAATTTTGTGCTTCAGTATTTAATGCACTTACATCTGCAGCAGCTTTATATGCTTTTGAAGTCTTTTTGCTTAATTCTTTATTAAATCTTATTTTATCTATCCATCTATGTAGTGGAGCAGAACCTGTAAATATTGCTACAGCTAAAACAACAAATATTACTCCAATCATAATCATTCCAATCATTCCTCCTGCCCCGACCATTACCGCAATAAAATACATTAATCCTCCAACTATTTTTCTTGTTCCCCCGGATAAAACTAAAATTATTAATGCTCCTATTCCTATAACTAAATTTGTAAAAGTACTAAGAGGTAATAAATTAGCTAACTCTAAAATAATTAAGCTAAAAACAATAAATCCTATTACTGAAACCACTAACCACATATTGGCTGGTTGATCTGATCCTGTCTTTTGGTCTGGAACAATATATTTTTCAAGGATATTTGTGTTTATCCAGCTCCAAACCTTTGTATTTGTTGAATCGTAGGTATTTGAATCATATAAAGGATTATTGGTTGCAGGTGCAGTAGTATCATCTGCACTACTTATCATGATTAAATTAATAGTTAGTAATGTTAGAATTAAAACTGGCAAAATGAATACTTTCTTATTTATCCTCTTTTCCATGTTATTTTATGTTGTTTATTGTTTAAAAATGTTTTTATAATTCGATATAGTATAAGTGATTATTGTTCTTTATTAATTATCTTCTTTCTTGATATTTTGGTTTTGGTTTCCAGATTAATAAGATTCCTAAAACAATAATTACAATTTGATAGATAATTTCTCCTGGTGTTAAAACACTTAGAAATTTATATGTTGAAAAAAAAGTATTTACTGAAGATATTTTTAATAAGAAAGGCCAAGCTCCTAAGATTATTATAATCAAGCCAATTATTTTTTCTTTTGCACCCATTTTCTAATTATTTTAAGATGAGATTATTTATAAATCCTTTGATTTATTTAATTTATAATCTATTAAGACATAAGATGTGCAGATGATGGCTTATTGGTAATATAAAATCTTAATAGCTGAGTTGATGAGCAGATTAAGCTTTGTTCGATGTTAATTATTATGGATTAAATATAATTTAAATTTTAATAGACAGATGTTTTGTTGTTTGTTTTAAGAAGAGATGGATATTAATTTAGAATAAAATATTAATTATAAGGATTTGCACGGCCTCCTTAAGGAGTAGGTTTGTTTCTTCCTGCAATTGCCCAAGCTATTCCAGCTATAATAACAAGGATTATTACTGGATAACTAATGATTATTTCATAAAGGTTTTGTATATCATACGGCAAAGTATATGCTGTTAATTCATTTAAATTAATTGTTTTTAATAAAATCCAGACACTAATTCCTACAATTATTAATGCAATTCCATTTCCTGTATATTGGCTCAGTTTTCTATGAAATGGAATAGACAATACAATTACAAAGATAATTGCAATTAGAGTTATCCAGGTAGTTAAAGTATTTCCTAAATATCCTGAAATAAATCCTTGTCTTGTTACTGCTGCAGCAGCAAGCAATGCAACAGCTCCTGCAATTACTGCAATAGCCCCCTTGTTTTGTTCAGATTCATGAAGCCAGGGATGATATTTGTCTTTTATATTCCGTCTAAACATTCCTGATAAAGATAAATAAACAAATGCAAAAACAATTAAAAATATTATAAAAAATACAAACCATTCATTGTCTAACAATTGAGAAGGAGTATAATACCCCCAAGAATTAAATGGACTCCAGCTGTAAGAATATGCTAAAATAGTCGGCAACACACTAAGTATGATTATTGATGATACTAGAATCAAAGATAGTCCTCTTTTCATATTATATTTAGAAAAAACAGATTTAAATATCTTATTGTATTTGCAATTATTGATTTTATATTGAGATTTTAATTATTAATAATGTTAATGACTGATGCTTTTTGTAGATGATAAGATTAAGATGCTGATGATTTATATTTAAAATTATTTATCGATAACTTATTAAGGCATTCGTTGAGTTGATGATAAGATAGCAAGTTCATTAGATTGATTAATGAAAAATCAAAGATTGCTTATTTCTTTTTTATCTCAGATGACTTGTTGTTTGTTTTGTTAAATTATTGATATATTCAATTAATGTTTTTAGATAGTATTAAAAATATATCTTACTTAATTGTTTTATGGCAGATTATGATCTATTGGGGAATATTGCAGTTATAAAGTCAGAAGAAAAAGGAAGAAAAAAAACAAAATCTGAAAAATTAAAGCAAGCAAAAGAGTTATTGAAAAAACCTGGAATAAGAACTGTTTTGGAAAAAGCAAGTGATGTTAAAGGAAGATTAAGAACAATAAGAGCAAAGCATGTTTTAGGTGAGAAAAATAAAATAGCTTTAATAAAAGAAAATGACTGCTCATTTAAATTTAATGTTGAAACATGTTATTTTTCTCCTAGATTATCTAATGAAAGAAAATTGATTGCAGATAAGATAAAAAACAGAGAGAGAGTTTTAGTTATGTTTGCAGGGGTTGGTGTTTATCCAATTGTTATTTATAAAAAATCCCAGGCAGAGGTTGTGGGGGTTGAATTGGGGAAAGATTGCTGTAATTATTTTAAAGAAAATTTGAAATTAAATAAAATTCCTGAAGGAAAAATAAAAATTATTCAGGGAGATGTTAAGAAAAAAATAAATATTAAGCTAGGTAAATTTGATGTTATTTTAATGCCTCGCCCGAATCTAAAAGAAAGTTTTTTGAAACCTGCTTTAATTGTTTCAAAAAAAGGAACAAGAATTTATTATAATGCTTTTTGTCATGTAAATGAGATAAAGAAAGTTTCTAAAGATTTAGTTAGTGAAGCTAAAAGTTTGGGTAAGAAAATCAAAATATTAAAAATTGTAAAAGCAGGAGATATTGCTCCATATAAATATAGATATCGAATTGAGATGAAAGTTATTTAAACCGGGGTGGTTGTTTTGAAAGATATTGATCTTGTTGGGGATAGCTAGGATTTTCTGGAGGAGAATAAACATCATCGCAAAATAATTTTCCATCACCTAATTTAGCATCGCTTAATAGTTTATATGTATTAAAAATAGGATCCATTGAACTAATTGTTCCACCATCTTTTATTGGAAAATCAGGATCTATTGCTAATTTTTGGATTAAAGTTCCATGATTTATTCCTCTTTCAGGATCATGTATATCTGCCATAAAGTCCATATTTAGAAATATTGTTTTTCTTTTTTCTTCGGGATTACTTTTGTCTTTTTTAGGATCACTATCTTTATTACTCATTTGTATAAATTATTTTTTAGGTTTATAAATTTGATTGTATAAAACAATTAATATTATAAATAAAAGATTTTTTGGTAATACATGGGAAAGGAAAATGATTGTGGGTATAAAGATAAGAGATTTAAAATAATTGGAGTTTTTGGAAATTCTAATTTATGCGAACAACTTAGTTGCCCTGATTGTTATGGAAACTATAATTATTCTGGAGAAGGTGCTGATTTCGGGATATGTGCAAGTGGATTAGAAGGTTATGTTGATAAGTCTACAACAACTACTCCGAAAAGCTAGTTTTTAATGCACTTGGAGCTTCTCCACCATGCCAGGTGAATCTTGGCCTTACTCTTATTGGATATAATCTTTCTGAATTATCATCTAAGATTACTGCAGAACCTTTTGAAGAAGGAAGCTGATTCATTGTTTTTTGAATGTTTTCTAATAAATAACTTTGCATAATTTCATTTAGCGCTTCTCTGTCTTTTTTGTTTGTAAGTTTATGAGACATTACAATATCTGATTGAGTCATAACATCTCTGTGAATTACTCCGGGTTGCTGGGTTGCAAGAACCATTGATATTCCGGGCTGTCTCCCTTCCCTTAATAATTGAACAAGAGCATTTGTTGCAGGAGTTTTTTCATTCATTGGAAGAAATTCATGAGCTTCATCAATAAAAAGCCAAATCATTGGCATCTCATTTATTTTTTTTGTTGAAAATCCTCTTTGAATCGAATCAATTTCTTCTTTTTTTCTTGCTAGTATTCTTTGATTGAATAGCTTCTTTGAAATTAATCCTATTAATAATGCTCTTACATTGAAGGTTGATGTTGAAGAATAAACAGATAAGTCTAATATAGTTGTTATTCCAGGATTAACAAGATCTTCTATTTTTGTTGCTTGTTCATTTTTGTTTGCAAACACTTTCCAGGATTTTGCTGCTTCAAATAAAGAAATAGCTGCTTTTCTAGTATCTTCTGTTGATTCATTGTCTTTTTTAATCTCTTGAATTATCTCTTCTAAATCGAAATTTTCTTTTAAGTTATAAATTATTTTTTGAATTAAAACTGAAATAGGTTCAGTCATACTTAGATTAAAAATAGAAAGCCAATCTTCAATATCTAACTCAGATACGGCTAGTGCAAGTTTTTTATCAACAGGAATTTGTCTTTTTTCATATTCTTTGAAATATCCTGCAGGGGCCCACACAACAACTGGAAGATTTTTTGATTTTAACTGCCAGTCAGCTAGTAGTTCTTGTTCTTTTTCATTTTTGTATTTCATTGTCCAGAAGATCCCCATTGTATCAAAAATTATTGGAGCAATATTATTTTTTACTTCATTTGGCAAATCAGAAATTTCTTCTGCAATTACTCCTATTGTATATGATTTACCTGAGCCTCTTTTTCCTGCAATCAAAACTACATGGCTTCTTATAACATCCATCCAAATTAAATTAGAAAGAGAGGTATAATTTCCCATTGTAACATAACCTTTTCCAAGATAAACTAACCCTTTATCACCAAATTTTTCTTTATCAGATTTAGTTCTTCCTATTATAATATCATATGCCATCTTTTTGTTTGTTAATGATTTAATTAAACAATTTGTCTTTTTAATTTTATTGTATTTTTCTATTATATATATTGCAAAAGATGGACTTATAGTGCGAAAGGTTTTTAAATGCTGGAAAATTAAAAGGAAAATGGAAGAAGGTATGAGCGATAAAACAGAGATGATGATTGATAATAATCCTGATAAGATGAATATTTCTAAGATGACTAATAAAATGAAAAAAAATCCCTGGATGGTTTCTAGTATTGTTTTAGGGATTATTGCTATTGTGTTATTAATAATTGTTATGAGGGGAGGAATTACTGGAAATGTTATTGGAGGAAGTGATGCTGGTGCTAATTTAGTTGATTATCTTAATGAAAAGACAGGCGGAGGAGTTGAATATGTTTCTAATGAAGATTTAGGAAACATATATCAAGTTACTGTTTCTTATCAAGGACAGGAATTACCTGTTTATGTTACTAAAGATGGAAAGTATTTTGTTCAGGGGGCTATTCCTATAACTGGGGATGTTGTGGATGAAACTACAACTGAAACACCTACCGAAGTTGTTAAATCTGACAAGCCTGTTGTTGAAGCTTATATTTTCTCATACTGCCCTTATGGATTGCAATTTGAAAAAGCATTATTCCCTGTTTATGATTTATTAAAAGATAAAGCAGATATTAATATTGTTGCAATTGGAGCAATGCATGGGGAATTTGAAAAAATTGAATCTTTAAGACAAATAAGTATAGAACAATTATATGGAAAAGATAAATTATTTGCGTACTTAAAAGAATTTGATGTTAATGAAGATATTGGTGCTTGTAATGGAGATGATACTTGCTTGAATAAATATCTTCCTGCAATATATACTAAACTAGGAATAGATAAGACTAAAGTTGAAAATTATATGGATACAAGTGCAGAAGCAATTTATAATACACAAGGAGAAAAAGCAAGTTCACTTGGAATTTCTGGATCTCCGACATTTGTAATAAATGGAGCTCAAGTTCAAGTTGGAAGAACTCCTGAAGCAATAAAAGCAGCAGTATGCGATGCTTTCACAACTGCTCCTAGTGAATGTTCACAGACTTTATCTTCAACATCAGCTAGTGCAGGATTTGGAGCTTCTGCTGGAAGTTCTGCAAGCAGCACTGCGAGTTGCTAATGGAGAATTTATTATGAAGATTTCTGAATTAAAAACAAATCAAGGGAATGTTGAAGTAGAAGGGACAATTAAAGAAATTGGTGAAATAAGGACTTTTAATAAATTTGGAAGAGAATTAAGAGTTGCTAATGCTATTTTAAGTGATGATTCTGGAAGTGTTAAATTAACTTTATGGAATGATGATGCAACTAGATTCAGCCAAGGAGATAAAATCAAGATAAGCAATGGTTATGTTGGAGAATTTCAAGGTGAAAAGCAATTATCTTCTGGAAAGTTTGGAAAAATAGAAAAATTAGGCTCAGGTCCTAAATCTAAAGATGATACAGATGAGATAATTGAAGAGTTAGGTGAAGTTGAAGAAGAATCTGGAGATTATTAATAAATTATTGGATGAATTTTTTATAATATAAAATTTAAATGCTGAATTGATGATTAAGATGTTTATGATTTTGTTATTGATTTATGATTATTAATTGAATGATATTTTAATTATTATATATTCATATTACTCTTCTTTCTCTTTCTGGTATTTGTTTTGAAGTTCTTTTTTTACGTTTATATTCAATATATCTTGATTTTGCATCTAAATATACTTCAGGAATATTTCCATGCATATAAAAATCTCTATTTAATCCTTTATAATTAAATACACATTTTCCATGTGAACTGGAAAGTCTCATTAATGTCATAGGACTTCTATTTAATAAATCTCCTAAATCTGAATAAGAGAGACTATGTCTATTTTTTAATACAAATCCAAGGATAAATCTCGCTTTCATACCATTTTCATCTCTTGAATCTGATAAAATTTCTTGTTTCTGGAGCTTTAAGTCTTGATATGCAAAATCATATAATTTATTCAAATCTAATTCAATTTGTTTTTCATCTTTTTTATTTTTTAAATAATTTTTATCTTCTTTATTTTGCTGTGGATATAGCCCCCAGATTTTTTTAAAATCTTCTTCAGGGTTTCCTGTTGGAATAAATTCATTCCCATTTAAATAACTCTTCACTTTTCTACAAGCTAATATAACTGTTGCATGATTTTTGTCTCCCATTATTCTTCCTATGTTTGGATAGCTTCCAATATGATCTCCATTAATTGTAGGGCTGTCTTGAAAATTTTCTCTTAATAAAAACATTACTAATTGTCGTATTTTGCTTATTTCTCTTGTTTTTTTACTTCCCTCTATATCCTCTCTAGTGATTCCTTTTTCTTGTATTATTTCATATAATCTGCCTAAATATCCATCAAAGTTTGTTTGAGTAATTGTTTCTTTTGTTTTTTCTTCAAGGTTTGTTCCTTGTTGGGTGAGATAGTCAGTTACATCAGGATCATTGGTATACCATACTCCTGCTTTTAAGGCATTAGTAATTACTCTTTTCATTTTTGCTTGTTGTTCAAAAAAAGTTTGTTCTTGATATTTTGGTTTAGGTCTAAATCTTATTTCTGCATAGTATTGATCAGGTGTTCCTATTTTTCTTTTAGTTAATATTTCTCCTATAGTTGTTAGTTGTTCTAAAAATGATTCTATTTTGTTATCTCTTTCTGGGTCAGTTACAGGTGCTGCAATTCTTAATTTGTATAAGTTATTTTCTTCAGGTTCAAAAACAAGATTTAATATAACTTTTTCTTCAGAATTTGCTAATTGTTCTAAATCTGGGTCTGAAATTCTTAGTTTTCTTTGTAGTGTAAGCTGATGCATTACTGCTAGAGGGGTTGTTTTTATTCTTGTAACTTGATATCCTTCAATTAAATTATCTATTATTGGTTGGAAAGCTTGCAAATCTTCTTCTTGAGTTTTTCTTGGAATTAACTGATTCTCTCTTTTTACATATAATGGAGGAATAGGATAATCTTTTAATTGGTCTGTTCTAACAACAAAAATTTGTTCTTTTGGAGGTATGACTTCAACAATAGATGCATTAGAAGAAAGAGTTATTATTTGAGATTTTTGACTATTTGGAATATCTGTTGTTTCTTCTTTGATATCTTGTATCATTTTATCTCTGATAATAATTCCTGCTTTTTCTCTTTTAAATATTCCTGTTCTTTATCATCTAGATCTAATGACTCATAATCTTTTTGAGAGAATATTAAAGGGAACAAAAAGCTTTCTTTCATCGCTTTCTTCTTAGATATATGATTAAATTGAGCATATTTTGATACTATTGATTTCTTTTTTGCATTTTTCTGGTTTGAGAGCCAAATTTTTAGTATTCTTGAAGGTCTTTTATATCCTGTGAATTTTTTGTATTTAATTTTAGTTGCAGAAGATATTCCTGCTGATAAAAAGAAGTTCTCATAAACTAAAAATCTCCAGTATTGCTGTCTATATATTCTTCCTTTAAATAAATCTGCTTTGCTTAAACTATCATAAGCTTTTGCTAATGCCTGCCCTTGATATTCCATAGGAATATTTTCTTCTACCCATAGAATTATCTCATCTAGTTCCATCTGAGTTTCATCTAATATAGAAAGTGTTTTTTTGTTTGGAGATTCTTGGAATATTTTTTTTAATGCATTGAAAATGCTTTCTTCTTTTTCTCTTTCACTTATTTCTTCAATAAATGCATCTTCACCAAGGGAAAGAACTGATTGCAAGTCATTTAATGCTGCTCTTATATCCCCTCTTGATTTACTTGAGATTAAATTTAATGTTTCTGGCTTCAAAGTCCTATTTTCTTTTTGAAGAACTGCATGAAGAATATCTAATACAATCTCTTGTTTTAGCTCTTTTAAGCTAACTAGCTGGCATTTTTTTCTTAGTAGACTGAATTTTTGCTGCCAAATATCATTTGCAGTTATAATAATTGGGTGGGGTGTTTTGTCAATTAGCGCGATTAATTCTGGAAGTCCTCCTCTGTCCGAGGCTGTTATTCCATCTGCTTCATCCATTAAAATTAGCTTTCCTTTTTTAAATAAAGATTGCTGTTTTATTGCAGGAGATAAAACTTCTTCTAATTTTGAACGATTTCTCAAATCACTTGCATTTAGTTCAAATAATTCTAAATTTAATTCATTTGCAAGTGCAATTGCAATTGATGTTTTTCCTGTTCCAACAGGACCGCTTAGTATTAAGGCTCTTTTTAATGGAAATTTTTTGAAAAATATTTGAACTTCCTGGATAACTGAGTCTTGTCCCTTTATTTCTGAGAATTTTTTTACACGATATTTTTCAATTAATGGAAGAGTCATTTTATAATGCCTTTGCCAGCAAGAACAAATCCTGCTAAAAGAGCTTCTAATTGAATAAATTCATCACTGCCTTCAACTAATCTAAATTCAACTTCCCCTGTTTTCTCTGTTAACCGAACTTTAAGCTCATCATCAATCTGAAGATTCCATATTTCTTTTTGAATTGATTTTATAATATCTGTTCCTGAAACAGATTCTTTAAGCATAACCTCTAATAATTTTTCTTTTGATTTAATAAAATCTCCTGAAAGAGCATATTCTAGAACAATTTTAATGTCTGCTGGTTTTGCACTTGAAGCTAAGGTATTAATTAAATCAGGGGTTATTGAAGGAGAAATTGATGCAGATGCTTGCAATAAGTTAATAACTCTTCTGCAGTCTCCTTCTGAAGCTTCATATAATGATTCTATTGTTACATCTGAAATTTGAAGTTTTTCTTTTTCTGCAATTAATCTTATTCTTTTTTCTATATCTTTTTTTTCTAATAGTTTAAATCTAAAAATAGCACATCTTGACTGAATAGGGTCTATTATTTTTGAAGAGTAGTTGCAGGACATAATAAATCTGCAGGTTGAAGTGTAGTTTTCCATTGTTCTTCTTAAAGCCTGTTGAGCTTCTCTTGTTAATGCATCTGCTTCATCTAAAAAAATAACTTTAAAAGGGACATTTCCAATTGCTTTTGTTCTTGCAAAATCCTTTACTTTTTGCCTTACAACATCAATTCCTCTTTCATCAGAAGCATTTAATTCTAAGTAATTTTCTTTCCAATTAATCCCAAATAATTCCCTTACAATTATTAGAGCTAGTGTTGATTTTCCTGTTCCAGCAGGACCTGCAAATAGTAAATGAGGTATATTAAGAGATTTAGTTAGATTTTTTGTCTTTTTTATTATTTCATCCTGCCCTACAACTTCTTCAAATTTTTTAGGTCTATATTTTTCAGTCCAAATAGCAGTATTGTTATTATCCATCTTTTAGTAAAAATCGGAAAGTCTTTTTATAAAGATTGTTATAATGGGATGTATGGTAGATAAAAAGGTATTAATAATATAAAAAATATACAATAAGATATCTGTTATTTAGCTTAATGTCCGTAGTTAAGATGTTTGTTCTATAAGATATTGATATTTATAATTTATTAAGACATATGTTATGCATAGGATATTAAGATGTTGATGATGATTTTTACTGAATTTTTTATAATCTTATAGAACAAACATTTTGTAGATGAGAAGATTAAAATGTTTTTGACATTTATTATTAATTGATAATTATTTTAATATTAATGAGAGTATTTTGATGAATAGATGTTTTGTTGTTTGTCTTAAGAAGATATAGATATATTACTATATTTGGAATGTTAAGGTCTTATACTTTATACAGAAGAGGGTTAAGATGTTTATAATTAATCTGATAAATATATATTAATATAATTTTATTAAAATATTAAGAATTAAGCTTATTCTCCTCTTCTTTGCTTTCTTTTCTTCTTTACACGTCTAAGTCTTTTTCTCTGCCATTTCCATCTCATTTGGTTTTTCTTTTTCCAACGTCTTGAGCTTCTTTTCATAGAATTTAATTGAAATTTTGGTTTATAAATCTTTAGATTGAAAGTTTTTTAAAGGTATTATACTAGGATATTTTGAAGCCCTGTAGTCTAGCGGTCAAGGATCCGGCCCTCTGGAGGCTGGGACCCAGGTTCGAATCCTGGCGGGGCTATTTAGTTATAATTATTCTTGAATAAATTACCAAATCCTGGAGTCCACTCATCAGTTATCATTAAAACTGAATCTACTGTCCTTATTACTTCAGGAAATTCTTTTTTTAAATTTTCTATGATTTTGTAATATTCTTGATAATTGTTTACAATTAATTCGGGTTCTATCTGAGATAGGTTTCTAATAAAGTATTGAACATTCGGCAGAGATGAAATATAACTTAAAAGTCTTTTTTCATCTTCTTTTGTGTATTTTTCTAATTTTATTATAGCTTTATATAACTCTAACCCTAACTTGTTAAGATCAACCCCGATTCTATATTGAGTTATTACTTCCTTTTCTTTTAATTTTTTTAGTCTATTTTTGATAATAATTTCTGTAGACCTAATTCTTTTAGCCAGTTCTGTCAGAGAAATTCTTCCGTTATTTACTATTTGAGCAAGAATAGCATAATCTTTCTGGTCAAGATCATTATTTACAACTTCGCCAGCAAACATTGTAGGCTGGGTTATTTCATTTGTAAAATACATTTTTGAATATTGCTTAACATCAACAAGAATGCCATCTTCTTGATCAACGATTATTTTATTAAATTGAGACATAAAGTCATTTTTTATTTCATAAAATTCATAATCTGTTTTTGCAAAAATGGAGATTATTAAATCCCAGCTCCCAGAACATTCTCCCATCCAATAAACTCTCCCTAATGAACGCAAATATTTAAACAACTTATCTTTTTCTAAGGGGATATTCTTTAGTTTGACATAAATTTTATAGGCTTTAAATCCCATTTTATTAGGATTAATTGCTGTTTGAAATCCAGTGATTATCCCTCTTTTGATTAATTGATTAATTCTATATTCAACTGCTTGGCGAGATTTTCTAATTTTCTTAGCTAAAATTGTTGAAGGAACCCTACAATTTTTATCTAGTTCTGCAAGAAGTTTTTTATCGGCCTTGTCTAATAAAAGCTTGTTTATTTCAACCATATTTAGCATAAGAGATATATAGTTTATAAATATTATCATTTATGCTTAAATATTAAAAGAAAGTTTAATATGCTTTATAATCTTGTGATGAATAACTAAACAGCAGAAATAAACAAACAAAATGAAAAACAAAAAACAACATAAGATTTGCATAAGAAATTCAAGTGCAGAACTTGAACTAGGTTATACTTTAATAAACAAATTGAAAGGGGGTAAACAACAAAATGGCTAAAAGGATAGTAACAAATAAACGATTTGATGCTTATTTGGATAAATTGTGTAACAAAATAAACACTGCAAGTAGGATTCATGGAAATATAAATCAATTAAATAAACAATCGAATCTTGAAAATAGAATAGGTATTTTAAACGGCAAAATAGCAGAGAGAGTAGCTTCTGAATGTAAAGAAGAACCAGTTTGCGAAAGTCTTCCTTACGTAATATTATGGGGCTATCGGGATTTATTAAAAGAAAAACAGTGTCCTGAAATTGATTTTTATTCTAGAATGCAAGGTATTTTAGATTATGCCCAAAATAAAATAAAGATTGCACAAGAAAAGTCAGGAGAAAATATTGATGTAGAACATAAGCTTTACGAAAAGAATCAAAATTTTGGACTTAGTGATTTGGATATACAAGAATTAACTAGGATTGAAGATGAACATCGTGAATGTTCCAATGCAGTGAATAATTATATAATTGTTGGAAACCAATTACTAGGACATCAAATAATCCATAGTTTTCATCAATTAGCTGAAAGCAAAGAAAAACCAATTGCTAGATTTTATGAAAGAAGATTGACAGAAAAAGAATATAATTTATTTATAAATTCTTCATATGAAGAAATAATGGATTATCTTTTGATTGAGTGGGAGATGAAAGATTTTGATGAAGATAGGAGGAAATATCATTCTTTTGGTGTATATAATTGGACTGAGATGCCTAAGGAGAATTCTATGTTCAGTATTCAGAAGAAAATCGCTAAATGGAATAAAAAAGAAACTTCTGAAGAAGAATTTTAATTTTTTTCTATTTTTTATTATTTCAAAAACTTTAAATATTAGTTAAACTTATATATTTCATGGAAGGTAAGCTAATTGGAGAGGTAAGTAATTTCTTTGAACACGTTAGTGTTGCTGCTATAAAGCTAACTGGAAATGTAAAATTAGGAGCTACAATAAGAATTGTTGGGGGAGATAAGGATTTTACAGAAATTGTTGATAGCATGCAATTACAGCATAAAAATGTCACTTCTGCAAAAAAAGGTGATGAAATTGGAATTAGAATAAGTGATAAAGCAAGAAAAGGATATAAGGTTTATTTAGTTAAGTGATTCTGTTGGATTGGGATAGTCTATTAAGATAAATGCGTTGTTTGATATGATAAGATGTTAATGAGATAATTAAATATGAATTTCTGATGATTGAGTTTATCTGCTGATTTTTATTGTTCTTCGAATAATAAACATTTAAAAAGAATCCGAAAGTTAACTAATTATGCCCCTTTCATCTAGAGGCCAAGGATCCAGCCTTCTCAAGGCTGTAACCCGGGTTCAAATCCCGGAGGGGGCATAATTCAAAATACTTATAAATAAAGTTTTTGTATAATATGTATGAAAGAGGTAAGATTAATTCGAAAAGAGGATCTGAAAGCAAAAGAAAATATAATTCTTGATTTAGATTCTTATGGAGATATATTCTCTGATTTTGATTTAAGGGATTATAGTGTTAAGGCGTTATCTGATGATTTTTTATCTGAATGCAAAAAAGCTTCTTTAGATAAAGAAGATAATGTAAAACTTATTTTAGTTCTAGGAAAATCAAAAAGAAATGTTAAAGAAGAAATTAAAATTAAAAAAAGACTTAAAGAACATTTTATTAAGCATTTTCATAAAAACAAAAAGGAAATAAATCGAGTAAGGAATCAAGGGTTTATTTGGTTTTTAATAGGGACTATGCTTATGTTTGTTGCAACTTTTGTATATGAAAAAACTGGATTTTTCTTTAAATTAATTGAAGTAATGTCTGAACCTGCTGCCTGGTTTATGTTTTGGGAAGGATTAGACAAAGTGTTTATTTATTCAAGAGATAAAAAGCCTAATTTTGAATTTTATAAAAAAATGGCTCACTCAAGTATAATTTTTGCAAGTCATTAACTTAGAATTTTCACTTTTTTATAATTTATTATGACAAATGTTTTGCAGATGAAAGGATTAAAATATTTAAGATATATGCAAATTTTTATTAATTAAAGATTTATTATTTAATTTGACAGATAGAGAGATATAAGAAAATTTCTAGTTAAATTTAAAAACAAATAAGAAGAAAGAATTTTATGCACTATCATTTAATTTTAACTGAATTATGCAATTCTAACTGCAAGTATTGCTATGAAAAATCAATGAGGGAAGCAGAATTAGGGATTAAATCAAATTTTGAATTTGAAATGAACCCTGCTGTTTCCGAAGTTGATATAAATAAATTAAAGGAATTTTTGGAGAGAGATAAGAACCCTGTTTTGATTTTTTATGGAGGAGAGCCTTTGTTAGAGATAGAAAAAATAAAAAAGATTATTGATAATGGAAACATTAAGAATCTTAAATTTAGAATGCAGACAAATGGAAAACTTCTTGATAAAATTCCTACTGAATATTTGAATAAAATAGATAAGATTTTAATTTCAATTGATGGAAATAAAAAAAGAACTGACTTTAACAGGGGAGATGGAACTTATGATAAATTAGTTGAAAATATAAATTTGATTAGAAGAAATGGATATAAAGGTGAAATTGTTGCTAGAATGACAATAGGTTTTTCAGATATTTATGAACAGGTTTTGCATCTTATTGATTTAACTAAAGAGCGGTTGTTTGATTCTATACATTGGCAGTTAGATGCTGGTTTTTACAGCCATGATTTTAATGAAAAAGAGTTTTCTAGATTTGTTGAAGAATATAATTCGGGGGTTAAAAATTTAGTTGATTTTTGGATTGAGGAGATGTATTGTGGAAATGTTTTGAAATTATATCCTTTTATGGGGATTATGGAAAGTATTTTGAATAATGAAAAAACTTTGCTTAGATGTGGGGGAGGACATTCTGGTTTTGCAATAACAACGAATGGAATGATAAGCGCATGCCCTATTATGAATTCAATAAAAGATTTTTATGTAGGAGATATAAACTGCAATGTGGATAAATTAAAAAAAATAGAAATTTCTGAATGCAATAGTTGTAATTATCTTAATTTATGCGGGGGAAGATGCTTGTATTGGAGAAAAGCAAAATTATGGCCTGAAAAAGGAGATGAAATGATTTGCAATACAATTAAATTTTTAATTAATTTATTAAAAGAAAAGGAAAATGAAATAAAACAATTAATTGATAAGAAAATTATAAAAAAAAGTGATTTTTTTTATGAAAAATATTTTGGGCCTGAAATAATTCCCTAATAGAATAACAAAAGATTTATAATATGCTTTTTCTTAATTTAATTATAAGTTTTAAACTTAAAAAGGAGGTAAAAAATGGCAAAAGAAGGCAATGCAGTAGGAAAATTAATGAGCTTAGCTGCTTGGTTAACTGGGATTCTAGTTTCTTTAGCAGTTGGTTTCGGAATGATTGACGGAGTATTACCAATTAGATGGATTCCAAATATCATTACTGTGATTGCAGGTTGGGTTGTTGTTATATTAACAATAGTTAGCCTGGTATTAGCAATAGCTAATAAATTCTAATTTTTTGTTCTATTTTTTATCTTTATCTTTTTTATTTTTTAATCGCTTAATCAGAGTTCTAATTTTAATATACTGATAATTTATTAGGGCATAATTTGTGCAGATGAGAAGATTAAGAGGTTTATAGGATTATCAAAAATTTTTATTTTAAGAAAGTTTTATAAATGTTTATTTCTTTAAAGTTTTATGAAAAAGAGTTTAATGATATTTGTTTTAGGAGTTTTATTAATTGGATTAGTCTTAGCTGCTCAAGGAAATGGTAATTCTGTTGTTAGTGGAAATAACGCAGTTCAGAATAATGAAGAAAACCAAGAAAGTAATCTGGGAGAAAATAATCAAATACAAGATATGATTTCAAATAAACTTATGGCTGGAGAATATGAGACTGAAAATGGAAAAAAACTTAAAATTCAATTGAAGGATAACAATAAAATTCAGTTAAGAGTGAGAAATGTTTCTGCTGACTGTGATTGTAATCTAACTCAGGAGAAAGTCCAGAATAAAACTAAATTAAAAATGCAGTTAAGTAATGGTATAAATTCAGAAATTAAAATTATGCCTGATGTTGCAAGTGAAACTGCATTAGCTAGATTAAGATTAAGGGTCTGTAATGAATCTAATAATTGCACCCTGCAGTTAAAAGAGGTTGGAAATGGAGAAAAAACCAAAGCTATATATGAAATTCAAATTGAGAGACATTCAAGAATTTTGGGGATATTCCAAGCTAAAATGCAGAATAGAGTCCAGGTAGATGCTGAAAATGGAGAAGTTATTCAAGCTAAAAAACCTTGGTGGGCTTTTTTAGCAACTGAACCAGAAGAAGAAATCTCTGTTGATTAAAAGAATTATAATCTATTAGATAATTTATGAAGACATTCATTTCTTTGAGGAGAGGGAGACATTAATAAAACTTGATTTTTCGTTAGTTTTATTAATATGCATATTTTATTCATAATATGGATTGGCATGCATTATCTGAAAAAGAGGTATTTGAAGAACTGAATTCTAGTTTAAAAGGTCTTAATGAAGAAGAAGTGGATAAAAGACTTCATCAATATGGGCACAATGTTTTGAAAAAAACAAAGCACTTTGATGCACTTAAAATATTTTTAAATCAATTTAAATCCTTTTTAATTTTAATTTTAATTTTTGCAGCTATATTATCTATTTTTATGAAATCTCTTGTAGATTCTATTGTTATTTTTGCTATTTTGATTTTAAATGCAGGCTTAGGTTTTACTCAGGAGTACAAAGCAGAAAAGGCAATTGAGCAACTAAAAAAGATGATGGTTTCTGAAGCAAAAATTATTCGAGGAGGAAAAATAATGAAGATCGATTCTAAGTATCTTGTTCCAGGAGATATTCTTGTTTTAGATGAAGGAGATAAGATTATGGCAGATGCAAGAGTAATCGAATCAGACGGGTTAAATGTCAATGAATCTGCTTTGACAGGAGAAAGTGTGCCTATATTAAAAATCAGCAAAAAGATCAGCTTAAAGACTGCTTTAGCAGAAAGAATAGATATGGTTTATCAAGGAACTTCTGTTGTTTCTGGTTCTGGAAAAGCGGTTGTTGTAAATACTGGAATGACGAGTGAATTTGGAAGGATTTCTGAGCTTGTTCAAGAGATTAAATCTGAAGAGAATCCATTTAAAGAAAAATTAGATAATTTTGCAAAGAAAATAGGAATTATTATTTTATTTTTATCTGCATTAATTGTTGTATTATTAGTCTGGAATGGAATTGAAGTCTTTCAATCACTTTTAGTTGCAGTTAGTTTAGCTGTTGCCGCAATACCTGAAGGATTGCCTGCTGTTGTTTCTTTAGGACTCGCTTTTGCAACAAAAAGAATGCTTGCACATAAGGTTTTAGTTAGAAAACTTCCTGCTTCTGAAACTTTAGGGAGAGTAACTGTTATTTGTACAGATAAAACAGGGACTTTAACACAAGAGAGAATGAGAGTAACTGAGATTTATTCGAATGGAGATTTTAATTCTAAAAAAGGAAGCGAATTACTTTTTAAAATAGGAATCTTATGCAATAAAGCTAGACAGGAGATAAATGGAAAAGAAGAATATCTTATTGGAGACCCTACTGAACAATCTTTAATTATTGCTGCTAAAGAGAATTTTTTAAATAAAAAAGAGTTAACTGAAAAAAATCCTAAGTTTAAAGAATTTCCATTTAATTCAACCAGAAAAATGATGTCAGTAATCAGAAAAACAGATAATAAATTAATAAGTTATGTTAAAGGGGCTCCTGAAAAAATTTTATCCAAATCTAATTATGAGTTTATTAATGATCGGACAATAAGATTAACTGAAGATAGAAGAAAGGAATTAACAGAATCTTATGAGAAAATGGCTAAAAAAGGACTTAGAGTATTAGGTTTTTCTTATAAAGTTGTTGGAAAAGAAAACATTTCAGAAGAAGAAGCAGAAAGTAATTTAATTTTTGTGGGTTTTCAAGGAATGATTGATCCTCCAAGACAAGAAGTAGAAAATGCAATAAAATTATGCAAGGATGCAGGAATTAAAGTTTTAATGATTACTGGAGATAATAAGTTAACTGCAACTGCAGTTGCAAGTGAAATTGGATTGCATGGAAAAACAATTGATTCAAAAGAACTTGCAGAAATGAGTGATTATCAGTTATTTAATGAAATTAATAATATAGCTGTTTTTTCAAGAAGTTCTCCTGAAAGCAAATTGAGAATTATTAATATTCTGAAAAAGAAAAATGAAATTGTTGCAATGACTGGGGATGGGGTTAATGATGTTTTGGCTTTGAAAAGAGCAGATATTGGTATCGCAATGGGGATAAGAGGAACAGATGTTGCCAGAGACTCTTCAGATATTGTGCTTTTAGATGATAATTTTGCCTCAATTGTTAATGGGATTAAAGAAGGAAGAGGAATTTATGATAATACTAAGAAATTTATTAAACTTCTTTTAGCTGTTAATTTTTCAGAGTTATTGCTGGTTTTATTTGTTATGCTTGCTTTTAGAAATCCTGCATTTTTACCATTATTACCTTTGCAGATATTATGGATAAATTTAATTACAGATAGCTTGCCTGCTTTAGCACTGACTGTTGAACCTACTGAAAAAGATGTTATGAAGAGAAAACCTAATCGGGAGGGGATATTGTATGGAATAACTGGATTTTTATTGTTAGGAGGAATTATCGCATTTATAATTAATGTATTAGCTTTTTCTTATTATGGAATAACTTTAGAGAATATGGATAAAGCAAGGACTTTGGCTGTTACAAGCTCCATATTATTCCAGATCATTTTTGCATTTAACTGCAAGAGTAATGGGCCTGTGTTTAAATCTGCTAAGAATAAATATTTAATTTATGCTGTTTTGGCTTCTTTAGGAATACATTTAGTTGCATTATATACTCCTTTAAGCAAAGTATTTTCTTTTGTTAAATTAGGTGTTCTGGATTGGATTATTCTTTTTAGTATGTGTCTTCTTGGTTTTGCTATTATTGAATTAAGCAAATATACTATTCATAAGCGCAATGTTTTTAAGGAACCTAAGATTAGTATAAATGTAAAAGAAAGGTAAAATGATAAGCTGGATAATTATTGCAATACTAGGAATTTTTGCATATATGGTAATGAAGGCAGTGCATATAAGACATAGAGCTACTTTGCTTATAATTATTGTATTAGCTATATTTTTAGTAATAACCATGGGAATTGTTTCTCAGAATAATTCTTTGGATTTAAGCACAACCAAGGGATTTTTTGATGCAGTTAAAGTTTATATGGGTTGGTTAGGAAACGGATTTCAAAATATGAAACATCTTACTGGTAATGCAGTTAAAATGGATTGGACATCAATTAATGGAAGTTTTGTAAATAAAACGGGATAATCTATAACATGAAAACTTTAATTTTAATAATCGTGTTTTTGCTTATAGGGGCTTTTTTTATTATTTCAAATGAAAACATCAAAATGAATAGCAAGGAGAATGTTTATCATTTTTTTGGATTGTATGCTGATTGGTTTGATAAATTAATTGGTAATGGAAAAACAGCAAGTGGTTATGTTGTTAAAATGGAATGGTTACCTGGTGAAGGGAAGGTTTGATTAGGAAGAAGAGATGTTAAATCTTTTTTGAAAAGCTCATTATCGCAGGAACTGCATTGATATATTGGTTCGCAATATCCATTAACTCTTTGATATCTTGTATGGATATGTAGGGAATTCTCTTCACATATTCTGCAATATGCAGTTATATTATCTCTTTTATCCTCTTTTGGCCCTTTCATTAAATTGGGTATTAACATTGATTTAAAAGTGTTATGGAGTAAAGATGTTTATTAGATACGATTAATGTATTAATAATTTATTAAGACATCAGTTTTGTTTGAGATAGTTAAGATATGTTTGATTAGCTTTATGAACAAATGATTGTTTGTGTGTTTTATTATAATACTGATTTTTGTATATTTGTATAAATCAATTACAAACTTCTTTTTTCGGAATAATTAATGTTTGATAAGAACAAGTTACATCTTCATAAGTTTCAAATTCTGCTTTGAATGTTTGATTTGATAAAGCTTCTATTGTTTTTTTAACATAAATCTCTTCTAGTTCTGAATTATCCAGTGAAAATTCTATTTCAAATTCTCCTGTTGTTGTTTCATCAAGATTATACAAATCTAAAGAACAAATTATTAAATTATCCTCTCTTTCTTGCTTGAAATTTTTTATTCCATATGAGATTTGTTTTAAAATGCAATTTGCATCTGAAGGAATTTCTGGTGTTGAAGTAGTTCCATCACTGCTACTTCCTCCCCTTCCTCCACCAGAACCTCCGCTTCCTGAACTGCTAGAACCGCTACTTCCAGATATTGTATTTGAATTAATATCTTCTGTATTAGTATTTATGTTTTCGTTGTTTTGATTATTATTTTCATCATCTATAATTGCATTTCCTGTTTGATTTGGATTTTTCATAATAAAAAATATTCCTGTTCCTACAATTAATACTATAAATAATATCAAGAATATTTGCAATTTCATACAATAAAAAGATATTTAATGCTTATAAATATTCTTGAATAAGCTGGATTGTGTTTTATTAATGTTAAAAATAAACGCTTGAGCAACAGAAGATTAAGCGGATTAAATTAGAGATTATTGGTGAATTTAATTATTTATGAGATATACTTTTTTAATAAGCCACAGCCGGGAGTCGAACCCGGGACCTTTACATTACCAATGTAACGCTACTACCAAAACTGAGCTACTGCGGCATATTTATTTTTTATTAGCTAAGTATTTATAATTTATTAAAAATGCTTGTATTTCTATGTAAGTAAATGTATTTCTATAGAAATATTTAAAAAGGGAGAAAACTTCTTTCTTTTATGCAAAAAAAGGTGACTCTTAGCTTAGATTCTGAAACATATCAAAAATTCCAGGAATTTTGTGAAGAAAATGATATTATGCTTTCTAAAAGAATTGAGAGATTAATTAACAAACATTTAGAAGAAAATAAAAAAGGAGGAAAAAAATGAAAATAAAATACTTGAGTTTAATTTGTATTAGTTTTATTTTAATGCTAGTTTTAATTACTAATTTATCTGCTGTTTGTACAGTTACTTTTGATAAAGATATTTATCATAATCAGGAAACAGTGACTGCAGCTATGTCTTGTTCAGAAGCAACTGAAAAATCAAAGAGTTATACTCTGAACTGGACAAATTCTTCTGGTTATCAATTAGAATTAGATACAGGAACAACCCCTGCTATCAGTGATACTCAATTTTTTAAAACATATGTTTTATCTCCTACATATAGTTCAGTTTATGGAGGAATTATTAATGCTACTTTAATTGGTTCTAATTTAGAAGGAAATGACTGGGCAAATGTAACTAATGCTGGTGCAAGTGATTTAGTTATTACTAATGCTAGTTTTACTTCAATTGTTTTACTTGGAAAAAGAATAGGGATAAAATTTGATATAAAAGACGAGAATAACAAAAAGATAAGTAATGCAAAATGCTCTGTTAATATCTTAGACAGTGGGAATAACCCAATAGACTCCTCTATCAGAGAATTTTATAGTTTTGATGGAAGAGCTAGTTTTACTCAAGAAATAACTAAAGATAGTTTTAATGAAGGAAGTGAATATAGAGCAGAAATTAGATGCACTTGTGGGGGAAACAACACAAATGAAGCTTGTTTTGATGAAGAGGGAACTGTAGTTATAAACAGCAAAGGAACTGCTTCTGGTCCTTTTGTTACAAATACTTGGCTGACTGTTAATACTTTAACTGATAAATCTATTTATCATATGAAAGACGAAATCTTTATTTGTGTTAATGTCACGAATGTAGATTCAAATTCTAGAGTCCCTATGCATATTTATAATCAAGTGAGATGTAGCCGGGATTTAGACAATAATAGTGATTTAGATAGGGTTTTGATAATTTCAGATGATGAAGAACCTGATGAAAGGGGGATTTCAGTTAATACAACTCAAATGCAATGCAAAAGATTTGTTATTCCTGAATCGTCTTATTTGCAAGGGAGAAATTCACAATGTTATGCATCTACTACTGTTTGGGTTTTAGACCAAAATAGAGAAAAAATTGTAAGCTATGCTACAACAAGTCCTGCATTTAATATAACTAGTGATGAACTAAATATAATTCCTGATTGGGAAAGAATCTCAGAATATGTTTTTAATTCCATAATTAATTTAAGTGATTCTAATTTTGCTAATGTTAATGGAACTGGCATAGGCAATATAGATCTTAAATTACATAAAGTTTCCTCTACAATTAAATCTTCTGAACAATATGGAGAAACAGAAATTGGTTTAGATAGTTTCGTTAACACTAAATATATAAAAAATATCACCGGGTATAACTTAACTGGTACTTTTACTCCTTATTTAGAAATTTTAGAAGATGGAAGTGTTGAAATTGAATTAAGAGATGTTGATATTTCTTCTAATGGATGGTACAATATAACTCTTGAATTTAATAGCTTTGAGGAAAGGCAAAGTTCTGCATTAGAAGGCATAGAAAACAAAACTGGAACCTTCCATTTAGATGTTAGCTGTCCTTCAACAGGAACAATTGGAAATGATATGGATTGTGTAATTACTGCTTATGTTGAAGATTCTCAGTTAATGGAAAAAGAAGCTGATTTCACTTGTTATATTTCAGATGGGGTCTTTAGTTACAGTTCTGTTAATTTTAATCAAATGATTACAAGAACTCCTCTCTCTTTAACAAGAAGTTTTTCTGTTCCTTCTAGTTTTGTTTCTGGACAAAATTATATATTGCAGTGTTATGCAGATTATTATAATCTCGGAAGCAGAAGAGACAGCTTTTATGATACATTTATTGCTTCAACACCTGCAGAAGGAGGTGGAAGTTCAAGTGAAGGAGGTTCAGATAAAGGAATAAATGATAGTGGAAAAGCTCCAATAACTGGAGGAGTAGTTGATGAAGGAGATAATGAAACTCCTATAAATATTATTGATTTGTTTAACGAAAAGCCTTATGTTGTTTATTTTGTCTTATTAATAGTTATACTAACTATAATTATTTTATTAATCAGGCATAGAAAATGCAAAGATAGTTATCATGTTTCAAGCAAAACTAACTGGAAAGGTATTGTTGTTAGCATATTAAAATTCTTATTAGTTGTTATTATTTTTGCAGTTATAATTATAGCTTTGGTTTATGGTTATCCAGCTCTTAAGAATAATTCAATACAATTGACAAGTAGTTCATATTCAATTTTGCAAGATAGCTTATTTAGAAATATAATTTTAATAGGTTTTATTGTATTAATGATAATTATTTTGTTTAAAGCATTGAATTTAAGAGGAGAGATAAGATTTGGAGATAGCCCAAAATCTTATGAAGATAAGCAGTATTCTAAAATGCAGAATAATATTAATAAGATGGTATTAAAAAGAGAAATTGAAAGAGAAAAAGAAAGAATTAAAGATTCTTATAAAACAAGAAAAGTTTCTCCAGGAGAATTTAGCAGATTTCTTAATAAAATAGAAGATAAGATTGAAAAATAGGCTATAGATAATTTTTTAAAGACCTAATTTATAGGGCTTTTATGGAAGAATCAGGTTTAGATAAATTAAAACAAGGTTATGAAATTCTTAAAAATAAATATAATCTGCCTAGTTTTGATGAAATGAATAAGTTATTTGAAATAGAAGAATTATGTGATTGTGAAACTGATTTTTTAATTAGAAGAATAAGAAGAACTATTTCTGAAAGAGTTTCTGGACATTTGAGATTTGTTGAAACTTTGCTTAATCCCAGCAATGCACCAATTTTCTTTTTTAAATTAATTAAAAAACTTGATTCAGATGATAAAGAAAAGTTAAATAATATTTTAGAAGAGTTGGGCATGTTTGAGATAGACTTGGTTAAATTAGATTTGGAGTTTAATGAAGAAAAAGAAGCTGAGTTTGTTAATAATATATTTAATAGATTTTCTGAAATAAAAAAACAGCTTTTAGAAATTGTTGATAAATTAGAAAACGGAGATAATAAAAAAGAAGATAATGAGAGAAGCTATTTTGGATGATTGGGATTGATTAACATCGGGATTAAGAGAAGTTGTTTGCAGTAACTTTAATCAATAAAATGGGCAAACAATTTGAGTTAATTTCAGGTTTTCACTAAGAAAATTGCAGATAGGCAAAAGAAATTACCTCTTAATCGCTGTTCAGGGATTTTTCAACATAAAAACATGAGTGGCGAACTAAGAGCCCTCGAGAGTCACAGATGAGTGGATGGTGGGAATGTTTGTCTAAAACCAATAGAATGAGAGAAATCACCTTTTTTGTTTCTTTTTTCCTAAAAAAGAAGTTTGTCTTTATCTCTTTTTTCTAAAGATTAAAAGTAAAACAATGATTAAAATCAATACTGCTAGACCATAAAATAAATACATCCCGTAACCTTCAAAATCCTAATTTGAACTTTCTTCAAAACTTAGGGCGGTAAGTGAACTATAATCTGGAATCTGTCTTTCTACAGAGCCAGTCATACCTTCTGGAGCAGAACCTCCTCCAAGAAGCAAACCAGGAGTTAGCTGCTCTTCAATATTCACTAAATCTTCATCACTAGCCCCAACAATAATGCCTTTAGCAGACAACATCTTTAAGGCTGTTGGAAGAAACTCAACTGCAGTATCTGCATAATCTGGAGTGGTAAAAACTGAAAGATAATATTTATTTAAATCCTCGTCATATCTAACCTGGAAACCATTTCCACGACCACCTTCATCAGATAACTTAAAGATGATTGATCTCCAAGTGCTTCCATCATCAAAGATACAGGAGCCTTCTGAACAAAAACTTTCAATAGCATCCATATCTATCTTTATTTTATACCTTCATTCAATTCAGCAAATCCAGTATTTCCTGGAACTAATGCAGAAGCCAAGTTAATTGAAAGCAAAGCTAAAAATAAAAATGTAGTAATTGAATATATATTTTTCATGAAATAAATAGGTTTAAGGTATTTATAAATGTTTTTTTAACTTCAATGCTATTTGAAGTTAGTTTCATTCTATGAAATAAGAAAAATTTGGGAGAGCAATAGCGAATCTCTTAACCTTTGTTAGAAAAAGTGCGAAGCATTTTTTGAGTTTGTTTTGATTGGATAAAAGAAGTTTTTTCCTGTTTAGTTAGGCTACAATCTGCTATCTAGGCGCGGGTGGTCGGGGGATGGCCTAAAGGATATTTTGCATTTTTAGTTTAGAACTTTCTTCTTCTGGGGCGGGGAATTCATTAGTTAAGCCAGATTCGAATTTGGGCGTAAGTCTGTGAACGTTTGCGCATAAGGAAAGTGCGAATGAAATGAGCATTTGGGTGAGTGAGTGCGCGAGCGAACTCTTTATGCGCTGTTCAACGAGGTGAGGACTAAGTCCGAAAGTGCAACGTCCCTTTAGCGTTTAGTTTGGAGCTACAAAAGATTAATAAGGTTGGAAATTATGAAATAATTATGAAATCAATAAAAGAACTAAAGAATCCAGATATTATTACAATTAATAAAGAAAAATTTCAAGTTATTGAGAATTCAAGTGTCTGGTATCATACAGATAGAAATGAATTAGAAATGGGAGTCGGATTAATTAAGATTGGAGAAAAAAGTATGACTCCCACACATGCCCTGCATTATATTTATGAAAAACCAGACAATATAAAATTATGGAAATTTTTCGCTTACAGTAAAGATAAAAAAGAGATGGAAGAGACTAATCTGGATTCTCATAATTTCTAAGCTCCAAACTAAATGTCGATGAACATAATCATATCATAACTTTAGTGATGATATGATATCACTGGGAGATGTTAGTATAACTTCTAAGGGTATTTTATTTTAAAAAATATTTACATTAAATCTTCAATGTTTAGCTCTAATGTTGCAACTGGCATCTTAATTTTATTGTTCTTTAGAACATTAGGATTGGTTTCTCCTAAAATCCCAATTGATTCCTGCTTTTTATCTTTATTAACTATTATCTCTCCTACTCTGCCTTCAATAAAACTTGAGTTTTCTGTTTCTCTTATTTCATATGTTTTATTTAGCATTTTCATTAAATAATCTAGAATTTGTTTTATTTCTGTAAAATTAGCTTTATCTGAACATATGGAAATACATAATTTTTCAGTTTCTTTTATCTGAGTTTCTGAATTCTTGTAATCATTATCATTTTCAAATACTTTTCCTAATTCAAATAATTTTTGAGGATATTCTGCATTTGAATTTTCACTTAATATTTGAATTGATTGAGCTATTAATGAATTTCTTAAAATATTGTTTTCTGTTTTAGAATCAAGAACTTCAATTACTTTATGATTAAATTCTTTTATTGAAAGATTTTTGTATTGTTTTTCTTTTGTTGATAAATGGAATGTTGAAATTTCTTGTAATTTTAATCCAATTAAAATTTCTGATATTTTTCTCTTTAAGATAGCAAGAGGATTTTCTTCTCCAATTGTTGAAATTGCAGGGATTTCTTCTTTGAAATTGTCATAACCATATGCAATTGCTATTTCTTCTGTTAAATCAATTTCGTGAAGAATATCAGTTCTGTAGGCAGGAATTAAAGCAATAGCCTTTGTTTTTTGTTTTTCAAATCCAATACCCATTTTTTCCAATAATTTTATTATCTCTTTTTCAGTTAAGTTTAATCCAAGTGTTTTGTTAATTGTTTCAATTGTAAATTCTAATTTTTCTGGTTCTAGGTTTGGGGATAACTCTGTTTTAGAGTCTTTTATCTCCATTTGATAGATTTTACCTTCCATATCTGCCAGAGAAGTTACAATCATGTTGAGGGTCTTTTGAAGATATTCTTTGTTAAATCCAGAGCATTCAATAAAAATATCTTTTGTATTTTCTGTTATTTTACCTGTTTTATGAGAGTTTATTATAGGGGGCATAGATAAGACTTCATTATTTGCATCTTGGAAAATTGGGAATAATTCATAATCTTTTAGTAAATTTCCATATTCTCTTCCTGCTGGATGTTGAGATAAAATCTGTTTTCCTGTTATTTCTTTTGGAAATTCTAGTGGCTGGAATTTAATTTCTTCTGGTTTTTTAGCTAAAAAAGTAATTGGAAGTTTTATTGATTCTAATGGATAAATTCCAATTGCTAGTTTTTTTCTGTTTCTTCCATAACTTGCATGAAGTTTTTCTTGAATATCAATTATGTTTTTTATTTTTTCATCATTTAGTTTTAATCCCCTTACAATAGCACAAGCTGTAAATGGCCTTACATTTTTAACTGATTTATCTATTGTTACTTTGAAATCTTTTTCTGGTTTTTCTAGTTTATATTTTTTAATTTCTGGTTTTTTTAAGAAACAACTTAGTGCTCTTGCAAATCCCTGAAAAGACAATAAATCTGGCCTGTTTGGGAAAACTTCGACACTTATTTCACTTTCACTTATTTCTTCAACAGGAGTTCCAAACATAGTTATTTTGTTTTCAATTTCAGATGTTATTTTTCCTATTTCTTTTTCAAGTTCTTTTTTGTTTAGTGTTAAGATTGTCATTTTTTCTTAATTAAATTTTCAATATTATTTAATTTATTGTCTATTATATTAAATTTATAATTAATATTTTTTAATTCCCCTTTAATTCTTTCAAATCCAACAGCAGTATGTTTATCAATTGAAAATAATTTTTTCCATAATAATAGTTCTGAAGATCCTGCAAAAGTGATTATTCCAATTATGGCTCCTGTTTCTGTTGGTGAGCCATGAAGGAGCCATAAAGCTATGCTTATCATTCCAATTATAATTAACCAGAATATTATATCTTCAAATTTTATTGTTGCTTTTTTATTTTCCATTTTACCTAAATAATAATGCATATATGCCTAATGCTATTAGGGCAAATATTAATATCCAAAATAATATATCTGTTATTTTCATTTTTCCTTTATAGCAGCTATTAGCTCATCAAACTTGTTATTTATTGTTTCTTCTAAACTTTCTAAAACATCTCTTATTTCTTCAAGTTCTGTTTTTGTTTCTTCAGTCATTTTTATTGTCAATACCTCCTGCTAATTTATTTGCATGCCCTACTTTTTTCATTACTTCTGGAGGCATTCTTTTTTCATATTCTTCTAATGTGTTTGCAATTGCTTTTTCTGCATCAACTCCTGTTTGGTTTGCTATTTTTAATAATAAAAATAAAGTATCTCCAATATAATCTGAAACTTCCTCTTGTTTTTCATTTAATATTTGTTTTTGTTTTTCATCATTAATCCATTTTATTAAATTCCATAACTCTCCTCCTTCTTCAGTTATGTTTAATAATAAATCTTTAATATTCCAATCATCTTCCCAACCTCTTGCTTTATCAAATTCTTTTATTTTGTCTTGAGCTTCTTTTAATTCCATTATTTCCTCCAGATTTTTTGGGTTCTTAATTTATTTAAATCATTTCCATACATTTCTCTTAAATCAGTTATATTAAAGAATTCCATTATTATTCTATCAAAGCCAGGGCCCCAAGCTAATACTGGAATATGTTTTCCAAAAAATGGAATTGTAACTTCTGGCCTGAACATTCCTGCTCCTCCAAATTCAACCCATTTTTTATGAATTGGATGGAAAACATCAATTTCCAAGCTAGGTTCTGTATATGGGAAATATCCTGGACGAATTCTTATTTTTTCATAACCCATTTTTTCAAAGAATTCCTTTAAATAACCTAATAACTGCCTGAAATTTGCATTTTCATCAACTACAATTCCTTCTGTTTGATTAAATTCAAATCCATGGGACCAGTCAACTGTTTCATTTCTAAAGCATTTTCCTAATGCAAAATATTTAGCTGGAAATTCTTTATTTTCTGCTATTTTCTTTAAAGTTTGAGCAGATAAACAAGTTGTATGAGTCCTCATTACTACTTTTTTTGCATCTTGTTCATTCCATTCATAATTCCAGCCTTTGCTTCCTTTTATTTTTCCTTCATGAGCTGCTTTAATTTCTTCTATTAGTTTTTTTTCAGGAAGTTTAGCTTCTTTATTTTTAATAAAAAAAGTATCTTGCATTTCTCTTACTGGATGATCTTGAGCTGTAAATAAAGAATCAAAATTCCAAAATCCTGATTGAATTAAATTACCTGTCATTTCTTTGAAACCCATTTCTAACCAGATTTTTTTTGCATAATCTGTTGCTTGATTAACAAAATGTTTTTTTCCACCATAGATTCTTGGAACAGGACTTTGAATATCATATCTTCTGAATTTTTTACCTTTACACCCATTGGATTTAAGCATTTGAGGTGTAACAGCTTCTATTAAATCATCTTTTTTTAAATCTTGACTCATTAGTTCTTCTCCTAATTTTGTTAGATTTATTTCAGTTGTTTTTTTATCCTGCATATCAATTATATTTTTTCTTGATTTTAAATTTTCAAATGCAAATTTTTCTTCTGGTTTTAAATCATTTAGATTTCTAGGAAGGGATTCTAAGAATTGCTCTTCAAATGATTTTTTAGAAATTTCTTCTTTTGTTCCTGAAAGCATTAAATTTCCATTTATAACATTGACAAGTGCTTTTCTTTTTAAAACTCCTAAAGCTGCTTTAAATTCATTATCATTAAGCTTTGTTTGTTTTTGAGCTTCTTGCAATGAAATAGAATTTTTTTCAGAAATTATATTCATAAGATTTCTTTCTGGAAGTCCCTTTTTTACATACAAAAGTCCATTTATTCCTAATTCAATTAGTTTTTCTTGTTTTGAGCTTATTTCAACTATCTTTTTATTAGATAAGAATTCTAATGCTCTTAGTATAGCTACTTCCTCTAAATTAGTCTCTTCCTTTATTTTATCTAAACTCTCTTTTAAATAAGGTATTATTTTTCTTTCATTAGGGGATAAAGATTCAATAAGCTTGTTTAAATTATCCATTTTATTAAATAGATTAAGTGTTTTATAAATTTATTTAGTTGAAATAACTTAAATGATATATATAAGTTTATAATAATGTATTTAAATGTAAGTTTGTTAATTAATATATGGTTATAGCAGTTGAGTTAGCAATGTCTTGTAATAAAAGAAGGGAAGGATTAACTGATGAACTAATAGGTGCTGCGATTAAACATGTTAAAACTAGCCGGGACCCAGATATTAGAGGATTAGTTTCTATTATGGCAAAAAAATTGCAAGACTCAAGAACCTCTTACATACCCAATGTCCTTTCTCATCATTATCTTGGAGGGGAGGCCACAAATATATTTCAATGCACTGAAGATTCCCAAGTTTTTTTGGCTAGATATTTACTAGAAAAATCTGCTCCTGAAGGATTAACTGTTCAGATTCTGCGGAATTCAAAATCTCCTTTTTTGATTACAGACCAAATCAGAACTAAAGCATATGAACTGAGTCAAACTAGTGGAAAAGACGATTTTTCAAATTGGATTCTTGCCCAACATTCTTATGTCTGTGGTGCAGAAGGATTTTTTTATTCTATCGAAAAACCCCATTTATAAATTTATTTAGTTAAAAAAAGCTTGTTTTGCCTGACTTGTAGAAGCTGTTAGGCTAAGAAATAAACTCATTATGTCTTGTTTTGATTTTTTATTAAGAATTATGATTTTGGTTCCTGTTCTTTTGCATAAATTAATATTTTGGATTATTCTTGCTAGAACTTCTGCTTTTTCTTTTTTAGGAAGTTTAGTTATTTCATTTAAATTAATTGCTATCTGAATGTTGTTTTGCTTGGCTAATTTGCATAAAACTTCATTTAAGCCAGAATCTCTTTGCTTTAACTTGTTTTTTCTATTATGCATCTCGGGACTTAATAACATATTTATATCTTTATTCTCTAGTAGTTTTCTGTTAAATTCATAATCTTGAGCTTTAACTATAATTGTTCTGTTTTCTTTTTTTAATTTTTGAATTTGCTTTCTAGCTTCATTTAAATTAGTTGTATTAATTATTTCCATATTTATTGTATAATACAAATGTTTTTAAGCATTAAAAATGTTTTTGAAACCTGAAAAATGGGGAAATATACAGTAGATTATAACGCATTTGTAAAGATAATTAAAAAGGAGAATGAATATGTCGCAGAAGTAAGGATTCCATTAAGCGCTTCGCTTGTTAAATCTCAACAGATTGATCCGATAAACTGCCTGATTCCTTTAATTTTTGAAAAAGGGAATTATATTTTTGATATAAAAAATGCAACAGATAAATCTGGAAAGCCTTATGTTATGGGAGGAAATGAGTTTAGAATTTCTAAAGGAAAAAAACTTCTAGAGCTTTTGTGTAAAGATCCATTTAGTTTTGATGAAGAAGATATTGGGGAGGTAATTACTAAGACTTTGATGTTTAATAAGCAAGAGGGTTCTTCTTCTAATAAAAGAATTGAGAAGGGGTATAATGGAAGATCTAGACTTCAAAGATCTATAGATAGCCCTCGAAATTAGCCCTTAATCCTTGAACCAATAAAATACTTGTTGTTTAACACCTTATCTAAATTTTCTATATCTGGACCAAGAATATAAGTTGTTATGTTATGCTTTTTAATTATTTTTGCAGCTGTCTGATCTAATACAAAGTTCTGTCCAGGCTTAAATTTAATTTGATTTGCTATTTTTAAAAAATCTTTGTGATTTATTTCAGGGATAAATTTAGCTGATTTAAATTTTTTTGGATTTTTATCATAAAGCCCATTTACATTTGTTAGATTAATAAAATCACTATTAAAATAATGAGCTAGTTTTGCTGAAGTAGAATCAGAGGTTTGCTTTTTTGCATATCTTAATGCACCACAAAAAACAAAATCATTAAATTTTAACATGCTTTCTATTTCTTTCATGTCGTGAGGAATACCTTGATTAGCATCTTTTCCAAAGAAATAAGTTAAAAATCTTGCATTTAGTCTTGTTACTGAAATTCCAAGCAAACTCTGAAAATATTCCTTGTTTTTTATATTTTCATTATCTAATCCATGAATATATGTTCTTGCTATACTTCCTCCCCCACAAACAACTACAAATTTGTATTTATTTTTGTTTTTTTCAAGAACTTTTTTAAATTTATTTAGAAATTCATTATTTATCTTATCTGGAACAATCATACTTCCACCTAAGCTTAATACAATCACCTTTTTTTCCATATTATAATTAAGATAAATTTCTGGTTTATTTAAAGGTTTTTGATGTATTGTCTGTAGTATAATAATTGTTTTTAAGGACATTTTGCATACTGATTTATGAGCAGTCATGAATATATCTCTGGACAGTATTTTGCTCAGGCATTTAGAGATTTTATTATTCATGATAAAGGAGCATTTAGAGTATTAGGTGGAGGGGGAGTAAATCCAGATAAAGTTAGACATTCTGGGAAAACTCTTTCTTTTCCTTATCTTAATTTAGACCATCGTTTATTTTTTGAAGATTCTATTGGAGATAAACAAATAGTTACACATGAAATACATTATTCAGAAAATGGCAATGAATGCGAAGAAGATTATAGTTTAAATTTAGATATTCAAAGAACTAGAACTGGAAGAGCTTCTGAAAATTATTCTAAAAATGTTTTGGAGCTTTTTGTTGGAGATATGAAAAAGTTCCATAGAAAACATTTAAACAGTAAATAAATTAGTATCCTGGACATCAAAGATTTTTAATCTTGCTCCGCAATCTAACCAGCCATGAGCATAATTTAAGCATCCATAAGCATTTACATAATTCCCTTGCTTTTCAAAATGTTTTGAATCTGATAAATAGCATTCCACCATTTCTATAATTTCTTTTGCTTGTTTTTCTTTTCCTTTAACAATTGATTTCTTAACTACTGCTAAAGCTTTGCTTGTGAGATTATAGTACTTTTCAATTTTTTCTTTGGTTATTTGTTTTTCCATTTTATGTTTTTATTATCTTTGGTAATTTATTGTTTGTTTTATTAAGATATTGATATTCAATTATACTAAATAAAACCCTGTTTAAATATATTTTCAAATAAGCTTTTGAAAAGCATGTTTCTGATATGGCGGTTTGTCTTGTTTATATTGAATTACCTAAATCATTTAAAAAAGGAAAATATTTGGATAATTGAAAAAGAGAGGGAAGGGAGGGGAGCTCCTCTCTTTCTTTTAAATTGATATGAAAAATATTTAAAGTATCTTTTCTTAGTTATAATTGAAGGAGGTTAATGAAAATGCAAAGTAAATGGTATGCTTGGCTGATTTTGATTTTAGGTATCTTGTTAATTTTACCCAAGATAGGAATCACGCAACTTGGAGATTTAACTATCGGAATTACCTCTTGGTTAGTCCCAATAATAATTCTTGTTGTTGCAATAATTGGCTTGATAAAAAGCTACAAAAAATAAATCTTTAATTTTTTTATCTTATTTTTTGATAACCTAAAATCCTATTTATAATAAATCTTGAACCTACAAATTCTGAAATTATTGCAGATATAACTAAATCTCCGACTGCTGCTTTTAAAATCCCCCCAGTTATGGGGATTCTTGCTTGTCTTGAAAATTCATTTATAATCTCGGTTATTTCTTCTTGAGTTAGACTAAATTCAGTTGTGTTTACTCTGTTATTCTTTTTTACAAGAACATTTTTTCCTGGACCAGAGCATTCAATTGATTGTATTTTTTGATCTTTTAATAACTGCTCCATCTTACCTAAATTAAAATCAGTTGGTCTTGGTTGGGCTACTGGTTGAATTTCTTTTAAAGTTTGCATTTGAGGACTCATTTCTTTTACCAACTTTTGACTTGGAATCATTGCAGGAGATTTCATGAATTGCCTGGGTCTTTGGATATCTGGATGAGGGGTAATTGATTGTTTTATCCTATGAAAAATTGGTTTTCTCTTTTCAATTATTGGAGAAGAAATAAATTGTTTTGGCTCTAATGGTTTTACTGGAATTATAATCTGCGTTTCTAATTGTTTTTTTTCTTGAATTGAAGGCATAAATGCTTTTCCTATTGCTTGTTCAGGAGATTCTAAAGGAGCTATAAATTTTTGTCTTAATTTTTCTACTTCAATTAATTTTTTTCTTTCTTCTTCGCTTTTAGAATTTAATAATAATGCGGCTGTGAATTTTCTTAAAAATATAATTCTATCTTCAGGTTTAATTAACTTTAGTGCCATTAAAACTTTGGAAGAGGTTTGGGTCTTGAAGCTTCAAAATTTTCTGGTGAAAGGGGATGTCTAGGTTCTCTTTGTTTTATTTTGTCTTCCATTAAAATGATCCCCCTCGCAATTGTTTTGTTCTGGTCCAATAAAGAATCTAATTTTTTTAATAATTCGTTATCCGATTTATTAATTGAACCTTCTGATTTATCCTCGTATTTTTCAGAAAAACTTTTTGCAGAAATTTCAAATAATTGAAGCATTTTAGAAATATTCGTTGAAAGCTCATCGAACCTTACTGCAAGATTAGTAAGAACTTTTTGAAGATTAATAAAGTTGTTGAGTAATGCTTTTTCTATATCTTCTTTATCCATTATTTTATTTGCACTAGTCTTTTTTGTCATAATTAGGATAGGAAAAGGTAATTTATAAATTTTGGGTTTATTTATTTTTTATGTTTTAGCAGGATTTAAATATATATTTTGCTCAGCTATAATATGAAAAAGGTGGTGATAGGATATATTTTTAGTGAAAAAAGAAAAGGAAGAGATGAAAAACTCTTTTTAAAATTAGCTAAAAAGAAGAATATAGAGTTATATATGATTAATTCTAGAAAGATATCGAATATTAATGAAATAGGAGAAGTAGAAAATATAGCTAAAAAGTGCGATATTTTTTATAATAATTCTGCAGAAGAATTTGCATTGGAAATAGCTAAAATGATTGAAGAAACAGGAAAAAGGGTTATTGATTCTTCTCGAACTTATTATTATAGTGAAGATAAATGGATGTGTTATTTGATTTGCAAGGAAAATAAAATTCCCACATTGAATACAATTCTTTTATCAGAAAATCTTGGTGTTGCCAGAAAAGAGTTGAAAGATTTTGGCCATTGGCCAGTTATTTTAAAAAGAGTTTACGGTTGTATGGGAGAATATGTTGATAAAGCAGATGATCTTAATGGAGCTGAAAAGATAATAAAAAAATTTTGGAGAAAAGGAAGCGAGAAGATCCCGGTTATTGCTCAGGAATTTGTTAAATCTTCCAGTTATAGAGTTTTAGTTATTGGGGGAAAGATAGTTCAGACTGCTTTAAAAGAAAGCAAGAACTGGAAAGCAACAGGAGTTCATGCAACTAAATTCAAGAAATTTCCTGTTGATAAAGAACTTATTAAAGTAATCAAGAGATTGACTAATGCCACTAAAATAAATGTTTGTGGTGTTGATTTATTTAAGAAAAACGGAAAATGGATTGTTCTTGAAATTAATGCAGAACCTGCTTTTGATTTTTTTGAAAATGAAAGAGAAAAGATAATAGGTTTAGTTTTAGATTTAGTTAAGAGTAAAGTTAAGAAAAGATAAAGTAGATTATCAATAATTTATTAAGACATAAACTCGGCAGAGGATAAGAGTATCTTTTAATGTTTTTTATTCTCTAAGGATATTTAGAGAAATCAAATTTTATCATAAAGCTTCTCTGATTTTTCTATTTCCTTTAGGTTGATCTCTGCAACTATTAAATCTTCTTTTTTTATTGCTTCTTTTAAAATCCTGTGAGGAGAAACAATTGCAGAATAAGAAACTAAATCTTTTTCATTTATTAGTGGGTTGCATATTGCAACGAAAAAGAGATTTTCAAATGCTCTTGCTGAAACCAGTGCTTTTAACAATAAAGTTTCTCTTTTTTTGTGTTGGTTATCATATGCTTTTTTTTCATAACACCATTGAGCAGGACAAAATATAATTTCTGCCCCTTCTTCTTTCATTTTTTGAAATAATCTTGGAAATGCCAAATCCCAACATATAACAATTCCGATTGTTGCAAAATCAGTTTTAAAGACTTTTACTCTAGTTCCTGCTTCGGTTTTATCTCCATATAAATTTATTTTCTTGTAATTTCCTGCTATTTCTCCTTTTCTGTTAATTAGAACTGCGGTATTGTAATCTCTGCCTTTATGATTAATATCTTCTGTTATAATACACCAAATAGAGTGTTTTTTGCATTCTTCTTGTATTTCCTTTAAAATAGGATTTTTTAATGTTATTACTGCGGTTTTATGGACACAGGATTCAGGAAAGCAGATTATGTCAGCTCCTTTTTTTGAAGCCATATGGATGTATGCTCTTATTTTTTCTAAATTATCTTTTTCAGAAATATTAAAGTATTTTATTGGAGCTAGAGCAATAATTGGGTTTTTTTTCATATTATAAGGAATCGTGAGAAATATATAAATGTGATGGAGAGTAAATGGGGACAGGGGGAATTTAACCCCCATCTCAAGCTCTGGAGGCTCGAATTCTAACATTGAAATATGTCCCCCTATAATATTTAGGAATTTTATTCAATTCCTTTTGCTCCAATATAATTATTCTATTTTTACCTATTAAAAACCTATCTTTTTTTGGTTTTTGGTGAGATATGAGTATTCCTGTATTTGAATTAATCTCTTCTAGATATCTATCTAGCTGATTTATTTTATATATAGATATATCTTTTAATTTGTAATCTTTAATTTTAATTATAATCTTTTTATCTTTTCTTTCTAGAATTCTTAGGTTTTTAAAGCCCTTTCATTTCTTCTATTTCTTCTTCTGAAATAGAGCAGCCTTTATATTTTAAGCCATATAACATTGCTTCATATGCTCTTGGGTCTTTTAAATCAATCAAGCCCTTTTTATGGGCAATATAAGCAAGTTCAGTTGAACGAATTATTTTATAATCCTTAAAATGCTTGTAATTTTCTCTATTTGCTTTAACAGAGGTTTTTAGTTTTTTTTGCAATAATTTTCTTAAATTCTCTGGATTTTCGCAAAGCATTTTTGTTGTTCTTTCATCAATAACTAGAGTACATTCATCTTTTAAAATAGAGCATAAAGCTAGTGCAGCACATTCACCTTTATCTAATAAATGAATATCCTTCTCATTTGCTCTAAAAGTAGAATTAGCTGTTTGCATTAAAAATTCTCTTATTTCTCTTAATCTTTGAACTTCGTGTTCATTTATATTTGCATGTTTTATTACTCCTTCTTCAAATAATGCTTTTAACTGGATCGCTCCTAATTCAAATCTTTTTATATTCAAAGGAGTATCAATTATTTCTTGTTTTACTTCTTTGGTTATAAGAAAATCTCCTTTAAATTCATGTTTTAATTTTCTTAAGATTGGAAGAATTCCGTTCATTGAGAAATTAATTAATGGACCCGAATCAAAGATTAGATGTTTCATTTTTTATTTCTTTTTAATTTATTTATTTTATCTTCTAACTTTTTGAATCTTGCATCATTATTAACATCAAATATCCATTCTAAAAATAATATTCCTGGAAAAACTATTAAAAAAGTTATTATTATTCCTTCTATACTCAATCTTTTTATCTGGCTCCAATCTAAACCAAAAAATACCCCATGTACAATCATTGTAATTGATGCAAGTATTGAAAATACTAAGATTATTAATATTTGTTTTTTTAAAAGTTTCATTCAAAAGTTTCCTCTGCTAATTTAATTCTTTTTTTTAATAGCATTGTTATTCCTAAATTAACATCTCCAATACCTACTTTGCCTGCATATTCAGCTAACTCCCAAACAGAAATCCCTAAAATTTTTGCTGTTTTTTCCATTGAAATACCATGCTCATAAATCTTTGATGCTTTGTTTATTTGAGCTTTTCTAAATACGTCGCTAATATATGCTTTCAAATTACCTGAAAGGGAATCGATTAATTTTCTTATAAGTTCTATTTCACTTCTAAATCCCCCAATATCATCTTTTCTCATTAAAATAATTAAATTATTTATGCTTTTTATGTATCTTCCTGAAAAACCAGTCCAGTTTTTTTGTTTTTTATATTCTTCTCTTTCTAAGATTTTGCTTAGAGAATAAATAATTACTGCTAGAGAAATTATATCGGGATCCTGCTCTATTGAAGCCTGGTGAATAATGGTATTGCTTAGTGCTCTAATTTCACTATAATCTTCTCTTTTAAGTGCCTTTTGAACTTCTTCAAGAATATTGATTATATGTTTTCTTTCCCTCATTTTATTCTTATCATAAGAAGGATAATTATATAAATATTCCTTTAGTTGTTTGTTTATGGAAGTTATACTCGATACTAATTTTCTTATTTATTGTGCAAAAGAAAAATTAGATTATGTTGAAAAAATTAGTAATCTGCTGAATGAGAATTACGAATTAGTTGTACCTAAGCAAGTTATAAAAGAACTAACTAGTCTAAAAAATGATAAATTCAAGAAGGTTTCTGGAAAAGATAAAACTGCTTGCGACTTAGCTTTGAAGTTATTGAAGTTTAATAAAATTAAAATTGTGAGTCCTATTGGAGATAGTGTTGATGACGCAATTATTAATCTTTCTAAAGAAGATAGTAAAAATATAGTTTGTACTTTAGACAGGGAAATGAGGCATATTTTAGGGAGAGTTATTCTATTGAATAAAGATAAACAGTTGATTTTAACGAGATAACTGCTTAGGAGTAAGCTTTATAAATATACTTTTTTCTATTATAATACAATGTTCTATGTAGTTGATGTGGAGGATTATGTAAGAGTAGAACCTAAGTTATTTGGACTTAAAACTAGCGATGCTGTTGCTCAACAACTTCAAGAAACGTATAAAGAATACCATGATAAAGAAATTGGAGAGGTTGTTGGAGTAATTTCAGTTGCAGAAGTTGGAGAGGGCATTATAATTCCGGGAGATGGAGCTGCTTATTATAAATCTAAATTTAGGATAGTTGCTTGGAAACCTGAATTACAGGAATTATGCTTTGGGATTATTGAAGAAATAACTAATTTTGGTGCTTTTATGAATTTAGGGGTTATGAAAGGAATGATTCATATAAGCCAGACAATGGACGATTATGTTTCATTTTCATCAACAAATACTTTACTTGGGAAAGATTCAAAGAAAATTTTGAAAAAAGGAGATGCTTGCTTAGCGAGAGTTGTTGCATTATCTTATAAAGGAGATAATCCCAAAATAGGATTGACTATGAGACAGCCCGGATTAGGAAAATTAGAATGGATTGAAGAAGAAAAAAGAAAAAATAAAAAATCAACAAAATCAGAAGAGCCTGCTGTTAAAAAAACATTTAAAGATAAAAAGGAGAAAAAATAAAATGGTGGAATATATTTGGGTTGATAAGCTTGGAGAATTACCTTTTGTGAGAAGTAAAGCTGATAGGGTAGGTTTGGGAATTCAGAATCTTTCTCAAGATGATGTTTTGGATTTTGGGCAGCATAAAGAAGTTGTTGTTGATGCATCAAATATTTGTTTTCCAAATCAGAATTCTTTTCATTTACATACTATGAGAAGAGGTTTAGATAATAGTTCAATCGAGTTAATTATAAGGGGGCAAGTAAGTATGAATAGAGAAGGACCTTATGCAACTATTCATAAGAATGACGACGTTCTTTTAAGAACTCTTAATCATGGGAGAGGATATGATTTTTTAAATAAAGTATTATTAGGAGCTGGACTTTAAAATGGCAAAAGAAAAAGCATGCAAGAATTGCAAGAGAATATATGAAGGAGATTTATGCCCTAATTGTGAAAGAAAAGATACATCAGATACTTTCAAAGGCAAAGTTGAAATTATAAATCCTGAAAAATCAGAATTAGCAAAAGAATTAAAAGTAAATAAAAAAGGAATTTATGCTATTAAATTATAAAATGGAAAATTTAGAAAATACAGCCGTAATTCCAACTGAAGGATGGACTAGAACTATTTGCCCTTTAGCTTTTAAGGGATGTGAAGGAGCAAGAGATAATTTAAATTATTTTAACAGGATTTGCTCTAATAATTATTATTTATGTCAATTAGTTACTGAAAAGATAGATAAATAAAATGGAAATTAAACAAAATATAAGAAATGATTTAGTGAAAAGAAATGAGATATTTGGGGTTTTGCATAGTGAAGCAAATCCAGGATTTGCTTCTATTAAAAAGTTAGTTTCTGAGCAAACTAAAAAACCAGAAGAGGCAATTGATGTTTTTAGTATAAAAGGAAGTTTTGGTTCTAAGAAATTTGATATAAAAGCGTATGCTTATGATTCTGCTGAAGATTTAAAGAAAGCAGAGCAGAAAACGCAAAAGCAATTAATAGCAGAGAAAAAAGCAGAAGAAGAAAAAAAGAAAGCAGAAGCTGAAGCTAAAAAAGCTGCTGAAACTCCTGCTGCGTAAAATTAATTCTTGAATTTATTTATGAATTTTTTATAATATTAATTTTTAGATGATTTGGAGATATAAGATTAAGCTTTGTTGGATATTTCTAATTGATGAAATTTTTATAATATTAAAATTGAAATGATGAGGTGATGAGGTTATTAAGATGTTTACAATTATTGATTAATTATTTTTAAAGCATATTTATGAAACATTTAAATAGAATTAATTCTTTTAATACTTATGAAAAGGAAGAGTGTAAGAAAGAGATTGAGTGAGACAAGTGTAGCTAGATTAATGAATAGTGATTTAAATGATGATGTTAGAGAAATAGAAAGAGAAATCAGGCAAGGAGAAAGATGGGTTATTGAAAGAAGAAAGTTCTTTATTAAACTAGCAATTCTTACAGGTATGATTTTGATTCTTTTAGTTTTCTCTCATTTTTATTTAGCTTAATAATCTTGGATAAGTTTAAAAATTCTAAAAATATCTTTTTTTATGGATAAACTTGAAGGAAAAGTTGAAAGAGTAAAACAGGTAACTAATTTTCATTTGGATCTGAATAATTGCATTTATGTTGGTTGTGGGATTGAAATTGCATTTGCTGGAGCTCATAACTTAGCACAAAGATTTAAAAATGCTTATTATCATCTCTTACATATACCTCATAAACATCAAAGTTATACAATTTAAAATGGTAAAAAATCTAACTAAAAGAAAGAAGAAAAACAAACCTACTTCAAAGAAATATACAAAATACAAATTTGAAGGAAATAATATAATCAGAGAAAAAAGCTGTCCAAGATGCGGAGCAGGAGTTTTTTTAATGAAAACTAAAGATAGGCTTTATTGTGGAAGATGTCATTATACAGAATTCTTAAAGCAATAAAAATCTTTATAAAGACGGGATTTAGTGTTTTTTTATGAAGTTATTAGATAGATTAAGAGATAAAGAAATTTGGGTTACTGGAAAAGGAGGAACTGGGAAAACGACTGTTTCATCTGCATTAGCAATGCATTATGCTAATCAAAAAGAGTGGGTTCTTGCTTTTGATATTGATGGTTATCATTCAATGCCTGATGCTTTTTTACCAGAAACAAATGATTTTCAATTTAAGATACCTGAAAATGAAGTATATACTTTATATGATAAATTTGGAGTTGATTTGGATTTGTGTTTAGTTTCTCCTTCAAAAATCATTGATTATATTAGAATGAATAGAGGAAAAAATCATGAAAATAGAACAAGAGGATTACCCCATTATTTTGGAATATTACATCTCTATGATGTTCTAGAACAATTAGGTACTTTTGTTGCTAATGAAGATTTAGCTTCTTTATGCTTGATTTGTGCAGAAAGAAATATGAGATTGAATTCCCCTGAAGTAAGAGATGGAAGAAAAGCTAGATTTATTTATGATAATCAGTCAAGTAACGCAACTATTAATTTATTGAACAGAGCTTCAGGTTGTGTTGAAAGATTAAAAGTTATGCAAAATAATAAAAGAAAGTGGAATATTGGAGCAAAAGCAGCTGGCTGGCCAGATATGGCTTCTTTTGTTAATGATGGTTATATTAAAAATTTGCAACAATATATAGACTCATTTGTTAGTTTAAATGAAGTAATTAAAGATCCTTTAAGAACCTCTTATGTAATCGTTACTGGAACAGAAAAAAGAGAAATGGTTGAAACAATGAGATTATTAGATGAATTAAAAGAAAAAAAATTTCCAGTTGGAGCTATTTTGTTAAATAGATTTCATAATTCTCATAGAGCAAGATTAGAGGGGTTTGAAAAAGATATGAAGGGAACTCCAGTTTATACAATTCCTAGATTACCTAGTTTAGAATCTTCAGAAAATGATAAAAGAAGATTATTGCATTTTGTTGATTCTATAGAAGAATATTAGAATGAATATGAAAAAGTGGAACAGAACTTAAAAAAGTAATGTTATAATCCACTAAAAATCTCTTTTTATTAATTTTTAAGTATGAATGTGAAAGGTGAATATCAAACCCCGGAAAAGCCAGTTTCAAGCCAAAAAGGCAAGTCTTTGCTCTTCTGGGGAAAAAGAGGTGATAATAATTATAGAGGTTTTAAGTATTTAAATCTTTCGGTATGTTGTAACTGACTAATGACATCAGTTGTTCTACACTTTCTTTTTATTTAAATTTAGATAGGAAAAGCATTTATAAGTTTAGTTATAATTTAATATAGAGAATTAAAAATGGGTTTTGAAGAATTTTTGCCTGAAAGTAATGAAAATGAAGAGGTAGATGATTCATTATCTGAAGATAATGAAAGAACACGAAAATTGGATAAAATAGGGCAGAACCAGGTTTATGACCTTGTTACTGGAAAGCAACCAGATTGGCAGTCTATTATTTATGATTTAATTCATACAGAACAGCTAGATCCTTGGGATGTGGATATTGTTGTTTTGACTAATAAATATTTTGAGAAATTATATGAATTAGAGGAACAAGTTGAGGGGGAAACTGATTTCTATATCTCAAGCAAAGTTCTTTTAGCTGCTGCTTTGCTTTTAAGAATCAAATCTGAATTTTTACTTAATAAACACATAAAAAGCATAGATGAGATTTTATTTGGTAAAAAAGAAACTAAAGCAGTTATTATTGAAAGAATTAATATTGATGAAGATGAACTACCTCTTTTAATTCCTAAAACCCCCTTACCTAGACAGAGAAAAGTTACTTTAGCTGAATTAATGGAGGCATTAGATAATGCAATTAATACGGAATCTAGAAGAATTAAGAGAGAGGTTGCTGTTAAAAGAGCTCATAAGCTTTCTCATGTAGATATACCTCAATTTAGGAAAATTGATTTAAAAGATAGAATTAAGCAGTTTTATGCTAGGGTTTTAACCAGTATTAAAAAAAAGGCACAAAAACCAGAAAAACATTTGAATAAAGTTAATTATCATAGTTTAATTGGAACTGAAAAAGAAGAAAAATTAGCTTGTTTTCTTCCTTTGTTGCATTTGAGTAATACCAGGAAATTATGGTTAGAGCAAGAAAAACATTTAGATGATATTTGGATTTATTTGTATGAATATTTTGATAAAAATAAAGATTCATTTTTTGAAGAACTGGAGAAAGATTTAGTAGGTTCATCTGATAATGAAATAACACAAGAATTAGTTGCAGATTTAGCTTACAAAGCTGCTGAAGAAGCTGAAGCAGAATCAGAAGCTAGTCCTCTTGATAAAGCAAGAGCAAAAAGAGAAGAGAAAAAGAAAATGGAAGAAGAAATTAAAAGAGAGTTAGAAGCAGAGTTGGGAATAAAAAGTGAAATAGAAAGAATTAATAAAGAAGAAAAAATTGATGAAATTAGTGGATTTGATGAAGATGAAAATTAAACAAGAATCAATAAGAGCATATACATTGAAAAATGCAGTTGAACATGAAGGCAAAGCTGTTAGTGGAAGTGTTATTCCTGGATTATTTAACTGCGGATTACAAAAAGAACAAATAAAAGAAATAATGCCTTTAGTTGAAGATGTTGTTAAACAAGTTAATAAATTAAGTTTAGATTCACAGAAAAAAGAATTTGATAAATTAAAACATTTAATTGGACATCGCCCTGAAAGAGAGGGATTACCTGAATTAGAAAATGCAAAAAAAGGAAAAGTTATAACAAGGATGGCTCCTTCGCCATCTGGACCTTTTCATATAGGACATATTCTTACAATAGGGCCTAATTTTCTTTATGCAAGAAAATATAATGGAAAATTTTATCTGAGAATAGAAGATACAAATCCTGAAAATATTTATCCTAAAGCATATAAAATGCTTGAAAATGAAATAAAATGGCTTTGCAATAACCAGGTCGAGATAGTTATTCAATCTAATAGAATGAGTCTTTATTATAAATATTTAGAAAAATTATTTGATAAAAATGCAGTTTATGTCTGCACTTGTTCTGTTGAAGATTTTAAAAAATATTCTGATAAGAAAAAAGATTGCCCTTGCAGAAGTTTAACTGAAAGAGAGCAGTTTTTAAGATGGAAAAAAATGCTTGATAAAAATGGATATGGACAAGGGGAAGCTGTTGTTAGATTTAAATCTGGAATGCAGTTGAGTAATCCTGCTATGAGAGATTTTCCATTAGCAAGGATAAATTTAACTAAACATCCTTTGCAGGGAAATAAATACAGAGTCTGGCCTTTAATGAATTTGTCAGTTAGTGTTGATGATATTGAAACAAAGGTAACGCATATTATTAGAGGAAAAGATCATATGGATAATGCAGAAAGGCAGAAAATGATTTTTAAGGCCTTAGGAAAAAAATATCCCTGGACTGCATTTATTGGAAGATTGAATTTCAAAGATTTAGAATTATCAACAACTCAAATGAGAAAAGATATTGAAGCTGGAAAGTATTCTGGATGGGATGATTTGAGATTACCTACTGCTGCTTCTTTGAAAAAGCAAGGATATAAACCTGAAGCGTTTTGGAAATTTGTTGAGCAAAGAGGAATAAGCGAAGTGGATAAAGTAATCAGTAAAGAAGATTTTTACAAAGTCCTTGATGATTTCAACAAAGAAGTGAAATAAACTTATAATTTATTGATGAATTTTTTAGTAATATAAAATTTTAAACAATGAGGTATCTGTTGATTAAGTTATTCTTATAAACATTTTAATCTTATCATCTTTTTTATTTGTCTTAATAGATTATAAAAATGGAGGAATATCTCAAATAATAATATTTATAAAGTGAAAAATCCTCGATATATTGATTAGATTTGTCTAATTAAAAAATATATGAAAGGAGGTATGAAAATGAAGAATAAAAGAGCACAATCAGAAATCATAACTACTGTTTTAATCATATTATTAGTTCTTGCTGCAATTGTTATTGTATGGCAGGTAATTAATAGTACTGTTACTGAAGGCGGTAATCAAGTTACAAGTGGCGCGAGTTGTGTTGGAATTGGAATGGAAGTAGCTAAAGGAACTGTAGCCAACACATATATAATCAAGAGAACTTCTGCAGGAGAAGTTTTTGAAGGAACTGTAACAGAAACTGTTCTTATTAATGGACAAACTGCAACTAAGGGTGCAACTACTGGATGGGGATATACTATAAATCCGACAACTGCTAATTTGTTTAAAGATCCTTTAACAAGTGCAACAATAACTGTAACTGAAGATAATGCAGCACCAACAACTGCAATTACAAAGGTTGAAGCAGCATTAAAAGTTGATGGAGATGTTTGTGGTTCAACAGGAACTTTAACAATTTAATTTTTTATTTTTTTATTTTTTTAATATATTTTATTTTTTAACTTTAATTGGAATTTTTATATTTTGGTAATTTATTAAAACAATCGATTTGCAGATAATTAGATTAAGATGTGTTTGAGATTATTTTTTAATTGATATTTTTGATGAACAGATATCTTGTTGTTTGTCTTAATAAGATATCGGCATATTGATAATTAGGATTAGACTTATAAATGGAAATTATTGTGTATTTATATGAAACCTCCACTTTTAGATGAAGTTAGAAAACCTAGCAAAACTCTTGCTGGAGTTACTCCAATTGCAGTAATGTGCAAGCCTAAAAAATGCAGGCATGGAACTTGTGTTTATTGTCCTAGCTTGAATGTCCCTCAGAGTTATACCCCTAAGAGTCCTCCTGTACTTAGAGCAGAAAGGCTCGCGTATGATTCTTATGAGCAGGTTATTTCTAGATTAAATGCATTTGAAGCAATGCACCATCCTACTGATAAAATTGAAATAATTATTATGGGGGGTAATTTTTTAGAATATCCTGGTTTGTACCAAAATAATTTTATCTTAGGAATTTATAATGCTCTTAATAGAAGTAAGAGCAGGAGTTTAGAAGAAGCTAAGAAGAAAAATGAAAAATCTTTGCATAGATGTGTTGCATTGTGTATTGAAACAAGACCAGATAGCTGCTCTTTAGTTAATATTAAAAAAATGCTTTCTTGGGGAACAACAAGGGTTGAAATTGGTGTTCAATGCTTGGATGATGAAATTTATAAAAAAGTTAATAGGGGGCATAAAGTTAAGGATGTTGTGATAGCAAGCAAAATCTTGCGAGATTATGGGTTTAAAGTTGGATATCACATGATGTTAGGTCTTCCGGGTTCAGATTCAAAAAAAGATTTGAAAATGTTTAAAGAGCTTTTTGAGGATAGTAGATTTAAGCCAGACCAATTGAAGATTTATCCTTGCCAGGTTTTACAAGGATCAAGACTTGCTGATTGGCATAAAAAAGGAAAATACAAGCCTTATACAAAAGAGCAAACAGAAAAATTATTAATTAAAATAATGAAAATTATCCCTAATTATTGCAGAGTTATGAGAATTATGAGAGAGATTCATCCTGATTTTTTAATTGAAGGAACCACAAGAATTGATTTAAGAAAAGATGTTGAAGAAAAATTAAAAAAAGAAAATGCAGATATTTCTGAGATAAGATTTAGAGAAGTTGGGTTTAATTTAAGAGATTTAGAAAAGGGAGAAAAAATAACAAGAAGATTGAATCTTAAGATTACAAAATATAAAGCAAGTAATGGAGAGGAATATTTTTTAGAGTTTATTAATAAAGAGAATATCTTGTTTGGATTATTAAGATTAAGAGTTTTTGATAATAAGGCTATTGTTCGAGAATTACATGTTTATGGACAAGCATTAGGTATTGGTGAAAAAGGAAATTTATTTGGACAGCATTTAGGTTTAGGAAAGAAATTGCTTAGCAAAGCAGAAGAAATTGCTAAAAAAGAAAATGCTAACCAATTGCAGATTATTTCTGGAGTTGGAGTTAGAGAGTATTATAAGAAGTTAGGGTATAAGTTGAAAGAGGAATATATGGAGAAGAAGCTATGACAATCCCAATTAAGATAATTGATAAAGATAAGTTTGAAGAAAAACCTAATCAGGAAAAGGTTTGGGATGAAATTGCAAGAACCTGGGAAATCTATGTTGTTAAAGAAGTTCCAATTGTTAAAGAATTTTTAGAAAATAAAAAAGGGCTTGTTCTTGATTTGGGTTGTGGTAATGGGAGAAATATGATTGCTAATAAAAATATTCAATATTATGGGGTTGATTTTTCTGAAGAACAATTGAAAAGAGCAAAAGAAGTTATTAAGAAAAGAAAAATCAAAGCTAAATTGTTTAAATCTTCTGCTGATAAATTAGATAAAGAGATTTTTAAAAATGAAATATTTGATTATGGGTTGTTTATGGCTACTTTACATTGCCTGGAAAGTGAAGAAAAAAGAAAAAAAGCTATTTCTGAATTTTATAGAGTTTTAAAGCCAGGAGCTGAAGCTTTGATTTCAGTTTGGCTAAAAGATGATTTTAGATTTAAAGGGCATAAAAAAGATATTTATATGAGCTGGAGACAAGAAGGAATTCCTATAATGAGATACTATCATTTGTATTCTAAACAAGAATTAATTAAATTATTAAAGGGTGTTGGATTTGAGATTTTGGAGATATATTCTCCTAGAGAACATGACAGATTTTCAAAGAAAAATCTTGTTTTAAGAGTGAGAAAATGATAATAGGAAAAGAATTTAGATTTGAAGCAGCACATTCACTTGAATGGCATAATGGAAAATGCAAAAATGTTCATGGCCATAGTTATAAGTTCCATGTTTTAGTTAAAGGAGAAGTTGACAAAGCAGGAATGGTTATTGATTTTTATGAATTAAATGAAATTATAAATGATGAAGTTTTGAGTTTCTTGGATCATTCTAATTTAAATGATATTATTGAAAATCCAACTGCAGAGAATATTTCTATCTGGATTTGGGATAAACTAAAAAACAAGATAAATGGATTATATGAAATTAAGTTATGGGAAACAGGAGATAGCTTTGTTGTATATAATGGATGATTGTTTTTAGATGGCATAATGCTTTTAAAGGAGTTTTTGGTTGCTGAACTATGGCAGGAAAAGCTAATACTTCATCTAATGAATCTGAAAAACCTAAAATTGTTTATAGGAGGTATTTAATAGAATCTTCAGTTAAAGGAGATGAAATTATTCCTCATCCAGATTTTTATGAACCCATGAATGGTGAGACAAGACATTTTAATGGGTGGCATATAGAGGGAAAGAGTGGAGAACAGCCTCTTCTTAGAGCTAGATATTTAGATGTTAATACTGCAGCTGAATTTTATGATAATTTTATATCTACTGGAGATAATAATGTAAGAAAGGATATTGTTATGAAAGTTTTTAGTCATGAAAATAATTTAGATTATTCTGGCAACAGAGAAGGAAGAATTATATATTTAGATTCAAAAAAACAATTTAAAATAAGCAACCCTATTTTTGATATAATCCCCAAGTTTCCAGAAAAAGAAGAATCTTTAATTGTTCAGCCTATTGAGAAAAAATTACATAAACCTTTTTTGGGATTTAGAAAACACTAATTTATTTCAAGATTTTTTTAATTTGAGATTCTGAAATAAAGTTTTCTTTTCCTGATGCCATATCTTTTAATTTGTATTTTTTCTTTTTTATTTCTTCATCACCTATAAATATTACATATTTTATTTGATAGGAATTTGCATAATCCAAAGCTTTGCTTGGTTTGTTATACATAATGCTTACAGGAATATTTAGCTTTCTTATTTTATCTGCTAGTGCAATTGCTTTTTTGTCTTGGTTTAAGCTGATTATTAATAGTTTTTTATTTGAAATACTAATTTTAGAAATTAGTTCTAATCTATCTAATCCAAAAGAAACTCCTGTTGATTGTATTCCATTGATAGGATAACTTCCTCCTGCACATATTGTTTCTTTTAAATCTGATTTAACTTCAAATATAGTTCCATTATAGTAAGATAAACCTCTTGCTAAAAATGGCTGGAAATTGAATTTTATTTTATAGTTATTGCAGATTTCTCTTAATTCCTGAATTTCTTTATAAGAATCATATTTCTTAAAATAAGATTCTGGTTTTTTTAATAGATTCAGTATCTTTTCTGCATTATATTTTTTTAGATTTTCTCTAATTTCTTTTTCAGATAATTTATCTAGTTTGTCTATTTCTTTTATAACTTGATTCTTATCTTTTATTTTTTGCTCTTCTAGAATCTCATTTAATAGTTTTCTATTGTTTAGATTTATTGTAAATTTTATATTTAATTTGTTTAAAATTTCTGAAATTATTTTTAAAATTTCTGCTTCATCTTTTAGAGAGCTTCCTATTATATCTGCATCACACTGTGTAAATTGTCTCCATCTGTTTCCTGTTACGGGCTCGTCTCTGAACACCTCTCCTATCTGATATCTTTTATAGGGAAGTTTTTTATTATTAGCCAGCCTTTTTAATTGGAATGTGAATTCATATCTTAAAGCTAATTTTCTCTCTCCTTTATCTTTTAATTTGAAAATATCGGATATTGTTTCTTCATTTGCATTATTACCTTTTACAAATTCTTCATATTCAATTATTGGAGTTTCAACTGGAATAAAATTATAAGATTTGAATATATTTTCAATTATCTGCTTGATTTCATTTCTTTTAGAAGAATCTTCAATGTCTCTGAAGCCTTTTATTGTTTCTGTATTTACCATAGTTTTATTTCCTCATTTTAAAAGCGAAAGGGGAGAATCGAACTCCCGTCCCAAGCGCCACAGGCTCGTATTCTACCATTGAACTACAATCGCCATATCTATATTTAGTTAGAAAAGGTATAAAAAGGTTATTAGAAGCACAGCTAGGAAAATTGATTTTAATCCTATTTGCTTTTGTGGGGAAACCCCCAAATTTTAGCTGTCATAATATTTTGAAATATCTGAAGTATATAAATATATTGAAAATTGATCTTTGATGATTCTTTTGGAGAATGATAAATACTTTTCCTTAATAATTATGAGTTTTAATTCTACTTTTTAGATACTAATAATTAGAGGAATAATAAAAATTTGCGAGTTATAAATGGTATCATAATGTTTAAAAATACCATTAATTATTTCTTTATCCATGACAAAATTAGAAAATATACCGGATTATACTTATTTAAGAAAAGCAGAATGCAGAGATAATAATAAACATCTTGGAGAGCAGAGAACTCTTTTATTTGGAGCTATTGTTCAAAGAGATGGAAGAAATGTAATTGAAATGCAGTGTTCTAATTGCGGGCAAAATTATTATAGAGCCCCCACAAGAAGAGAGTATGCCAGGGAATTTTGGTATAATCTTAAGGAGATGTTCCAAAGATTTTAATATTCTTATATTATTAAATTCTTATGAAAATAAAGTATTATTCATTATGGCTGTGCTTGATTTGCATTGGTGTATTTACCTTGCAGAATTTAATCTCCGGATTTACAGAGCTATTTGTTCTTAATAATTTAGCTTTTGGTGAGTATTGGAGATTTCTAACTGCAATATTTTTGCATGGAAGTTTAGCTCATTTATTGTATAATTTATTTGCTCTTGCTCTTTTTGGATTTATACTTGAGAAAACAATTGGAAGCAACAGATTTTTAGTTGTGTTCTTTTTGTCTGGCATAGTTGCTAATATTATAAGTGTTAATTATTATGATTCTTCATTAGGAGCTTCTGGAGCTATAATGGGTATAATTGGTTGTTTAGCAATTATCAGACCTTTAATGATGGTTTGGGCTTTTGGAATGCCTATGCCAATGATTTTAGCTTCTGTTCTTTGGATTGCAGGAGATTTACTTGGGTTATTTATTCCAAGTAATGTGGGTCATATCGCTCATTTATCTGGAGTTGGTGTTGGAATATTAATTGGATTTTTAATTAGATTAAAAACAAGAATAAAAAAAGCAAGAGAAACAATTAATATTCCTGAAAGTTATATTAGAGTTTGGGAAGATAAGTATATGAGATAAATTCAAAAAGTTTAAAAATACCTAAATTATAGGAATTTTATGGTATATTTTTCCCAGGGAGTTAAACAAGAAGATATTGGTACAAATGCTGTAAGATGTGCAACTCATAGACATTATGCTAATTTTGTTGGGTATGAATGGTTTCAAAATGTTTCTGAGGATAGAGCAGATGAAATTTTAGAAAAAAATAAAAGAGATGGTTTAGATGTTATTCTTGGGGATGTAGCATTTAAGACCATATCCAACTCATCACGAACAGAAGTAGATCCTAGAGCAAAGGCAATGCTTATTAGAAGATTTCATTAATTTCTATTCTTGGTATTCTCTTTTTATTTTATTAATAAACTCTTGAAATTTATTGTTTTTTATTTCTTGTTTAGCCTGCTGAATTAGGTTTTGCAGATAATATAAATTATGATATGAAGCTAATTCTTTTCCAACAGGTTCTTGGTTTTTTAATAAATGCCTAATGTATGCTTTTGAATAATTTTTGCATACAAAACAATTGCAGTTTTTATCAATAGGAGATTTATCTTTTTCATATTTTTGATTTAATAATTTTAATTTTCCCTGAGAAGTAAATAAAGTTCCTCTTCTTGCATTTTGAGTTGGCATTCTTGAATCAAACATATCTACTCCTCTTTTTATTGCTTCTAAAATTTCTATTGGAGTTCCTATTCCCATTAGGTAAATAGGCTTGTTTTCAGGCAATATTGATTTTTGCAAGTCTACTATTTTCATTTCATCTTCCCATGATTCTCCTAATCCAAAACCTCCAATAGAATAACCATCAAAATCAAGTTCCTTTAGCTGTTTTATTGATTTTTCTCTTAAATCTTTGTAAATTCCTCCTTGCGTTATCCCAAATAATAATTGTCTTTTATTTTTAGGAATATTTTTTTGTAATTTATCATGGTGTTGCTTACATCTTTTTGCCCATAAACTTGTTTTTTGGACAGATTTTTCAATATCTATTTTTGAATCAGAATATAGTGGCATTGAATCTAAACACATTGCAATATCTGAATTAATTGCTATTTGAATTTCCATGTTTTTTTCTGGAGTCATAAATATTTTATCTCCATTTCTTGGATTTTTAAAAAAAACTCCTTTTTCATTTGATTTTATATAAATACTTGGAGAATACATCTGAAAACCCCCTGAATCAGTTACATTTATTCCTTTAAAATTCATGAAATTCTTTATTCCATTAAATTTTTTTAAAACTTCTAAACCAGGGGTTAAATAAAGAATAAGTGCATTTGAAATTGTTGCTGTTGTTAGTTCTTCAATTTGGTTTGTATTTAGAAACTTAGCTGCTCCTCTTGTTGTTATTGGCATAAAAAAAGGAGTTTCTATATCTCCTGATTTTGTTGAAATAATACCTATTCTTGCTTTCTTGTCTTTATGAGTTATTTTGAATACCATTAATATTTTAGGAATGATAGGTTTAAAAATTTAAGAGTTTTTTGTATTTTTAATAATATTAATAAATTATTATAAGTAATATGCAAAATTTAGATGATATGCAGATGAGAAGAGGAAAATGTGGATAACAAATAAACTATAGATATAAATTACATTGTTCATAATAAAAAGAGAAAAATGGGATTTTTAATAAGAAAACAAAAAGGGCTGATATTTACAGGAATTGCAAGATTAGGAATAATTATGTTTATTATGGCTTTTGCTTTTGCTTTAATAGATACTATTTGGGCAGTTTATTTGTATGAATTTGTTAAAAATAATGCTTATGTTGGTTTTATTTCTGCTTTTTTAACTTTAGTCAGCTTTTTTTCATTTTTCTTTACAATTCCTTTAGTTGAAAAATCCAATAAAACAAAATTACTTAATTTGTCTTTATTTTTATTTGGAATTTCTTATTTATTATTTGCTTTTAATTCTAATTTCTATTTTGTAATTGTTCTGGCTTTTATTGTTACAATATTACATACACTTAGAATAACTAGTTTTGGAATTATTCTTAAAGATAAATCTTCTGAAAAACAATTATCAAGAAATGAGGGATTAATGTATACCTTCATGAATACTTCTTGGTTAATTGGACCTTTAATTGCAGGGTTATTAAGTGAGAAATATGGCATTCCAATTATCTTTTTATTATCTGCTGTATTTATTTTTATTAGCTTATTTTTACTTAAAATATCTAAAATAAACGACAATAATATCAAAAAGAAAGTTGACAATAATTTGATTAAGAATTTCTTTGATTTTTTTAAAGATAAGAACAGAACTTTAGCTTATATCTTAGGAGGAGGAGTTAATTTCTGGTGGTCTTTAATTTATTTATTCACCCCTCTTTATATAATCAATAATGGATTGGAAATTGAATGGATAGGTTATTTTTTATTTGCAATTGCTGTTCCTTTAATTTTGTTGGAGTATGTTTTTTCTAAAATAGCTGGTAAATCTGGATTTAAAAAAATGTTTAAGATAGGATTTTTAATACCGAGTATTTTTGCAATTGCTTGTTTTTTTATAAATAGCCCTTATATTGTTCTTTTGGTTTTGGTTTTGTCCAGTGTTGGATTAGCTATGTTAGAAGGAACAACAGAAGCTTATTTTTTTGATGTTTTAAAAAACAAAAAAGCTGAACTAAGGTTTTATGGACCTTATAATACTACAATTGATGTTAATCATTTTATTGGAAGAATTATTGCTTCTGTAATCTTGCTTTTCCTTCCTTTCAAATTTGTATTTTTGTTTTTTGGAGTAATGATGTTTGTTTTCTTTTTAATTTCTTTTAAAGTAAAGAATGTAGTAGAGAAAAGAAGAGATGGCAAAAAAAATTAGAAAGGTTTAAATATCTTAGTTACTAATCGTATACGAATGGTAACCAATCAGGAAACTACTGTTAAGATGAGCAAGTGGCTAGTTGATGAAATTGACAAGTTTATAAATAAGAATATGAAGAATGCTTCTGATTTTCCTTCAAAAAGGAATTTTGTTGATAGAGCTGTAATTAAATTATTAGAAGAAACTGGAGTGAAGTTAGATGAGAAATGATTTTTATTTTAATGAAGAAATGCAAGGAGGTAAGTTGAAAGTGAAGATAGAACAAGCAAGAGAGTTCTTGAATTTCTTGGAGCATAAGACAGATAGAAGATTAGTATGCAAAGCAAAAAGAATGCTTGAGATTCAGGAAGCTTTAGAATCAGTTAGAGAAAAATTAGAAATAAGAAATTAGTATTTAACAATTTGAATAATTGTTATAATTAAAGGTATTTATTTGTTAAAATCTTTATCGACCTATTTCTCAGGAATACAAGAAATAGCACAAGCATTACAAGAGCTATTAGCTTCTAAACTTCCGTGCCCATCTGCAATACAATCTCTACCTAAATAGTTTTCATCAAGATAATTTTGACATTCTTTTTGATAATCTACATTAGAATAATTCTCCCTACACATTTCGAATATTTTTTGGTTTATATATGGTTGTGAATTAAAAATATTTTTAGAGAGTAATATTGCAAAAGTTATAATAACTACTATTATTATCCCCAAAATAATTATCCACTTCTTTTTCATATTAAAATAATTAAAAAGAATTATTTAAATCTTTCTTAGAAAGTTCGAATTCCCGAGAAATTATTAAACACTATCTTTGATGGTGAATATGCCCCCACCGAGGAAGTATGTAAAATGTTATATTGCAGGATATTTTTGTAATGACCAAATACCAATAATAGTTCATTAGTAAGTAGTAACAAATAGAAGGGTTTATAAACCCGGATTATTCTCTTTTTATATGGAAAACTCACAAAAATTTAAAGACTATGAACATGAAACTGATTGGAAAAGGCATTTTAGCTCTAGCATGCTGTCTCCGGTATTTTCTTGGGGACCTCTAGGCCCACCAAGAAATTGGACATCTTATGTTAAATTTTATGAAGGCATTCTTCAAGATGGAAAAGAAAAAATTCTTTTTTTCTTGGAATATGAAAAGGGAGAAGGGGATAAAAATGATTGGAAATCTATAGGCCTTACGGCAGATGCATTAATTGCTGAATGTCATTACAAAAGATCTAAAGATCCTAATCAGTTGGGCAATTTAAGATTTGAAGATTTTCAAACAGCATCCCAGATGTTTGAGTCTTTAGGAATTCCAGAAGATTTATGGAATAGAAAAGGTATTGCACTTATGCAAGCATATTATAATCAGTTTGCCAAGGATGCAAGAATAACAGTTCCAGGGTATATTTCAGAAACCTTTTTTGAAGATAATAAAATAACCAGCAAGGTAATTCCCATTAGAAAAAAAAATCAAAGTGAAATTGAAAAAAGAATAAGAAACAATGAATTAAATGGGGAAATTAGATTTTGGTAGTAAGTTATATAAACCATAAATAATTCTTTAATTTATGAACCAAACAAATAAGATAAAAAATTGGTGGGAAAAAAGGAGCGGGGATTATCTAAAGGAAAATAGTGTTTTAGAAATTAATTATGGCCCCGGGGTTCCAAATGAGAATAAATTAAAAATTATTGGTAATGTAATGGGAAAAAATATCTTAGACCTTGGTTGTGGTGGAGGGCAAGCTTCAGTTATTTTTGCTAAAAAGGGTGCTAAAGTTATAGGAATAGATTTATCTAAAAAACAAGTAAAATTTGCAAAAGAATTTGCAGAAAAAAATGACGTAAAAGTGGATTTCATGCAAGGCAATTTTCAAAAATTATCTACAATTAAATCAAATACTCAAGATCTTGTTTTTTCTTCATGGTCATTTTTATATTCTCCGGATATAAAAATATTATTCAAAGAAGTGCATAGGGTCTTGAAAAAAGGAGGATTATTCATTTTTAGTCAAGACCATCCATTTTTTCATTGTTTTGAACATCAAACTTTAAAGATAAATCAAAGCTATTTTAAAAGCGGAAGAGTCAAAGGGATAAATTTTATTGCTTTTAGGAGGACGATAAGTGAGATTTTTGATGCATTGAGAGAAGCAGGGTTTAATATTGAGAGAATAATTGAACCTCAAAGTAGTTGGAAAAAACCATTGCAAAAGAAAGATAAAATGGTCCCAACAACAATAAATAAATATAATGTTAAAATGGTCCCAACAACAATAATCTTTAAAGCTAGAAAATTTTGAAATTGCATCTGTTATTCTTAATAAGTATAATGTCTTTGAAAGATCAAGGCAAAAAAATGTCCTCTGATTTCTTCAAAAAGGTATTACGCCTCTCACAGTCATCGAACCAAGGTTCAAATTCCCGAGAGAAATTTAACACCATCTCCGATGGTGAATATGCCCCCACCGAACTTAAATAATCTGTTGATTTTCTCTATTGTTTAGGGGAATTTTTTTCTTTTAAAATATTCAATCCAAACAAAATCAATATAAAAATAAAAATAGTGATTAGAAATGCAGTTAAATTTGTCTTTAAGAAGGTAGGGTAGATAATCACAAATATACCAAATGCTACCCATTTCATGGCATCATAAAATGTTTCATGAGAAGCCTTTTCTATTAAAGAATTTTTACTTTTACCTATAGCAGAATCTCTGAATAATAATAGAATTAAGATTAAAATTCCTAATACTATTTGTAAAGTTGAAGAGGATTTAGAAAACCAAATTAATAAAAGTGCGAGAATTGTCCATATCAATAACTCTTTAATTTTCATGATTTTTAAATGTTATTAACGTATTTAAAGATTTATACATTTAAAAATATTATTTTTATGAAGTTATCTTAAATTTGTATTTAACTTATTTTGTTAGATAATATTGATTAGAAGAAGCACTTTGTGAGGCATAATCGCAAATAAAATTATTATCGGAGCAAAGTAATCCGCTACATCCATATTTGACATAAATAGTAAAATTTTGCTGTCGATTATTCGTTCTGTTAAGATCAAAATTAAAGTCTTGATAATTTCCACTAGGTACATTCCATAATTTTGTACTAGTATTATTAAACTCCTCCATGGGTTTACCTCTTGAAGTAATATTTGGAGAAAAAATAGTAACAAATATACTCCCCTCTGCTCCAGAATTACGCAGGTTTATATTAAATTCTCCTTCTCCATCATAATCAAAGTATATGCTTGAAGGGCATACTTCATCTTGTCCTTGAGCTGTAAGAATTGGATTTGGATGATTAAGTATCCCCCCACTAGGGCCTCCACCAATCCCAAATAATAAATAGAGAATTACCCCTCCAATAACAAAAATTAAAACTCCAACAAAAATTGATTCGGATTTGGCAAACTTATTCATAATATCAATAAAAAAAACTAATATTTATACTTTTCTATTTCCTTCTATCAATAACATTCCTACACACCCTTTTCCCTTCCAAGTATCTGTCCAAATAGCTTTCTTTTAATGCCCCTTATGGACTATATATCCGCTTTCTCTTTGAAAGTGGAATTTTTGGCTTGAACCCTTATAAATTAAATAAAAACCAATTCCCATCAAAATAATTCCCATAATACCCTTAAAAAAGAGAATGAGTAAGCCAAAAAAGATCATCAAAATACCAATTAGTCTTTTTAAATTAGCAGAAAACCCCATCCAGAATAATTTATCGTTTTTTCTTTTATCCATTTTACATCTATGAATACCTATTCATACTTAGTATAAAAATTTATGTGTGATTATTCATATATGCATAGGAATATACTGGTAATAACTGAAGATATTATAAAATTACTTTCTAAAGAGAAAGAACTTTCAATTAGGCAAATTTCTCTAAAAGTTAGGACTCACAGGGCAGTTGCTTTAAAATCCTTAGAATTTCTTAAAAGGATTAATTTAGTTAAAGAAAGAAAAGGTGATGAAACTGAAAGAGTTGAAAGATTGTTTAGTTTGAAATAACTACTCTTCTAATTTATCTTTTAATTCTTTGACCTTGATCTCATAAATTCTATGGAACATGTTTGCAAACTGAAATGTAGCCATAGTATATGCCCAAATCTCCGCATGTTTAATGTTAATATTTTTTGCTTTATGAACAACTTCATGCCTCAGACAAACCATCTGAGCAATAGTATTAAAACATTTATCGGCAGAGTATAATTTCAAAAGAATGTTATCATCTGCCATGTATTCTAGGATTAACTTATTTATTGCTTTACTTACATTAAGATTGTCTAATCCTCTATTTTTTTGTTTAGATATAACCCCTAAAGATTTGTTAATATCTTGGTTTTCTCCCGTTTTATTCAAACTTTGCTTAACTTTTTGAGAATACTTGTTAAATTCTATTGCCTTAGCGAATTCATAAATGTATTTCATATTTTGGAAATTCATATTCTCAGCTAAAATCTCAGCAACAGAAATTTTTTTACTTTGGATTTCTTGTAAATCATTGAAGTTAAATTTTAATTTTTTAATTCGCTTTATTCTAAATATTCTTTCTTTATTCAATAAATTCTTACTAAACATCTCTTTAAAAAGTCCAGTAAAATAACTTTCTAGGCATGAAATTAAGTAAGTAATATACATTGCACGCATCAATCTATTATCATCTTTAGAAAACTTTTGGGTGAATACTCTTCCATAAAGATGAAAAGCATTAAGAATATTCTTCTTAAATAAATCATATGCCCTTGAAGGACTATCTTTTTTAGATGCTTCTCCAACCGCTTCTTCCATTAATACACTAGAACCAGCGATTATTTATTCTTTTCTAAAGCCAAAAAAGTTTGCAACCATAATTTATTAAATAACTAAGGATTATTACTTATGCAGAAAATAGCTCAACACATAAAAATGGAATTTAAAGATTTGAATTACAAACGATTGTTTTTTAGAATTTTTATTCTTTTCTTAGTTTCTCTAATAATATTAATTTTAATTTTTAATCCGTTTGCTACTTATTGTAGAGATGATAAAGTGGTTTTAAATTCTAATACTACTAATATCTTATTAGATGAGATAAAAAGTGAGATGATGAAGTCTTCACTACAAATTTTTTTAAGTTTCCCCTTTGAATATAAAAAATATGATTTAATTTTAAGGGATACTAATTCCAACCCCATTAATCCTCATGCAAGGGGTAATTTTTGGTTAACATTTCTTTTTGATAATCAATCATATAATGTTTATTTAGGAGAGCCGCTAAAAATAAAAAATATCCCTTTTGAAGAAGAACATAGTGTTGTTTTTTCTAACTCTAATGCTAATATCGGTGGAATTGGAGGAGACTACCAAAAATTTACTAATAATGGACAATACATGGAAGTAGAAGGCCCAAATGTTGGAAAGATAGACTGGAGTTATGAAATATGCATAACAAAATCTAAGACTGAAACGATAAAAAAATTAATTCTAATATTGATAATTATGAGCATACTTTTACCTTCTCTAAAATCAATCTTTAAGTATTGGACTGGTTCAAGAGATTACTAAAATTCTACTAATATCCTCTTTCAGGATTCTCTAGGGCATCCAGTCCATCAAGTCCGGTGGAGGTTTTGATTTTAATATGTTTTCTTCAAAAACTCTTACTACTTCAATATCTATTATATACTCTATTGGTTGATTGCAATGAGGACAAATTTGTTTTTTTATTTGTATCTTAATTTTATAAAATTCTCCAAAGGTATGAATTAACCTTCTTTTTCTTGTTTGAAAGATATATTTTGCTAAATCTAATTCTGTTTCAAAGTCGTCTTTATTTGCAGATATATATTTACACATATAATTTAAAGTAAATTTTGTAGAATTTTGCTTTGAAATATGAATATTAACTTCTCTGCCTGATGATTCTCTAAATAAGTCAACTATTTTAGAGTTTTTGTTATTTCTTATCTTATTATCAATATATCTTCCATAGATAATTGTATGCATATGGATATTCCAGTTTCCTTCAGTCCCTTTTGTTTCAATAACATATAAGCCTGCTTTTATTCTTTCTTTTATGTATTTGTGTCTAAGAAATTTTGAAAAAGATTTTTTTATATGATCTAAACCATCTTCTAAATTTTCATAGTTTTTTGGACTTATAGTTAGAAAATAGAGAAAATACTTTCTATCTTGATGTAACCCACTAAGAAAGGGGAGATATTTGTTTCTAATTCTTCTTTTACGTATTTTAGAGCAACTAGGACAGGTTCTGAGGCAACAATGATGAGTAAAATGAATAACTTGTGTTTTACAACCACAATGCATCAAAGCATTAAATCCTGTTGTTTCTCCACATTTTAACATAGATTTTAAGGAGTTTTCAGGATATCCTAGTTCTTTTAGATGTGAAGTTATTACACTATTACTAAATAAAGGACGCTTCGCGTCCAGAATATCATTAATAGGGTTTAAAACTAACTCAGAATCACATTTTCATGAACCCAAGTGGGTTCTTATCATGATAGTTATTTTTTATCATTATTCATCACCACTAATCATTTTATTTAAAAAAATATTTATAAAGATTATAGCGATAAAAACTGAAAAACATGCCCCGAACGAGAAAACACGCATGGCTCCGCCAACGCGGTTTTCTTTGCGTTCTAAAAAACGCTATTGGTATCACCTCTTTAATCCGTAGGGTTAGGAGAGAGCAAAAGTTTTGTTAGACATTTTTTGCATAAAATCATTAAGAGTAATGGGATAATCTTTAGAAGAAAATGCTATCTCAAAAACTTTTTCTATATTTGCTAATTGATTTTTTATATTTTCTAACTCTTTTTCATATTCATTTTTTTGTTCAGATGTTAATTCTTTAACTTTCCAAATCTTTTGCATAGCTGTTCTTAAATCTTCACTTGATAAATGAACATAAGTTTGAGATTGCTTTAAACTATGTCCTGCGAATTTAATTGCTAAAGAAGTAGGCATTTGCTGATTTATTTTAGTTAGTCTACTATGCCTAAACAAATAAGGAAAAATATTTTTATTTAATCCCGCATTTTTACTTAATCTTTTAAACATTACAGGTAAGGCATTATTACTTAATGGCTCATTTCTATTCCTTTGTGAGGGAAAAATATAATCATTTGAATTTACATCTGGATATTCAAATTCTTGTTTATGTCTTTGTAAATGAAGAATACAATCTTTAACAGGGATTGTTCTTGATTTTTTTGTTTTCCCACTAAAAAAAGTTATATTCCCAATATTTCCATCTATTTTTATATCATTCCATTTTAAGGTTCTAAGTTCTTGTGGACGACAACCTGTTTCAAATAAAAGAGAGAGAATTGCTTTTTGTTTTAAAGTATTTGCACATCTTAGTATTTTTTCAAATTCTTCAGGATTAACTAAATTATTTTCGTTTATTCTTTCATAATTAAAAGCATCTGATTTACATTTTAACATTAAAATCATTTCTTCAAAATCCTTATGGGTTTTGTAATAAAATCTGATAAATCTTTTCATAATCTTTTTAATGTCGTTTTTAGTCCATTCAGTTTTATCAGTTTGATTTAATAAGATTAAGAAATCTCTTATTGTATCTAGATTCCATTCTGTTAAATTTCCAATAATATCATAAAATTCTAAGATATAAGTTTTTAATTTTCCTTCTACTCTCTCCTTACTTGAATTCATCAAGCAAGACTTAAGAAAGTCATTTAAAGCCTTTTTATCCCCTGATTTTAATTTATCTTCAATTCCTCTTTCTTTTGTTGTTCGTTCTTGATAATTAGGATACTCTTTTTTCATAAACTATCCAAGAGAAATTCCTTTATAAGAAAATAGGGAATTTCAACATATATAATATGCCCCCACCGGGATTCGAACCCGGGTCAAAGCCTTGAAAGGGCTCTATGCTTGGCCTCTACACTATAGGGGCATGCCATTGGCATATATTCTAAAGATAAAATTGGTTTAAAAAGCTATTCTTCAGATGTTTTTCTTAAAACTACAGATATGAATTGTGCAGTTACACTAACTAAAATCGTTCCAAGTGAAAGAAATGTTTCAAATGCATTAAAACATGAGGATTGATTGTATTTGAAGAATAGATATAGAAATAATAGAGCACTAAGAAGATTTGCTCCCCAGGACAAATATTCATATTTTTTTAAATATAGCATAAACTAATAAAATAGCCATTACAACTATTAATATCCACATAAACCAATACAAGAATTTTTTATATTTTTTCTTCATCTTTTTTGATATTATTAGACAGGAAATAATCTTTATAAATATATTCTAAAATAATCAAGGCATTATCTTCGATAATGATATGAGCCTGCGCAGATTTGAACTGCGGACCCCTGCCTTTCTTAGCCAAATTTTCCTTTGCTAGGAAACTATGTTTCTAGTGAAACACATTCATATAAGAGCAGTGCTCTAACCGGGCTGAGCTACAGGCTCACAAAAATTACACATAAATAATGTATTTAAAGGTTATTGATGGAATTATTAGGCATTTTAAAGATAAACTAATTAGTAATGTTAAAATTTAAACATTTTAAAAACTGAAGATCAAGCTTGATGCCCGAATATTATTTGTTTGTTTTATTAAATTATTAATTAGAAATAGTTTGTTGTTTTGATTTGAATAGATTTTTAGTTATGCAGTAGATCCAATTCCAATGCAGGATTATGTGGATGATTACTAGAACAATAAATATCTTTCCAGATAAATCATGAATTCCTTTATTATTAGTAAATGCAGTTATTGCAGTAGTTGCAAAAGCTATTAACATGAAAAAATCCAGGATATAATTTATAATTGGTTTAGCCATCTTAATAAGTATGTTCTTAGATTAATAAAACTTACGGATTATATGATTAAAATTATTGATAATATTAAATTCTTATACTTTTACAGATGATATAATTGAAATTTTAATGAATAGATAATTTATTGTTTGTTTTAAGAATTATTAATATAAGCAATACCAGAATTTATAAAATCTCTTTTTTTATATTAATTATGGTATTATCTTCATTAGCATCCTGGTTAGTTTCAACAATTGGGTTATGGGGGTATTTAGGGATATTTATTTTAATGGCTATTGAATCTTCTTTTATTCCTTTTCCAAGTGAAATTGTTATTATTCCTGCAGGTTATTTAATTTCTCAAGGAGAAATGTCTTTCTTTTTTGTTTTTTTAGCAGGGTTGTTAGGAAGTTTAGTTGGAGCTTTAATTAATTATTTTATTGCATTGCATTTAGGAAGGAAATTAGTTGAAAAATTAGTTAAAAGATATGGGAAAATATTTTTAATAAGTGAAAAAAGCTTGATTAAGTCTGAAGACTATTTTAAGAATCATGGAGAAATTACTACTTTTGTTGGAAGGTTAATTGTAGGAGTTAGGCAGTTGATTTCACTTCCTGCTGGTTTTGGAAAAATGAATTTAGCTAAATTCTGTTTTTACACTAGTCTTGGAGCTGGAATCTGGATATTAATTTTAATGTATATAGGGATTTTATTTGGAAATAATCAAGTATTAATACAGGAAAATATGAATGAATTTGGTTTAGCTCTCTTGTTGTTTTGCGGGATTATTATTTTGGGGTATGTTATTTATAATAGATTTAGGAAGAGATGTCCATAAGTTTTATAAACAAAATTAGTTTTATGCTTTAATGCCAAATATAATTGAGGTTAAGAATCTTGTAAAAAAGTTTAATGATTTTACTGCTGTTGATAATATTAATTTTGAAGTAAAAGAAGGGGAGATATTTGCTTTTTTAGGGCCTAATGGAGCTGGTAAGACAACCACTATAAAAATGCTTACAACATTACTGCATCCGAGTTCTGGAGAAGTAAAAATAAATGGATATTCTCCTGTTAAACAGACTCATGAAGTAAGACATTCATTTGGAATTGTTTTTCAGGACCCTAGTTTAGATGATGAGTTAACTGCTTATGAAAATATGGAATTTCATGCTGTTTTTTATGGTATTAAAAAAGAAGTTCGAGAACCTAGAATAGAATCTTTGTTGAAGTTAGTTGAATTATGGGATAGAAGAAATGATTTAGTTAAGACTTTTTCAGGAGGAATGAAAAGAAGACTTGAAATTGCAAGAGGATTAATTCACCATCCGAAAATATTATTCTTAGATGAGCCTAGTCTTGGATTAGATCCTCAAACAAGAAACTTTTTATGGAAATATATTAAAGAGATGAATAAAAAAGAAAAAATGACTGTATTTCTTACAACTCACTATATGGAGGAAGCAGATAGTATTTCAGATAGAATTGCAATTATTGATCATGGAAAAATAATAAAAATAGGAACCTCAACTGAAATAAAAAAACAAACTAAATCAAAGACTTTGGAAGAAGCTTTTTTGAAATTAACTGGAAAGACAATAAGAGAGGAAACTGCAAGCGCAAAAGATAATTTAAGAAGAGGCGGAAGAATGTGGAGGGGGAGAAGATGAAAAAAAATAATTTGACTATCATAATAAACAAGCCGGTTATAGAAGTATTTGAATTTACAATTAATCCGAATAATACTCCTCAATGGATTAAAGGGATAAAAGAGGAACTTTCAGATAATTATCCTCCTAATATAAATACTATTTATAAAAACTGTGACAATTCCAATAGATGGAATTATTATAAGGTAATAGAATTTATAAAAAATAAAATTTTTACATTAAGAGCTTTTGATAATAATTATTTTGTAAGATATTCTTATAAGAAATTAGGCAATAACAAAACAGAATTAGAATATCTTGAATGGGTTGAAAAAGGAGACCTAGAAAATCCATTCACACAAGATATCTTAGAAAAATTAAAAGAGGTTCTAGAAGCAAAATGAACAGTCCGATTTATATTATGTGGTTAAGACAGCTTAAAAGATATTGGAGAAGCAAGCCTAGAATGATTGGTGCTTTAGCTCAACCGCTTTTATTTTTAGTTGCATTAGGATTTGGATTTGGCCCAATATTCCAGAAAGCTGGTGGAGGAAATTATATGGATTTCTTAGCACCAGGAATAATTGCAATGAGTATTTTATTTACTGCAATGTTTAATGGAATTGAAATTATCTGGGATAGAGAATTTGGATTTTTAAAAGAAACTTTAGTTGCTCCTGTTCCCAGATATAAGATTATGATTGGAAGAACACTTGGAGGAGCTACAGTTTCAATGGTTCAAGGATTTGTTGTATTATTAATTTCTTTTTTAATTGGATTTAGAATAGCTAATTGGTTTATGATGCCTATTGCACTTATATTCATGTTTTTAATAGCTATGCTTTTTACAGCATTTGGAACAGCAATTGCTTCTAAGTTATCAGATATGCAGGCATTTCCATTAATAATGAATTTTATTATAATGCCTTTATTCTTTTTATCTGGTGCATTATTTCCATTAGACAGTTTGCCAAGTGCACTTTCAGTTGTAACTAAATTAAATCCTCTTTCTTATGGTGTTGATGGATTAAGAGGAGTTTTAACTGGAGTTTCTCATCTTGGTTTGTTTGCTGATTTTATTGTCCTTATAGCCTTGACAATAGTTGTTACTTTAATTGGGAGTTATTTGTTTTCTAAGATTGAGATTTGATTAAAGATACTAAGAACTAATGATTAATAATATTAAAATTAAACGCTTAAACATCAGAAGATTAAGCTAAATATGAGTATATATTACTAATAAAAAGTAAATTTAGTTAAGATAGGATATACTATCAATAAATATAAAAATCCAGATTTTAGTATATTCTTATGTTAATTGGACTTGTAGGAAAGCCACCATGGAAAACTATAAATAGTAGATTTATTTAATTAGTTTATGGAAGAATTTAATCTTTGGGATTTAGATAGGATTAATATCAGAGTTAATAAAAGTTTTTTAGATAAGATAAATCAAGAAATATCTTTACAATATAAAAACAAAGTAGAGGCTTATAGAATTCTTTTTCTAAATAAAGAAATTCCTTGGATTAGTTTTAAAAATATGTTAAAAAAATCTTATATGCGAGATTTTTTTGTGCCACTAGAAATTTTATTAAAAATAACTGATAAACTAAGAATATCTAAAGAAGAATTACAGAAAAATGTGATTGCATATAAAACTGCAGGAGGAGTTAATTATATTGAAAATCCGATTCTACCGATTAAAATAACTCCTGTCTTTCATATGTTGCTTGGTCATCATCTTGGAGATGGAACTGCAATAAACCCTAGAAAAGGGAGATTGCCTTATTTTGGATATAGACAATTTAATGAATTTTATAGGGTAGGTTATATCAGAAAAATTGAGAGTATTTTTGGTAAAATTAATTTTAAAAAAGATTATATAACAAAATCCACTCGGCCTTATTGTCCCCCTTCAATATCTACTTTACTTTTTAATTATTACAATTTTTCTATTAAAGATTTTAATTCTTTAACAAGTAGATTGCCTCAAGATATTTTTCAAAAAGATAAGGATTCACTTTTAGCTATTTTATGTGCATTTATAATAGATGAAGGGCATGTTGACTCTACATTAATAGTGATTGCCTTAAAAAATAAACCCCTTGTTCTTGATTTGAAAAAAATTTGTGATATCTTAGATTATGATTCTAAAATTACTTATCGATTTGGAGAATATAGAGATTATGGTTATTTACAAATATTAAGAAAAGGTATGAAAAGATTATATTTAGATTATCTTAATTTAAATAAAAAATATTCTGTTATTGACTTAGGATGGAAAGGAAAACAGATAGAAGATTCATTTAAAGTATATACAAGAAAAATTCAAAGAGCGAAAGGAAATAAAAATTTGATCCTAAACATCTTAAAAAATGAACAACTATCAGTAAATCAATTAGCTAATCAATTGAATATGACTCGGCAGGGAATAAGATTTCATATACATAATCTTTTAAAAGAGAATGAGATTAGAATAATAAATAAAAATGATCCAAATTGGTTATATGGAGTTTAAAAAATGCTTTTAGGTTTAGTAGGATGTCCAAACGCAGGCAAAAGCACTTTTTTCAAAGCTTGCACATTAGCTAATGTACTTATAGCACCGTATCCTTTTGCAACAATAAAACCTAATCATGGAATTGGTTATGTTAAAATAGAGTGTATTGATAAAGAATTAGGTGTTCAGTGCAATCCAAGAACAGGTTATTGCATTAATGGAACAAGGTTTGTTCCTATTGATTTAATGGATGTTGCTGGTTTAGTTGAAGGAGCTTCTGAAGGAAAAGGTCTTGGAAATCAGTTTTTAGATGATTTAACTAATGCAGATGCTTTAATTCACATAGTTGATATTTCAGGTGAAACAGATGAAGGAGGAAAAGAAACAAAAGGATATAATCCAATTAATGATATTAAAATGCTTGAAAAAGAATTAGATTTGTGGTATTTAAGAATTTTAAATAAAGTTTGGAAGACTTTTGTTAGAAGTTTGCAGAATACAAAAGATAATTTTGCAAAATCAATTGCAATGCAGTTTTCAGGATTAAAAGTTAGTGAGGATGATGTTAAGATGGTTTTATTAAAAGGAAAATATAATGCAGAAAAACCTGCACAGTGGACAGAGGAAGAGTTATTGCAGTTTGCACATGATTTAAGACATATTTCAAAACCAATGATAATTGCTGCAAATAAATGTGACAGACCTGATGCTAAGGAAAATTTTGATAAACTAAAAAAAGAATATCCTGAATTAATTATTGTTGCTTGTTCTGCTGATTCTGAACTTGCTTTAAGAGAAGCTTCTAAAGCAGGATTAATTGAGTATATTCCTGGAGAAAAGAGTTTTAAGATAAAAGAAGGTAAAGTTAATGATAAACAAAAACAAGCACTTGAAAGTATAAAGAAAAATGTTTTAGATGTTTATGGCTCAACAGGAGTTCAACAGGTTTTAAATGCAGTTGTTTTTGAATTATTAAAATATATTGCAATATTTCCTGCAGGTGCAAATAAGCTAGCTGATTCAAAAGGAAATATTCTTCCTGATTGTTTTTTACTGCCTTCTGGTTCAACTGCTTTGGATTTTGCAGCTGCTGTTCATTCAGATTTAGCGAAGAATTTCATAAAAGCAATTGATGTAAGAACAAAACAGGCTGTTGGTAAAGAACATAAGTTAAAGCACAGAGATGGAATAGAGATAATTAGCAGATAGTTTTCTTTGTAATATATTTTTTACATTGACCGAAAGGTTTAAATACTTAATGTAATATATATTTTACATGAAATACAAACATTACCGAGTTTATAAGTTATTAATAGTAATGATACTTGCAGGTTTAATTGGTGGATTTGTAACTGCAGGGAATTTTATTATTCCTCTTGCACTGCTTTTTGTTGCAATGGCACTTATGTTTGTTATTAATAAAGGAGTTGATGAAGTTACTAGTGATGAAAGAGTGGATAAAATTGCAGGAAAGGCAGCAAAATTGGTTTTTACAGTTAGTGCATTACTAATTGCTGTTACAGGATTAATTTTAATTGCAATAAGAGCAACCCACCCTGAATTATATTTAATGGGAAATGTATTTGCTTATATCAGCTGTGGAATGATTTTCATTTATACTATTCTGTTTAAATATTATTCAAGAAAAGGATGAAAACAAAAATTGCTTTTTTAAGAAATAAGCTTGGAATTACTCAGGAGGAATTGGCAAGAACTGTAATGGTTACAAGACAGACAATAATTTCACTTGAACAGGGGAGATATAATCCTTCACTTGAATTAGCCTATAAGATTACAAAAGCTTTAAAGAAAAAACATATAGAAGAAGTTTTTAAGATAAATTAAACATGCCCAGGACATAATATCTTATATTTTAAATTTTTTAATTTATTTAAGGATGATTGCATTTTATTTGGAAGAGATTCTTTGAAATCTGTTTTTCCAATTCCATTATGAAATAATGTATCTCCAGAAAATAAAATGTCTTTATATAAAAAACATAGAGAGTCTTTCGTATGTCCTGGTGTTTCAATAACTTTTATTTCTGGAAAATCCTTAGACATTTCGTTTTTATTATTATAATCATATAATTTTGCATTTTCAAATAATTTGATATTTCCAATATGATCCCAATGAGAGTGAGTTAAGAGAATTATGTTTATATCTTCAGGATTGATTGATAATTGTCTTAGATTATTAATTAATTCTTGTTCATTATCTTTGCTTGAGGTATCTATTAGAATATTCTGTTGTTTATCTTCCTTTTTTAATTTTAATAAATAAACACAGCTTCCAAATTCATTAAAATATAATTGATAGGTATTAGAAGATATTTGGTTTATCATTGTATAATTTTAAATATTCATTTGCTTTTAATAGTTTATGGAAAAAAGAGGCGAACATGTAATTAGTTTAGCAAATAGGCTTGTTAAGCAATTAAAACCATTTGTTAGAAGAATTGAAATTGTAGGAAGCATAAGAAGAAAATCAAAAAATCCTAGAGATATTGATTTAGTTGTTATTCCTAAAAATAAAGATAAAATTAAAGAGTTTTTATCTAAAAAAGGAAAATTTCTTTATGGAGGAGAGCAAAAAGCAGGTTTTAGAATCGAAGGAGTTAATATTCAGTTGTATTATACTATTTTAGAAGAATGGGGAGCAACTTTATTAGCTTTTTCCAGCAAAAGAGGCTCTGGAATTGGATTAAGAATTGTTGCAAGAACAAAAGGATTTAAATTAAACCAGCATGGATTATTTAAAAAAGGAAAAAGAATTGCAGGAAAAACAGAGGAGGAAATATATCGGGCATTAGGAAGGTCTTGGAAAAAACCGGAGAATCGATAAAAAATGAAAAAAACAAACTATTTTGGATTAATTTTTTGGATTCATTTGATATTAATCATTATAGTTTATGCTTCTATATTTCTTTTTAATTGGAAAATATTAATTTTAGGGGTGTTGGTTTATTATTTACAAATAATTATATTTAATGGATGTATATTAACTAAAAAACAATTTGGGAAAAATGATTATATGACTTTTTATTATCCTTATTTAACTAAAGCGGGTTTTAATGTTAATAAAAAAATTGTTTATTATTTAATGAGGTGGATTATGCCCATAATTATTTTATCTTTTGGATTAATTATCCAGCTAGTATTTAAATTTAAACCATTGATGATATGATAATAAAAATAAAAGTTAATCCTGGAAAGAATAAAGAAAAAATAGAAAAAGTTAGTGAAGACGAGTATATTATTGATCTAACGGAAAGAGCAGAAGATAATAAAGCAAATATAGAATTGTTTAATTTATTAAAAAGACATTTTAATGTCCCTGTTAAGAATATAAAAATTATTAAAGGTAAGACTTCTAGAAAAAAGATTATCGAGATAATAGATTTATGATAATATTTATTGATAATATAAATGACTTATATGTTGTGCAGATGAATAAATTGATATATCTATGATATGAATATATAAATACTTAAATTTTAAATTAATAAGATAAAAAGAGGAGTTGAAAAATCAAAATGGGTATAAAATATGAAAAAGCAGAGGATATCCAACAAATAGCTAGTGAATTAGCTAATATGATGTTTCCTCATGTTAGGATGAATGATGTTGTTTGTCTTCGAAGTTTTGGAAGCTCTTCTAGGGGCACTATTGCAAGATGTCATGCCTTAGGAAAAGCAATGCAAATTGCATTGAATAGGAAGGGATTTTATTTAATTGAAGTTATTTCTGAAAAATTTGATAAGATGCCTGAAGATGAAAGAATAAAAACAATTATCCACGAGCTTATGCATATCCCAAAATCTTTTGGAGGAGGATTTAAATTCCATGATTATGTTAATAAACATAATGTTGATAAGATGTATGAGAGATATATTTGTTTAAAGAGGGAAAAAGAAGGGAACGAGAAAAAAGAGAGATGGTGGTAAAGTTTAATCAATATGAGAACTAAAAATATGGATTTACCTAGCTTTGAAGAATCCAAAAGAGAAACTGAGAAAAGATTAAAAATTTTAGAAGTATTAAGAGGTAAGTTAGAACCTTGGACAGAAGCATTAATTCTGGTAGGTTCTATGGCTTATGGCCAAAATTTTTCTGTGAGAAAAGAGTCAGATATAGATTTAATTATATTAATTAATCCAGAAAAATCTAAAGATATTCCTAATTTATTTTCAATGACCCCTCAGATAAGAGAAGCGCTTAGTTTATTTGATAAAAAAGTTATTCAGCATTTTACAATCATCCAAAAGATTGAAGGGGTGGAAGTTCAATTTCATTTTTGGAATAAAAAAGCTCATTTTAAGGCAGAAAAATTAGAAAAACCTTGGCCTAAAGTTTATGATATCTGGGTAAAAGATAAACATTATTCAAAAGGAGTTAACTTTATAGGTGAAGAAAAAAATATTTTGATAGATAATGTAAAGAAATATATTTATGGAGATGTTTATCAATTTCCCGCTTATTTTGAAGCTGATGGAGAGTTTATACAAGGAATTTTAATTTCTAATTTTTTATCTACCCCAAAAATAATCTATACTAAAGATGACCAAATTTATGAAAATTTAGATATACTATTGAAAAAGGTTCTGGATAAGTATATTAGTGAAAAGAAGAAAACTAATTTTATAGATTCTTTATATGGTAATTGGAATTTTTCTCCAAATACGAAAAATAAAATACAGGAGCAAATATCAAAATATTTGAATGAATAAAAATGATAAAAAATTTTGGTTTTAGATATAAGGGGAAGAAAAAAATAATTAAGGTTGAAGAATGCAGAACTTTATTTGAAAAAGCAAGAGGATTGATGTTTAGAAAAAATAGCTTGCCTTTGCTTTTTTATTTTAATAAGCCTACAAATGAGTCAATTCATTCATTTTTCTGCAAACCTTTTTTTGCAATTTGGTTTTTGGATAATAAAATTATCGACGGAAAATTAGTTAATTCAAATAAATTTTCAATTAAACCAAAAGAAAAATTTAATCTGCTATTGGAAATTCCTTTTAATGATAATAATTTTTTGAATTTTGTCGACGAAAGAAAGGTTTAAATACTAAAATTGCATTTAATTTATATAATATAATAAAAGGGAGGTAAAAAAATGGGAAAAATAGTTGTTAAAAAAGTTATTGTAAGAAAGCCTGGACATCTTTACTATGTTGACGGAGCTGGAAATGTTTGTGAAGCTGTAATGGCTAGAGGCGGAAAGAAAAAGAAAAAGAAAAAAAGATAATATTAATTCATTTTAATGTTTAATCTGGGGAAAGAGGTGTTCTTTTTTATTTTTTAATATTTTTTTATTTTATAGTTTTGTTCTTTGTTGGATAGTAAATTTATTTATAACTTATTAGAACATTATATGAGGTATCTGTTGTTTATATTAATCTTCATCATCCTCCTTGTTTGTCTTAAGGAGATATAAATAATTCAAATATTTTATTTACGAGGAGAATTAATTAGATTTTTAAATTAGGATTTATTGTTGTTTTTATGATACTCGGCATAGAATCAACAGCACATACCTTTGGAATTGGGATTGTAAATAAAGGCAAAGTTCTTGCTAATGTTAGAGAAATGTATACAACTGAAAAGGGCGGCATTATCCCAATGGAATCTGCGAAACATCATGCTTTGATTGCAGAAGAAGTTTGGAAAAAAGCATTGGAGATTGCTGGAATAAATGAAAAGGATATTGATGCAATTGCTTTTTCACAAGCACCTGGATTAGCTCCATGTTTAATTGAGGGAATGAAATTTGCAAAGAAAAAAACAAAAGAATTATGGGTTCCATTAATTCCTGTTAATCATTGTGTTGCTCATTTGGAAATCGGCAGAATTACTGGAGCAAAAGATCCTGTTTTGCTTTATGCATCTGGCGCAAATACTCAGATAATCGCTTACGCATCTGGAAAATACAGAGTTTTTGGGGAAACCTTGGATATTGGTATTGGAAACTTTATCGATACTTTTTCGAGATATGCTGGAATTGGTTTTCCAGGAGGACCTAAAATTCAAAAACTTGCTGAAGGAGGAAAATATATTGAATTACCTTATTCAATAAAAGGAATGGATGTTGCTTTTTCTGGAATGCTTACTAAATTGAGACAAATGTTAGAATCTGGGGAATATAAACTTGAAGATTTGTCTTATTCCTTACAGGAAACTGCTTTTGCAATGTTAGTTGAGGCTGCGGAAAGAGCATTAGCTCATACTGGAAAGAAAGAATTATTATTGGGCGGGGGAGTTGCTTGTAATTCAAGATTGCAGGAAATGTGCAGAATAATGTGCGAGGAAAGAGGATGTAAGTTTTTTGTGCCTTCTAGAGATTTATTACAAGATAATGGGGCTATGATCGCTTATCTTGGAGAGATGATGTTTAAGAAAAAACTTTATTCAAGTGGAAAAGAAATAGAAAAAATAGATATCAATCCTAGAGAGAGAACTGATGATGTATTAGTGAAGTGGAAGTAAATAAATTAGAGTCGCAAACCCTCAAAATTATTTTATAATTTTGGGTCTTCTGAAATTTACAATTTCAAAAGCTTTATAAACCCATATTAATGATATTAATTAACCAATGACCTAATATTAGGGAGGGCAAAATTACTCACTAATTCTTAGGTTATTAACTAAACATGGAGAATATTAAATAAAATGGTTTCTGTATATGAACTAGTAGAAAAAGCAAGAAAAACTGGAAAAATTGAAAAAGGAACTAACGAAGTTACTAAAGCAATTGAGAGAGGAACTGCTAAACTTGTTGTTTATGGAGCTGATGTAGAGCCTAAGGAAATTGTACAGCATTTGCCTATTTTGTGCAAGGAAAAAGGAATTCCTTGTGTTGAAGCAGACAAAAGACAAAAATTGGGAATTGCAGTAGGTATTGGAGTTCCGACAGCTTCTGTTGCAATAATTAATACAGGCGATGCACAAGCAGATTTTGAAGGTTTTGTTAAAAGCTTGAAGTAATAATATTTTAAAATGGCAAAGGAGCAAAAAAAACCACAAGAAAAGCAGAATGCTTCAAAAGGAGCATCATCAATGTTTTTATCAGAAACAGCTGTGCCTGCAGTTGTTGAAGGGATTATTGGAAGAACTGGTGCAAGAGGAGAAGTTACTCAAGTTAAATGTAGAATTCTACAAGGATATGATAAAGGAAAAACAATGAGAAGAAATGTTAAAGGGCCTGTTAGAAAAAGAGATATTTTAATGTTAAGAGAAACTCAAATTGAAGCTAGAAGAATTAAAGGAAAATATCAAAAGGGAGAAGGTAGTAGCAATAGAAGTGGTTTTAGACCTACTACTTATAATAGATAAAATGGAAAAATATAATCCTAGAACCCCACAAATTTTAAGACAATCAGAAAGAGAAAGTTCAAAGAAATCTTATTCTGAACCTCAAAATCAAGAAGATATAGTTATCGAAACAAGTTTAATGCCTGTGATTATGGGAAGTCATTTAATTTTAAATGAAAGTTATTTAAGGAGAGTAAGATAAAATGCCAGCATGTTCATTTTGCAAGAAACAGTATGAAAATCCAAGAGGATTAACTATTTTTAAGAATGATGGAACTAATACTTATTTCTGCTCAAGCAAGTGCAGAAGAAATTCTGCATTAAAAAGAGATCCAAAAAAAGTTAAATGGATTAAAAAAGCAGGTAAAATTAGTCCTGGAATATCAGAAAGTTCTGAAAAAAAAGAAATAATTCAAGAAGATAGTGAAGAATAATCTGAAAACTGTTATTTTAAATTTATAATTCTAAATAAACTATTAAATAATATCTGATTAGATTATAAAGAAGAGAGAAATATTAAAAAATATAATATATTACAATGTTCTAATTAGGTTTAAATAGTTTCACTACATAATTTTTTATGAAAATGGGTGAACTATGGTTTATAAAAAATACATACAAACTTTCTTTGGAAAAGACAAGTTTGAACAAAGAATAACTTTTATGATAAAAGTTAAATCAAAACCAAATATATTTTTATTTTTAAAAGATGGTTTATAAAAAATACATAAAAAGAGAGGGTAAGCTTTTTGGGCCGTATTATTGTGAGTCTTACAGAGATAAAGATGGAAAAGTCAGAACAAGATTTGTTTCTGGGCCTAAAAATAAGGATTTAATTATTCAAAAAACTAAAAAACATATAATTGGTTTGAATAATAAAAGAGTTTTATTA